>CAYZWL010000014.1:0-56396 GCA_964482195.1 uncultured Alteromonadaceae bacterium | reverse complement strand
AATAGGTGTTTTTCAAGGAAGGCTGCGAGCGCGCGATTGAATGCGACTCGGTTCACCTGCTTGCTGATGCCGTGCCCCTCATCAGGGAAGCGCAGATAAGTCACTTCACCGCCATTGTCGCGCACCGTTTTGACAATCAGGTCTGATTCATCGACCGGGTCCCGCGGGTCATTGGCGCCGTGCTGCACAAGCAGCGGCGCGCGGATATTGTCTGCGGTATTGATGGGTGAATTTTCAGAGTAGAAGTCGATCCACCGCTGTTCGCGGATATCCCCGTATTCGATGCGATCCGAAGCCTTGAGCCCGGGTGACGCAGTTTGCAGCGCCCTGACCCAGTCGGTGACACCGACGAAAGAGGCACCAGCAGCGAACACCTCGGGGTAGGCGCCGAGTACTGCGTTAACCATGTAGCCGCCATAGCTCCCCCCCATGACGGCGGCCCGGTCAGCGTTGATATTGGGCAGGGTTTTGAGAAACGCCACCGTGTCGACAAGATCGCGGACGGAATCCAGTCGCTTTTCCTGGTTGTCGAGTCGACTGAAGCGCTTGCCGAAGCCGGTGGATCCTCGCACGTTGACATCGAACACGGCGATGCCCTTGTTGACCAGGTACTGCGATTGTGCGCGGTATATCGGACGGCTCTGGGCGGTCGGCCCACCATGGACTCGCACGACGACGGGGGCGGGCTTGCCCGGTGTGGCACTGCGGGGGGTATACAGAAATCCCTGGAGGGTTTCGCCGTCCTGTGCAGGGAAGGTCAGCGATGTCGGCGCGACCAGTGAGGCCGGATTGATACCGCCCAGGCTCGAGCGTACGGCGCGGGTGATCGACCGTTCATCCAGGTCCCACACCAAAACGTCACCGGGAATGTCGTAAGCGTAGATGCGCATCAGCAAGTGATTCGCGCGACCCGCGAAGTCGACACTGACCACGCCCTCGGGCAATTGCGGTGGCTCGATGCGCTGATTGAACTGCAGGTCCTTGATGTGCAGTCTGGAGATGCCGTTGTCATTGACGACCCAGGCCAGGTAGCGGCCGTCATGGCTGAGGGATACGCCCTCAACCACACCCTCCGGAGATTCCACGAAGGTGAGTTCGCCACTTTTGAGGTCGTAGAAGGCTAGCCCGGCACGGTCTCGTCCCTGATTGGTCGCCAGATAGAAGCCACTGCCGTCGGGTAGCCATTGGTAGTCATCGTGGCTGGCCGCGATATCCGGTTGGAATAACGGTGTCATGTCGCCGCTTTCGATATCCAGCAGATAGACATCGTTGCCGTCTTCGCCGCGCGTCTCATCGACGATGACCAAATTTCCGTTGGGTTGCCAGGCCCTGGCGAAAAAGCCGAAGGTGCCCTCGTAGACCATGCGCTGCTCACCGGTCTGGCTGTCGGCAATATAGAGGTCGAAGTCACGACCGTTGCGTTCGGTTGACGCGAAAAGCAGCTTGGCGCCATCGCTGGAGAACATGCCGAAACTGCGGAAGGCGTCCGAGGGGGGCAGGATCTCGGTTTCTTTGGTGCCATCCTTGGACAACAGATAGTAGCCCTCGCGTTCGTCCCCTTCGGTATCGCGGGTGATCAGCAGGGCCTCGCCGTCGGGTGTCCAGCGAAAACTGCGTACACCGCTGCCGTAGCTGAGTTGCTGGGGCCAGCCACCTTGGCTGCTCACTCGCCAGAGTTGCGGTTCCCCGGTGATGCGGTCGCGAAAGGCGACGGTCTTACCGTCGGGTGAAATGCGGGCGCCGAGAGCGCCGCGGGCGAGCAGGTAGCGCACGATATCATTGGGCTGCGCACCTGCCAGACCTACGCTGATGGGCTCAATCTGGGGAATGTCCTGTGGATAAGGCCAGTCTGTACTGTCTTGGGCTACGACGGTGGGACACAGCAGAGCGAGCGATGCAGTGAGGGCAAGTGGTAGCTTTGGCATGGTAAGGAGTCCGCGATGAGGGGGGCTCCCCCGATGCTACTCCGGGCGTTTCACGGAGGCCAATCCAAACTGCAAAATGCGACCCATGCTCACCGCCGACACGACGTAAAGGTTGGAGTGTTCCCGCCAGCGTGCGACAATTTGCTAAGGAAAAGCTTTAAGTTTCGGCTGTGTGGCCAGTGGCCCGGCAATCCGGGTGTGCATTGAGGTCTCAAAGTATGTCGACAGCGGCGGTCATTCAGACAGAAGGGGCATCCAGAGATTTGCAGCGCAAGCGTGTGCTGATTTCACTGCTTGCCGTGGTCTGGTTGCTTGGCTCTGGCTGGACGCTGTATGCGCTGCAAACCGCAGATCAGCGACTTTTCGACCCGACGGTACTGACTACCCCCGATTATCCGCTCTCTGAGGTCAAGTTGACCCTGCTGCAGTCGCTGCCAGATACCGGTACTGCGCTGATCGTGCACGCATGGGACGAACGCTGCAGCTGTGCAGAATCTGCTCTGCAGCACCTTGTCTCTATGCGCTCACAGATTCTCGAGGCCGGGGCCCGGGTGGTATTGCTTGCAAGACCCGAGGACGCTGAGCGGGCTGAGATTGCCGCCGAACGCCTGGCGCAAGAGTCGGGGATGCCCATGGCTGGCGTGATCCTCGACGAAGGGCAGGCGTTGGTGCCGGCATCACCCGCAGCGATGGTCGTCAGCGCGGGTGGAGACCTTGTGTATTTGGGGCCTTATTCTGCCGGGGGCGCCTGTGTGACCTCGCTGGGTGGATTTGTTGAGTCGTCGCTCAGAGTCGCACCCGAAGATTTCCAGGATACCTGGGTAAACCGTTCGGTGATGGGTTGCTACTGTGATTGGCGGCAGCCCGCGCCGAAATCGGCGTAGTCAGTGAGGCGGCGTGCCGCGCGACAGATAAGCGTGTCACCGCCACCAATAAGATAGTAAATTGTGAACGTTAGATTACACATTGCGAGACTGAGGTCATCCCCATGAGTACAGATGTCATCAAGCAAGGCATGCACGAGCTTTACGTCGCAGGAGACAAGCTGTGTCTCGGTGTTGTGGGCTTCTGCTTTGCAGTCAGTTTAGGCTTGGCGATGGCCTATGAGGCTTGGCTGTCGGCCCTGTTGGTCGGACTGCCTACCCTTGGCCTCTGCGCCGCGGCGACCTTTATGTTGCCGGGTGAAAAGGTCACTCGCCTGATCTATGGGGCCGCCTTCATGGTGATGGCCGGTCTGACGATTCATCAGGCCAGAGGTGATATCGAGTGGCACTTCGGTATCTTCACTTTGCTCGCTATTCTGATCGTGTATCGCGATTGGATGGTTATCCTGACTGCTGCGACAGTCATTGCAGTGCACCACTTGCTCTTTAACTATCTGCAGGCGGCGGATGTCGGCGTGTTCATTTTCGACTCGGGCTCTGGTTTCGGGTTGGTTGTTCTGCACGCGGCGTTCGTGGTGTTTGAGTCAATCGTGCTGGTGCTGGTGGCCTTGAGCTCCCACAAGGAAGCCGTCGAGGCGGTCGAGACCAATCAGTTTGGCACTTACCTGACGCTCAACGAGGGTGTGATCAATCTGGATATCGATACCAGTGGTGCTACCAGTGATTTTGGCAAGCGCTTCGCCCAATATGTGTCGGCCTTGCAGGGCACCGTTTCGGATTTGGATCAGCGCGCGGATGCGATTAACAGTGCCTGTGCCGAGATCGCAGCGGGGAACCAGGATCTCTCTGATCGCACCGAGCAACAAGCCGCCTCGCTCGAGCAGACCAGCGCAGCAATGGCCCAAATGATGGCCACGGCTGAGCGCAACGCTGACAACGCCCGTTCAGCACATCAGTTGGTGGAGGATGCCAAGAATCACGCCCAGAAGGGGGGGGAAGTGGTGGGCTCTGCGGTTTCAGCCATGAGCGAGATCACCGACTCCAGCCGCAAGATCGGCAACATTACCAATGTGATCGATGAGATCGCCTTCCAGACCAACTTGCTGGCTTTGAACGCCGCGGTTGAGGCCGCCCGGGCGGGTGAACAGGGCCGCGGGTTTGCGGTGGTGGCCGCAGAGGTTCGTAACCTGGCAGCGCGAAGTGCCGAGGCTGCTCGCGAGATCAAGGACTTGATTGAAGATTCCGTCGGCAAGGTTGAGGCCGGTGCTGGGCTGGTTAACGAGAGTGGAGAGACCCTGCAGCAGATTGTCAGCGACGTTCAACATGTCTCGCAGATGATGTCTGAAATTTCGCACGCCAGTGCCGAGCAGACGCAGGGTATCCAGGAAGTCACCCAAGCGGCGACGTCCATGGACCAGATGACCCAGCAAAATGCCGCCCTCGTGGAAGAAGTCACCGCAGCCGCCAGACAACTGGAAATTCAGGCCGAAGGCATGGCCACCAATATGCGGCTGTTTTCATTGCCTGAAAATCTCCGCCAGGAGATGACTGCCAGCGGGACCGGGGCTGCCGCGCCCCGCCGTGAAATTCCTGCACCTGCGCCAGCTACCGCAGATCCCACACCGCAACCAGCCCCTCGTTCGCTGCCAAAAGCCGCGCCAACGGTTGCAGCCGGCGACGATGTCTGGGAAAACTTCTGATTCGCGGTAATCAGACTGTGCGCCCACAGGTGCACTAAGGCCAATAATTATGTCGGAAACATCCTCGGGCCCGGTGATTCATCACCGGGTTTGTCATTTGTGCGAAGCCATGTGTGGCCTTGTCATCGAAACCCAGGACGAACAGGTGCTGTCGGTCAAAGGTGACAAGCAGGATCCGCTCAGTCGGGGCCACGTCTGTCCAAAGTCAGTGGCTATCGCCGATATTCACAATGACCCGGATCGCCTGCGCCAGCCAATGCGACGTGTTCGTCGGGCATCAGGCGTATTCGAACATGAGCCGGTTGATTGGCAGACGGCTCTGGACACGGTCGCCGAGGGACTCGCCCGAACCATCCAAGGTCATGGCGTCGATGCGGTCGGGGTCTATCTGGGAAATCCCAGCGTGCACAATTACGGCATGCTCACCCACCAAAGTGCGCTGTTCCGGCATATTCGTACCAACAACCGCTACTCCGCCACATCAGTGGATCAACTACCTCACCATTTGGTGTCGCTCTGGTTGTTTGGGCACAAGCTGTTGTTCCCGATTCCAGACATTGACCGTACCGATTATTTTCTGATGTTGGGTGCAAACCCGCTGGCTTCCAATGGGAGCATTTGGACAGTCCCCGACGTCAGGAAGCGTATTAAAGATCTGCGTGCGCGAGGTGGCAGGCTGGTCGTGATCGACCCACGCCGCACTGAAACCGCCGAACTGGCTGATGAGCATCATTTCATTCGGCCAGGTACCGACGCTGCGCTATTGCTCGCCCTTATCCACGTACTCTTCCGTGATGATCTGGTGGCGCCGGGCAAGCTCGCAGCATTGACCGACGGGCTTGATGAGATCGCATCAGCCGTTGCCGGCTTCACCCCTGAACGGGCAGCATGGGTGACCGGCATTGATGAAGACGTCATCGTTGGGCTCGCCCGGGATCTCAGTGGTGCCGAAAGAGGTATTGCCTACGGACGCATGGGAATCTCCACCCAGCGTTTTGGCACGCTCTGTCAGTGGGCGGTACAGGTGCTCAATATCCTGACCGGGCATCTGGACAAGCCGGGGGGCAGCCTGTTCACACTGCCAGCCGTCGACCAATTGTCCATGACGGGTCCCGGCGGTTTTGGCCGACATCGTAGCCGTATGAGAAATCTGCCCGAATTTGACCGGGAGCTACCTGTGGCGGCGCTCGCCGAAGAGATCAGCACCCCCGGGGAGGGCCAGGTGAGGGCGCTGTTCACCGGCGCCGGTAACCCGGTGTTGTCCACGCCGGCGGGTCATGTGCTGGATGATGCCCTCGAATCCCTCGATTTCATGGTGTCGCTGGATCCCTACCTGAATGAAACCACCCGTCACGCTGACGTCATTCTGCCGCCGACCTCGCCACTTGAACACGACCACTACGATATGGCGTTCCACCACAACGCGATTCGCAACACCGCGCGCTTCAACCCGGCGATCTTTGACGCCCCGTCGGGGGCGATGCACGACTGGGAAATTTTCGAAGCATTGGGACAGCGCCTTGCCAAACTGCTGGACCAGTCACACTCGCCAACGCCGCCACCTCACGAGCTGATGGATATGGCGCTGCGCAGCGGGCACTACGGCGCAGATTCGGATTATGACCTCAGCATCGATAAACTGTTGGCCAATCCTTCGGGTATTGATTTGGGCCCCTTGGAGCCGCAGTTGCCTGGTCGGCTGCGCACCGCTAATGGTCGCATCAACATCGCTGTGCCTGAGATTGTTGAGGATATTCAACGGCTTGACCGGGAAACACTAGAACCGACTGAAGGTTATTTGCTGATCGGGCGAAGGCATGTCAGGGACAACAATTCCTGGATGCACAACTATCGCCGGCTGGTGAAAGGAAAGCCGCGCTGTACGCTGCTGATGCACCCTAAAGACGCTGAACGTGAGGCATTGTCAGCGGGTGACACGGTCACGCTGGAAAGCCGATCCGGGACGATAGACGTACCTATCGCTATCTCAGATGAGATAATGCCGGGGGTGGTCAGCTTACCGCATGGGTATGGGCACCGACTCAAGGGGACTCGCGCGGCAATTGCGAGCGACCACGCTGGTGTTAGTTGCAATGATGTCACCGATGCCAACTGGTTGGACGAACTCAGCGGCAACGCCGCGGTCAATGGGGTGCCGGTCACGTTGAGCCGCGCATCACGTGAAACGTCGCCGTCGGCTGCGAGGGCCTGACGCTCCAAAGGGTAGGCCTGATCTTGGTTTGATCGCAGCGACGACTGCGATGACAGGGAAAAACATGACGCAAGACCTCATACCCACTGTGCAGATTAGCAGCGGGGAGAAATTTACCAACGATCGCGGTATGCGCGTGATCAAGGATGGTATTAAAGCCTCCGCCCAGGCCGGCGAGCACCAGCGAAAGCCGGATTGGTTGCGCGTCCGGGTGAACAGCAGTCCCAAGTTCGAGCAGGTCCGTGGCATTGTGCACGAGCATCGACTTGCCACGGTCTGCGAGGAAGCCAAGTGTCCGAACATGAGCGAATGCTGGAGTGCCGGCACGGCGACCATCATGCTCATGGGCGATGTCTGCACTCGCGCCTGCCGGTTTTGCTCGGTCAACACCGGTAACCCCCGGGGCTGGTTGGATGCTGAAGAGCCCGCCAACACCGCACGCGCCGTCAGTCTCATGGGACTCAAGTATGTGGTACTGACCTCCGTCAACCGGGATGACCTCGCGGATGGAGGCGCGGGGCATTACGCTGCGGTTGTTCGCGCGGTGAAGGCTGACAACCCCGAGACTGCAGTTGAGGCGCTCACCCCGGACTTCCTGGGTGACTTTGCGGCCGTCGAAACCTTGTTGGATTCCGGTATCGAAGTGTTCGCACAGAACGTCGAGACGGTCGAACGCCTGACCCACCCGGTGCGCGACCCTCGCGCGGGTTATCAACAGACCCTCGATGTACTGGCCCACGGTAAGCGCTACCGCCCGGATGTCATCACCAAGACCTCTCTCATGTTGGGGCTGGGTGAGTCTGATGACGAAATCATTCGCTGTATGGACGACTTGCGGGCGCACGAGATTGACGTGCTGACGCTCGGTCAGTACCTGCAGCCAACTCGCAATCACCATCCCATCGATCGCTACGTCCATCCTGACGAGTTCGAACGCTACCGTGAGTGGGGCCTTGAGCGGGGCTTTATGGAGGTTGTGTCGGGCAGCTTTGTGCGGTCGAGCTATCGGGCCGAACGCGTCCTGGAGCGCAATAACGTCGGCCTGGAGGGGTAATGGCTGGATCGTCAGCCCAGCCGCTCAGGTTGCTCTACCTGACGGCACGCGACCCCGACAGCGGTGAAAACATGATTTCTCCGGCCAGTCGTATTGCCATCGGCACCTTGAGCCGCGATTTTCGCGTGTCGCTCGCAGTGGTCGGCGATATGAACACGGTGGGTATGAATCGCCTGCGAGTGGATTTAGGGCCCGTGCGGGTTGCCGGCGGCCTGGAGAGCAGCGGCGCAGACGCGCGTGCCAAATCGGGCTTACGCCAGCTCATGCGTGCCCGTCATGGCACTGCAACCTTCAACGCGCGGCTGCAAGCCGCCATTCAACGTAAAGCAGATGATTTCGATGCGATTGTCGTTGACGACCTGATCGCTTGGTCGTATCGACCCGCTACCCGTGATATCCCTATCGTCTATCTCGCCCGTGAAGTCTGCTCTACCCAAGAAGCACCCAAGACAGGCATTTTCAGACGTCTGCGGAATGACACATTGCGTGACTATGAGTTGGCCTTGTTTGATGAGGTCGACCATATTTTTGCCCGGCCCGAGATCGCCCACCAGATCGGCGAAATCGGCGTGCCCATGCGTCTGCTTCAGGATAACTTCAGCCGACCGGGTTCCGGCAGTCCGACCTTTGGCGAGGCCGAGTTCAGCCTGACGGGTAATCGGGTTGGTTACATCGGCTATCTTGGCTTCCAGCAAAATCTTGCCAGCCTGGATTGGTTTTTGAATGGTGTGTGGCCTGATTTGCGCATGCAGCGTCCAGGTATTGAACTGCACGTGGTTGGCGGCGCACCAGAAGAGGGTCTACAACGCCGGCTAAATGATCTCGAGGATGTCTACCTGCATTGGGGCAGTAACGACCGCAAATTGCTCGAGTTGGGATGCCGGGTCGTCGTGGACCCGTTGCTATACGAAACCCATGTGGACGCCAAAATGGTGAATGCCATGGCGCGTTCATTGCCCGTGGTCACCACTCGTTCGGCAATCAGTCGTGCCCACAGTAATCTCGAATCTGGCGTGACGGTAGCGGACAGTCCTGAGCAGATGGTTCGGCTCACCGACCAACTGATGAGTAACGCCCAGCTGTGGAAAGATGTCAGTGAGCAGGCGCGTTCGGTAGCGATGCGTATACTGCCTGACTATGAAGTGGCGCACGCGATACGTCGCGTGCTTGCTCGAATGCATCCTGACGGGGCAGCGGAACATGACTGAGTTTCGGCGAGTCGGTCTCATGGGCCGGCGGGAACATCCAGGTGTCTATCAGATCGTCTCTGATCTTCTGTCGCTGCTCGACGAGCGAGGCGTTGAGGTGCTTTTGGAAGACCGTCTCGCTTCGCTGGCACATTTTGAAAAACGCGCCATGCTCCCCAGGGATCAATTGGGTGAGCAGGTCGACCTGGCAATCGTCATCGGTGGAGATGGCAGTTTGTTGAGCGCCGCACGCACCCTGGTGCGTCATGAAACACCCGTGATCGGCATTAATCGCGGCCGGTTGGGTTTCTTGACGGACGTCAGTCCTGACGAATTGCTCGAACAGGTCAGTGCAGTGCTTGACGGGCATTTCTCGCGCGACCGACGTTTTTTACTGGATGCGGAGGTACTCCGAGACGGCGAGGTCATTGGTACCGCGGAAGCACTCAATGACGTTGTGGTGAACTCCGGTACGTCAGGTCAGATGATCGAATTCGAGCTCGCGATTGATGGCGAGTTTGTCTATCGAATGAATGCGGATGGCTTGATTATTTCCACACCAACCGGGTCCACGGCCTATTCACTCAGTGGCGGTGGCCCCATCATGAATCCGCACCTGGATGCCGTGGTGCTGGTACCGATGTTCCCGCACTCGCTGACAAGTCGGCCCATTGTGGTCAATGGCGACAGCGAGATGCGTATCAATGTGGTGTCACGAAACCGGATTCACCCGCCGGTCACCTGCGATGGTCAGGTTTCCCTGACGGCTCAGCCAGGTGACACCGTGGTCGTCAGGAAGAAGGCCAAGCAGCTCACGTTGCTACATCCGCCCGGGTACAGCTACTACGCCAGTTGCCGCGACAAACTACGTTGGTCTGATGCGCTTACCCCCTAACATCAAGCGTGCGCCGATTAGCTTCGCGTTGGTTGCCGCCAGCGCCGCCGCGTTCTTGCTGTTCTTTCCGCTGCGCTGGATCACGCTGCTTGAACTGTTCAACTACGTCCCATTTGAGGCGACCCGCGGCGGCGTGTCGTTCGGCGAGCCCGGGCAGGGTTGGTGGCGATTCGTCACCCCGACGCTGATTCACTTCGGTTGGTTGCACGTCGTCTTTAATTGCCTGTGGCTATGGGAATTCGGTCAGCGGATTGAACACGCAATCGGTTCATTCAATTTATTCGCGCTTTACCTGGTGACCGCTGCCTTCAGCAACTCCGTGCAGTACTTCTGGGAAGGGCCGTCCATCTTCGGCGGTATGTCTGGCGTGGTTTATGCCTTTCTTGGATTTATTTGGGCCGGCCAGTTGCTGCGACCCGGATGGATTGCCCAGCCACCTCCCGCGGTGCTTGCCTTCATGCTGATTTGGTTGGCAATTGGGTTTTTGGGGCCGCTGGAATTTATGGGAGTCGGTGCCATCGCCAATGGTGCGCATCTCGGTGGCTTGATGATTGGTTTTATGCTCGGGGCGGTGTTGGCGCTGCTGCAGCGTGCTGGGCGAGCAAATTCCTAAAGGAGAGTTTCGGTGACTGACGCCTATCAAGATGTCATCGCGGGCATGGGGCGCGATGTTTACGATCGCATGCTTGCTGCCCTTGAAACCGGCCGCTGGCCGGACGGAAGAGCCGTTAGCGCGGAACAGCGCGAGCACACCATGCAAGCGGTGATTGCCTGGGGTGAACGGCATTTGCCAGCTGAACAGCGCGTTGGCTTCATCGATCGAGGGCACAAAGCCGGTGATCAATGCGACGATCCGCAACCGCTGAAGTTTCCGGAGGAGGGCGTGTGACCATCATTAACGGTGCGGTGCGAAAAATGCGCACCGAGTTGCAGGAGGTGGTGGATTATACGTGGGTCACTGATCAGCAGGAGCAAGGTCTCAATGCCGCCATAGGCGCTGTTTTACGCATTCGCTTCGAAGGGCAGATCAACTGTATTCACTGCAATCGGCTGACCAAGAAAAGTTTTAATCAGGGTTATTGCTATCCCTGTTTCAAAAAACTTGCACAGTGCGACAGCTGTATCGTCAAACCCGAGAAATGTCATTTCGATGAGGGCACCTGTCGCGAGCCCGACTGGGGCGAGACTCATTGCAATATCGACCATGTGGTTTACCTAGCGAACACTTCAGGCTTGAAGGTGGGCATTACACGTCACAGCCAGGTACCAACACGGTGGATGGACCAGGGGGCGACCCAGGCGCGACCGATCGCCCGGGTTTCGACGCGGCATCAGTCGGGTTTGCTCGAAGTGGCGCTCGGTCAGCATATCGCTGACAAAACCGCCTGGCAGACCATGCTCAAGGGCGATGCGCCCGATGCGGATTTGAACGCGGTGCGTGAAGACCTGTTCACGCGGTGTGCTAACGAAATTGCCGCCTTGCAAGATCGCTTTGGTTTGCAGGCGGTCACATTGCTCGACGACGCCGAAGAGGTCAGCATCCGGTACCCGGTACAAATCTGGCCAACCAAGGTCAAGGCGCACAATTTTGACAAAACCCCTGAGGTCACCGGTACGTTGATGGGTATCAAGGGCCAGTATCTGATGCTCGATACTGGCGTGCTCAACGTGCGCAAATTCGGCGGGTATAACCTGACTCTGGAGATCGATCCCTGATGCGTGAAGGTGCCCCGAAGACAATCTACCGCAAGGACTATCAGCAGCCAGATTTTTTGGTCGACGGCATTCATCTCGCGGTTGACATTCGCCCTAACGAGACCCGGGTGCGCAGTCGAATCCAGTTTCGTCGTCAGGGAGCGGCCGATGCACCGCTGCTGCTCGATGGCGTCGGCCTCGAGCTTCTGTCGCTGGGAATTGATGGTGCGGCGGTCGCAGACGACCGCTGGCACTACGAGGCTGATCAACTTCGTATTGAAGGAGTGCCGGATACCTTTGAATTTACCAGTGAGGTCTTGATCCGACCTGAGCAGAATACCTCTCTGGAGGGGCTCTATCGTTCGCGCACCATGTACTGCACCCAATGTGAGGCGGAGGGCTTCCGAAAGATCACGTTCTACCCGGATCGCCCTGACGTGCTCGCGGTTTTCACCGTTGAAGTGACTGCCGACAAGCAGAGCTGCCCGGTGCTTTTGAGTAATGGCAACCTCGTCGCTGCCCGCGAATTGGCGGATGGCCGACATCTAGCGGAGTGGCACGACCCGTTTCCCAAACCGAGTTATCTGTTTGCGCTGGTAGCGGGTGAATTAGCGCTGGTCGAGGACAGCTTTACCACCTGTAGTGGGCGTGAGGTCGCGATCCGGATTTGGGTGGAAGAGAAAGACCAAGCCTACTGTGAGCACGCTATCGACTCACTCAAGCGCGCCATGCGCTGGGACGAGCAGGTTTACGGACTCGAGTACGACCTCGATTTGTTCAACATTGTCGCGGTAGATGATTTCAACATGGGCGCGATGGAGAACAAGAGCCTCAATATCTTCAATACCTCGTGTGTGCTGGCTGACCCGGATATCACTACCGACGCCGGATATCAGCGCATCGAGGCCATTGTGGCTCACGAGTACTTCCACAATTTCTCCGGGAACCGAGTCACGTGTCGCGACTGGTTCCAACTCAGCCTGAAAGAGGGCTTCACTGTATTTCGGGATGCCGAGTTCTCTGCAGATATGAACTCCAGGGGCGTTAAGCGCGTCGAGGATGTTGCCTTTCTTCGCACCCATCAGTTTGCCGAAGACGCGGGCCCCATGGCTCATCCGGTGCGGCCGGACGCTTTCATTGAGATCTCTAATTTCTACACACTGACGGTCTATGAAAAGGGTGCAGAGGTTGTGCGAATGCTGCATACCCTGCTGGGCGCGGAGGCCTTTCAGCGCGGCGCAGCGCTCTATTTCGAACGGCATGATGGTCAGGCAGTGACCTGCGATGATTTCGTGGCCGCTATGGAGGACGCTTCTGGGCGGGATCTCACCCAGTTCCGGCACTGGTACGAGCAGGCGGGCACACCACAATTGTCAGTGACAGGGCAGTACGATGCAGACGCGCGTCGCTACACGCTGTCTCTTGCGCAGTCCAATCCTGCCGCACCCGGGCAGCCGGGTAAGCCACCGTTGATGATGCCGGTGGCGGTAGGCCTACTGGTGGATGGTGCGCCAATAGAGCTGGAGCCCGGGCAGAGTACGCGGGTACTGGAGCTAACCCAGCAACGCCAGGAGTTTCATTTCGACGATATCGATAAGGCGCCTGTGCTGTCGCTGCTGCGAGGTTTCTCAGCGCCTGTACGGCGCATGGATGACCCCTGCGAGGCCGATCTGCTGACACTGTCGCAGGGCGATGACGACGACTTTGTACGATGGGACGCAACCCAAACGCTGTTTGCCCAGATGATCGAGCAGCGGCTTGTTGCCGATGCCGCGCTGCCCGCAGCGGTAATCGACGCCTGTCGCAGCATTCTTTGCTCAGACATGGACGCCGCGATGAAGGCGCACACCCTGAGGTTGCCCTCGGAGGAATATCTGGCCGATCGGGCCGCAGTGTCCGGACTGGTGGATGTCCACGCCATTCATGCCGCCCGTGACGCAGTAAAAAGCCAACTGGCCGCTGCACTGACCGATGAGTGGCGCAGGGCCTTTGAGCAGTTTGATGGAAATGCGGGGTACCAACCTACGGGCGAACAGATAGGTGCTCGCGCATTGCGTCACCTGGCGCTCGACTATCTCTGCTACGCGGATCGTGAATGCCTGGCGGAGGCCGAGGCGCTATATCGCGGCGCTGAGAACCTGACGGATCGATTGTGCGGCGCTCGTTTGATCGCTCATCTGGGTGACGCTGACGCTCGCGAGGTTTTGCTCGAAGAGTTTTACCAGCGGTGGTCCCACCAGAACCTGGTGGTCAACCAGTGGTTGACTCTGCAGGCCACTCGACCTGCCGCCGACTGCGTCGATGCTGTCATGGGGCTGCGGTCGCACGAGGCTTTCGACTGGCGCAATCCCAACAAGTTACGCGCGCTGGTCGGGGGATTCGCGTCGGGTAATCCAGTAGCGTTCCACCGCGAAGATGGTGCCGGATACGCGCTGCTGGGGGATACGGTGCGCCGCATTCAGGCCGATAATCCCCAAGTAGCGTCGCGACTGCTAACGCCACTGACGCGGTGGCGGCGCTACCTGTCAGGGCAGGCCGCCATGCGTGCCCAACTCGAAGCCATCGCAGCGATGGACGACCTGTCCAGAGATGTTTTCGAAGTGGTCAGCCGCTCTCTGAAGGAGGCCTGAGAGACTCAGGCAGGCAGCGGGCGATAGCGCTCGTAAATGGCTTCGATATCCCGGTGACGCGCCAGTAGTGCCTGCAGGACCCGCGGGTTGAAATGATCCGGTGAGGACTTCTTGTCGCCGTTGATAATGATGTCGAGGGCCTGGTGGTGTGGCAGGGCTTCGCGATAAGGACGGGGAGCTCGCAAATTGTCGTAAACATCGACGACATGAACGATCGAGGCTTCCAGTGAGATGGCATCACCGCTGAGATTCATGGGATAGCCCGAGCCGTCGTACTTCTCGTGATGCTCGGCGCAAATCTTCTGCGCCATCACCATCACCGGATCATCCGAACGTTTTAGCAAATTGGCACCAATAATGGTGTGATGCTTGGTCTGTTCAAATTCTTCTTCGGTGAGTTCGCGCTCGGCGTGGTAAAGCTCGTTGGGGCCCTTCAGTTTGCCCACATCGTGCAGGATGCTGGCCAGACGCAGTATCTGGCTTTCGGTAGCGTCCATATCGAGGTGCGAGCCCAGGCACGCGGACATTTCGCCGATGCGATTGAGATGAAGCTCGACGCCGGGAATATAGTGCTCCGCTGAGAGCGCCAGTAGTTCTACCGCACTTCCCATGCCGCTACGCAACTCGTCGGTTAGCTGGGTGATCTGGGTGGTATTGGACGCGACCTGTGCTTCCAGTGTTTCCTGCTGGAATCGTCGGTAGCGGCGAACGTTGATGTTGTCCCGCGCATCTACGAGTTCATCGAGCAGCTTTTCGACCACGATAGGTTTGAACAGGAAGGAGAAGGCGCCGAGCTTGAGCGCTCGGACCACTGACTCGGAATCGTTATTGCCGGTGATAAAGACGACTTCAAAGATTCGGTCACTGTTGGCTTCAGTCTTGCGAATTGCCTCGAGTGCCTGAATGCCCGTGCACCGCGGCATGCGGATATCGAGCAGCATAAGCTCGATATCCTTGTCCTCGCGGAACTTTTCAAAGGCCTCGATGCCGTCGGCAGCAGTCACGACGGTATAGTGTTCGCTGACCAGTAATTCGCGCAGTTCCTGCCGGACCTGAGCGTCATCTTCAGCGAGTAGGATTTTCATTGTCTGGTCTCCCCCAATCAGCCGCGAGTTTACCCTATTGGTCAAGGTGTCTCACTGCCCATCTGGGCTAGGAAGAGGCCGGATACAGACTGTCCATTGAGGCGGTATTCGTCGGGCTTTGGTGATTCGGATGCTCGCGCGTCGCTGTGAATAGATCATTGCCTTGCCACTCACACGATCCGCTTGCGTAGAGACAACGGTTGAGTGTGTCGATCTGCTCGGTTAACGCGGGTGATGCGACTGCTCGCAGGTCGTTCAGATCCATACGTGGATCGTTGAAACGCAACTGGGCCCAGTGAAGCAGCGCCACCCTGGCATCCTTGGGGGACTGCTGTTGGCAAGCAAGTCTCAGCGCAACCAGCGCACGGCGCTCATTGTCAGGAACGGCATCGGACGTTGCAGTGGGTCGACCCGATCGGCTGTGCCGCCACCAGAGCAATCCCAGTATCAGGCTGGTCAGCCAGCCCGAAGCGGTGACGCCATAAAGCCAAAGTGGGGCGACATCGATGATATTCGCCGGCGACGCAGGTGCCGAGGATAGGCCGCCCGTGGCGGGCAGCGTACTCGCGGCGGTGACCTGCAGATCACGGGCCGGGATCCGAGCGTACTCCAGTTGATCGGTATCTGTATTCCACCAGGGAAGTACACGCTCAGGTAAGGTCCATTGGCCAGGTTGGCTGGGTACCAGGGCTTCGCTCTGGGTGCGCAATCCCGCCAGCCCGGATCCGACCTCCGACTGGTCAATGGTCTCCTGTCCCGGATAGAAACGCAGCCCCGCGAGGCTTTCCAGGGGGCCAAGGCTTTCCAGAGGGGGAATCTGCGAGCCCTGCAGGCCCTCGGCCACGATCTCCAGTGTGCGGGTTGAGGAGTCCCCGAGAGATAACGACTCCGGAGGTTTCGACCAGTTCTCAGTTATGCGCAGGTCCCGGGCGGGCAGCCATACATCGCCGGGAAAGTCCTCAGGTACGGGGCGCACATCCACATTCAAAGGATCGGTGCTGATCACGAGGCGACGCCCCAGTCGTGCGCCCAACAGCGACCGTCCCGGCAGGATTTCCCTGCCGGAAAAGGTCAGCTCAGGAATCTGCAAGGTACCGCTGGTCTGGGGGAAAATAGCGTAGCGGAGCTCGATGACCTGCCAGAGGCGCCCGTTGAGCTGCCGCTGGAAAGTACGTTGTTCCAGCATCTCGACGTCGGCATTGGGCAGTTCGAGCGGGGTGACCTCGCGTTGGTCCAGGTTAATGGCTTGCTGCAGGGTGAGGGTCAGCAACAATTGCGCCTGAACATAGACTGATTCCCGGTCGAGTTCTGCATCGAAAAGCACGAGTGCATCGCCTGCATCGATATCGGGTGCGGGACTGACCTTCACCGCAATTGGCGTTGAAGCCCGGCCGCCCACCGTAAAGCTCGGTATCGTCACGAGGCCCACGCGCCGGGGAGCCAGCTCCAGTTCAAGCGTCCGAGTGACCGATTGACTACCGTTGACCAAGCGGGCGTTGGTGGCACTCGAGCGTTTGAGGACTTCAAAGTCCCGCTCGAGGGTGGAGAGGTCGATCTCATCGGGGCGTTCACCCGCATCACCGGTGAGTACCAGTCGCAGGGTTTCTCCAATGGCGACATCAGCTCGATCCACAGTGGCGGAAAGCCTGGCTTGGGCATCGACTGTGCCCAGACAGAGCCAGAGCCCGATCAATAGCGCCAGTGCGTTACCAGCGGATATCTTCATCGGGTTTCTCCCCCTTCTTGAGTCGTTGAATAGACTGGTAGCGGAACTTGTTGCGCAGCAGGCCGCCGGGCTCGTCGGGAACACGGCGCAACCACTGTTCCAGTTTTTGCTGGTCTTCGAGTGCCTGGTCAAACTTGCGCATCTGCGCCGCAGTTTGTGCCTCCAACTGCTGCTCCATGGCTTCCTGCATATCCTGTGAAGACGCTTGTTGGTCGGCGGAGGGGTCACCGGATTGCGGCTGTCCCTGCTGTGGATCGCTGTCTTCCGGGGGACGGTCGCTCTGGCTCGAATTCTGTTCGCTCTCGCCATCTTGGTTCTGCTGCTGATCGTCCGACTCACTGTCGCCTTCAGTGTCGCTGTTGTCTTGCTGCGACTGGTCGTCCTCACCGTCCTGGTTCTGCTGATCCTGTTGTTGCTGTTGTTCCTCCAGCAGACGCTGAACCAGGTCGCGGTTATTGATGGCGTCTTCCCGATCGGGTGCGATTTCCAGGGACTGGTTATACGCGTTGAGTGCGCCGGGTAAGTCGCCCGCCATTGCCAGTGCATTACCGCGGTTATACAAGCTGTCGGCATTGTCGAGCTCCGCAAAGCTCGCTGCCGAGCGCTGGTAGTCTCCGCTTTCGAATTGGGCGACGCCTCGCCAGTCCGAGGATTCGAACCGCTCTGCAGCCAGGGGCGCATCACCCGCCGCCAGCGCTGTCGCGGCTTGCTGATCAGGTGTCCGCCACAAATCACGCCACAGGTTGTCGGCGCGCGCGGTATCAGGAGCGAGCGCGATACCCAGCAGCAGGACTAAAACCCCCCGACGGAACAGGGGCAGCATGCCGATCGCCGCCAGCAGAGCCAGCCAGTAGCCGTGGTCGATCCAGGTATCTGTGCGACGTTCCAGGGAGACCTCCGAGACCAGGTCTGCGGTTGCGAGTGGAGTCAGCGATTCAAGATCGCCATTGTCGAGTTGTACCTCTTGATAATCAGCACCCAGCAGACTGGCGACCCGTTGCAGTTCATTGCTATCCAGCACAGGCACCACGATTTCACCGCTGTCGTCCCGCACGAAGCCACCCTCTGGCAGCGGCATGGGAGCACCCTGTGCGGTGCCGATGCCCAGGATGTCGACATCGATATTGGCGAGGCTGAGTTCCTCGGAAATCACGGCGGGGTCAAAGCGCGGCATACCGTCGGTCAGCAGCAGGATTCGGCCATTGGCCATGCCGGCAGCGGTGATCAGCGCCATCGCTTCGCGCAGTGCCGCCTCGGTGTTTGCGCCCGGAATGGGCATGATATCTGGGGTCAGTGCCGGTAACAGATTCTCTATGGTCCGCTGATCGTCAGTCAGCGGCGTCACGACGTGGGCGTCACCGGCATAGGCGACCAGCCCGGTCACACCTTCATCCCTCGCGGCGAGAACATCGAGGATTTTTTGTCGGGCGCGCTCGGCGCGACTGGGCTGAATATCGTTGGCGCGCATTGAATCGCTCAGGTCGAGCACGATGACCAGTGCATCTGCCCGCTGGAAGACGGGAACTTCGGCACGCTCAAGACTGGGTCCAGCGATCGCGCCGATCACCAGTGCCAGCAGCAGCAGGGGCCACCAGCTGTGTTGTCCCTGTTGAGACTGTCCAGCGGTTTGAGGGAGCAGCCAGGGCAGTAGCTCCGGGTCAATCTCGTTACGCCAGTTGCCTGACCGGTGCTTTCGGCGAGCCATTAGCCACGCAGCCAGCGGAAGGGCAAACAAGGCGTATAGCGCCTCCGGACGGAGAAGATGGAAGCCGTCGATCATGAGTCATACACCGCAGCCGGTGGGCGTCGACGCCAGTCGGCACGGCTGACCAGCATCAGCAGGCTGAGCAGAAGGGCCAGCGAGAGTGGAAGCCAGGCGAGCGCACGCCGAGGTCGAAAGGTCGTCGCCGCCTGTTCAACGGGCTCGAGCTCATCCAGAAGCGCATAGATAGATTGCAACTCTTCCGGATTGCGTGCCCGGAAGTATCGCCCTCCGGTCGACTCGGCGATGGCCCGTAAGAGGCCCTCGTCGACTTCGCCACCACCGCGAAGGCGGCCGAGATTTCGGCTGATGCCGATGGTATAGATGCGTACTTCGAGCTCGGCGGCCAAAGCAGCCGCCTCCATGGGGTCGACAGTGCTGGCGGTGTCCTGGCCATCGGTCAACAGCACGAGCACTCGCGACGAAGCAGGACGTTCGCGCAGGCGTTTGATAGCCAGCCCCAAGGCGTCGCCAATGGCGGTGTCTTCTCCGGCAAAACCCAACTGCGCTTCACGAATGAAGCGTGTCACTGTCTTTACATCGAAGGTCAGCGGGGCTTGGACGTAAGCGCGAGTGCCGAAAAGAATCAAACCAACCCTGTCGCCCTGGCGTCGCTCGGTGAAGTCTGCGGCGATCGCTTTGACCGCAGCGATGCGTGAAACGAGGGTACTGCCAACCTGCATATCTTCAATCTGCATGCTGCCGGAGAGGTCGATTCCCAGCATGAGATCGCGTCCGTCATTGGGCAGTTGAATGGGCTCACCCACCCAATGCGGCCGAGTGAGTGCCGCAATCAACAGGGTCCAGATGATCCATAGAGGCACGGTCTTCCAGCGCCGGGCATCGCCGCCGGCGCTCGTCCGGGTAGCCAGCGTGCGCCATCTAGCGGCAAAGGGTGCACGGATCGCCTCGCCTTCGCTGCCCGACCGCGGGGGAAGCAGCCAAACAAGGATGGGCAGGGGGAGGGCAAGCAATGCCCAGGGCCAGGTCAGTTCAAACATCTGGACCCTCATGGAAGCGAATCCAGCGCGTGACCGTGTCTGCCAGAGTGGGTGAAATTGAGGGTGTCACGGGGCCGTAGATGTCAGCCAGTGGTGCCAACTCTTTGTCGTCCACCTTCGCGCAATGAAGGGCCAGAAAACGGGTCCAAGCGACACCACTGAGGGCGGCGGACTCGCTGCCATACACCCGTAAGGCGAGCACTTTCAGCAGGCGATTTAGCGCTGCCGTGTCTGCACCTTCGTCGCGCAATGCCTGCAGTCGCGCCAGCGCTTCACGTCGATAGCGGTTCTTTGCATACCGCTGCCAAACCATCCAGCAGAGTCCGAATAGCAAGAGGCTGCAGACAATGATCAGCGCCCACCAACCAGGCGCGAGTGGCCACCAGCTAACGGCGGGCGGCGAGCGCAATGGGGCGAGTTGTGTCAGTAGCTCCTGGGGATTCATCGGGCGGGAAACAACCGTTGCAATGCGAGCAGAGGGGAGGTGTCGGTGCTCAATTCGACCAGCGGTACACGGTAGTCTCGGTAGTGGCTTCGCAAGTCGTTGAGCCGACGCTCGTATTCCTGCTGGTAGCTGTCACGAATCCCGGCATCGGCGGTGTCGAGACTGGCGACTGCGTTACCGTCTGCGACGCTGTAACTCCCGGCAGCGGGAAGATGTCGCTCCAGTGGATCGCTGACATGCATGGCGACTAGCTGTGTTCGTTTGGCTAGTTGGCGCAGGGCCTGCAGTGCCGCGTCATCCAAGCCGTCGCTGAAATCACTGAACAGGAACACCCGGCTGCCCGGCCGGGAATGGCGTTGCAGTTGCAATAAAAGATCCCCCAGTGCCGGCGCGCCTTGGCGATTCAAGCCCTGATCGGGCTGCCCATATTCACCCAGCGAACCCAGTGCGTGTAACACAGTGTTGCGCGAGCGTTGTGCCCGGGTCTCTGCGACGCCTTCATGATGCAACACCATGGCGCCAACCCGCTCACCGCGGTCGAGACCTGACCAGAGCACAAGACTGGCTGCATGTGCCGCGACAACCGACTTGAAGGCGTACCGCGAGCCAAACTTCATACTGCCCCTGAGGTCCACTGCGACCGTCACCGGCTGCTCGTGGTCCTCGTGAAATAGCTTGGTGTGCGCCTCGCCCGAGCGGGCAGTGACCCGCCAGTCGATCGCACGGATATCATCACCTGGCACGTATTCCCGGACTTCTTCGAATTCCAGGCCGCGGCCGCGCTGACGGGTGCGTCGCTGTCCTGCAAGACTGGCGAGTGCGCGCGAGGGGGCAGCCACGTTGATCAGTCTGCCGGCGAAACGGTTGGCAATGAGGGTCGCGGTGTCGATCGTGGCACCACGCACCGGTGTTTGGAAATCTGCTTGCATGGCGTCAACCGACCGGTACTTTCTCCAACAGTCGGTGTACCACCTGTGCCGGTCGTATACCTGCAGCCTCTGCCTCAAAAGACACGATCAGTCGGTGACGCAGGCAATCGGGGGCCACCGCTTGCACGTCTTCAGGCGTCACGAACTCCCGGCCAGACAGCCAAGCGTGGGCGCGCGAGCAGCGATCAAGGGCGATGGTGGCCCGGGGGCTCGCACCATATTCCAACCAGCTGGCGAGCTCCGGGTCGTAGGCGGCCGGATTTCTGCTGGCGACGATCAGCTGGACGATGTATTCCTCGACGGCGGGTGCCATGTGAAGCTCCAGCACCGCTTTGCGAGCTGCAAAGATCGTTTCCTGGGAGATTTCCTCCGGTGCTGTTTCGCTGCTGCCAGTCGCTTCACTGCGCGCCAGACGCAAGATCTCGGTCTCGGCTTGTGCATCGGGATAAGACACCTCGACGTGCATCAGGAAGCGATCCAACTGGGCCTCGGGCAGCGGGTAGGTGCCCTCCTGCTCAATCGGATTCTGGGTAGCCATGACCAGAAACAGCGGCGGCAGCGGGTAGGTTCGGCTACCAATACTGACTTGCCGCTCTGCCATGGCCTCAAGCAGTGCCGACTGAACCTTGGCCGGGGCGCGATTGATCTCGTCGGCAAGGATCAGATTGTTGAAGATAGGCCCACGCTCGAATTCGAAACCACCGGTCTGCGGCCGGAAGATGTCGGTACCTGTGATGTCTCCAGGCAGTAGGTCAGGCGTGAACTGAATGCGATGAAAGCTGCCTTCCACCCCGACGCCCATTTGTTTGATAGCCCGAGTTTTTGCCAGTCCCGGAGCACCTTCGACCAACAGATGGCCGTCGGCGAGCAGGGCAATCATGAGCTTGTGGATGAGGGCACGCTGGCCAATGATCTGGCCGTCGAGCCAGGCCTCGAGTTGCGAAAGAACTGTATTGTCCAATGGGTACTGCCTGCGATGGGTTGAATCCGAAAACGATATGACCAGCGGACCGTGACGGCGTTCCCTGATCGAAGACCGAAGATTAACCCAAAGCAGGCAGTGGCGCGCGGGCGAGTGGCCCGCGGTGGGGTCGGGTCAGAAACCCGACAACTTGTGGCAGGCCGTAGCCGGGTTCAGTCCATCCCACTGATCGGTCCTGCCTTCACGCCAGCCCGACAGCCAGCTTGATCTGTTTTCACCCGAAGCGTGAGGGCAACTGTCGCTGCTGCGGCCGGTTAGACCCATCTGGTATCCGCGCTCATAGGCGCGCTGCACCATGTTTCGCTTCGATCGCTTCATAGTCTGTTCTCCTTTGGCACGGCCCGGTCTTCGCAGAGAGCGAACGCAGTGGCCGGCTTGACGAAATGTGAGTTTGAGGGAGGTCCGCCGGCGCGTGGCCGACATTGGGAAGCGGGCGAGGTGCATCCCCGAAGGGCGTGCTCACACTGTGAGGCACCGGTGGATGACACCCGCAAAAGAGTGACTCTCACCCTTTCAGGCTAACCGGCAATTCAAGGTCTGTCGAAAAACGTTTTGGAACCGAAATTGTGACTTTTTAACAATTTCGTAATAAGGGCTCAGGCGGCATCCGCCATCGTTCGGCCGATGCCAAACTCTTCGGTCGCATCGACAAAAATCATGTCTTTGACTGATTCGGGATGCGAGATGCCTTTGATCAGACGCAGACGGCCGTCTTCATCCTCCAGCAGCGCCGAGCAGTTCTCCACCCAGTCGCCATCATTACAGTAGAGCACGCCATCGTGGCGGCGAATGGCGGGGTAGTGCAAATGGCCACAAATGATGCCGTCGTAGCCCTTGTCCTTGGCCATGTGGATCGCCGCCATTTGGTACGCGGAAATGGCTTTGTCCGCCTGAGGCGCGTTTTTCTTGACCCACTTTGCCAGCGACCAGTAGGGCAGTCCGACCCAGCTCCGGCAATGGTTGACCCAGCGGGTGACGGTCATCAGTACTTCATAGGCAATATCACCGATGATGCGGTTCATCCGTGAAAAACGCACCGCGTAATCCAGTTCGTCCCCGTGTGTGACCAACAAGCGCTTGCCATCTTCGGTCTCATGGACACAGGTACGCCGAATAGCAATGTTGCCGAGCTCGTTGCCAACCAGGGTACGGAAGGCGTAGTCATGGTTGCCCGGTACATAGATGACTTCGACTTTTTTGCGCGAAAGTTTCATCAACCGCCGCAGCACTTTGTTGTGAGACTCTGGCCAGTGGACCCGTCGTTTCATGGCAAGGAGGTCGACGATGTCGCCCACCAGATAAAGGCGGTCGCACTTCACTCGATCCAACAGCTGGAGCAGTTGTTCGGTTTTGCTGTGTACGCTGCCCAGGTGTACATCGGATATCCACATGCTGCGACAGCGGATCTCGTCGTCGGGGCGGATGGCTTCCATCAGTTCTTTGCCTCGCCGAGATAGCGTTTGCGCTTGCGCGGCTTGAGACGATCGAGGTCGGCGAGCACAAATCCATCGACGCAGTCGCCGAACTCAGGATCGATGTTGAAGGCGGTGAAGACAACGCCATCAGCTTCAGTAGCCTGCGAGTAATGCTTGTAGAGGGTGGGGACCGGCAAGCCGGTTTCCGCCAGGGAATCGCGCAGCGCCTTGAAGTCTTCATCCACGTCGATGCCGCTGAACTCCGCGCTCAGTTCGGACAAGACCCGGTCATTGATCACGAAAGGTGTGCGTGGACGAACGCCCAGTTCGATCTGGTTGTAGTAGGTCGAGTAGAAGTAGGCGAGTCGTGCGATGGCCTTTTCACCGTAGAAGCGACTAATGGACGCGGGACCGAAGAGATAGCGGAAACGCGGATACTTGCGCACGTAGGCGCCGATGCCATACCAGAGATAGTCCAGCGCATGACGGGTCTGGTACTTCTGTTGTACGAAGCTTCTGCCGAGTTCCAGACCTTCGGCGAAGTATGGCTGCATGCTTTCGTCGTATTCGAAGAGCGTATGGGTGTACAGGCCCTCGATACCGCGCTGCTCGATAATGGACGCCGCATCACCGATCCGATACGCACCAACGATTTCCTGATCATGCTGATCCCAAAGCACTAACTGGTGATAATCCCGATCGAACCGGTCGATGTCCCGGGGCATACCCGAACCTTCGCCAACCAGACGGAAAGTGATTTCTCGCAAGCGACCGATTTCGCGCATGACGCAGGGTGAGCCGGTCATTTTGGCGAGATAGATCTGTTTGCCGTCATTGGTGGTGCCAAGATGCTCGCATTGTTCGAGTTCCTGCTTCAGCAGGGCGCGGGACTCCGCGGGCGCGACGGTCTCCACCGAGCGAAACAGCGGCTTGCCGCCTTTGCCAAGTCGATACACGTGCTTGCGGAACATACTCGCCAGTTTCTTGGCAGAGAAGTCATTGGCGCTGTAGACCTCCCACGGTACCGGTCGCCCGACTCGCGCATCGATGGTGTTGTGGCTTTGCTTGAACATCTCCCGGATCAGCCAGGCGGTTGACAAGGGCTTGGCTAGAAACGAGAGGCTATAAAAGAAGATCGAGTTACGACCCTTGACGAAGACCGGAAGGATCGGGGAACGGGTGGCTGAAGCGATTTTTACGAAGCCGCTTTGCCAAGTGCCGTCACGAACCCCGCTGGGACCGAACCGCGAGACCTCGCCCGCGGGGAATATGATCAGTGCACCGTCGTTTTCGAGGTGACTGCGAATGTTGCGCAGGTTCTGGCGTGCGGTATTCCCGCCCATATTGTCGACCGGCAGCAGCACTGGCAGCAGCGGTGGCAGCGCCATGAGCAAGTCATTGGCGATGACTTTGACGTCGGGCCGAACCTGCCTTACCAGGTTGACCAGTGCGACGCCGTCGAGTGAGCCAATCGGGTGGTTGGCGGCGATCACTACGCGCCCGGTGCTGGGGATTCTCGCACGTTCGAATTCGCGCAGGCGCAAATGGAAATCGAAGTAGCGGAGCACACCTTCAACGAAGTCGTAACCTTCCAGGTGTGGGTAGTCCCGCTCAAACTGCTGGAAGCGCTTTTCATAAAAGAGGAACCCAAGGAACTTGCCGGCGATACGCATCACTCTGCGGTGGCGGGCAGCGAAATGGGGATACTTGTCTTCTAGGATGGTCTGGAAATTGAGCATTGGTTCTCTCGGCGTGTGATCAACGAAATCCTGGGCCATGCCCCGATGAAAGCCTCAGCCAGCTGGTACAAGCACAGACGCGATGGATCGTTGTCGGCAAAACAATGGTCATTCGGACAATGGTGGAATTCGCTGGCTTCATGGAAACGAAAGATTTATGAAATTTTTATGAAAATCACCGCGTGATGGTGTCACGGTTTCGTCACAAATCAGCAATAAAGGTTTAACCAATCCCCCCTAAATTTGCGACCACTTCCGGGGTGCTTCGGCGCCTTGGCCGTGACATAGACTGTTAACGAGGTCGCAATGACACCATCGCACATCGCTCGCCGCTTTTTGCCAGCTCTTTTAATCACGGTAATGGCTCAGGCAGCCAACGCGGCAGATGAGATGCTGCTGTACGTGTTTGAGGGCGGCCAAGGCCTCTCTGGCGCCGAAGTCAGCCTCAACGGCGTCAGCGTGGGCACCACGCGTGCAGACGGGTCACTCTTTGTCGATCTGAGCGCGGGCCAGCAGATTGTCAATGTGACGTCGCCGTCCGGCGAAAGTGCGGTAGCCCGGTTCTCCGCAGGCTCAGGCCAGTTGGCTGACGTGGTGGTCAATCTCGATGCCGCAGATCAGCCTTATGTCGATGTCTTTGCGGGTACCGAGTCTGCAGCAGATCGTCGCGAAGCGCCCACGGGCACGCTGCAGGTCACGGTTCGCAAGGGCAGTGAGCCCGCGGCAAACCAGCTCGTGATTCTCTCGAATGGCGCAGGTGCACTCTCAACCAATCAGCAGGGACAAGCGTCGCGATCTCTGCCCAGAGGTCTCTATCGCATTTCGGTTGGGGACGTCTCGGCTGAGGTACGTGTTGTTGGTGGTGTCACTCGCGGAGCCGCGCTCACACTGCCGGCGGATGACAATGCCGTCTCCATCGAACTGCCTGCGCTTGAGGAAGTCTTTGTTATCGCAAGCTTCGATCCCAGCGGCTTTGAGGTCTCTGAGCGCGATACCTCCAATATTGTTGATACGCTGGGCGTGGAGTTGCTGACACGATTTGGCGACTCAGATGTCGCCGCATCGGTAGTGCGCGTTCCGGGCATCACGGTGCAGGACGATAAGTATGTGTTTATCCGAGGCCTGGGTGGTCGTTACGTCACATCGACGCTGAACAACTCCACAATGCCTTCGACGAACCCGTCCAAGCGGACTGTGCCGCTGGACTTGTTCCCTTCGAACTTCGTTAATCAGCTCGATATCAAGAAATCCTTCTTGCCGTTCATGCCGGGCGAGTCCACTGGCGGCAACCTGGTTATCAACACCAAGACTTTCCCCGATGAAGAGCAGGGCTCGATCAACTTCAATGTCGGTCTGGTCTCTGATCTGACAGGGGAATCCGTCGGCGTAGATCCCGCAAGCGGGGGGTTCGATTGGCTGGGTTGGGACGACGGTACTCGTGAGGAAGACATTGTTGTGTCGACCATCGCGGATGCGGTCTCAGCGGGCACTTTCACTGACGCTGATGGCGATACTTTTGATCTCAATGCACTGCCGACGGTTCGCGGTGAGTTGCTGCGCGTTGCGGGCATCATGTTGGCCGAAGACTGGGACCTCGATTATGCCGAGGCCAACCCGAACGTGAGCATCGGCGCCAACTACGGCAACTTGTTTTATATCGATGATGCCGAGCTGGGCTTTTACACCGCCGTTAACTACAGCAATGAATGGACGAATCGAAACAACGGTATCCGCCGAAGTTACCGGGCCAGCGGCAACGTCGCAGACGATCTGGTTTACAAGTCGGTGGCCAACAATATTGACCTGTCGGCACTCGTCGCTGTCGGTCTGAATATCGGCAACAGTACCTTTGAGTGGAACAACTTCCTGTCTCGCTCGACCGAGAGTTTCGTCGAGAGATCGGTTGGTCGTGAAGGTGATGAATTCGAATCGATCTACCAGCACACCAGTCAGTGGGAAGAGCGGCAGTACATTTCTTCCCAGATTTTGGGTTCACACTTCCTCAACGAGGATGGCAGCCTGTTTGCGGAGTGGCAGTTCACTGCCAGTCAGGCACGTAGGTACGTACCGCAGCGTACCGATGTGCGTTTCCGTGCCGCACAAGCATCCACGAACTCTGAGCAACTGCGCGACGGATTCGATTTTTCCGAAGGCAATGAAGCACAAACCAATTTGCTTCAGGGCTTCAATCTCGCACCCGGTAATACCTCCAAGCGCTGGGATGATCTGACCGATAACAACTTCGACGGTTCCTTTGATGTGACCTGGGACGTCTTTGATAACGGTGCAAGTTTTTCAAAGTTCCAGTTCGGAAGTCAGATTATTTACCGCGAGCGGGACGCTGAGAGCGCGACCTACGGTTACTTTAATGATGGACAGGATGCGTCATTGGTCCGTGCCCCCAACGCTCTGGTCAGCGATGTCATCTTTGTTTGCGGCAGTGGCACACCTCGCTACATCCGCTCTGATTGTGCAGTACCCGACGCCGGCGAAGGGAATGTCAGCCCGGCAATCGGTGGCGTGCAGGATAACGCCCGTGATGGGTTTGTTTTCCAGGTGCGCACGCAGGTCTCTGACGAGTACGAGGCTGAGCTGGACTACAACAGCGTCTATGCGATGTACGACCACACCTTTGACACAACCTGGCAGGTCGTCGCCGGTGTCCGCTACGAAATGTATGACCAGGTTACCGATACCTTTGACCTGACCACCGGCGCACCCGTACAGGGTGTTGTCGATGAAGACAGCATCCTGCCGTCGCTTGGCATCAACTGGTTCTACTCTGAGTCACAACAACTGCGACTGGCGGTCAGTCAGACGGTCGCGCGCCCCGACTTCAAGGAGGCCTCTAACGCGGTCTTCTTCGACAACGAGTTCAACGTGCGGGTACGTGGTAATCCGAATCTGGGCATCTCTGATGTCTTCAATGCCGACCTGCGCTGGGAGTGGTACTTCGGCGACAACGAGCAGGACAACCTGTCGATTGCCGCGTTCTACAAAGACATGAAGGATCCGATCGAACGTGTAGTACAGCCTGCCTCGGGTACGGCTGGCAACTCACGTACGTTCCAAAATTCCGAAAGTGCCGAGCTTTACGGTGCCGAAGCAGAGGGCAGAAAAGAATTCCTGCTGACTGATGACTATAACCAGACCCTGTTTGTGCAGTTCAACGCTGCCTACATCGAGTCTGAAGTCACCCTGGCAAACGGCGAAACTCGCGCGCTTCAGGGGCAGCCTGAGTACACCGCCAACTTTGTGATTGGCTACGACAACGTCGCATCGGGACACCAGTTGACCGTGCTGTTCAATCAGAACGGAGACTCGATTGCCGACGTGGGTGTGTTCGGCGCACCGGATGTCTTCCTTGAGGCGCGGGGCGAACTCAATCTCGTTTATCGCTACGACGTTTCTGACGCAGCGACGCTACGCGCTCGTATCGAAAACTTGCTGGACGAGCCAGTGCTCTACACCCAGGGAGGCAACATCTTCCAGGAGTACGACAAGGGCATCACCTTCCAGCTCGGCATTAACTGGAATTTCTAACCACAGACTGAAAGGCCCACCCGGGTCACACACCACTAGGGAGTAACTTGATGAACAAGCAGTTTGTATTGGCGCTCATAGCCTCGGGAGCCCTGGTGGGCCTCGGAGGTTGTAGCGAGGGTGACGAGGCCATCATCAACATTGACGCGCCCACGTCTAACAGCAACGACGACAATTCCTGTTCGGGGAACAACAGCTGTAACGATGGCGGTAATGGCGGGAATGGTGGTAACGGCGACGGTGGTGGTAACCCCGTGGTCGCTTGTCCCACCGGTACGACTGAAGTGTCGACCAATGTTTGTCGCCTCTCGGGTAGCATTCTTGAGGACATGACGCTGGTTGCGGGCAACGAGTACCAGCTCGAAGGCCGCGTGATTGTCGGTAACGGAAACTGCGAAGTCTCAAGCTCAACTGCGTGCGCGAACGGTGACGCGGTACTGAACGTTACTCTGACTATTGAAGCTGGTGTCGAAGTGAAGGGCCTGCCTTCAAATGACCCGCTCAACGCATCAGTACTCGACGTGAATCGCGGTTCTCGGTTGATGGCCATGGGTACTGCTGCAGAACCGATTATCTTCTCCTCAGCGGTGGATGATAACTACTCAGGTTCGGGCGAATGGGGCGGCATCCAGCTCTCTGGTTTTGCGCCACATAACGTCTGCGATGCGGCACCCTGTAACGTCGATGGTGAAGGCGCTGTTAACTTCATCGGCGGTGACAATCCGCTCGACAGCAGCGGTGTGCTGCAGTACGTCATCATCACCGAGGGCGGTACCGAAATTTCAACCGGTGACGAGATCAATGGTCTGTCATTGAACGCCGTCGGTTCCGGCACCACCCTGGAGAACATCCAGATCAACGACAACCTCGACGATGGTGTCGAGTTCTACGGCGGTACTGTCAACGGCAAGTGGATCGTTGTGACCGGTGCTGGCGATGACTCCGTTGACTGGGACGAGGGTTACCAGGGCAACCTGCAGTACGTCATTGTTCGCCAGACCGCCAACAGCGAAGGCGAAGCTTTCGAGATGGACACCGAGGGCACCCTGGACTTCCTGTCCAAGCCGACCCTGTCTAACGTGACTGTGCTGGCCAATAAGGCGGCCGGCGAAGCCGAGTTCAGCCTGAACTTCAAAGCAAGCTCCGCGGGCTTCTTCCACAACACGGTTGTTACTGTTGAAGACAGCACCGAGAACACATTCACCACCTGTGCCAACATCGTTGACGGTGCCGAGGCCAATGTGGGTACCTCGCTGGTGTTCAACAACTGGATCCAGGACTGTGCCAACGGCGCGGGCGACCAGGGTCAGCTGGCTAACGTCGACATGACTGGCGCTGCGGTTAACGTCAACCCTGTGTTCGCAAGCCTGAACACCCTGGCCGCATCGACTGCGCCGGAAGCGCTGCTGGATGCACCGCTCGATTGGGCCGGCATTAACAGTGCCTTCAGCGAGTCAGTTGCAGACGTGAACTTCCTCGACGCCACTGACTACATCGGTGCGGTCGACCCGCGTGCTACCACTGCCTGGTGGGCTGGCTGGACCATCGACGGTTCGGTGGGCAACCCCGAAGCGCCGGTTGTAGCCTGTCCTGCAGGTACCACCGAAGTTGAAGCCAACGTCTGCCGACTGCCCTCGCAGGTGTCGACTGATCTGCGCCTGATCGCTGGTAACGAGTACCAGATGCAGGGCCGCACCATTGTGGGTAACGGTAACTGCCAGCTGGTGGATACCAATACTTGTTCCTCTGGCGCCTCGGTTCAGAACGTCACCCTGACGATCGACGCGGGTGTTGAAATCAAGGGCATGCCTTCCAGCGATCCGCTGACTGCTGCCGTATTGGACGTCAACCGTGGTTCACAGCTGATCGCACGCGGCACGCGTTCAGCGCCGATCATCTTCTCTTCAGCGGACGAAGGTTACGACGGTTCCGGTGAGTGGGGTGGTATCCAGCTGTCGGGTTACGCGCCGCACAACGTCTGTGCCGATGTACCCTGTAACGTGGACGGCGAAGGTGGTGTGAACTTTGTGGGTGGTGAAGATCCGACCGACAGCAGCGGTGTCATGACCTACGTCATCATCACTGAAGGTGGTACCGAGATCTCTACCGGCGACGAAATCAACGGTTTGTCACTCAACGCGGTTGGCAGCGGTACCGAGCTCGACTTTATCCAGATCAATGACAACCTGGACGATGGCATCGAGTACTACGGCGGTACTGTGAACACCAAGCACCTGGTTGTTACCGGTGCTGGTGATGATTCGGTCGACTGGGATGAGGGCTTCCAGGGCAATCTGCAGTACGTGCTCGTGAAGCAGACCCCCAACAGCGAAGGCGAAGCGTTCGAGATGGATACCGAAGGCACACTGGCCTGGTTGTCCAAGCCTACCGTTGTTAACGGCACGGTTATCGCCGACAAGGCTGCCGGCGAAGCGGACTTCAGCCTGAACTTCAAGGCGAGCTCTGCGGGCTTCTTCCACAACATGGTGGTCACTGTTGCTGCCGACACAGCCGCTACGCTTGCGACCTGTGCCAACATCATTGACGGCGCCGAGGGTAACGTAAACACCTCTCTGGTCTTCAACAACTGGATCCAGGACTGCGCCAACGGTGCAGGTAACGGTGGTACGTTGTCTAACGAAGCATCGGTAGGTAATGCCTCGGTTGTGGTTGCTGATGCTGCGCTTGATGCCATCCTGTCTTCGCAAGCACCTGAAGCAGCGGGTATCACCCCGATCGATTGGACTGTCATCGAATCCACGTTTGCGGTGCCCAACGCCGGTTCAGGCGACCCGCAGGACTTCGACGCCAGCTTCTTCGACGCGACTGACTACATGGGTGCGGTTAACCCTGATCAGACTGACCCCTGGTGGGCCGGCTGGACCCTGAGTGGCACCTTGTAAGCCACGCAGTCCAGATATTGACCAGAAAGGCGGCCTTCGGGCCGCCTTTTTTATGTCCACATGAATGATCCGGGCACTTTGAAGGGTCGTAATTCTCCCACTTGAGTGACTGAATCACTCCAGGTTCGAGCCATCTTCCCCCAGATGGTTTCTTGATTCCCCGGTCCCCGACCGGGGTTTTTTTTGTGCGAATGCCAGTGTCGTCGGCAGGGAGATCTAAAACGCATGGACAGCCGCACTGTCGCAAAGCTGCTGGGATACGCAGGGCTTATACCGTTTTATGGCTTTGTCATGGCCTGTGCTGTGTTGGAAGACTGGCCTCAGTCAGTCTCAAAGCAGGGCTTCGTGATCTACTCCCTTGGCATTCTCGCCTTTCTTGCAGGTACCCAGTGGCGGTCGGGCTTGTCCGAAGGGCTGATCACACGCCTGCTGGTCAGCAATGGGCTGGTTCTGTTCGGGGTTGGCGCAGTGCTGACGGCGCAACTGTTTCTCGCTGCTTTGCTGCTGATGTTGGGGTTTTTGGCGCTGCTCTGGTACGAGCGACATATCGATGGGCGCGAGGGCTGGTACGCCGTTATGCGGTTACGTCTGACCGCAGCAGTCGTGCTTGCCCATCTTTTGTTCGCAGGCGTGCTTATTCGGCTCGGTTGACCGCTCGGTCGCGCGCCGACCCGAGCTGCTCAAGGCAATCGATATCTTGCCATTCTTCATGCGCACTGAATGGCACCAGGGTCAGTTCGTCGATGAGTTCGGAGACCTTGCGCCCCCCGCGAGCCACGTAGTGTTGAACGTCAGCTATGGTTGATTGCCGCAGTAGCAGTACCAATTGTTGACGCCCTGTGCCATCTCGCACGAAGGCGCCGGGGGCATCATCAGGCAAGGCGTCGATCAAGCGCTGGGGTAGGTCAGGTGCAGGATGCAGGAGATCGACGGGCGCAATCAGCAGCAAGGGTGATTCGCAGGCCGCCAGCAGGGCCAGAATGCCAACGCAGGGGCCCTGATCCCTTGCTGGATCGCAGAGCACCCGGTCAGCGAGATGCATGTAGCAACATGGGTTTCGATGCGCGTTCACCAACGTCGCTACAGCCCTGGCGCCCCAGTTGTTGAGCATTCGATTGACAAGCACTTCGCCATCGACGCAAACGAGGCCTTTGTCACGCCCCATGAGACGCCGCCCCGTACCCCCGGCCAGAATTCCCAGTGTGAAGTCCCTGGGTGGGTGCACTGGGCCCCCTCGCTGTGGGATCATAGACCGCTTGTTTCCCCCGGATTTTTTCATCCAATGCACAGTGTGTTAGCGATTGATACCGCCACCGAGGTCTGCTCGGTTGCGTGGGTGTCAGATCATGGCGAGCGGCGACTCAGCAGGGACTTGCCCCGGGCGCACAACCGTCATCTGCTGGCCATGGTAGACGAGATCCTCGGCGAACACAGTCTGGATGCCGTGACCCACTTGGCATGTGGTGTGGGTCCGGGCTCATTTACTGGATTGCGTATTGCCGTGGCGACGATACAGGGGTTGGCATGGCCGCGAGATCTGCCGGTGGCCGGCTATTGCTCGTTGGCAGCGCAGGCAGTGGCGGCCGGGCAGCGCGAAGGATGGGTCCTGAGCACCATCGACGCGCAGATTGATCAGTTGTACGGCGCCTGGTTCCAATGGATTGAGGGCGCACTGGTGCCGCTCACGCAGCCCTGGATTGCCGCGCCCGAGGCGGTTGTCGTGCCTGACGCTGATGGCGGGCAGTCATTGAGTTTACTGGGTTCAGGTGCCACTTATCAGGATCGTTTGAGCATTGCGTTCACCGACGTTGACGCTGCGGCACGACCCGACGCACAAGTCATTGCGGAAAGCATGGTCGATGGGCGCAACCCGCCCAATTGGCAGGCCGCAGCAACACTTTCGCCTCGCTATGTTCAGGAGGATGTCGGCTGGAAGAAGCTGTCGGAGCAGGGCCCTCGTGACTGACTGGCTACAGGCGCTACTACTGGCCCTGATCCAAGGGGTCAGTGAGTTTTTGCCGATTTCGAGCTCGGCGCATTTGATTCTGCCCGCGCAATTGTTTGGCTGGCCCGATCAGGGCCTGGCGTTTGATATCGCCGTGCATATGGGCACATTGCTGGCTGTGTTGCTCTACTTTAGAGCCGATTTGATGGCGCTTGCCCGTACTCTAATTCCCATGGGTGCCACGCCCGCTGGCGGTTCGGCAGAGGTCTGGAAGCTGGCGCTGGCAACGCTGCCAGCGGTGTTGGTTGGTCTGGCGGCCAGTCAATGGATTGAGGCCCATCTGCGGGGTATCGCTGTTATCGCTACCACGACTTTGCTGTTCGGCTTGTTGTTGGCGTGGGTGGCGCGCGGCAAGGCCATAGCGACACCGCCACCCGGTGAACAGGTATCCTGGCGAGGGGCGTTGTTCATTGGCTGCGCTCAGGCGCTGGCGCTGATTCCCGGCACGTCGCGTTCTGGCATCACGATCACTGCGGCCATGTTGCTGGGCTACCACCCGGCGACCGCCGCCCGGTTTTCTTTCTTACTGTCGATACCTGTCATCGGCGGGGCGATGTTGTTCATGTTGCTCGACGACGCTGCATTTACCGGGGCGGGCATGGGCTTGGCCCCTACCGTTACTGCGGCCATGGTGGCATTCGTCAGCGCGTGGGCCACGATAGCGGTGTTTTTGCGCCTGATCGCACGAGTCGGGCTGATGCCCTTCGCGATTTACCGCGTGCTGCTGGCGGTCGGGCTCTATCTGGTTCTTTATTTTCGGGGGTGACCTGTGTCAGCTTTGGTTGATGATCTTTTGGCATTTTTGGGTGAGTCACCCACGCCGTTTCACGCGGTATCAGCGATGTCATGGCGGCTGGTCGCCGCTGGGTTTGAGCAGATAGCGCATGTGGATCCCGAAGCCCTCGAAGCGGGGCGCGGCTATTTTCTGACGCGCAACGACAGTTCAGTGATTGCCTTCAGGGTAGGTGAGGGCAGTATCACAGAGGGTTTGCGCCTGGTTGGCGCCCACACTGATAGCCCCAATCTGTCGGTGAAGCCCAATCCGCTCAAGATTCGCCATGGCGTTGCCCAACTGGCCGTTGATGTCTACGGTGGCGCCTTGTTGAACCCCTGGTTCGATCGAGATCTCTCGATGGCAGGGCGAGTGAGCTTTGTCACTGATGGTGGCGCGCTTGAAACCGAGCTGATCGATTTCGAGCGGCCGGTTGCGATTATTCCGAGTCTCGCCATCCACCTCGACCGGGAGGCCAACGCCAAACGTTCGATCAATCCGCAGAAAGATATTCTGCCGATGCTCATGAGCGCCGATGGCGACAGTCAGTTGGACCTGCCCGCGTTATTGGCTGCAGAAGTTCACCGTGAGTATCCCGAGTATGGTCAGGTCCGCGTCCTCGACTACGAGCTGTCGCTGTACGATTGCCAGCGTCCCGGATTGGTGGGTTTGCGCGAGGAGTTCATTGCCTCAGCGCGTCTCGACAATCTGCTCAGCTGCTATGTTGGCCTCGCAGCCTTGCTCGATGCACCGTCTGAGCAATGGAGCTTGTTGGTCTGTAACGACCACGAGGAGGTCGGCAGTGCGTCTGCAGTGGGTGCGCAGGGTCCCATGCTCAATGAACTGCTGCGCACCATGGCGGTCGACGAGTCAGGTCTGGCTCGATTGCGCGAGCATTCCTGGATGCTATCAGTGGACAACGCCCATGCCGTACACCCCAATTTCAGCGAAAAGCATGACGACAACCATGGGCCGCAGCTGAACAAGGGGCCTGTCATTAAAATCAATCGCAATCAACGCTATGCCACATCAGGGCATGGGTCGGCACGAATTCGACTCTTGTCAGAGCGTGCTGGGGTCCCGGTCCAGGCGTTTGTGATGCGAGCGGATATGGCCTGCGGCAGCACCATCGGGCCCATCACGGCCACTGAAACCGGCATCCCCACCGCCGACATCGGTGTGCCAACGCTGGGTATGCACTCGATTCGCGAACTCGCCGGCGTCGATGACCCGGATCACCTCAAAAACCTGCTGTTGGCGTTCTACCAGCGTCAAGCCTGATTGGAGACAGACATGAGCAAGACCCGGGTACTGACCGGCATCACCACATCCGGTACCCCACACCTCGGCAACTACGTCGGTGCGATTCGCCCGGCAATCGCTGCTTCCCGCGACGATGCTGTCGATGCCTATTTGTTTCTCGCCGATTATCACGCCCTGATCAAATGCCAGGATCCCGAGCGGGTTGCCCAGTCGAGCAAGGAAATCGCTGCGACCTGGTTGGCACTCGGACTCGACCCGGAGCGGGCCCACTTTTATCGTCAGTCGGACATCCCAGAGGTCACCGAGCTGAATTGGGTCCTTTGTTGCAGCGCAGCCAAAGGACTGATGAATCGCGCACACGCCTATAAAGCGGCAGTTCAGGCCAACGAAGCAGCGTCAGAGGATCCCGACTTTGGTGTCACCATGGGCTTGTTTTCGTACCCGGTGCTGATGGCGGCAGACATTCTGATCTTCAATGCAGAGAAGGTGCCGGTAGGTCGGGACCAGATTCAGCATGTTGAAATGGCCAGGGATATTGCCCAGCGGTTTAACCACCATTACGCCGACCTTTTCACCCTGCCTGAGGCGGTTGTCGACGATGAGGTTGCCGTATTGCAAGGACTCGACGGTCGCAAGATGAGCAAGAGCTACAACAATACGATTCCGCTGTTTGATACGCCAAAAAAACTGCAGAAGTCGATCAACAAGATCAAAACCAATTTGCTCGAGCCTGGCGAACCCAAAGACCCGGACGACAGCACGGTCTTTCAGATCTGGAGTGCTTTTGCAGACGCCGCAGAACGTGAGCGCATGCACCAGGCGTTTCTGGATGGTATTGCCTGGGGCGAGGCCAAGAAGCAGTTGTTCGAGCGCGTCAATGACGAACTGTCGCCCGCGCGTGCTGAGTATGATCGTTTGATGGCCAACCCAGCCGAGGTGGAAGCGGTGCTGCTGGCCGGTGCCGAACGGGTGCGGCCGCAGAGCCAGGCTCTGCTCGACAAAGTGCGTCAGGCGGTAGGACTTCGACCCTACGCCTGAGCCCTCATGACCGTTGCCGCGCTCAGAGTTGGTAGCTCACGCCTATCAGCGCGGTTCGGGGTTCGCCGACGAAGTAGCGATAGCTGCCAAAGCCGAAATCTGCCCGCTCAGCATAGTCGGTGTTGGCGAGGTTGCTGATGACGAGGCTGAGGTTCAAGCGCTCCGTGAGGGTATATTCGCTGCGTAGGTTAACCAGCGTATGCCCCTCATAGGTGTTGGCATTGTCTGGGTCCAGGTAATACTCGTCCAGCCAGGTCACTTCGAGTTCGCTGAACAGCGGCAGCCCGATGGCAGCGAAGTTTGCATTTAGTCGCCAGCTACCAAAATGTCGCGGCGCAGTGTCGATCAGGTTACCGCTGATATCGGTGCGAGCACCGAGCAGATTGATGGCGCTTTCGTAGGTGTGCCGGGCGTAACTGGCGGCAATGGCAGACGCCCAGATGTCATTGATCTGCCAGTTGGCTTCCAGTTCGATACCCCGGTGGGCCGTCTCGGCGCCGCTGACATTGAAGCGGTCCGCACTCTGGAAGATGACATCATCCTTGGTCATCCAATAGGCGTTGAGTGCATAGCTCAGGCCACTGCCGAAGCTGCCGCGACTGCCCAGTTCGACGCTGCTAATCGATTCGGAATCGATATCGGCGACCAGTTGCCCGCCCTGTAGCCGGTAGAGTTCGCTGGTTTGCGGGGCGCGGAATCCACGCGCGAGACGGCCATAGAGTTGGTGCGATCCCAGGTCGCGTAGCAAGCTTAAGTTACCTGTCCAATTGCTGAAATCGTCACTGCGATCGGCGGGTCGAAAGAAGCGACAGGCGCTGGCTTCGGGTGCACAGGCGCTACCATTACCTGTCAGGTTGTCATAGTCGTAGTCGGTGGCTTCGAGGCGCAGGCCCCCAGCGAGTCGCCAGCCATTGTCGAAATCTCGACCTGCCTGAATGAAAGCCGCAGTCGTGAGTGCGTCCACCTGGTAGTCGTAGTGGATGCCCTGAGGTTGGTTGGGGCTGAACGGTTCGGCTTGATCTTCGGTGAGAAAGCCATCGGTCGCGTCAACATCGAGACCGAACTGCCAGTCGAGCGACTCAGTACGCCCTGACAGTGCGCTCTGCAGACCGATGCTTGAATGTCCGTTTTGCTCCGTAGCCTGCCAGGGCAGGAAGTGCTGCAAAAATTCCATGTCGTTGTCACGGGCGTAGAGTGTGATACTCAGTTGCCGGTTGCCATGGAGTGCGGTGACACCTCGCAGATAGGTCCGAAGCGATCTGGCGTCCCGATAGGCTTCTGGATTCGGGTTTTGCTCACTCAGCGCCTCGTCCCTGTATACCTCGAAGCCCCGAACGAAGCCGGCGGTCTCCTGATTGAGATTGCTGGCCGAAATGACCGCGGTCGTGCGCCACTCACCGACATCGCCGTCCCAGCGGCCGGTGAGCTTTTGTTGGTCGTAGCCTGAATTGTCTTGGTAGCCGCCATAACTACTGGCTTGCAGGTTCAGTGCCAGGCCTCGCTCTACGTCAGAGAGACCGAGACTGCCCCGAAAAAAATCACGTGAGCCGCTTTCAAAGCGAACCTGATTGCCGGTTTGAGCGGCAGTCCGGGTCATGACGTTGATGATGCCGTGCATCGCGTTGGAGCCGAAGACCGCGGAATCGGGCCCGCGCAGCACCTCAATACCGCCCGCCTGTGCGAGATTGGCGTCGAACAGTTGGTTGACGTTGCAGAATCCCGGTGCCCGGAGGCCGATGCTGTCTTCGGCAGTCAGGAAAGCGCCGCAGCTACCAGCGCCGGTCAGCACTGGTGAACGCAGGCTGATTAGTGACTCCTGGCCATTGTTTCGACTGATCCAAGCACCGGGCACTCGCTGGAACACCTGATTGCTGTGCTGTAACCGGGTGAAGTCGACGACATCTGCACTGAGATCGGTCCAAGCAGATGCCAGACGCTGGCCCGCCTGTTCGCTGCGACTAGCAGTAACGATGATGGTTTCGAGCTTGTTGCTGGAGAGGGCGTTGCCGTGGGCGGAGGCTGCGCTCAGCAGCACCGCAATTAAAAGACCACGTCGAATCATTGTTGTTTTCCGATCTGGGGGGTGGGGGAGTGGCAAGCCCGGTATGATAACCGACTGACTACTACGCAACAGAGACCCGAGGCACAACGATGTCCAGCGAATCGGTTTTGGCCGTCAACAATGATCTTCCCGTGCGCACCGATTTACCGGTGCATTCGGGTAAGGTTCGCTCCGTTTATTGGCTTACCGATGAGGACAGTCGGCGCCTGATTGCGGCGCGTGATTATCCCGTGGCACCCGATGCGCAACTGGCCCTGATGGTCATCTCTGACCGGCTGTCAGCGTTTGACTGCTTGTGGCGGGGTGAGGGCGGACTCGACGGTGTACCTGGCAAAGGTGCCGCGCTGAATGCGGTTTCCCAGTATTGGTTTGAGTGTTTCCGATCCCAGGGGCTGGCCCGAAGCCATGTGCTCGAAGTACCGCACCCCCTGGTATGGGTGGTGCAGCGAGCCAAGCCCATCATGGTCGAGGCGATTGCCCGTCGTTACATCACCGGCTCGATGTGGCGGGCCTACGCGGAGGGTGAACGAACGTTCTGTGGGATTGCGCTGCCCGAGGGATTGACTCGGGATGCACGGCTTGGATCGCTGATGATTACGCCCTCGACCAAGGGCATTCTCACTGGCATCCCGGGGGTACCTGCGGTGGACGATGTCAACATTCCACAGCAGGTACTTGAGTCGCATTGGGCTGCTTTCGGTTTCAACGCCGCGGCAGATGTGCCGCATTATGAAAAGCTACTGACAGAGGGATTTGGGGTCATTGAGTCCCGGCTTGCAGGCATTGGCCAGTTGTTTGTGGACACCAAATTCGAGTTTGGTTACGCCGCCGGTGCTGGTGGCGAATCCGAGATGATATACATGGACGAGGTGGGTACGCCCGATTCTTCCCGCATCTGGGATGCGGAGGCCTACGGGCGGGGAGAGATTCTCGACAGCAGCAAGGAGGCCTTTCGCCAGGCGTTGATGGATTGGGTGCCCGAGCGGCAGCTACTGCTCGACAAGGATCGCATGAGCGAGCGCACCGAGTTTGCGGCGCAAACCCGACTGCCCGCTGCCATGCTGCACGACGTTGCAGCACGTTATCGCGCTATTGCGGAACAGATTATTGGCCGGCCAGTGCCCGTCAGTGAACGACCTCGAGAGGAGATTTTGAGCGTGTTGGCGGATGAGCTCTCGCTGATCTAGTCTGTGGGGATAGTCAACAGCAAACAAGATTGGGGGGTGGCCAGTGGCGAGCATTCAACTGAAGCGCTTAGCAGGTGTGTTCCTGCTAATGATATTGGCGGGTTGTGCGACACCAGATCCGGTCAGTTACGACGGGCTGGTGCTTCGTGAGTCCAGCACTATGGGCACTGTCTATGTCAGACCGGGCGCTGATCTCACGATTTGGAAGCAAGTCGCTCTAGCACCCTGCGACGTCGCATTTCGACGCAACTGGTTGAGTCTGCAAAACAGCAGCCGGCGATCACTGGCCTGGCGCGTGACCCAGCAGGACATGGACAACATCAGAGAGGGTTTGAGCTCGCTGTGTGATGACGCGTTCCGTGAGGCGTTGCTTGAGGCACCTGCCTACACGCTGATCGATCCCGAGTTGGCCGAGACCGAAACGCTGCTTGTCACTCCGCGAATCATCGACCTCGACATTGTCGCGCCCGACGTCGCCCGTGCGGGAATGGCGCGGACGTACACAACCCAGTCGGATGAAATGACCCTCTTGCTGGAGGTCAGCGATGCCCATACCGGACAGGTATTGGCCCGTGTCACTGATCGACGGGTAGAGCTGCGCAGCCCGCGTTTCGAATGGTCCAATTCGGTCACCCAGCGGCGCGATGCCAAGCGTGCGCTTTCTCGCTGGGCCGAGGCGCTTCGGGAAGGGCTGGATAGTGCGGCAGGTGCCAGCGCGGCGCAGTCCTGATACAAAGCGATACTGTCAATGGGTCAGGCAGCGGCCGTGGCCCCATCAATGAGGAGATGTCCATTGATCCCAACACTCGAACTGTCCGATAACCTGATGGTGAGCGCACAACCCGAACTGACCGATCTCGAGGGTCTGGCAGCTTTGGGTATCAAGACTGTCATCTGCAACCGTCCAGATGGCGAGCAGGATGGGCAGCCGTCCATGGACGCTGTAGCGTCAGTGCTGGCGGCTCAGGACATCCGTTTTGTGCGTTACCCGGTGAATCCCAACACGTTTCCTGGTGACGATCTGCCGGGGCTTGCCACCGAGTTTGACGCGACCGATGGCAAAGTACTGGCCTTTTGTCGCACTGGTACCCGGTCAGCGAATCTCTGGATTTTGACGCGTCCTGCCGACGCACAGGGTGCGGCTTTCGACAAAGCGCGCAGTCTCGGTATCGATGTCAGCCTTGCTGAGCGTCACTCTGGCTGAGTAACGCCACGGAGTCGGTAAGCGCCGAACGCAGCCACATCAGCGCTTCCCTGTGTTTACCGACGGGTTCGTTGGCCGAATGGCAAGCGGCCATTGAATCACTGACCGCAATTTGCTCCGGGTGGTAAGCCTCGGCAATGACCGCGTAGTCATGGGGGCCGGTGTCGCTGTGGGTGCGAAGGGTGTATAGGCGAACCGCGACCTCGGTGCCCACGCTGACGTCTCCGGTCAGTGCCGCAAAATGGGCGCCCGAATGCCAGCTACACCAGTGGTCATCCACCTTTTCCGTTTGCACCCCCATACTCTGCAGGGTTTCTCCAATACTGGCACCGGCGCGTATGACCTGGTCAGCCGCTTGCAATGCTTTCGGCGTGGGGTGCATAAACAGTGTGACGGCGAGGGTGCGGCAGATGTGCCGGTCGCCGTGGATGCTGCACAAACTGGCAATCCGGTGCGCGTTGGTTTGCTGCAGTACATCGACAACATAGCTGCCAAACATTTCTCTGATGCGATGACTGTTCAAACGGATGGGGCTCTCTGGGTTGGTGCGCGGCGCGACTAGGGTGCGCAAGGTGCCACAAGCGAGGGTTGCGATCAATTTTGGGGGCTGTCTCGCGTGTACTATTTCGGGCAGGATACGGTCACGATTTTGCCGGAAGGAACTGTTCCATGAAGCCACTGCTCGCTCCTGTGTTCACAGCCACGCTGATGTCTGCCGCCCTGATTCAACCGGTCTCGGCCGACGAACTGCGCGATGAAGTCAGCGCAATCTATGACGATCAGTTGGGTGAGCTGTTTTTGGATTTTCACCAGAATCCCGAGTTGTCCTTTATGGAGAACCGCACTGCTGCGGTCATCGCAGAACAGCTGGAGTCCATGGGTTACCAGGTGAATACCGGTATTGCCGGTACCGGGGTACTGGCGCTGATGGAAAACGGCGATGGACCGCTGGTCATGCTACGCGCGGATATGGATGGCTTGCCTGTTCAGGAAAAATCGGGACTCGAGTACGCCTCGGAGGCCAAGCAGGTCGACTGGGATGGCAATGAGGTCTACGTCATGCACGCTTGCGGTCACGATGTTCATATCACCAGCCTGGTTGGGTCTGCGCGAATCATGGCGGCCCACCGCGACAAATGGTCTGGCACCTTGATGCTGATTGGCCAGCCTGCCGAAGAGCGGGTGGGTGGCGCCAAGAAGATGATGGAAGAGGACATCTGGGGGCAATATGGCCAGCCCGATTACGCCGTTGCGTTCCATGTTGCTTCAGGTGTGCCCACGGGCAAGCTCGTCGCTGATCCGGTTTCTCCCTATTCGGGTGCCGATACGGTCGACATCAACATCACTGGGGTGGGTGCACATGGTGCCAGCCCTCATCGCGGCGTAGACCCGGTGTTGCTGGGTGCGCAGATCGTCACCGGCCTGCAGACAGTCGTCAGCCGTACCCTGCCACCTCGGCGGCCCGGAGTGATCACGGTGGGATCCTTCCACAGTGGTACCAAACACAACATCATTTCCGATAGTGCCAAATTGCAGCTGACCGTGCGCAGTGAGTCCGTTGAGGACCGTCGCCTATTGATCGATGGCATCCGTCGCGTTGCTGAGAACATGGGGCGCGTTGCGGGCCTGCCCGAGGACATGCTGCCGGAGGTCGTGGTTTACGAAGACGAGAGCGTTCCTCCAACCCTCAATGATACCGCGCTGACCCATCAAATCCGCGGTGTTTGGGGGGACCGCTTTGGTGCTGACGTATTCTTTGACCAGCCGCGACTCGGGATGGGAGCTGAAGATTTCCCGTTCTTTACCACGGAGCCGTACATCCCCAGCGTTTACTTCGCCGTGGGTGGCACTCCCCAGTCCGCATTTGACGCCGAAGCCGCGGGAGGGGAGCCGGTTCCTTCCCATCATTCCCCCCTGTTCAAAATTGAGCCGGAGGCATCGGTGAAGCTGGGTGTTGAGGCGTCGGTCAGCGCTTTGCTCAGTTTGATGAAGCCCTGACGCCACGGCGTCGAGATCTGTATATGGGTGCTGAACGTTCAGGTTTTGTGGTTTGGGATTGGCCCGTTCGTCTGATCCATTGGTGCTTCCCAGTTGGTATTGCTGCGATGTGGTGGACTGGGGAGCAGGGCATGATGGATGTACACAGCAAGGTGGGATATGCCTTGTTGGTGCTCGTGGGCACCCGGCTGCTGTGGGGCCTCGTTGGCAGCTATCACGCGCGGTTTCAGTCGTTTCTGGCCGGGCCTGCTCGCATTGGCGCTTATTTGAGGCATCCGACACCCACCGTGGGTCACAACCCCTTGGGCGGTTGGTCGGTGGTGGCACTGCTGTTGTCGCTGCTGATGCAGGGGGTCAGCGGGCTTTTTACGAGCGATGACATCCTGTTCGAGGGGCCGCTTGCTTACTGGGGTGGGGAAGCCAGCAGCGTGTTGGCTGAAGTCCATGATGTTAACTGGGGAGTGCTGCAGGTTTTGATACTGCTGCATTTGGCAGCAGTGGTGTTCTATCAGTGGGGCCGCAAGCAGCCTTTGATCCAGGCGATGCTGTGGGGGAGTGCTGAGGGGAAGACCGCCAGCCAGCCCCCCAGGCCGTTCTTTGTCGCTATCGTGATTGGGCTGTTGCTGGCGGGCGGGCTCTGGTGGGTCGTGGTTAACGCACCAGAGGCACCGAGTTACTGGTGAGAGCTCAGTAGAGGTAGTCCTTGGACTTATATTCGTCGTGGCACGCCTTGCAGGTTTTGCCAACAGCACCGAACTGAGCTTTCATGGCGGCTTCGTCACCGCTTGCGGCCACGGCATTGAGTTTGGTCGCTTCTTCGCGGAAGGCGGCCAGCTTCATCTTGAAGTCGTCCATGTTGTCCCAGATTTCTGGTTTGGCGCGGGTGGTGCCCATTTCGCTACCGGCCGCAAAACCCCGCTCGACGCCGTAACCTGAGAGTCCCGCAAGATCGTCTGCAAGTTCGGCAAACTGCTCGCTGTTCCATTCCATCTTTCCCTTCACCATGTCACCCATGGGTCCGAAGGCCATACCCACCAGTGCGAAGTAGGACTGGCGCATTGATTGCAAGGGTTCGCTGCGCTCGATATGGGCGGTGACGGGCAGGGCGACGACACTCGCGAGAGCAGCGGCGACCAGGGTTTTACGGACAGGCAACATGGCATTTCCTCACTTTATTCACGGGATTCAGAGTCTATACGCCGCAGTTGGGCACGTTGGATGCACAGCGATTACAATCGGCGACCGTCACCATCTTTAGCATAAACAGTTCGGAGAATCTTCATGCCAGCACCGCTCCTTTCCCGGAGGGATCTCGAGTTCTACCTGTATGAGCTTTTCAATGTCGAGTCCCTGACGGACCGACCTCGCTACGAAGACCACAACAGGGAGTCCTTCGACGCGTCACTGGATCTGGCTGAGAAGATTGCCGAAGACTACTTCGTGCCAATTCGCAAGACCGTTGATCTCAACCAGCCCGACTGGGATGGCGAAAAAGTCGTCATGATCGACGAAATCAAGCATGCCTACGACGCAGTCGCCGAGGCCGGACTGATCGCACCGGACCAGGACTATGACATGGGTGGTATGCAGCTGCCGCTGGTGGTGACCGCCTGCGCGGGTGGCTACATCAGTGCCGCTGCGAGCACGACCAATGGTTATCACGCGCTGACCGCGGCGAACGCCAACCTCATCGAAGCGCACGGCTCACAAGCGCAGATCGATACCTGGGTCGGGCGTCTGCGTACCGGTGAATTCGCAGGGACCATGGCGTTGTCAGAGCCGCAGGCAGGATCGAGCCTCGCGGATATCCGAACCAAGGCCGTTCCCCAGGAGGACGGCAGTTACCGAGTTTTCGGTAACAAGATCTGGATCTCTGGCGGTGACCACGAGCTTTCAGACAACATCGTGCATGCGGTGCTGGCGCGCATCGAAGGTGCACCTCCTGGCGTCAAAGGGATTTCGCTGTTTATCTGCCCTAAGTTTCTGCTCAACGAGGACGGTTCGATTGGTGAGCGTAACGATGTGCAGCTCGCCGGACTGTTTCACAAGATGGGCGGGCGGGGTCAGACCTCAACGGCACTGAACTTCGGCGAGAGTGAGGGGGCGGTTGCCTGGCTGGTCGGCGAGCCGCACCAGGGCCTCAAGTATATGTTCCATATGATGAATGAAGCGCGGGTCATGGTCGGTACGGGCGCTGCGACGCTCGCGCTCTGCGGCTACCAGTACTCGCTGGACTACGCCCGCGAGCGGCCCCAGGGCCGTAAGCCCTCAAGCAAGGACCCGCTGGCCGATCCAGTCATGCTGATCGAGCACGCGGATGTTCGGCGCATGTTACTCGCCCAGAAAGCCTATGCTGAGGGCGCGTGGTCGCTGTGTTTGTATGCCTCTTCGCTGGTGGATGACTGGAAGACCCACCCCGATGAAGCCGGTCGCGCCGCTGCGTTCCAATTGCTCGACTTCCTGACCCCGATCGTTAAAACCTGGCCCTCTGAGTATGGTCCCAAAGCCAACGATCTGGCGATTCAGATCCTCGGGGGCTCTGGCTACACGAATGAACACCCGGTCGAACTGATGTATCGGGACAACCGTTTGAACCCCATCCATGAGGGCACCACAGGTATTCAGTCGCTGGATCTCCTGGGGCGCAAGGTGCCGCAAAATGGCCTCGCGGGTTTTGCCGCCTGTCTGGGGGCCATTCGAGCAGACATCGCGCGTGCTGCCGATGTTGAGGCACTTGAGACCATGCGAGTGGCGCTCGACAGCGCAGCCAGTGACCTTGAAGCGACCACGATGAAACTGCTGGAGGTCATGGGGTCGGGGGAGATCGACCTGGCGCTCGCCAATTCTGTGCGATATCTAGAGTTTTTCGGTCATGTGGTGATTGGTTGGATGTGGCTGCGCCAGGGTTTGGTTGCCGCCGAAGCACTGTCCGGTGAAAACCATGCGAGTGATGCCGCGTTCTACCGGGGCAAACTACAGGCCATGGACTGGTTTGCGCGCTGGGAACTGCCGCAGACCCGGGCCTGGGGCGAGTTGTTGCGCAGCTTTGATGACACCACTTACGCCATGCAGGCGGATTGGTTCTGACGATGGCGTATCCGCTGTATGTGGTGAATGCCTTCACCGAACAGACCTTTGGCGGAAACCCGGCTGCGGTGATGCCACTCGATGCCTGGTTGCCCGACGAGACCCTTCAGGCATTGGCACGGCAGCATAACCTGTCTGAGACGGCCTTCATTGTTGATGAGGGGGATTACTGGCGACTGCGCTGGTTTACCCCCGGTCACGAGGTGGACCTCTGTGGTCACGCGACGCTGGCGACGGCCTTCGTACTGAGCCAGGTCAATGAAGTCACTGGCCCCATGCAGTTCATGACGCGTAGTGGATTGCTGACGGTTGAGCCGCAACCGGATGGCGCCTATGTCATGGATTTCCCTGCGATTACGCTGGAGCCCGCGCCCGTGGATCCGCGGGTCGAGGCGGCGCTGGGTGCATCGGTAGTGGCGTCAGCGCGTCCGGTAAGTAACCCGTGGCAGCGACTCTATCGCCTGCGCTCTCAGGCGGAGGTGGAGGCAGTAAAGCCGGATTTTCGCGCGTTGGGGCAGGCTGCAGATCATGCAGTCGTGATCACCGCACCTGGCGATGAGCACGACTTCGTGTCGCGTTTCTTCATTCCAAACGCAGGTATTGACGAGGATCCGGTCACCGGGTCGGCTCACTGCTTGCTAACGCCCTATTGGACGGAAGCATTGGGCCCCAGGCCGTTACGGGCTCGACAACTGTCTGCGCGCGGGGGCGAATTGGGCTGTGAGTTGGTCGGGGAGCGAGTTCGGCTCAGTGGACGCGCTGTGCTCTACGCGCGAGGAGAGATTCTCCCCGCGCTGTGAGTGGCATGCTGCGCTGCGCCGAGGGGGCGCAGCGGGTTGGGCCTCAGCGACCCAGGATCGAGCGCGATACCAGCTCGCGCATGATTTCTGATGAGCCGCCGTAGATGGGCTGGATGCGCGCGTCTACATAGAAACGTGAGATCGGATATTCCGTGGTGTAACCGTAGCCACCGAATAGCTGCAGGCATTGGTCCGCGACACGGCACTGCATCTCACAGCTGGCCAGCTTGAGCATGGCAGCCTCGTCGGTGCTCAGCTCTCCCCGGGCATAGGCATCGGCGCATTTTTCATAGAACGCTCGATTGACTGCGATATCGGTTTTGACATCGGCGAGCTTGAAGCGGGTGTTCTGGAACTGACCAATCTTCTGCCCGAAGGCTTGCCGCTCCTGAACGTACTGGGCGGTGATCTCCAGTGCGCCTTCAGAGGCAGCGACGGCCTGCGCTGCAATGCCCAGGCGCTCCCGGGGCAGCTCATCCATCAGAATTGCAAAGCCCTTGTTTTCATCACCCAGCAGGGCGCTGGCTGGCAGCCGAACATCGGTGAAGAAGAGCAGCGCGGTATCTGAGGCGTGTTGACCAATTTTTTCGATCTTCTTGGACTTTTCAAAGCCCGGCAGGCTGGCGTCGACGAGGAACAGCGATGTGCCCTTGGCGCCTTTACCGGGGTCCGTGATCGCTGCCACGACCACGAGATCAGCGTGAATGCCGTTGGTGATGAAGATCTTGGAGCCGTTTAACACCCACTCATCGCCATCGCGGACGGCATTGGTGCGAATGCCTTGTACGTCAGAGCCCGCGCCCGGTTCGGTCATCGCCAGCGCACCGACAGCCTCACCTGAGACCATTTTTGGCAGCCATTGCGCTTTCTGCTCTTCAGTGCCGTGCCGGCTGACGTAGGGGGCAACGATATTGGAATGGATACCGTAGCCAGACGCGAAGCCACCAAACCCCATGTGTGACAATTCTTCGATCATTGCCAGGGTCACGTAGGGAGAGGTGCCGGCACCGCCGTACGCCTCATCGACATCAGGGCAGAGCAAACCCGCCTCACCGAGGGTGTTCCACAAGGTGCGCGGCACCATGTGATCGGCTTCCCACTGTTCGTAGTGGGGTGCAATCTCCTTTTCAAAGGCGCGACGCGCCATATCCCTAAAGAGTGTCATTTCGTCGAGGTCGACTGCTTGATTCATTTTTGAACCCTCAGTATGTTTTTTCGGCGCCGAGTATGACCAAATCCCCCCGACGGCACAAAATAATTCCGAGGAGAAGTCGATGTACGAGTTCAAGCAATTTTATATCAATGGAGAATGGGTAGACCCCAGCGAGCCCCGCGATCACGAAGTGATCGACCCTGCCACCGAGGCCGTTTGCGGTGTCATTTCGCTTGGCTCAGAGGCTGATGTAGACAAGGCCGTCGCGGCTGCCAAGACCGCGTTTGAGACCTTTAGCCAGACTTCTGTCGAGGAACGGGTCGCGCTGCTGGAGCGTTTTTGTGAGATTTATCAACGCCGTATGGGCGAAGTCGCCGAAGCGATACGGCTCGAAATGGGTGCACCTAAACAGTTGGCAGGCACTTCGCAGGCATTCTGCGGATTGGGTCACATGGCTGAAGCGGCGAAAATTCTCAAGTCCTTCGAATGGGAAGAGGACATCGGTAATCACAAAGTCATCAAAGAACCTATTGGCGTCTGTGGCTTGATTACACCGTGGAACTGGCCGATGAACCAGGTCGCCTGCAAAGTTGGACCTGCGATCGCTACCGGTTGCACCGTGGTACTCAAGCCCAGTGAAGTGGCGCCGCTGTCGGCTTATCTGTTCACCGAGATTCTCGATGAGGCCGGTGTGCCGCCGGGTGTCTTCAATCTTGTCAATGGTGATGGCCCCACCGTGGGTGCTGCCATGTCCAGCCATCCGGACATCGACATGATGTCGTTTACGGGGTCCACTCGCGCAGGTGTCATGGTGGCTCAGGGTGCCGCTCCGACGGTCAAACGTGTCTCCCAGGAACTGGGTGGCAAGTCTCCCAACATCATTCTTGACGACGCAGACTTGCAGCAGGCGGTCGGTGTCGGCGTGATGAGCATGTACAACAACACCGGACAGTCTTGTAATGCGCCTTCGCGCATGTTGGTGCCCCGTGACAAGCTGGCCATGGCTGAAGCTATCGCCGCTGAGGTAACCAAGTCAGTGGTGGTTGGCGACACGGCCAGCGATGCCACCACAATGGGCCCGGTCGTCTCTGAAGCCCAATGGACCAAGATTCAGGGGCTGATCCAGAAAGGGATCGATGAAGGCGCCAAACTGGTCTGCGGTGGCCCGGGCCTGCCCGAGGGTATCGACAAGGGTTACTACGTGCAGCCCACGGTCTTCAGTGAGGTTAACAACGACATGACGATCGCCCGGGAGGAGATTTTTGGTCCCGTGTTGGTCATGATTCCCTATGACAGCGAGGAGGAGGCAATCCGTATCGCCAACGACACGCCTTACGGACTGGCCGGTTACGTCAGCAGTGATAACCTCGATCATGCGCGTCAGGTGGCCAGTAAGATCCGCGCTGGTAACGTACATATCAATGGTGCCTGGGGTGGTTTCGAGGTGCCGTTCGGCGGCTACAAGCAGTCGGGTAATGGCCGGGAGTGGGGGGCACACGGCTTCACCGATTACCTGGAAATCAAGGCCATCGAGGGCTACAGCGCAGCTTGATCGCGCACGGGGGCATCGCCCCCGTTTTTCTTTTTGCAGGGGGAATCCATGGCAGACGTGATACTGGCAATCGACCAGGGAACAACCGGCTCGACCGTGGCGCTGGTTGACCGGCAAGGGCGGCTGTTGGGCAGCGTTAATCATGAATTCCCCCAGATCTATCCCCAGCCGGGCTGGGTTGAGCACGATCCTGAGGCGATCTGGCAGTCGGTTGTTAAGGGCATTCGCGCGCTGTTTCGACGCAAACTGGCGCGTCCCACAGATGTGGTGGGTATTGGCATTACCAATCAACGCGAAACCGCTGTTGTCTGGGACAGAGATACCGGCAAAGCCTTGAACAATGCCATTGTCTGGCAGTGTCGCCGCACCACCGATTTCTGTCAGTCACTGCGCCTGGCGGGGCATGAGTCCACGGTCCAGGCGGCCACAGGCCTGGTGTTGGACCCGTATTTTTCTGCCAGCAAGTTTCGCTGGCTGCTACGAGAGACCAAAGGCATTCGCCGAAAACTCGCGGCCGGCAAGGTGGCGGCGGGCACGATCGACAGTTTCCTGCTTTGGCGGCTGAGCGGCGGTAAGGTACACGCGACCGATGTTTCGAACGCGTCGCGGACCTCACTCATGGATATCGACAGCCTCAGCTGGAGTGACGACTTGCTGGCCTTGTTCGAGGTGCCGCGACACGTTTTACCGGAAATCGTCCCTTCGAGCGCCATTCTGGGTCGGACCCGAAAAGTCTCTGGTCTGCCCGACGGTATACCGATCGCCGGTATTGCCGGTGATCAACAGGCTGCGCTGTTCGGTCAGGCCTGCTTCAAGGCCGGCGACGCCAAGTGCACGTTCGGCACAGGCTCTTTCATTCTGCTGAACACCGGTGATCAAATGCTGCGCTCCAATGCGGGCTTATTGACCACCGTTGCCTGGCAGCTTGGGCAGGGCAAGCCGGCCAGTTATGCCCTCGAAGGGGGCGCCTTCGTTTGTGGTGCAGCGGTTCAGTGGTTACGCGATGAGCTGGGTATTATCAAATCTGCCCCCGATGTTGAGGCGCTGGCTGCGTCAGTTCCCGACAGCGGCGGCGTCACCTTTGTGCCGGCACTGACGGGCTTGGGTGCGCCCCACTGGGACCCCGAGGCGCGAGGCTTGATCACCGGCCTGACGCGCGGCAGCGGCCGTGCGCACATCGCCAGGGCGACTCTGGAGGCGATGGCATTACAGAATGCGGAGATTCTCCTGGCCATGGAGGCGGACCTCGGCAAGCGCCTGCGTTCACTCAAAGTCGATGGTGGGGCCGCTGCCAATAATCTGTTGATGCAGCTGCAGGCGGATTATGTGGGTCGCAAATTGACGCGGCCGGAGTTGCTCGAAACCACGGTTGCCGGTGCGGCTTACCTGGCGGGTCTTGGTGTCGGCTTGTGGCGCTCGACCGCCGACATTGGCCGTGTATGGGCAGCTGAACGAGAGTTTACAGTGGGGTTATCTGCCAAGAAGCGCGCGCTTGTCATGGCCGGCTGGCAGGCGGCCCTGGACCGGGCCCGGTCGCCGGTTTCCTGATGGGAGAGGTCGTCAAATTTGGTCGGCGTAAGCCTGCAGACCTCACCCTATGTCGTAATGGTCACCACAAGTGGAAGGTGGTTAAGTCGGACCCCTTCGCGGTGCAGCGTGGCGAGTTGATTACCCGTTACCGCTGCGAGCGCTGTGGCAAAGAAAAGAATCGTGCGCAGTAGATGAACTGCGCCTCCAGGAGAATTCCATGACGGCAATGATTTACCCGACCACCAACCCGGCGGCTCCCGAACAAATGGTGGTGGCACGTGGCGAGGGGCCCTACATCTACGATCAGGCTGGCAAGCAATACCTCGAGGGTATGGCCGGACTCTGGTGCACTGCACTGGGCTATGGGAACGAGGAGATTATCGAAGCGGCCACGCGCCAAATGCGCGAGTTGAGCTTCAGCCACATGTTCAGCGGTAAGACCCATCCGGCAGCGATTGAACTCGCCGACAAACTGTCGGCTATGGTCCCTATCGACGACGCCCGTGTCTTCCTGGGGAACTCGGGCTCTGATGCCAATGACACCTTGCTGAAGCTCGTGCGCTATTACGCCGAGGCGACGGGGCAGCCCCAGCGCACCAAGGTCATCGCCCGCGAGAAGGGCTATCACGGCGTAACGCTGGCGTCAGCGGCGCTCACAGGCTTACCGCCCAATCATGCGCACTTTCAGCTACCGTTTGACGCATTGGGCGTCTTGCGTACAGGTGCTCCGCATTACTATCGCTGCGCGGAACCTGGCGAGAGCGAGGCTGAATTCGTCGCGCGACGGGCCAGCGAGCTCGAGGCACTGATTGTTGAAGCCGGGCCCGACACGATTGCTGCCATGATAGCCGAGCCCATCAACGGTGCCGGCGGCGTCATTGTTCCCCCCGATGGTTACTTCGAGGCCATACAGGTGGTGTTGGATCGCTACGGCATCGCGCTCTGGGATGATGAAGTCATCTGTGGATTTGGTCGACTGGGCACTGATTTCGGCGCCAATAAGCTCGGCATGAAACCGCGCATGATGGCTTGCGCCAAGGCCTTGTCGTCAGCCTATATCCCCATTAGTGCGGCGATTGTCGCCGGCGACATCGCCGACGCCATCGCAGGCCCTGCCAGCGATATGGGCGTCTTTGGTCACGGCTATACCTACAGCGGACACCCGGTGGGCTGCGCAGTTGCGGCCAAGGTCATCGATATTTATCAGCGCGATCGTGTGTTCGAGCACGCGGCGCGTATTGGCGATTACATGCAGGCCAAATTAGCGCCGCTTGCGGATCATCCGCTGGTGGGGGAATTGGTGGGCGTGGGTATGTTGGCGGCGATGGAATTGGTGGCCAACAAGGCAGACAAGACACCTTTCCCCGGGATGACCGTCGGCGCCTTCTGTGCCAAGGCTGCAGAAAATGCTGGCCTGATCGTTCGTCCATTGGGCGGCAACCGCATCGCGCTGTGTCCGCCACTGATCATTCATGAACAGCACGTCGACGAGATTGTCGACAAGCTCACCGTGGCGCTCAATCACACACTTGAACATGTCACCAAAGAAGGGCTGCTTCGCGGCTGATAGTGACGGGCGGTGAAGGTTCTGCATGTTGAGTCTGGGCGCTACCTCTACGGCGGCGCCCAGCAAGTCGTTTATCTGGTCGAGCAATTGGCAGTAAGGGGGGTGGACAGTGTGCTGGTCTGTCCCTTGGGTGCTGAGGTCGGGCGTGCCCTGGTTAACCGCTGTCAGGTACACGAGGTGCGTTTCAGCGGCGATCTTGACCTGGGCTTCGTCACCAGACTCAAAACCATTATTGAACGCGAGAATCCCGATATTGTGCACCTGCACAGCCGCCGTGGCGCCGATACACTGGGTGCTATCGCTGCAAAACTGGCGGGGGTTCCCTGCGTGCTCTCACGCCGCGTGGACAACCCCGAACCCCGCTGGCTCGTGCCATTGAAGTACGCGCTCTACGATCGGGTTATCACCATTTCCGAGGGTATTGAAAAAGTGTTGCGTGCCTGCGGTGTACCCCCGGGAAAAATCAGCTGCGTCAGGTCCGCGGTCGATTTCGCGCGCTTCAATCAAGCCCCAGATCGAGCGTGGTTTGAGCAGTCCTTTGCACTACCGGAGCATTCGCGAGTGATCGCGGTAATTGCTCAGTTGATCCCACGGAAAGGCCATCGATACCTGTTTGCCGCGCTGCCTTCGCTGCTCGAGAAACATCGTGATCTCCAGGTGCTTGTGCTTGGGCAAGGTCCTCTGGCCGATGCGCTTGCCCATCAGGCTGCTGAATTCGGAGGGCGTGTGCACATGGCGGGTTTTCGTGACGATTTGCCGCGGATACTGCCCAACCTCACGGCTGTCGTGCACCCGGCAGAGATGGAGGGGTTGGGAGTGTCGCTGATTCAGGCAGCCGCCGCAGGGGTGCCGATTGTGGCCAGCCGTGCCGGGGGTATTCCAGAGGTGGTGCGCCATGAGCGCAATGGTCTGCTCGTCGACCCCGGCGACGTGGTGTCGTTGAGAGAAGCGGTCGATCGTCTCTTAAGTGCGCCGGACCTGGCCCGGCGCCTGGGCGATGCCGGCAAGGTGCTGGCCGAACAGGAGTTTTCCACGGCGGTGATGGCAGCCGGTAACCTCGCGGTATACCGGCAGCTACTGGGCGGCCCCTGAGTTGTTGCTAGCGGTCCAGTCCGCCCATGAGGATGTACTTGATCTCGAGATAGTCATCGATCCCGTACTTGGAGCCCTCGCGGCCGCTGCCTGAAAACTTCACACCGCCGAAAGGAGCCATTTCATTGGAAATGATGCCTTCGTTGACGCCGACGATACCGTATTCAAGCGCTTCCGAGACACGCCACACCCGGCCGATGTCACGGGTGTAGAAGTAGGACGCCAGTCCAAATTCGGTGTCGTTGGCGATGGCGATGGCTTCGGCCTCGTCGCTAAACCGGACGACCGGCGCCACGGGTCCGAAGATCTCATTGCGAAAGACTGACATGTCGCTCGTCACGTCAGTAATGATGGTCGGCTGGTAATAGCATGGGCCGAGGTCGGCCGGTCCGCCACCCAGTGCCAATTTGCCGCCGGCTGCGAGTGTGCTCTGCACCAGGGCGTCAACATCGGTGACCGCTTTTTGATTGACGAGCGGTCCTAAGTTGGTATCCGCGTCCATGCCATTGCCAAGCTTGAGTGCCCGCGTCGCTGTGACCAATTTTTCAACGAATGCGTCGTAGATGCCGTCCTGCACCAGCAATCGGTTGGAGCACACGCAGGTCTGACCGCTGTTCCGGTACTTGGAGATCAAAGCGCCCTGAACGGCGGCGTCGATATCGGCATCGTCAAACACAATAAATGGCGCGTTGCCCCCAAGTTCCATCGATGTCTTTTTGAGCGTTGGCGCACATTCGGTTTGCAACTGGATACCAACCGGCGTAGAGCCGGTGAAAGTCAGTTTGCGGATGGTGCTACTGCCGGTCAGTACCGGACCAATCTGTGATGAGCTACCCACCACGACATTGATCACCCCTTTGGGCACCCCAGCGAGATCAGCGAGGTAGGCCATGGCCAATGCGGATAGTGGGGTCTCGCTGGCTGGTTTGATCACGATAGGACAACCAGCGGCGAGGGCAGGCCCAGCTTTGCGGGCAATCATCGCATTCGGAAAGTTCCAGGGGGTGACGGCTGCGACGACGCCCACCGGCTGTTTGATGCAAACAATCCGTTTGTCAGGGCCAGGGCCGGGGATGACATCGCCGTCGATACGTTTGGCCTGCTCGCCAAACCACTCGATAAAAGCTGCGCCATAGGCGACCTCGCCTCGGGATTCGGCGAGTGGTTTGCCCTGTTCGGCTGTCATGATGATGGCCAGGTCCTCCTGGTGCTCGATCATCAGGTCGAACCAGCGGCGCAGAATCTGGGCGCGTGCCTTGGCAGGTGTCGCCGCCCAGGCGGGCATGGCGGCTTCGGCGGCGGCGATAGCGGCTTCGGTTTCGGCGGCGCCAACTTTGGCGACCTCAGCGACGACATCACCGGTAGCAGGGTTGTTGACGGGCAGGGTCGCGCCATCTGCGGCCGGCTGCCAGTGGCCATTGATAAAAGCCTGGGTTTGCAACAGTTCGGGATGGCTGAGGGCGAGGGTCATGGGTTCTCCGGTGTGTCATTGCAGGCGGGCAGTGTACTGACCACGGTCGCCAAAGGCATACCCCTGCGGGTGTGCGCTGCCGGTAACGGCAGTAGCGCTAGGTATGAGCTCAAGTGTCGGTTCGCGATGCCAACAGGTAACAGCGACCACAAAGGGCTTCATAGCTGACGCCCTCTTGGTCGATCAATACCTGTGAGCCTTCTTTGGCGATGCCATCCTCGGTCAGTCGTGCATTGAAGATGGCCTTCGTCCCGCACCGGCAGATGGTTTTCATCTCTTCGATGTTGTGGGCGATTTCAAGCAGCCGGCGACTGCCGGGAAAGGCTCGGGTCTGGAAATCAGTGCGAATGCCATAGGCCAGCACGGCGATGTTGTCGAGTACGGCGATCGTCATGGCCTGGTCAACCTGCTCCGGCGACAAGAACTGTGCCTCGTCGATCAGCACACAGGCGATGGGGTTGGCGGTGGCGGGGCGTGCGCTGCGATGGGCGTGCACCGCCTGGCGCAGGTCTTCCTCGGCACCAAGCACAATGTCGGCATCACGAGTCACGTTGAGACGCGAGACGACCTTTGCGCCGCCCTTGGTGTCCACCACGGGCTTGACGAGTATCACGGCTTGGTTGCGTTCTTCGTAGTTATGAGCGACCTGCAGCAGCCCCGTGCTCTTACCGCTGTTCATGGCCCCATAGCGGAAGAAAAGCTTGCTCATTCGTTAACCTATCGTGTGTTCTGTGTAATGCCGGGGTGAAAATTGCCTTTAAAGGCAAATACATCCCAAATAATGGCGAAAAATTGGAAAAATCTGAAGGCCGCGGTGCCTTTTGCGCGCGAATTTTAGATTTAGATGACTGTTTTTATTGAAGTTATCAGATTTCTGGCACGCCTGCTGCAAAGACTGGGTGT
>CAYZWL010000013.1:56774-58611 GCA_964482195.1 uncultured Alteromonadaceae bacterium | reverse complement strand
TTCATGGGCAAAGGGTCTACCTATCCAGACCTGTTCGGGTCTGTGGGTATTCTCTATGAACAACCCTCATCGCGAGGCAGCAAACAGGACACCGACAACGGCCTGCTGACCTTCCCGGATTCGATCGCCAACCAGTTCCGAACCTCGCTGTCATCCATCGACGCGACTGCCGACCTGCGCAGCGAACTACTGACCTATCAGCGCAGTTATTTTCTCGACAACGCCAAGAACCGCGAACGGGGCCACTACCTGGCCAGCGCCCAAGGGGACCCCACCCGACTGCGCGAATTTGTCCGCATTCTGCAAGGCCATGACATGACGGTCGACGTTCTGAGCCGAGACCTCACTGTCGACGGTCAGGTGTTCAAAGCCGGCGAAACCATTGCGATTCCCCTTGATCAGGCCCATGCCCCGTACCTCAAGGCTATCTGGACGGAACAGCTCGAGTTCGAGGAGAACGTCTTTTACGATGTTTCAACGTGGACCATGCCCTGGGCATTCAACCTGACCCACACCCGCACACCCGTGCGTAACGCCAAAACCGAACCCTTGGACGATAGCTTTTTGCAGTCTGGAACAACGCTGGCTGAGTCCAACATCGGTTATCTGATCGATTGGCGCGATTCGTCATCCCCGGCGCTGCTATACGCCCTGCTCGATGCCGAGGCCAATGTCCGGGTGGCCCGCCGTCCCATGAGTGCGGAAATCCTCAACGCCGGGGTACGCGAATTCGGCTACGGCACGCTGTTTGTTTCGGCAGCGATCGGTGAAACCCTGAGCGGCGAAGTCGTCACCCTGCTGCGGGATGCCGCCACGGCCGGCACCCCCATCTACCCAGTGGGTAGCAGCCTGACGCCCGTGGGCATCGATCTCGGTAGCCGCGAGTTCGAGGTGCTCAAGAAGCCCAAGGTACTGATCGCCACGGGTCCGGGCACCACCTCGTACAACATCGGCGAGATCTGGCACTTACTCGACACACGGGTCCGGATGCCGCTGACCATGGTCGACAGCAACCGCATCGCCGGCGTTGATCTGGGGGACTACACCCATATGATCCTCACCGATCCATTGCGCAACCTGTCTGACAAAGGCCTGCGCAAGCTGGCGGTGTTTGTTGAGGGTGGTGGCGTGCTCTGGGCCCAGGGTGCAGCGACTGTCGACTGGCTCAAGTCCAATGACATGACCAGCGTCATCTGGCGTCAGACCGCCGCCGAAAAGGCGCGTCGCACACTGAGTGACAAAATGGATGGCGACAATCCCGATGTGGGCGAGCTCGAGGCGCTATTACCCCCGCGGCGCGCCTTCGCGACCGCCGAGGACGAGGCGGCGTTCCGCCTGGTGCGCGGTGCCATTCTCGCGGGCAACATCGACACCAGCCACCCACTGGGCTATGGCTACAGCGATGATTTCCTGCCGATGTTCCGTCGCAGCAACCGCTTTATGGCGCGCTCACAGAACGCTTACTCCACGCCCATTCTCTACAACGATGCCCCGCTGTTGTCGGGCTACATGTCCGATGAGAATCGTGAACTCGCTGCGGGTTCAGCGGGCATGATTGTCGACGCAAAAGGCGAGGGCGCAATGGTACTGACCCTCGACACACCCACTTTCCGTGCGTTCTGGTGGGGTACCCAGAAACTGCTGGTGAACGCGATCTTCTTTGGTGATTTGCTCGAGGAACCGCGCTGAGAATGACGTGTGAACTTGGCGAGTTCGATGGGCCCTCTTGGGCCCATTTTTTTGGTTCATCGCAGCTTGGCGGCTGTTCGGTGGAACTACTCCGCCGGGGCTGGGCGTGTCTCCTTGATCGTGGAACCTCTTATCCCGCACCCAGCCA
>CAYZWL010000013.1:0-56674 GCA_964482195.1 uncultured Alteromonadaceae bacterium | reverse complement strand
CCATCGGGCGTCGCAACCGCGTTCCCCAGAATTGCGCAATGAACGTATTTTTGTCCGCTGACTACTCAGAGACTTTTTGCATCAAAGGCGCCAGGCGATAGCCCTCGATCACACGCTGGGACGGCCGGTAGTGACGGACCGTGAAGTTGAACACCCCTGAATCGTTGCTGATGGGAATGCGATTAGGCGCATCCGGGCCGCAGCCCAGACTTACCGTGTAGCTGCCGTCTGCATTGGCGACAGCTTCATTGGAATTCACGTGGGCCACATCGTCGAACAAGAAACCGGCATCGTTGTAGACCGTAAACGACCAAAAGGCATCGTTCTTGGGATCCTCGAAGGTCGCCTGATAGCAGCCCTCTGCCGGCTGGTTCGGTGAAATTTCGTAGACGTTGTCACGAATCTGCGCCCCGCCCCAACCCGCAGCAGAAGCCACCTGATGGATCTCAGGGTGGTAGTAAGCCCGGGAGTCATCGGTGGGTGCGGTAAACATGCCGACACCCATGCGCGCCGGCCCCAGACGTTTCAGCAAGTCAAAACGTTTGGCCTTGAGCGCAGTCTCCACCGCATCAAAAGAGTCCTTCTGCACCGGTTCCGCCACGAAAGGCACGGCACTGCCCGCCTCGATTGACACGCCCTCTCGATAACGAGCGACTTCCGCTGGCGTAAACGTCGAGTCCAGACGCAAAATAATATAGACGTGGCTACCGGTATGGGTCGCCAGTTGATAAGTGCCACCGCCGTAGGACATGGGCTGGGTGCGATGGTCCTCGGTAATGGGCTGCATCGATAGGTACTTTCCAGGGGGCACCGCGGGCAGGGTAATGGTGGCACCCTGCGACACATCAACGACCGCCGATGAATAGTAAGAGTCACGATTCATGCGCACTACCGGCTGATCGTCAGTCGGGGTCAACGTCGGTTTGTGAACGAATCGATTGACGCCGCCCGCGACTGCCTGGGCATTGATCATCTGGCGCGCCGTCTCTGCCCAGGGGTAATACTCGGCCGTCACCTCGCGGCCATCCTGCGCAAAATAGGCCAGAGGTGAAGCTGTGGGCGCCGCCAACAGAGGCTGCGTCCAAAGCACGCAGCTGGCAGCCAGCCCACCGCCCAGCATTTTCATTGAACGCTGCACATTCACCTCCACGATCAGTCCTTGCCTTCGGTCAGGAACTGCTCGAAGAACAGTACCGTCGCCTGCTGATAAACGTCCCGATTGGCCTTCTTGCGGTAACCGTGGCCTTCATCGAGGGCGTTCATGTACCAGACTTGGCCGCCCTGCTCACGTACCGCAGCGACCACCTGCTCGGCCTCGGTGACCGGTACCCGGGGGTCGTTCTGTCCCTGCACCACAAACAACGGCACCTGAATACGGTCGACATTGTTAAGTGGGCTGATGTTTTCCAAATGCGCGCGCATCTCCGGGTCCCGCTCATCGCCATACTCGGGTCGACGCAGGTCTCGGCGATAGTCCTGGGTGTTCTCGAGGAAGGTGACGAAGTTGCTGATGCCAACGATGTCGACCGCCGCAGATAAGCGGTCGCTGTAATGCACGGCTGATGCCAGCACCATGTAGCCGCCGTAGGAGCCACCGATCACCGCAACACGACTGGCGTCCAGCTGGGGCTGGGTAGCAATCCAGTCGAGCAGGGCACCGATATCCCGCACCGAATCCTCACGCTTGTAGCCGTTGTCCAGACCCACATAGGTTTTGCCATAGCCCGAGGAACCGCGCACGTTGGGTGCAATGACTGCCGCACCCAGGCTCTTCAGCCACAACTGGTAGGTACTGGAGAAGTAGGGGCGGTACTGCCCTTCGGGGCCACCGTGGATGCTGATGATCACGGGGAAGGGGCCTTCGCCTTCAGGCTGATACAGGAAGGCGGGAATCTCACGGTCATCAAAGGTAGAGAATTTGATCAGTTCCGGGGCCGAGAAGCCGTCGGTGTCCAGCCCCCCGACCTCGCTGAACGTCCAGCGGGTCAACGCGCCTGCGGTCAACGGCGTGTCACCCAGCGCCAGCACAAAAGTGTCAGAGGGGGTGTTGGGCGTGTTGATCGACAGGCCCAACTGGCGCGACGCTTCGTCGAACTCGAGCCCACCGACAACGCCCACTGGCAAATCGACCTTGCTGAAAGTCATATTGGTGGGGTCGAACAGATACAGCGCTGTGAGGCCACCCTCGTTGACGGTGAAGGCACCGCGATCACCCGAAGGTGCGAGCACGAAGTTTTCGATATCCCAGGGAATGTCCTCGGTGAGGATACGCACGTCACCGCTGGCGAGGTCCAGATAGGCGAGTTGCTCGAATTCCGCGAACTGATTGGTACTGAAGAAAACGCCTTCACCATCGGCGCTAAATCCATAGGGCAAATTGGCCGATGGCTGCTCCGCGTCGCCCAACAGTTGCCGACGCTCGCCGCTGTCCACATCAACCAGGTGAATACGCACATCGGTAATGGCCACGTATTGAACCACCAACAAGCGCTCATCCTCGCTATCCCAGGCAGCGGGACCCCACCAGCTGCCATCCGGAGATTCAAGCACCACCCGGGCGGCCTCGGGCTTGGCCGGGTCCATGATCCACACATCATTACTGCGGCCATTCCGGGCAGTGCTCTGATAGGCAATCCGGTCACCGCCGTGACTCCACAGAACTGCGCCATTGCGCGACTCACCATCGGTCAGCATGGTGCTGTTACCGGTCTTGGGATCGAGCATGAAGATCTGGCTGAACTCACTGCCGCCAGCGTCCATGGTGAATGTCATATCTTCGGCACCCGGTCGCCGGGCAACACCACCAATGGGCTCCTTGAAGAATGTCAGCTGGCGACGAGCGCCACCCGGCTGGTCGACGCGGTGAATCTGGCTGACATCACCGAAACGGGTAGATACGTAAACACTGCCACCATCCAGACTGAAGGCCCGGATCGGCGCTGACCGCACGTTCTGGTAGCGATTGAGCTGTGTGACCAGCCGCTCTGGAATCGGCGGAATATCTTCGAGTATCAGGTTGCCATTGTTGAGGGTTCGTCGCTCGACGTCCGCAGAGGCGGAGAGCGGCACCAGTATCAGGACAAGCGCTAGCAGGGTTCGCACAGGACACTCCAATCAATAGTTATTTTGTAACAGTGTAACAACGCCGTCGTAACTGACAGGCAGAATTTGTCTGTGATTCGCATAGAATGACACGAATTGAAGTCCCCCATACGGAGTTATCTCATGCTCAATCGTCGTCGATTCATCGGCACCACCGGCAGCGCCTTCGCGGCATTACTGGCCAGTGGGTGCTCCCTGCGCGCGGACAACGACTTCCCGACAGTTCCTGCCTACGGCGCGCTGATGAAAGACCCCGAAGGCGTACTCGATCTCCCCGAGGGATTTGAGTACCGCATCCTGTCGCGGCTGGACGAGCCGATGTCCGACGGCGGTACGGTGCCCGACAACGCCGACGGCATGGGCTGTATCGCGCTCGACGATGACACCCTGGTGCTGGTGCGCAACCACGAACTGATGCCCGGCGATGGCGCGGGTGGCACGATCGCCAAGGGCTATGGCAGTCGCTTCGATGAAGTCTGTCCCGGTGGGACCACGAATCTGGTACTCGACGCCAACACGCTAGCGGTCAAAGACCAGTTCCGATCTCTGGGCGGGACCATCCGCAATTGTTCTGGCGGTGTGACGCCCTGGGGCAGCTGGCTGACCTGCGAGGAAGCACCCGTGGGCCCCAACCACGAAAAATATGGTGATGGACTCTCGGCGTACCACGGCTGGGTGTTCGAGGTACCAGCGGCGGCGACCGGACTCATCGACCCGGTGCCGCTCAAGGCCATGGGGCGTTTCAACCACGAGGCGGCCTGTGTCGATCCGACCTCGGGCATTGTGTACATGACAGAGGACCGGGATGAGGGCGTGCTCTATCGCTTCTTACCCACCGAACCGGGCAATTTGGCTGCGGGCGGTCGCCTGCAGGCCATGCGGGTGGCCGGCCTTGCCGACACGCGCAACTGGGACAGTCCGGTGATGCCGGTCGACCAGCGTTTCGCCATCGATTGGATCGACCTCGACGATGTCGAAGCACCCGATGACGACCTGCGCATGCGCGCTGCGGCGGCGGGCGCCAGTCTCATCGCTCGCGGTGAAGGTATTCATATGGGCGACGACGAACTGTACTTCTGCTCCACCAGCGGCGGCGCCGCGGGGCTTGGCCAAATCTTCCGCCTGATCCCCGGCCGGGACGGTGCAGAAGATCAATTGGCATTGTTCTTCGAGAGCGTGTCCAAGCGGCAGTTCAACTACGGCGATAATCTTGCGGTCGCCCCCAATGGACACCTGATCATCTGCGAGGACCAGTACACGCCTATCGTCGACAACCACCTGCGCGGCATCACCCCTGAGGGCAAAGCCTATCCGCTGGGTCGCCTGCGTAAGCAGACTGAACTGGCCGGGGCTTGTTTCTCACCCAATGGCGAGTGGATGTTTGTCAACGCCTACTCACCCACGATGACCTTCGCGATCCGCGGCCCCTGGCACTCGTTCCGCAACGCCTAATCGAGGGCGATGTAGTTTTCGGGCAGAAAACGCGGTGAACAGATGGCATGGAAGACCAAGTCTTCCATGCCGGTGTTGGTAATCAATTGCCTGACGCCCGCAGGGATGCACACCGCATCGCCGGCGCTGACCAACACGCCCTGCGGATCATCGCCGAGAAACACGCGCCCCTGACCGGACTGGATCAGATAGTGCTCGGTGGTATCACGCAGCGCGTGGGGCGCGGTCGTCACCCCGGGCTCAACGCGCGCTCGGGCGATCGACAGCGCCGGGTTTTCAGGCACGTTGAGCAGCTCCACGATATGGCAGCCCTCGCGGAAGAAGTACTCGGTCGACTCGTCGAGTGGGTGAACCGTGCCGTCAGTCACGCGTCTGCCCCGCGGGTTTCCAGCGCCTGCATGGCGCGGGCAATGTCTTCGGGAGAACCCGTGTTACGTGCCAACAATTTGTACATGGCGGGCACCAGATACAGCGTGAGCAACGTCGCCAGGCTGACCCCGAACAACACGACGATGCCGAGCACATTACGGCTGGCAGAACCCGGTCCCTCCATCAGCACCAGGGGCAAGGCACCCACGATCGTCGATACCGCGGTCATCAAGACTGGACGCAAACGCAGCACTGAAGCTTCGACGATCGCCCGCTCAAATTCGACGCCCTCGTCGCGCACCTGATTGATGAATTCGACGAGCAAAATGCCGTTCTTGCTGGCGATGCCGATAATCATCAACAGACCAATCTGGCTGAACAGGTTAAAGGTCGAACCGGTACTCAGCAGGCCCACCACGCCGCCGAGCAGAGCGAGCGGCACCGTCACCATGATCACCGAGGGATGAATAAAGCTCTCGAACTGCGCCGCCATGACCAGGAACAACACCAAGAGCGCCAGTCCAAAGGCAAAATAGATATCCCCCGTGGACTCCTTGTAGTCGAGGGATTGGCCCTTGTAGGCAACCTTCGCTGAGGGAGGCAGTTCGTCATCAACCACAGACTCCAGGAAGGCGAGCGCATCGCCAAGGGTTACGCCGGGAGCCAGGGTTGCACTCAGGGTGACAGCACGCAGCCGGTTATAACGATTGAGGGTCGAGATACCGGCGACGTTATCGGTATTGAGCAGATTGGATAGCTGGATCAACTGGCCACCATCACCGCGCACACGGACATTACCAATATCGGTCGGGGTGACCCGCTGGTCATCCTCGAGCTGGACAATGACGGGGTACTCCTCGCCATCCACCGAATACGTGGCGACTTCCTGCTCGGTCATCAGGGCCTGGAGGGCTTCGGCCACCGACCGAGTACTCACCCCCAGGGCAGCTGCCCTGCTGGCATCGATCTCAATGTGGACCTGCTGCTGGGTCTCCTTGAGGTCGGAATCCAATCGGCCAAAGAGACCGCTGTCGCGGGCACGCTCCACCACGACATCCCGCCAACCCGCCAGCGTCATGTAGTCGGGCCCCTGCAATACAAACTCCACCGGGGTGTTGGCACCGCGACGGCCGAGGCCCGAGGGAAGAAACGCCATGGCGCGAATACCTGGAATATCTCGCCAGGCGGCGAGCATGCGCTCGCGCAACTCAAACGCACTGTAATCGCGCTCATCCCAAGGGACCATCGACACCCGGGCAAAGGCGTTGGAGGGAGACGGCGAGCGGAATGAGGGGGATACAAACAACACCCGGGTGAGGCTGCCATCCTGTTGCAACTCCAGCAGCGGTGGCTGCAAACGCTCGATGACGTCCCGAATAGAGTGGATGTTGGTGCCTTCCTGGGTGCTGATCATGGCCATCACCTGGTCTTGATCCTCAACCGGCACGTACTCCCGAGTCAGCTGCTGAAACAGCAGTGGTAACAAGGCCAGTGCTGCAACCACCATCACCACCGAAATCCAGGTGTGGTGCAACAGAAAGTCCAGACTGCGGCCGTAACCTCGGCGCAGGGCAGAAAGTCCGCGCTCGACCAGCGAATCCCGGCCCGCCTCGCCGAACTTCCGATGTAGCAGTTTGCTGCACATCATCGGCACGAGTGACAGCGCCAACACCGAAGACACCGTGACCGCCACCGCGATCGTCGCCGCGAGCTCAATAAACAGTCGCGCTGTCGCGTCCTGCAGGAAAAGCACGGGACTAAACACGGCCAACAGCACCGCCGTCGTGGCGATGACAGCAAACCCCACCTGCTGGGCACCACGGGCTGCAGCCAGCAACGGCGGCTCGCCATCTTCGATCCGACGGTAGATGTTCTCCAACACCACGATGGCATCATCGACCACAAGGCCAATGGCCAGCACCATGGCCAAGAGGGTGATGAGATTGAGTGAGTAACCCATGGCCTGCAGCGCAATAATCGCCCCCAGCAGGGATACCGGGATACACACCACAGGAATGAGCGTCGCGCGGAAGGTGCCCAGGAAAACCATGATGACCCCGGCGACAAGCAACAGCGTGATGCCAATGGTGGCGTACACACCGTTAATCGCTGCTCGAATGAACGCCGAAGCATCACCGGACGAGGCAATGCCCATGCCCGGGGGCAGATCCTTCTCGACCGCCTTGATCTCATCACGCACCGCTGCGAGCACGTCGATGGTATTGGCATCGGACTGCTTCACCACCCCGATCGACATGCTGTCGACACCGTTGGTCACGAATACCTGACGATTGGTCGCGGCGCCCTCTTCAACCCGGGCGACCTCGGCAAGTCGAATCAGGTGCCCGTCACTGCCGCGCTGAATCACCAGTCGCTGGAAATCTGCCACGGTGCTGTAACCGCGGCTCACGCGCACCGGAAACTCAAAGTCGGTGGATTCAAGGCGGCCCGCGGGCAACTCCAGATTCTCACGCTGCAAAGCTGACAGCACATCACTGACGCTGAGCTGACGGGCGCTCAGCTTCTGTCGGTCCACCCAGATACGCATGGACCGGGGTGCACCGCCGTACATATTGACGGTCGCCACACCGGGCAGCACCGCGAAGCGATCGATCACATAGCGCTCGGTGTAGTCGGTGATCTCCATGGCGTCAAAGCCATCACCGGAAATGCTGATGTAGACCAGAGGCGCCGTTTCGCTGTCGGCCTTGGTGACCTGTGGCTTCTCCGCTTCGTCGGGTAAGCGACGGCTCGCTCGGGCCACGCGATCACGGACGTCATTAGCGGCAGCGTCAAGATCGCGATCAATCTCAAACTCAATGGTGATGTTCGAACGACCATCGCTCGAACTCGAGCGAATCGCGCGAATACCTTCAATACCGCCGATTTCATCCTCGATAGGCTGGGTGATGCGCGTTTCGATCACATCCGCCGATGCACCTTCGTAAGTGGTGGTCACCGACACCTGCACCGGAGACAAATCCGGGTACTCCCGGGTCTGCAACTGCAGGAACGACATCGTGCCAAAGGACACCAACAACAACGCGATAACGGTGGCGAATACCGGTCGTGTGACAGAAACCTCCGGCAGCCACATCAGGAGGCGTCCTCAGCAGCAGCTTCGCGAACCTTGGCGCCCGCGCGCAGCCCCAACTGCCCCAGTACAACCACCCGATCGCCTGGCGCAAGTCCCGATAAGACCTCGATGCTGCCCGGCTGACGGCGACCGATCTCCACATTGACCCGCTGGGCGGTGTCCTGCGCATCCACGATGTAAACCGAGCTCTGGGCCCCGCTTTGCAAGAGCGCCGTCTCCGGCACCACAATACCCCGCTTCTTACCCAGCGCGACTTCGACCGACATCAGCATGCCCGGGCGCAGGCGGGCATTGGCGTTGTCGATGAGTGCCCGCACCGAAAACGCGCGCGTTACCGGGTCCACTCGGCTGCCAATCTGTGACACCGTCCCAGAGAAGCGCTCGCCCTCCCAGGCGGTGCTCACGGCGCTAACGGCATCACCCAGATCGATACTGGACAAGTAATGCTCGGGCAGCGTGAAGTCGAGCTTCAGAGGGTTGATATCGTCGAGCTCGGCAATCACGGTCCCGGGCGTGACCAGCGCGCCGACACTGATTTGCCGAAACCCGATCACACCCGCAAAAGGCGCAGTAATCGAGCGGTCCTGTATGCGCGAACGCAGGGCATCAAGCAACGCAGTGTTGGCATCGACCCTGGCCGCAGCGACGTCGGTCTCCGCCGCGGTGGCAATCTCTTTACCGAGGGTACGCAGTCGCTCGAGTTGAAGCTGGGATTCCCGCAGGTTGGCTTCGGCCTCGTGCAGCAGCGCCAACTGCTCTGCGTCGATCAGTTCCACAAGCACCTGCCCTTCACGGACCAGTTCGCCCCCTTCAAAGTGCACTGCCCGCACCTGTTCGGTGACCTTGGCCGTCAAGGTGACTGACTCATTGCCGATCAAAGTGCCCACTGACTCGGCACTGGTGGTGAGCTCGACGGTTTCTACCACCTGGGTCTGGACCAGCGCGGGCGGTCGGACTCGTGCAGCGGTAGCGCCCGTTTCGGCACCATCATCGGTGCAAGCGGCAATCAGGATAGTGGCCAGCAGGGGGAGACGGACCGAACAGCGAGACAGCTTCAACTTGGACTCCTGGAGACAGCAGGCCGGGGACACAGCGGTCTACAGCCAAAAAAGAGGGTGCCAAATTGTAAAGACCCGACTCACCCTGCGTCCATTATCCTGCGATGAATTGCAGGTTTTGTGCGGTGATAAGCGTTATTGCACGCTAACATCGACATCGATTCAGGCCTACCAATGAGTGCAAACATGACCCGACTGTTGTTACTGCTGTTCTGGCTGCTCGGCACCACCTGCCGCGCTGAAGATGGACTCGAGTCGCTCGTCGCCGGCACGGCTGTCACACCCGCGCTGAGCGGACTGCAGGTGAGCATCATGCAGGCCGGTACAGCGGCGGACTCACAGGCCTTGGGGTTTGCGCAACGGAGTGATCTGGGTACCGAGCCCCTCACCAGGGACCACAAGGTCCGCATCGCCTCGATCTCGAAGCTGGTTGTCGCCATCGGGCTAATGCAACTGGTGGATCAAGAGCGGGTGGACCTCGATGTCGACGTCTCCAGTTACCTGGGGTGGACCTTGCGCAATCCGGCGCATCCCGACACCGCGATTACACTGCGGCAGCTGCTTGCGCATACCTCGTCCATCCGAGACGACGAACGCTATTTCATCGCCGCAAACCGCGGCGAGCTGAAAGACTTCTTCGACCCAAGCTCCCCCTACTGGGACGGGGGCAGGCACTTCGCGCCGGAGCACCCCGCCGGCAGTTTCTTTGTGTATGCCAACCTCAACTTCGGACTGATCGGCGAGGTGATCGAACGGGTCTCCGGTCAACGATTTGATCAGTACATGACCCAGGCCGTACTGGCACCCCTCGGGATCACCGGCAGCTTCAACCCCTGTGACATCGCCGAGAAAGACCGGGCCGCCGCGTTTCGCAAGCGTAACGAGCAAGGACAATGGCAACCCAACGACAAATGGGTGGCACAGGTCGACGAGGGCGAACCCCGCTGTTTCTATGGTGCCAACGCCGCCGACTTGCCGGCAGATTTTCTCGACGGATACACACTGGGTAGCAACGCCAGCCTGTTCTCACCCCAGGGGGGATTGCGGGCCAGCAGCGACGACCTGATCCGTGTACTGCGCCTGCTGGCTGGGGGCGGGATGCTTGATGGCACCCGCTTGCTGTCGGCAGCCTCGGTGGAGGCCATGCTGACACCCGTTTGGACGCTGGATGCAGCAGCCGGCAACGGGCTGTCTGCAGGGGAGGCCGAGCCCGGCGGCCCAACCGACGGATTGATGACCAGCTACGGCCTGTCGGTACATCGAATCGATCTACGCGCCTGGGGCTTCGAGCAGGGCCCAGCCCTGTTGGTCGGCCACCTGGGAGAGGCCTACGGCGTGCTCAGCCACGCCCTGTTCGACCCGATCAGCGGCGATGGAATCGCCACCATCATCACTGGCACCGCAAACGACCCGGGCTTGTTCCCCGGACACAGCCCACTGTACCGAATCGAAGAAGAAGTACTGCGCTGGTGGATACAGCGACGCAGCGAACGTCACGATCAATGATCGTCATGTGGCAGCGGTGATTCACTCGGGCGCAGCGCGCGAGTATCGTATCGATGTCTACCATGATGGAGTCACCAGGATGTCTTTGACCCAACGTCTCTTAACGCCGGTAATTGCACTGAGCCTGCTGGGCAACGCTGGGCATGCACTGGGCCAGTCAGAGGCCGAGCGAGTGCGCGCCGTGCTCGACCAAACACCGCTTATCGACGGCCACAACGACCTGCCCTGGCAGTATTTTGGACGCCATGACAACCAATTGGCGCCGCTCGATATTGCCATCTCCCAACGTGGTCTGGAAAAACCGCTGCACACCGATCTGCCACGATTGCGCGAGGGTGGGGTCGGCGCACAGTTTTGGTCGGTCTATGTCCCCATCAGCGAGTACGGCGGAACCCCCGGCGACGCCTCGCGAGTGATGGCGCAGATGGATGTCGTGCGTCGACTGGTTGAGCGCTATCCCGATGACCTGGCGCTGGCCTTCACCGCCGATGACATTCGCGCCGCCCACGCCGCGGGCAAGATTGGCTCACTGATGGGCATCGAAGGCGGGCACGCCATCGAGGACTCGCTGGGAACCCTGCGTTCGCTCTACGCAGCGGGCGCCCGGTACATGACCCTCACCCACGGCAAAGGCCTGCGCTGGGCGGATTCCGCTACCGACGAAGCTCGCCACGGCGGACTGACTGACTTTGGCGTGACCGTGGTCAAGGAAATGAATCGGCTGGGCATGCTGGTGGATCTCTCCCACGTTACCGCTGATGCCATGATGGATGCACTCGATGCCAGCACTGCGCCGGTGATCTTCTCGCATTCCTCGGCCCGTGCAATCAACAATCACCCCAGAAATGTGCCCGACGCGGTGCTGGCACGGCTGCCCGCGAATGATGGCCTGGTCATGGTGACCTTTGTCCCATCGTTTATTTCGCAAGCCAAGCTCGACTACGACCTGGCGAAGGCCGCGGAAAAAGCCCGACTTGACGTCGTGCACCGCTATTCACCCGGCGCCATTGACGCGGCCATGGACGCCTGGCTCGCGGCAAACCCGGACCCGGGTGCCACCCTGTCGCAGGTCGCCGACCATATCGACCACATTCGTCAGGTGGCGGGTATCGCGCATATTGGCCTGGGTGGCGATTTTGACGGGATTTCTGATGTCGTTACCGGCCTCGAAGATGTCAGCACTTACCCGGCGCTACTGGAAGAACTGGCGCGCCGCGGCTACAGCGACGAGGATCTTGCCGCCATCGCCGGAGGCAATCTGTTACGGGTCATGGATCGCGCCGAAACAGTGGCGGCTGAGTTGCAGTCCACGAGTTTGGCTGCGGATCCACCCGCCGCCGACTAAAGCAATCTGGCTGCGAGCAAAAAAAGGGGCGCTCTCGCGCCCCTTTTCTTTGTCGTGTCTGTTGGCATTCGGGCTGCCTCAGGAGAACTGGGACAGCACCTTGGGTAATGCATCGACATACATCTGCACGTCTTCCAGCTTGCCCATACTGACCCGCGACATGTGGGTGTAGTCCCGATAGATGCCGCGAATCAAGACCTTCTCTTTGGCCATTGCCTTGCGAAACGCTTCTGCATTGATACTGCCGAGATCAGCAAAGATGAAGTTGGTCTGTGAGGGCAAGCCCGTGAGTCCATTTTCCTTCAGCGCGGCGTAGACCATTTCGCGGCCTTCACGGATCTTGGCCCGGGACGCGTCCATGAAAGCGCGGTCCTCGTAGCTGGCAATGGCGGCTGCAAGACCCGCCTGATTGAGACCGTACCAGCCGATCCCATACTTCGAGATAGCCTCAATTTTTTCGGGAGCGGCGATGATGTAGCCGATGCGCATACCGGCAAGACCGTAAATCTTGGAAAAAGTGCGCGCGATGATCACGTCATGCCCGGCCTTCACCAGGTGCACCATGGTGTTGCCCTCGGGATCGTCGGTCACCTCGTTGTAGGCTTCATCGACCAGCACGGTGGCTTTCTTGGAGGCTTTAATGCAGAAGGCCTCCATTTTCTTGGCGTCCATCAACACACCGGTGGGATTGTTGGGGTTGACCACTTGGACCATGGCAATCGAATCGTCGATGGCGTTGTACATGGCATCCAAATCAGTATCGAGGCCCGGATCTTTGGGCAGGCGAACAATCTTGGCGAGACCGCGCTGCTCAACGCTCTTTGACGTGGTGTCCCAGAACAGATCGGGACCGAGAATATTGCCCTTCTGTCCCGCGGCTACAGCACAGGCCACCAGCGCCCCACTGGACCCACTGCTCAGCGCCACCGATTCCGGAGCAACCCCATGGAACTCTGCAATCATCTTGCGCAGCGTCATGGCGGAATCAAACACGTAGTACGCACCGCTGGCGCTGGCTTCTTGCATGGCCGCCAGCGCGGCTTTGCTGGGCCCGTAGGGGTTTTCGTTGGCGTTGAGCTTGGCGAAACCTGCGGGGGGTCCGTAAGTCGGTGTCGGACGGACAAAGGTCTCGTGCCCATCGGCCAGTGCCAAGCGTGCGCTGAGCGCGTGAGCGCCGGCCACCGCACCGGCGGCGCCAAACAAAAATCCTCGTCGATTCAGATCCACGGACATGGCGTCCTCTCCTTATTGATGTTCAGAAAACGATACGTGTTTGATTGATTAGGTCTTGGCGAACATGGCGAGCGATACAATGACCAGATACACACCAAAGGTTTGTTTGAGTCGGTCCGCATCGAGCCGGTGTGCCAGGCTGGCACCCACCGGGGCGGCAAAGATGGAAAACACCGCAATGGCCAGCAGTGCGGGCAAGTTGATGTATCCCACCGAGCCCGCGGGCAGGTTGTCAGCACCCAGGCCCATAATCAGGAAACCGATCATGCCGGGCACGCCGATCAGGAAGCCAACCCCTGACGCGGTCGCCACCGCTTGATGAATAGGGCGATTGCACAGAACCATGGTCAACACCATCGGCGTACCGCCACCAATACCGAGCAACGCTGAAAAGCCGCCGAGGCCACTGGCCAACAGTGCCTTGCCCGGCCCCGTGGGCATCGACCAACGTCCCTTGAAGCGGTCAAACATGTGTGGAAACAGGAAGTACACCGAGTAAAACAACACACCCACGGCGAATACCATCACCAATCGCTGCCCATCGGCCACCGAAGCAATCGCCACCCCAAGACCCACTCCCAGGACAACCCACACCGCCCAATCCCTTAGCAACTCGAAATCCACCGCGCCGCGCTTGCTGTGCGCATGCACCGAGCGCGCCGATGAAATCACGATGGTAGCGAGCGAGGTACCCACGGCCACCATCATCAGGTCTTCTGTCTTATCGGTCAGAAATGGGAAAACAGCCATCAAGGCGGGGACCACCACGAAACCGCCGCCCACGCCAAACAAGCCCGCCGTGAGGCCGGCAATGACACCGGCAACACTCATCAGACCGACAAACATCAAGAGATCTTGCAACACCACAGAAAATACCAGCCTCGGATTGATACCACTCGACAGGACACCCCTGCCATCCACCGCCATGACATCGGGCGGTCGCCGTTCTCTGACTTTGATTGCAAAAACCACGCCAGTCACCGGGAAACACGAAAACATTTTCCGCAGGCGGCTGGGCCGGCCGGCAATCATCTGAATTCATTGGACTATATGTGGGCTGCGACTGAGAACAGTCCGAGCGGTTATGGATAGCGGCGGCACACTTATCCGTCCGCATTGGTGCGAAACCATGACAAGCGCACCGACTTAGTGCCTCGCTGCCGGCGGTTTCGCCGGGATAAAAAAAGGGCGCCCAAAGGGCGCCCAGTGCTGGCCACACAGCGAGGGCGAAGCGCCCTCAGGAAACGCGCTCAGATATCCATGCGCAGCCGGGCGTAGTAGTAACCCCCCTGCCAGTCGACCACGCTGGTTGAGGCGTAGACACGACCACAGCAGTAGTCGTTATCGCTGGCCACACGGTCAACCGGATCGGGATACTCGTCGAACAGATTTCGAGCACCCACCGACAGACGCAACGCTTCGTTGATCTGCCATGAACCCTCGAGGTCCACAAAGACAACCGGGTCGTAAGTCTGGATCGACAGCGGCGAGGTGTTATCCGAATCCTCGCTTTCACCGAAGTAACGCACACGACCCAGAATCGAGAAGTCACCAAAGCTGTGGAAAGCCGTAGCGTTCCAGCGCAGGTTCGGCAACTGATTCTCAAGGTCAAACTCACCCTCGGCGTTGAGCACATCGAGCGGGTCGCTGACGACGTCAGTCTCGTTGTAATTCAGTGCCAGCGAGAAATCAGTGCTATGGCCGTTACCCCAGTCCGCCAGGTAATTGGCGACGAGGTCAAAACCGGAGGTTTCGGTATCAATGGCATTTTGGAAATAGTTCACCCCACCGATGCTCTCAGCACCGGCGACCCCTGCACCGACCAACGCGAGGTAACGGTCGTATGCACTACCTGCCGACGGGTCCGAAGAGACGTCGAGCGTGGATACCGCACGGAAGCGGTCATCAATCTCAATATTGTAGTAATCGAAGGTCAAGGTGATTTCCGCGATGTCCGCCGTAAAGCCCAGCGTGTAGCTGGTCGACGTCTCGGGAGCCAGTTCATTCGCACCCAGCGCCTGGGCGACGGTGCCACCCGCGGGGAACAAACCGGTAGCCACGGGGAAGCCGTTAGGCAATCGGGTGCTGACGTTGGTGGTGCCCTGCTGGCCCGGCGTGGGCGCCCGGAAACCGGTACCAAACGATCCGCGCAATGCGAAACTGTCGGTGATGCGGTAGCGCGCCGCAACCTTACCCACGGTCTCATTGCCAAAGTCGGAGTAGTCTTCGAAACGCACCGCACCCTGCAGCAACAGTGCGTCAGTCACATCCGCCGAGAGGTCTGCATAGAAAGCATAGGAATCGCGGCTATAGCTTTCAGAGAACTCGGGTGAATACCCCGGGAAGCCATTGGAGCCGACGCCGACAACCGTGTACACCGGATCGTCCGGATTGGCACAATCAAGCGGCTCATCGACTGGCGCATTGGTCGCAGCCAAACCAGCCGCCGTGGGTGTGCCGTCCGCGTTACAAAGATTGAACGGGTCAGAGACCGCGTGCGGACCTGCAATGTATGAATTGGGATCACTGGATTCCTTGACGTCGTAGGTTTCATCGAGATAACTCGCGCCGTAAGCGAAGACCACCGGCCCTGCCAGACCCCAGTCATACTCGGTGACCATGTCGAGCTGAAGCTGAACTTCCTCGTTCTCCAGTGCACCAGGGCGGAAATCCGTGGTCGTTGCCGGGCCCAGCGAGGGGTTGATGGTGTTGAACAGGCGGTAATCAATCTCGTTGGTACCGGTACGGGCACTGAGATCCCAGGTAGTCGCCTCGCCCACGCTGCCACGCAGGCCCACCGCGATGGAAAAGTCCTCGACCTCACCTTCGAAGCGCGGTGTGAAACCACCGGGGAAGATCTCCAGCGGGTTGTAGATCGAGCCATCCGCCTGACGCAGATCCTCGATGGTGCCGTTGCCCGGGTAGCGGTAGAAGAAGCTACCGTCACTCTTCACCGCGCCATAGTTACCAAAGGCATAGAGCTCGAGGTTTTCGCTGAATTCATAGCCCATATTGACGAAGAACATCTGGTGGTCGCGATTGGGCACGCCCCAGGGCATCACGTTGTCACCTTCTACCGACGCGTTGGGGATCCCTGCAGGGAAGCCCGCCTGTAGCGCCTGAATACGCGCCGGCGCGCCTGGTGTCGGTGTACCGGTCACGAAACCCTGACGCAGCTCGCTGGTGCTGCTGAAACGAGGATTGGAGGGGTCTACACAGAACCACGACTCACAGTAGGCTTCCGCCCGCTCGGTGAACTCTGAATCGTTGATTTCAGCAGTCAGCGAGATAAAACCCTTATCCCCTAGTGGCAACCCCAGGTTGCCGGAAACGGTGTACTGCGTACCGTCACCCTCAAAGAACTGACCGGTATCAACAGTGACATCGAAGCCTTCACTATTGTTCTTGAGGTTGAAGTTGAGCACGCCAGCAATAGCATCAGAGCCGTACTGAGAGGATGCGCCATCGCGCAGCACTTCGATCGATTGGATAGCCGCGGCGGGAATCGTCGCCACATCAGGACCCTGGGTGCCAGCGCCTCCGATCTGCACCAGTGATGCACGATGCCGCCGCTTACCGTTCACCAACACCAGCGCGTGGTGGGAATCGAGCCCGCGCAGCTGTACCGGACGGATAAATGACGCGCCATCGGAGATGGGCTGTCGGTTCACATTGAACGACGGCACCAGGGTTTGCAGGATATCGACCGTGTCAGAGTGGGAAATCGCCTCGATCTGCTCCTGGTTGAAGGTGTCAATCGGCACGACCGAATCGACTGCCGAGCGCTCGCCACCGCGCAGCCCGGTAATGACCACTTCTTCGAGTTCACCCTGGGCCAGGACAGCCGGTGCTGACACAGCCGTCACACCCGCAGCCAGTAACGCGAGTGCCATGGGAATGGGCTTGATAGGTGTATGCATTGGTTTTCGCTCCTCAGTGAATGACCACCCTTGCCATTGCAAGAAGGGGGCCAAGCGTTTTGCAAGATCGAGACCAACCCAGAAAAAGCCTGTATTCATAGGCTTTTTTCCAATTTCAGAACAAAATAGCTGCTCGGAAATCTCACCAACTCGGTGCGCGCGCACCGTCACAGCGCAAGACACGCACTCAGCAAGTGCAGAAAACAGGCGGCGAGCGGCCGCAAAATTTCTGCCGCAAATTTGAACGCAATACCTTTCGCAAACCTTGGCATGCCCCTAGCATGGACTCCGCGAATACCAACCAATGCCAAGGAAACACCATGTCTTTTCTGCCCGTGAATCTGCTGCGCAAATCCTCCCTGCTGGCGGCCTTGGCGCTGCTGAGCGCCTGTGGCCAGACGGCGGACGCGCCGGCGGCCGATGAAGGTCCCGCAGTGCCGCTTGCGCAGAGCGTTGTGACACATAGCGGTGCCATGGTGGTCACCGCCAATCCCCACGCTACCGATGCTGGTCTCGCCATCCTCAAAGCAGGTGGCTCGGCGGTAGACGCTGCGGTCGCGATCGAAGCCACCCTGAGTCTGGTGGAACCCCAGAGCTCTGGGTTTGGTGGTGGCGGCTTCATGACGTATTACGATGCCGCATCGAAAACCATCAGCATCTATGACGGCCGCGAAGTCGCGCCCGCAGGCGCCACGCCCGAGCTGTTTATCGATGAAAATGGTGAGGTCCTCGAGTTCCTGCAGGCAAAGAACAGTGGCCTCTCGATCGGCGTACCCGGCGTGGTCGACATGCTCGCATTGGCGCATCGCGAGCAGGGCCAATTACCCTGGGAAGCATTGTTCGATACCCCCATCGACCTCGCCGACAACGGCTTTGATGTTTCGCCACGGCTGGCCTCTTTCTTCGAAAAGTACGGCAAGCGGTTGATCGACAGCGGTTCCCCTGAAGGTCCCAAGGAAGCGGAAAACTATTTCTTCGACGAAAACGGCGAGCTTCGCACACGCCTGGTGAACACCGCTTATGCGGACACCTTGAGAGCGCTGCGCAGCAATCCGCGTGCGCTTTATGAAGGCGAGCTCGCGGCAGCGATCGCGGCGGCGGCCCAGCATCCGCCGCGAGCCGGGTCACTCACCGCTGACGATATGGCGGGTTACTCAGCGCGCAAGCTGACTCCACTTTGTGTCGAATACCGCGGACTTGATGTCTGCGGCCCGCCTCCGCCCGCATCCTGGGTCGGTGTCGGCATGATGCTCGGCTTGCTCGACGCGTCGGCGTTCCCCAGTGAAGACCGGCTCGCTGACTGGGCGACGCTGGTGTCTGCACAACAGCTGGCCTACGCGGATCGCGATCAGTTCGTTGGCGACGACACTTTCGTCAAGGTGCCGCTGGCCGGCATGCTCAATCCCGATTACCTCAGCGAGCGCGCCAAGCTGATCAACATTAGCGAAGCGCCTGAAACCGTGGAACACGGCGATCCATGGGCCTTTGAGCCCGCCGCCAGTGTCGCCCAGTTGGGCAAAGACACCACCGAGGACTACGCGGGTACAACCCACTTTGTGGTCGTGGACTCGGCTGGCAATGCCGTTTCAATGACGGCAACGGTTGAAAGCATCTTTGGTTCCGCCCGCATGGCTGGCGGAATGTTCCTCAACAACGAGATGACTGATTTTGCCCGCCAGCCGCGGGATGATGACGGGGTACTGGTGGCCAATCACCCCGCTGCCGGTAAGCGGCCACGGTCATCCATGTCGCCAACCATCGCGCTGGACAGCGAAGGCAACTTCCGGCTCGCCACCGGCTCACCCGGCGGCAATTCGATTCTTGCTTACACCGTGAAAACCCTGGTGGGCATGCTGGACTGGGGACTGTCACCCCAAGAAGCCATTGATCTGCCGAACGTGGTAGCCCGCGGATCGGCAGTGCGTGTTGAAAGCGCACGCGCCGATGACGCGCTACTCGACTCGCTGCGAGCACGCGGCTTCAACGTCAAAGAATCGGCCGGGGAAACTTCAGGACTTAGCATCGTCCTGAAGCATGAAGACGGCCACCTCGAAGGGGGTGTGGACCCCCGCCGGGAAGGCACGATTGGCGAACTTTGATCCCGGCCTCCGGGGCTGAGCGGAATCGTTGCCGGGGGTTCAGCCCTCGGCAAGTCCAGTCAATATCTCTGCGTAGATCGCGATCGCGTCAAACAGATTCTGCAAACGGAGGTTCTCGTCCCGTCCGTGCTGGTTATTGTCGTGATTGGCAATGGGCAGGATCACGATCGGCATATCGAGGGTGTCCTCAAATCGGTAAATCGGCAAAGACCCTCCCATCGTAGGCGTTAGCAAGGTCGGCTCTCCGCCGAGCCGATCCATGATCCCCTGAAGCCTGGCCACCATGGGCTCATCGATTCGCGTGCGAAAAGCTCGATAGGCCCCGGGTCTGACCGTCATCTGCAGATGCCGCTCACGGGCCTGGCCCGCAGCCGGGGGCGCGTCACTGATCCGCATGCCCAGCTTGGTGAAGTGCGCCTCAAGCTGGGCCAGCACCCGCTCCGGCGTCTGGCCGGGCACCAGACGGATATTGAGCGAGGCCGTCGCTTCGGGCTCGATAATGTTCCGGGACTTGTCCGCAACCCCGCCGCCATCGAAGCCCTTGACCACGATAGCGGGACGCATCGTCGCCAATTCAATCCGCTCTTCGGGCAGCTCGCTCTGACTAATACCCAGCTCTCTGCGCAGTCCCAGATCGATCGCTGGCATCGCATCGATCGCGGCGCGCTCAGCGACCGTAATAGGCGTCGCGTCTTCGACAAATCCAGGCACGATGACACGCCCCTGGGCGTCTTTGAGCGACAGCAGGGCCCGCATCAGGATCTCGTTCGGATTGGGTGCCCAGTTGCCGTAGTGACCAGAGTGCAGCGGTCTCGCGGGGCCAAAGGCCTTGAGATCGACCGTCATACTACCGCGCACACCCAGGGTCAGTTGACGGCGTCGCGACTGATGCATCGGGCCGTCGCAAAACAGCAGCACGTCAGCGCCGAGTTCATCGGCCACCTGGTCGAGCACGCCTCCCAAGGTAGGACTACCGCGCTCTTCCTCGCCGTCAAGAATCAGCTTGATGTTGATATCGGGCATCGCATCGGCCGCGGTGAGTGCGTCGATCGCAGCCATCAGTGCGATCACCGGTCCCTTGTCATCACCCGCTGAGCGCGCCGCCAATCGCCATTCGGGATCGTATTTGCTTTGCGCGAAAGGCAAGGGTTGGGCGTCGGGCGTACCGGGAATACCACTCCACAACGTGGGCTCGAAGGGTGGGGATGCCCACTGCTCGGGGATCACCGGCTGACCATCATAATGTGCATAGATCAGTACCGTTGGTACTCCCTGCGAACCGAGGCGCTCGGCAATAACATACGGCGCAGCACCCGCGCTCACCACACGCGAGTTGAAACCACGCCGGCCGATGTAAGCCTGGATCCACTCGGCGTTGACAACCATATCCTCAAGGTCACTGGCCACGTTGGGTAAACTGAGAAAAGACCGGAAGTCCTCCAGAATCTGCCCTGTGTTGGCCTGGGCATAGGCCCGTGCAGACTCAGAGGCCTGCTGTCCCACCACGGGCATCGTGGTCAGGCACAGAATCGTCAATAACAGGATTTTGAAGCGCACATTCATGTGCTGTTGCATGGCAGCCTCCCGGCGCAAGCTTGATGGAATGCCTTTCTATCGCGACGCTCTGGCGAGCAGATCATCGGCCGATCCCGCATGCTACACACATCGGCCAAACAGCACGTAGACTCAACGCGAATAACAGCACAGATGGTGATCGACGATGACTCCGCTCTACCCACCCATCGAACCCTACCGCCAGGACTGGCTCACCGTGGGCGATGGTCACGAGATCTATTTTGAAGAGTCAGGCAACCCCGAGGGACAACCCTGTGTTTTCGTGCATGGCGGCCCGGGCGGTGGCGCAGCACCCGCTGCCAGACAATTCTTTGACCCCGATCACTATCGCATTGTGGTGTTTGATCAGCGCGGCTGTGGTCGGTCGCGTCCACACGCCTCACTGGTAGCCAACACCACCTGGCACCTGGTCGACGACATGGAAGCGCTTCGGGCCGCGCTCGGTATTGAGCAGTGGTTGGTTTTCGGTGGCTCCTGGGGCAGCACGCTCGCCCTCGCCTACGCTCAAGCCCACCCAAGCGCAGTCTCTGCACTGGTGCTGCGTGGCATCTTCCTGCTGCGGAAAGCAGAGCTGCATTGGTTCTATCAGCACGGCGCCAGCGAGCTTTACCCCGACAGTTGGGCGCATTATCTGGCGCCGATTCCCGTCGACGAGCGCGACGACCTGATCGCCGCGTTCCACAAACGACTCACCAGCGAGGATGAGGCTGAACGCCTCAGCGCAGCACGGGCCTGGTCGGTGTGGGAAGCCTCCACCAGCTTCCTTTACCAGAACGAGGACTTCATGGCACAACTCGATGAGCCGCAGGCAGCACTCGCCATGGCGCGGATCGAGTGCCACTACTTTGTGAATGGCGGCTGGTTCGATTCACCCGATCAATTGCTCAATCACATCGACCGCATTCGCCATATTCCCGCCGTCATCGTCCAGGGACGCTATGACGTGGTATGCCCGCCAACGACCGCCTGGGATTTGCACCTGGCCTGGCCAGAAGCAGACTTTCAGTTGATCCAGAACGCCGGCCACTCGGCGTTTGACCCCCCGATCACCAGTGCGCTGGTCGATGCGACACAACGCCTCGCCAGTCGCTAGGGGGACTGGTCGTGCAATACCAGCGTTAAGATGAGGCCCGCCTCGACAACCCATCGACCCCGCACCTTGAAACCTTTCGGAAAACCGGGCACGTCATAGCGCAGCGTCGCCTCAAACGCGCCGACATCCGGCGCCAGTGACACCGCGACGGCATCGAAGCCAATCACGGTGCGCATGCTCGGGCTCAGGGCTTTGTATACCGCCTCTTTGGCGGCAAAAATGACCCGGCCGAGCCTGGCCGGATCGACTTGTGTCGCCAGCCATCGCCGCTCTTCATCAACACAGATCGAATCCAGCAAGCCAGTGAACAAGGGCTGGTCTGGCTCCAGGTCCACGCCCAGCAACGCAACGTGTTCCACGCGGGCAACCAGGGCAAGACAGACGCTGTCGGTATGGGTGATCGACCCCAGAACTCCCGCGGGCCATACCGGTGAGCGGTCCGCCGCGACAGGGATAGCAACGGTGGGCCCACCCAGGGCGCGCAGTGCATGGCGTGCGGCCCAACGACCCGCCTGAAACTCCCGCCGCCGTTTAGGTACCGCCCGTCCCAAGGTCGCTAATTCCTCAGCGTGGGCCGGGTACTCGAGTCTTGGGTCCGCTGCGGCAACGGCCACCCGCTCATCCAAAAGGCCCCGAGCCAGACTCAGGGCGTCGGCAGGGTCGGGTGTCGCTGCAATCAGCTGCGATCTCTCCGGTTTGCTCGCATAGCGCGGCGTTTGGACATCGCATCGGAGCGCGCGGCCTCATCGACCACGGGTGCCGCAGGCTCTGGCTCGCCATCAGAAACGTGATCAGCCAGCGCACCCAGTGTCGGGAAACGGAAGATATCGGTAATCGACAGCTGCGGCAGATTCAGCGTCTCGCGTATCTCACGGTGCGCCTGGACCGCCAGAAGCGAGTGCCCTCCCAACGCGAAGAAATTATCATCCGACCGGATGTTGCCGACCCCGAGTATTCGCGACCAAATCTCGGCGATCTTGGCCTCGAGACCAGTCACCGGCTCACTGCTGGTGCTCGCTGCGACCACTTTGCGTTCGCTGGGTTCGGGCAATGCCTTCCGGTCGATTTTTTTATTCGGGGTCAGTGGGAATTCGTCCAGCGTGACGATATGTGCTGGCACCATGACCTCAGGTAGCGTTGCCGCGAGATGCTCGCGCAGGGCCGCCTCGGCGACCGGCGCGCGTGTCGTGATGTAACCCACCAGCCGCAGATCTCCCGCCGCCATGGGTCTGGCAATGACCACGGCGCCAGAGACTCCATCGAACCCGGACATCTCGGCTTCGATTTCACCCAATTCGATACGCTGACCGCGGATCTTGACCTGGTGATCGGTGCGTCCTAGAAAGTCCAGCCGGCCATCCTGACGCCAGCGCACCAGATCACCGGTGCGATAAAGCCGGACATTGTCAGCCCTCGTCAGACCTGCTTCTGCGGCGAATCCGTCGAGCGGGAAACGCTCTTCGTTGAGTTCGGGGCGCTGCCAATAGCCCCGGGTCACACCTTCGCCGCCGATCAACAACTCACCCGGCACACCCACGGGACAGGGTTCACCGCGATCATCGACGACATATACCGCGGTGTTGGCGATGGGTGTACCCACATCCACAATGCCCCGTGCTCCTGCGGCAACCTTGGCGTTGGTCGACCAAATCGTCGTCTCGGTCGGGCCGTACATGTTTTGAATCTGCGCCCCGGTGTACTCACGCAGGTCCTCCACCAACTCCCCGGGCAGGGCTTCACCACCCAGCATCAGGTGTCGCACCTTACCCAGCGCCAGTTGGGCCTCGGTGTTCATGGCGATGATGCGTGCCATTGAAGGCGTGCACTGCAGGTGGGTGACGTCGTGTCGAATGATCTGAGCAGCCAACGAGAAGTCGTCTTCGGCGAGCTCTGAGGGTGCGTTGGCACGGCGCAGCACCTCGGCAATGGGCTTGAGACCCTCGAGTACCAGCGTGGGGTCGATACCGTAGTCGATCAGACAAGCAACCTCATCCACTCCGATTCGCTTGACCTGCTCGATACGCGCGAGGCCATCTTCAACAGTGCCGAACAAGCCTGAGTCCTCGAAATAGCGCTCAAACGCAAAGTCGAGAATCGCCTCCATTTCACCCTCGGAGAGTGAGCCAAGATCCATTTCAAAGGGATTACTGACACCCTCAGGCTTCTTGAAAGCCGGGAAGGCCCAGGCATATTGCTTGATCAAACCCGCCGCGGAGCGCAGATAGTCTTTCATTGGCTCGCGGGCAATGTCGCGGGCGGCTTCACGGGTTTCCGCCAAATAGCTGTGCAGCATCAGCGTGACACGGAAATTGGCGGGGTCATGTCCGCTTTCGCGCAGAGCCGCGTGGTAGATGCGGATCTTGTCGGCGACTTCATCGATAGACTGGCCCAGCAGGTGGGTCAGCACATTGGCACCCACGCGTCCCGCCTCGCGCCAGGTTTCCGGATTGCCCGCTGTGGTCACCCAGACCGGCAATTCGGCCGACACCGGCCGGGGCTGGGTAACAATACTGTGGATGGATCCATCCGCACGGGGGAAACCCACCGTCTCGCCACGCCACAACTTGCGCACCGTTTCGATGGCTTCAAACATCGCCGGCTTGTTCTTCGGTGGCGCGTTCTCAGGTCGCAGGATGAAGTCGTCGGGTTGCCAACCGGATGCGAAACCAATGGCCGCACGTCCACCAGTCAGATTATCGATCACCGCCCAATCCTCGGCGATTCGGGCTGGATGGTGCAGCGGTGCCACACAGCTGCCCGCTCGGACCGACAAGTTCGGGGCCACAGCGGCAACGGCGGCGCCCGTCACCGCCGGATTCGGGTAGGGGCCACCGAAGGCGTGGAAGTGTCGCTCGGGAGTCCAAACTGCGTTGAAACCGTTGGCCGAAGCAAACTTGGCGCCTTCGAGCAGCAATTCGTACTTTTTGGGTCCCTGGCCGTCATCGTTACCCCAGTACATCAGGTTGAAGTCGATGTGACGGTCGGACACGGCAATCGGCCCATTCGAGACCACAGCGCGATTTTCATCGCTGCTGAGAATCACCCGGAATCCACGAGCCAAGGTCCAGAACAACTCGAGCACGGAAATATCAAAGTTAAGACTGGTGACCGCCATCCAGGTGTCACCCTCGGCATGGTCGATACGCGCATCCATGCCGATGAAGAAATTGATGACATTGCGATGCTCCACCATCACACCCTTGGGTGTGCCCGTCGAGCCCGAGGTGTAAATCAGGTACGCGAGGTGGCTCGCGGTGGCGCCAGCGTCGACATTGCCGGCATCGTCGGTCGCGCTCAAGGTATCCACGCAGAGCGCCGTTGCGTCGGTAACCGGCAAATCCGCCTTCATGTCGGTGCGGGTGATGATCACAGACGCCGTGCTGTCGGTGATGTAGTGAGTGATCCGGTCCGCGGGATAGCCTGGATCCAGCGGCACGTAGGCCGCCCCGGCTTTGAAAATACCGAGCGCACCTGCCACCAGGTCAATGGAACGGCTGAGGTAAAGTCCAACGTGGGCACCGGGTTGTACGCCCTGGGCCGTCAGCGCCGCGGCAATCTGATTGGCGCGCTGGTTGAGCTCGGCATAGGTCACCGACTGGTCCTCGCAGACCAGCGCCGTGAGTGCCGGCGTCTTCGCCACCTGGGCTTCAAAGGCACCGTGCACAGTCAGCTCGCGGTCGTAGTCAACCGCCGTGGCATTCCAATCCTTGAGCAGGCAACTGCGCTCAGACATCGGCAGGCAAGACAAGCTGCCCAGATCTGCACCCGGGTCGGCCTGGCCAATCCCCTGCAGCACCCATTCAAGACGGCGCAGTAGCAGTTCGGTGGTCGCGCCATCAAGCACGCCATCGGCCACCTGCAGGGTTGCACTGTCACCCGATATCGAGACAGTCATCAGACTACCGGCCAGGGGTGCAGCGCCATCGATTGCCAGGGCGATCGCGGGCACACCGGTTGCGGTGATGGCCGGGTCGCGCGCGGGCAGATCCCGGGCAAAACCGCCCTTTTCAGCAGCTTTGGCAATCTGATCGGCGAGCGCAGTGCGCAGGTCGCCGAGGGAAGTATCACTCGCGGCGCGCATCGGTACCCAGGGACTGAGGAAACCCGATGTGGCGGCCGCCTGCAGGGCGGGCGTCGTGAGGCCAACGTCACCATAGCCCTCGCCACTGCTTCCCAATGCCCACACAAGCACCGCGACGGCAGCATCATCTGCGCTGATGCCGAATGGCATCGAGATACGCTGGGCCGACCATGCCGAACCCGCTGCGCTCTTCGCCAACGGGCAGGGCAGTACATGCAGCTGCTTGAGCTGCCGGCGCCAACCGGGTTCAGCGCGCAGGCTGTTCTGCTGGGCGGTCGTCAATGCCTCAGTTTGCGCGGCATCCAGCAGCGGCAATTTTTCGTTCGCAGTGAACTGTGCGCCGATATCGACGGCGCCCCCATCAAGCGCTGTCAATCCCGACAACCTGAGATCACCGTCACCGGTGGCAACGACGACCCCATCGGCATCGATTTCCAGCACCGTGCCGGGCAAGGCGCCGGAGCGTCCAGCCTTACTGGCAGTACCCACCACCAAAGCCGAGTTCGCGGTCGCGAGCTTGGCGGCGGTCAGTGGATTCCAATAGCCCCCAAAATCCAACGCACGGACCTGGCGGGTGAGCGCATCTGCAGCCTGGTGCAAATCCAGAACGCCAAACGCTGCCGGACGATGATCCCGACCAAAGTAACTACGCTGCGACAGGTCCTGTGGCTGTCGCTGCAAGCCTTGATCCAACTGGGTCACCACCGAAGGGAAACTGTCCATCGCCGCGGCGTAACACTTGGAGTTAAGCGAGAAGGCGGTGTCATCAGCCGCGATGTCGAACATCGACTGGGCCAGTATGTCGCCCTCATCGATACCACCCTCGATGACATGCCAACTGACGCCGTAACGCTCTTCACCCGCCATCAGGGCCCAGACAGGCGTATTCAGGCCCGCGTAGCGCGGCAGTGGACCATCGTGGAAATTGACCGCACCTTTGCCCGCCAACGCGAGTACCGAATCCGGGATCACTTTCAGGTTGGCAATCGATAGGATCCAGTCCACCTCAGCGGGCGCCAGCATGTCGTTGAGTTCGGTGATCTTCTCAGCGTGGGCCAGCTCGCGCCGCCGGGCCCAAGCGAGGATTTCAGGGTCATCGGACACCACTGCTCGCACAGTGTGGCCGGCATCAAGTATCGCTTCGCCACAGCCAACCAGGAGCGATTCCTGGCCGATGAGAACGCATGAAAAACTCATTATCGCTGCTCCCTCACAGGTGAGTTCGAACTGTCGTCGCGCTGCTGGGAGCGCGCGAACGGAGACGCGATGGCGTGTAGCGCCAGGTCGCGGAAGTAATAGTCTGGATTGGCCTGCGGCGTGTGGCTCAACAGCCGACGCAAATACCAAAGCCCCCCACCGAGTAATAACAGCATGGTCGCCAACGTCGTGTACATACGACCATGGTGCTTGGTGAAATAGTGTAGGCGCGAATCGAGCAGATAGCGGGGTGTCCGTGCCCAGCCCTTGCGACCCGTGGTCGCCGAGCCCACGTGGACCACTCGGCTATCCGGGAGATAATAGGTCTGCCAGCCCAGATTCGCGGCACGCCGACAAAGGTCCGTCTCTTCGTAGTACAGGAAGAAGGTTTCATCGAAGCCGCCGGTTTGCTCAATCACCTCACGGCGGATCATCAAACTGACCCCGGCGGTCCATTCAACCTCTGTCGATTGCTCGGGAATGGGCATGGCCACAATGCTGCCACGCAGCATGCGACTGATAACCCCCAGCTTGGCGCCACGCTCAAACTCACCTGCCATGGACGGGAATCGGAACGCGGTTCGGTGAGGCTCATCATCAACCCCGCGCACGCCGCTGCCGACCAGCCCCGTCTCGGGATGTGCCTGCAGGAAATCGACCAGCACCGCGACAGCGCCGGGGTCGGGCCAGGCATCGGAATTCAGCAGGTAATAACAATCCGGCGCATCGCCATTGCTGAGGGCTGCGGCCATGCCAAAGTTCATGCCGGCACCAAATCCGCCATTGCGCCCGCTTTGCAGCACGCGCACTTTGCCGTCGCTATCCCAACCCCGCTCACTGACCGCTGCGGTGAGTTGCTCGAAAGATCCATCGCCCGAATCGTTGTCAACAATGACGATCTCTCCACCGAGCACTCGCATTTCTTCAAACGCTGCAGCGCAGGACTTCAGGGTCATCTCCGCGGTGCGGTAGTTCAGAATGACCGTCAGGATGCTTAACCGTGACATGGTGTTTACCTCGGGGCCGGTCCCTGTCGGTCCGCCCGATCGAGCACCTCGCGCAGATGCTCTGCCAGCACGGAAACATTGGGCACCAGCACCATACTGTCGTGGTCACCCGGGACTTCGATCACCAGCGGATCCCGGACCCAGCGGTGCCACAAATTGTCCTCAAACACATACTCCCGGGCGCTGCTCACCCAATTTCCACCGGACACTTTCCAGTGCCGGTCGAGCGGAGGTCGGAACAGCACCACCTCTCCGGACCACGCCTGTATCGGATAACTGGCAACCGCCCCTCGGAATGCCGCTTCTACCTTTTCATTGTTGAACGCGGCAACACCGTTGTCGGGACGCGTGGCACGGCCCTTCTTCTTGGCCTCCCAGGCCATACGCTCCTGGAACCAGTCCACGAGGTAACCCGGCCCTTTGCGTTTGAACTCATGCAGCCTGATCATCAGCTTGTCGGGACGACTGAGCTTGGGACGCACCGGCAGGGGCGTATCGAGCATGACCACCGTCGACACGGTTTCACCCTCAGCTTCGAGCTGACGCGCCATTTCATAGGCGGTAATGCCACCGCCGGAGAAGCCACCCAGCAAATAGGGGCCGTGAGGCTGAACAGCGCGCAGTTCCTGCAGATAATCGGTCGCGGCCGCCTCAATGGTCTCGTGGGGCGGGTCTTCACCGATCAACCCGCGCGCTTGCAGCCCATAAACCGAGCGCTCGCGACCCAGCATAAGTGCCAGATGGCGCAGATTGAGCACGTTGCCAAACATCCCTGCGACAACAAAGAACGGGGTCGCACTGCTATCTGACGCCTCGTGCAACGCCACCACATAGCGACGGCTGTCACCCGCAGACACCGCGCCGTCGTCTGGCGCACTTTCTCCGTCCTCGTCGACGCCGATACGCTCGGCGATGGTCGCCACACTCGGCGCCTCAAAGAGCAGGGAGATCGGGAAATCCACACCGAAGCTACGCTTGATTTGCGCGAACAGCCGTACCGCGATCAGCGAGTGTCCGCCGAGGTCAAAAAAGCTGTCTTCGATGCCCACGTCGCTGACGCCCAGCAGGGTCTCGAAGAAGCCCGCCAGGGTTTTCTCGGTGTCGTTGCGGGGCGCAATGTATTCGTTGTCCAGCTGAGGACGCTCGAAGGTCTGCCCCTCATCGTCGTCGACCGACGACACCCGATCTGCCTGCGCGATCAACGCCTGCAGATCCATGGAGCTCACCACCACCTCCGAGCAGCCAGCGGACAGGGCCATGCGCAGTGCCTGCGCGCCTTCATCCGCACGGATTCCCTGCGAAATATTGTGCGCCAGCCGCTGCTCGTCTGCAGACAGCGGTGCAACCTGAGTCTCCATCGCCAGACCCAGGGCAACCGCATCGACATCCGGTTGGGCGGGCTCAGAGAAGTCCAGCGCTTCCTCGGTACGTTGCATCTGGAAGCCGGCGATCTCCACACAGACATTGCCGTGAGCGTCCATGAGACTGATATCAAAGGAAACGAACCCATCCACCTGGCGCGCCTCAGGGGACAAACGGACCCAACTGCGTAAGTCCGCAGGCAATGGCGCCCAAACGCTGACCCGGCTGTAGGCCACAGGCACCCACAGCGTGCTGCCGTCATAGCCGGGCGCCAGTTCGATTGCCCAGCCAGTCGCGAGATCGAGCAAACCGGGATGCAAGCGGTAGCCTGCGGCGATATCCGAGTGGTACTCATCGGGCAGGGACAAGCGCGCCAGTCCCTCGCCCTCGCCAATAGCGGTGCTGTGCGTTACCTGCCAGCGAGGACCAAAACGCAGGTGTTGCTCCTGCAGCGAGTGGATCACCTCTCCCGCAGGCGCATGCTTGACCGACGGACAGCGGCGCGCCAGCGCATCGAGGTCGACACACTCGGGCGCTGGTCCTGCCTCTAACTGCAGGGTTGCCTGCGCATTGAGGATATAGCCGCCGGCGGCACTGCTGTGCACACTGAAGCCAAAATGACTGGCGTCGGGTTCGAGGCGAACGACCATTTCCCGTGGCTGCCCTGAAGCCTGTAAAGGACGGAAGAAATAGAGGTCACGAATCACAAAAGATCCGTCTTCACCGTGGCCGCGCAACGCCTGCCCAGCGAGCTCCAAATACCCGGTACCCGGCATCAGGGCTACGCCATCCCCCGTGCGATGCTCGTCGAACACCCACTGGTCTTCGGCGCGGAAGCGGGAGACAAACAAACGATTGCCGGCGCCATCGAATCCGGCTTCATCAAGCAGCGGCGGTGCAGCGGGCACTCGCTCTTCGACGATCGAGGCACCCGTGCGCAACGCCATAGCGTCTGCGGCCATACCCACATCGCCCCAAACACCCCAATTGATCGCCACTACCCGGGTCGCAGCAGCGCTGCGGGATTGCGCCCAGGCGTTGAGGTAAGCGTTGGCGGCAATGTAATCGACCTGACCGGCAGGCCGCGTCGCGGTGCTGCTCGACGCGAACAAGACCATCAGCTCGAGCATGCCGTCGGGGAACACTTCATCGAGCACGCGCAGGCCGGCAACTTTCGGGGCGAGCACCTGACTGATTTCTGCCTCGGTGCGGGCAAGCAGCGGCCCATCGTTAACCTGTCCCGCGGCATGGATGACGCCAGTCACCGCACCGAAAGCCTCTTCTGCCTCAGTGACGGCAGCGCGAACCTGACTGATGTTGCAAACATCTGCAGCCACGACGCGGATTTGACCGCGCCCAAGCTGCTCGAGCTCAAGTACGGCACGGATGCGGGTCGCAAGGCGATCTGCGGCGGCATGCCGCGCCAGGTAGTGGTCCCACTGATCCCGCGGAGGCAGGCTCTGGCGGGCCATCAACACCACCTGGGCACCGAAAGACAGCAACAGGTCTCGCGCAATGGCGAGGCCAATGCCACCGAAGCCACCGGTAATCAGATAAGTGCCACCCTCGCGAAAGCCCGGGGCCTCGCCCTGCATCGGCACCGGTTTGTAAAGCTGACCCAGGCGGCGATCTCCGCGCCAGGCGGCGGTTTCATTACCCATCGCCGCCAGCAGTTCCTCGAGCACCCGCGGGGTGAGCGGGCGCTCATGAACCTGCTCACTGCCACCGCGTAAACGTCCCCAGAGACCCAAGTCAGCTGCCTGTGGCAGCTCAATATCGATCCAGCGACAGTTCACCCCCGGCATCTCCCGGGGCATGACCCCGAGCGGCCCGGACACGGCGGCTTTTTCGGGGTAGGGCAGAGGTTCATCACGCACCTGGGCGGCGCCGGTGGTAAATACACTCAGCTGCACCGACTCGGGCATGTCAACGCCGCTCATCGCCTGGGATAGCCAGACAAGGCTCATCATCCCGTGGCTCATGTTGCGCTCGTAGAAACTGTGCCCTCGACGGAAGGTCTCTTCGCCAGTGACAAGCCAAAAGTGACCAATGCGCTCAGGCAACCGGTCGGCGCTCGCCAAAGCGTGCATCAGCTGATCGTAGCCGTGTTTTCCCAGCTCGGGGCCAAGTTGATAGCTGCCCGCTTCGAGCTCGACAAAGGTGTCACCGGCGCGCACCCTGCTCACTCGGTGACCGGCTGCGGTCAACCGATCGATCACGGGAGCAGCGACACCCTGGTCATCCTCGAAAATCAGCCAGGTCAGTGCCTCAGTGGCGTCGAGTTCGCTTTCAACATCGATGTCGCACTCGGGCAGACGTGGCCGCCAGGCGCGACGCCAGCCCCACCGCTCCATGTCGTCGACGCGGGTCGGTGGCGCTTCGGACACCTGGGCAACCTGTTTACCGGGCGCAATAAAGTACTGACTGCGCTGGAACGAATAGGTGGGGAGGGGCAAGCGATGGCGCTTTGATTCACCCCAAATCTGAGGCCAATCAGCCTCGACACCCAGTGCCCACAACCGGCCAATGACACCCAGGAAGTAGGCGTCATCAGGCATCTGCTGCTGCGGGTGTCGCAGTGAACTCAACACCTGATTGGGGCTGATGCGGTCGCACATTTGAGCAAGGCTGCTAAGCGCCTTGCCCGGACCCACTTCGAGAAACACCCGGTCACTGCGCTCGGACAGCGTATTCATGCAGTCGGCATAGTTCACCTTCTCGCGCAGCTGACTGACCCAGTAATCCGGATCGGTGGCCTCGGCGGCAGTCAGTGGCTGTGCAGTCCGGTTGGAGATCACCGGGAGCGTCGGCGGCTGCAAGTCGAGTTTCGCCAGAAATGCCCGGTACTCAGCGAGAATCGGTTCGAGCATGCGTGAGTGCGCGGCGATATCGATCTGAATGCGTTGATGATCGATATCTTTGGTGGTGAGCGTCTCGGCAAGGGCATCGAGCGCCGCCTGCGGACCAGAGACGGTGGTCAGGCGGGGCGCGTTCACCGTGGCGACATCGAGTGCGTCGCCCAGCAGCGGCTCTACGTCGCTCACTGGCAACGAAATCGACAACATGCCCCCCGCTGGCACGGTTTCAAACAGGCGGCCACGCAGTAGCACCAGATCAATACAGTCTTCAAAGCCGATGGTGCCGGCGAGACAAGCGGCGGTGTTTTCACCCATGGAGTGGCCGACCAGCGCCGTGGGATGCACGCCCCAGCTCATCCACAGCTGGGCGAGCGCGTATTCCACAATCATGATCAGCGGTAACTGAACCGACGGCTGCTGCAGTTTTTGGTCCGCAGCCGCAGTGTCGTCTCCCGGCAACCAAATCGCGCGAATGTCGTAGTCCAGCTGCTTCTGTAGATGATCCAGCCCGCGGTCCATCCAGTCGGCGAACACGGGCTCGGTTTCGTACAGATCCTGCGCCATACCCGCGTATTGCGAACCGCCGCCGGGGAACATGAATACCGTGTCAGGATTGCCCTCGAGCAGGTCGTGGGTCAGCACCAGGCGGGGGTCTGCATCCTCCAGCAGCTGAGCCGCCTCCAGCGCGGTTTCAGCAACAACCACACGGCGCTTTTCAAAGCCTTCACGCGCCTCTTTCAGTGTGTAGGCCACATCGGCCAACGGCACCTCCGGATTGGCCCGGAGATAAGCGGCAAGGGCGGCGCTATTCTCATCCAACGCAGAACGGGATCGCCCGGACAAGCACAACACCTGGAAAGGGAAGTCACTCTCTTCGGACGCGCCGATCGCAGGCGCCTCTTCGAGAATTGCATGGGCATTGGTGCCGCCGACGCCCAGCGAGTTGATGGCACCCCGACGCGGCCCTTTGTGCGACTGCCAGGGGTTGAGTTGGTCGTTGACCCGAAAAGGACTGCTATCAAAGTCGATCGCGGGGTTGGGTGCCTCATAGCCCAGACTCGGGGGAATCTCCCGATGATGGAGCGCCATGGCGGTCTTGATAAGACTTGCAACGCCTGCGGCTGTGTCGAGGTGACCGATATTGGTTTTAACCGAGCCAATGCCGCAATATCCGCAGTCATCGGTCTGGGCGCGATAGGCGCTGGTTAGCGCGCTCACTTCGATGGGATCACCGAGATAGGTGCCCGTGCCATGGCACTCCACATAATCGATGGTCTCAGCGCTCACCTGAGCTGCCGCCAAGGCTTTGCCAATGGCCTCGGCTTGCCCTTCAACCGAAGGCGCGAGATAGCCGGCTTTAGCCGCACCATCATTGTTGATGGCGGTACCTTTCACCACTGCCCAAATGTGGTCACCGTCGGCAATCGCGTCTTCGAGGCGTCGCAGTGCAACCGCGCCGGCCCCGGAGCCAAACACCGTACCCTGCGCGCGGTGGTCAAAGGCGTGACAATGGCCGTCGGGTGACAAAATTTCGTTTTCTTTGTAGAGGTAGCCGCGCCCCTGGGGCAAGTCAATGGTCACGCCACCCGCCAGCGCCATGTCGCACTCGCCATCGCGCAGGGCCTGACAGGCGTAGTGCACCGCCACCAATGACGTTGAGCAGGCGGTCTGCAGATTGATCGACGGCCCCTTGAGGTCAAAGATATGGCTCACCCGGGTCGACAGAAAATCCTTGTCGTTACCGGTGTGTCGCAGCAGGAACATGCCCACATCATCGACGAGACCGGGGTTGGAACAGATATTGAAGTAGAAGTAGCTGCCCATACCGCAACCGGCGAAGACGCCCACCCGTCCGTCCATCGAGCGCGGGGTATGGCCAGACTGCTCCATCGCCTCCCAGGCGACTTCCAGGAATTTGCGGTGCTGCGGGTCGAGAATCGCGGCCTCTTTCGGACTGAATCCAAAGAACTCAGCATCAAAGGCGTCAAAGTCGTCGAGTAATGCCGCCGCGGGCACATAGTTGGGCTGGGACAAGGCTTCAGCAGATTCGCCGGCGGCGAGCAATTCTTCCTCGCTGAGCGGCCGAATCGACTCGACGCCGTTGCGCAGATTGGTCCAGAAATCCTGTGCAGAGGGTGCACCCGGCACACAGAGACCCATGCCGACGATGGCTATATCACCGCCCGGTGACGCTTCCCCTTCCTTACCCATCAATGCAACCAATCTGTCTAGAAATTAAGCACGAATCGCCGCCTCCCCACGGGAAGCGGCGACGCTTGTTACAACCGTTGTCGGTGTCAGCGAACGAGTACCGCCTTCACCCAGCCTTCGCCTGCATCCCCGGCAACGTATAAATAACCGTCTGTCGACTCACCGAGGTACACCAATTCATCCCCCTTGGAGATGGTGAAAGCGACCGACGCGCCGCTGGACGGGTCACTCATCACTTTAACGGTCTTGATCTTGGGGGTGAGTACCGCCCCTTCCGCGAAATTGACCGCAGCGGTTGCATTGGCCGCATTGCGCTGGGCAGCCGCCGAGGTAGAGACCAGCAACGATGGCTTGTCCTTGATGGTTCGGACGATGGTGTTGTAGTTGTCGAGCAGCGCGGCTGCGACGACTTTTCCTTCGTCGGTACTGGTGTAAGCACCACCACCCACCGCACCGAGAATGCCACCGAAGGCCCAGTCAGTTTTCTTGGCGGAGCCCTTTGCCGAAGCGACCTGCGCGCCCGAGCGCACGTCGGCGAGCAACAGCGTGGTCTCGGCTTCCTGGAACTTCACACCACCCGCGACCGCACCGACCACCGATCCGACGCTACCGAACAGCGAACCCACGGCGGCACCAATACCGGCACCACCAGCGTTGTTGTCCTTGAACAGCACATCCGGCGTGATCACGAAGTCTGCCGCCAGCATCTGGCCGCCGCCGACATTGGAACCGCCCTGAAGCATGCCTGATGACGCCAGATCGCGCTCCTGCTTGAGGTTTTGCATGGCGCGACCGCGCTCGACCACGGTGAAGCAGTTGGACTCTTGCACAAAAGTCCGCAGCAGGCTGGTGGGCGCCGGCAGGTTGTAACGGGTCAGCGCCAGCAACACATGGTCCTGAGGCTCCGCAACGGCGAGCGTACCCTTGGGCTCAGAGCATCGCTCCAGCGGTGCTTCCTCAGCCAGTGCGGACGGTGCCAGCAGCACGGCGGCCAGCCCTCCTGCGCACAGGCTTAGCCAGCGGTTCTTGTTATTCACCACGTCCGCGTGACGACCATTCACTTTCATGCATCTACCCCCCATATGGATAAACGGGCAAACGCTAGCGCGCTGCCCAAGAAAAGACTGGACTGCGCGCATCATTGCACCCGGAATAAAGCACTGCAACGCGGGGCGGGAAGATCACCTATTTTTAAAGGCGGCCTGTGCGGGTAACAGGTTGCTCCCGCAGCGCCACTCATGGCTCGGGAAAAAACACCTCCTCGATGGACATGGCGAAAAGGCCAGCAATTTTGAAAGCCAACGGCAGGGCGGGGTCAAATTTTCCGGTCTCAATGGCATTCACGGTTTGGCGGGAGACATCGAGTTGTTCCGCCAACTCCGCCTGTGTCCAGTCCTTTTCAGCACGAAGCACTTTGAGGCGATTCTTCATTGATAGCTCCGCATGGCGCGCAAGTTGCCCCAAACCCAACCCGCGGTCATCACCAGCGTCAGCACGGCCAGATTCAGGGGCGGCGCACCGGCGTGCTCGGCGAGCAGATAGCCAATGACGAAGATGTACCCCGTTCCGAAACCAACCGCGAGTCCCTCGAGATGAATCCGGCGCATCATTTCATCGGTCATGCGCAACACCTTGAGGTAGCCCCTCAAGGTCATGATGGCAAAGAGATTGGGGGTCAGGGCCACCACCCATTTGAGCGCCGTCGGCATCTCGACCCCACCGACCAGCGCACTACAGGCAATGAGCGAAGCAGCCCATAGCAGACTAAGCCGGTTAAAACGGCGGTTATTGGCACGATCGGTCGCCGTGCCATCCCCCGCGATGAAATGATCCCAGCGAGACCGGCTCGCTTGCTGTTGTTGTCGATCGTCCATGATGTCGTCACTCCTTTCCTTGGCTAACGTATATGTCAAGCGCTCTAGTCAATATGTAAAGCTAACTTGATATTGCGCAGCCTAAGGACCGAGCGAGATCATGTCAAGCATGTTTTACAAAATGTAAAAGAGACCAAATCTCGTCGCCAACTCAGGACACCGAGACACTCAATCAAACTCCAGCCCCGGCAATCCATCGAGACTGTGCGCATTCTTTTGTCGTCGATATTCATCCAGCGCTTCAGGGGTCTTGTTGGCGCGCCAGGTATGCAGCGCTTCTCGCTCACCCTGGTACTCATACTCGGGCACACCAAAACCGCAGGCATCGCGGATCCGCTCCACCGTGATCACGATGAAATTGCGCGGTGCCTGCAATTGCGGAAATAGCGCGGTCAACTCAGCATACTCGGCATCACGCTCCACAACGACGCGGCCCCGGCCATAAAAACGGAAGATCTTGGGTGGTCCTTCAAAGGCACACATCATGATGACAATGCGACCGTTCTCCCGAACATGCGCCACGGTCTCGATACCACTCCCACCGAGATCGGCGTAGACCAACTCGTTAGGCCCTGTGACCCTGAGCCCATCGAGCCCTTTGGGCGAACAGTTAATCAGCCCCTCCCCCGACAGCGGCGCCGTTGAAACAAAAAAGACCCGCTGCCGGCCGATCCACTGCTGCAATGCGGTGTCGATCGCTTGATACTCTTTGCCCATACGCTCACCCAAATCCTGTTGAAGACGGCGCTAGCATAGGCCACCGAGACGACTGCTGCCCGATTGCAGCCCATCACCAGATTCGCTGACTGCTTCAGAGGTAGATGCTTTGCCCAGCCATTACGACGCCATCATTGTTGGAGCGGGTCACAACGGCCTGACCTGCGCCGCCTATCTCGCCAAAGCGGGCCTGCGCACCCTGGTGCTCGAGCGGCGCGACACCGTGGGTGGCGCCACGGCCACCGAGGAATTCCACCCGGGATTTCGCAACTCGGTTTTCTCCTATCTGGTCAGCCTGCTCGATCGAACGGTCATGCAGGATCTGGCGCTCGAACGCCACGGTCTGACACTGCTGCATCGCCCGGGTGGCGCCCTGTCCATCCTGCCTGGTGACCACATGTACCTGCCGCGAGATACGGTGAGAGCGCAGGCTGCAATTGCGAAGTTCTCCACCGCTGATGCCGAAGCCTATCCGGCCTTCGAATCCATGCTGGAAGACATGGGCACATTGGTGCGCGACATCGCCCAGACTATTCCACCCAATTTTGGCGGCGGACTCAGCGACCTCTGGCGGCTCATACAGACCGGCAATGGCTTTCGCAAACTGTCCTCGCAACGCCAGATTGAACTCACCGAACTGATGACCATGTCCATTGGCGACGTGCTCGATCGCTGGTTCGAGAGTGATCCGATCAAAGGCCTCTATGGATTCGAAGGTGTGATTGGCAACTTTGCGGGCCCCTGGACCCCCGGTACCGCTTACGTATTGCTACACCACGTGTTCGGGGACATCGATGGTCGGACGGGTGCCTGGGCCTACGCCCGCGGGGGTATGGGTGCGATCGCCGATGCACTTGCCAGCGCCGCGCGTAGCGCCGGTGCCGAGATCATCACCGGCGCTTCGGTCGCCGAGGTGTCGACCCGGGACGGTCAGGTCACGGGAGTGGTGCTCGAGGACGGGCGCACGTTGGCAGCGACCACCGTCGCTGCCAACACCCATCCCCAAATCCTGTTCGGGCAGTTAATCGACCCCGCCCTTACTCCCCCCGAGTTCGCCCGCCGTATTCGCGGCTACCGCAGCGAGTCCGCAACTTTCCGCATGAACGTGGCCCTCAGCGAACTACCCCGCTTTGATTCGCTGCCCCACGACGACACCGGGCTCGCAGCGATGAAGAACACCATCGATATTTGCCCGTCACTCGACTACATCGATAACGCTTACCGCGACGCCCAGCAGACCGGCTGGGCCAACAAGCCCGTCATTTCCATGTGTATTCCCACACTGATGGATGACACGCTGGCGCCCGAGGGCGCGCATGTCATGAGCCTGTTTTGCCAGCACTTCCGGCGGGAACTGCCGGGCGGGCAACAATGGGATGACATCAAGGAGCGAGTAGCCGACCAGATCATCGACACCGTGGCCGCCCATGCGCCCAATTTCAAAGCATCGATTCTGGGGCGTCAGATCAATTCCCCCCAGGATATCGAGCGCAAGCTCAACATGGTCGGCGGCGATATTTTCCACGGCAAACTATCCCTCGACCAAATCTTTTCGCTGCGCCCTGTCGGCGGCTTTGCCGACCATCGCATGCCGCTCAAGGGCCTGTATCTGTGTGGTTCCGGCGCCCACCCTGGAGGCGGTGTCTCAGGCATTCCCGGCAAAAACGCCGCTCGGGTGATGCTGCGCGATGCCCGCCGACACTAAACCAACAACGGTTAGTGCTCGGCTATCGGGCCGGTTAGACTGACCTAGCGGCCGTCTGTCCAAGGATAGTGTGGCTTAGCAGTGATACCCCCAAGGGTGCAGCCAGACTGCACCTACCGTCCAAGGAGATAATATGTTCAATCACATTATGGTCGGCGCCAACGACATCGAGGCGTCCAAGGCCTTTTATGATGCGACGCTGGGCACACTGGGCCACAAGCCCGCCATCGTCGACCCCAAAGGTCGTCTCATGTACCTGACCCCTACCGGCGTCTTCCTGGTCACCAAGCCGATTGATGGCAACGAAGCGTGTCACGGCAATGGCTGCACCATTGGCTTTCTCGCCGAGTCGCCCGAAGCTGCCGACGCCTGGCATGCTGCGGGTCTCGCCAACGGCGGCACCGCCATCGAAGATCCACCCGGCGTCCGCGAAGGTGGCGGTATGAAGCTGTACCTGGCCTATCTACGCGACCCTGCCGGCAACAAAATCTGCGCCACGGTGCGGCTGTAAACGCGGTGAGTTGCCGCGACTGGCGGGTTTGGGATGACCCCAAATCCGTCAGTAATCGCTCAAACCAAAACCAAAGGGAAACAACGCGTGGGGCGCATCCTGAGCCAGCGGAATGTGTTCGATCCGCGCAGGCCAAGCGTAAGGAAGCCTGCCCACCGGCTTGAACCCATCGACGGCAAACAGGAAGTCTGCAACTCCCGCGCCCTCTGATCCCGGCAGCCAGGCCGCCACGAACGCATCGACGCCATCAAGCTGCTCAGTGATGATGAGCGGACGACCTGAGATCAACACCACAACGACCTGCTTACCCAACGCTTGGCATCCGTGAATCAACGCTTTGTGTGCGTCGCTCAACCCAAGCTCATCGCTGTCCCCAAATCCCTCTGCATAGGGCAGCTCACCCACCACCACCAATGCCTTGTCGGCGGTCATCGCCGGATGGCAACCGTCAGCTGAGTATTCCACCCGGTTAGCGACCTCGCGTATGCCCGCCAGAATCGTGGTTGCACCCCGATAGCTCTGCTGCTGGCCCTGCCAGTGCACCGTCCAGCCACCACTCTGCAAACCACTGTTATCGGCGTGCGCGCCCACCACAGCGAGCGGTGCGGCAGCATCGAAGGGCAGGGCGGCATTGGCGCTCTTGAGCAGGACCAGTGACTCGCGCACGGCCTGACGTGCCACCGCGCGATGAGAGGGTGACCCGACCGTGTCAACGAACCCCTCCCGGGCAAAGGGCTCGGCAAACAGTCCCAGATCAAATTTGAGCTTGAGGATCCGCGATACGGCATCGTCGATCCGACTCATTGGCACAATGCCATCGACCACCGACCCTTTCAGGGCGCTCAGGAATTCATCATGGTTGCCGGGCTGCATGGCCATATCGATGCCAGCGTTGATCACGGTATGGGGCTCACCAAAACGGAGCCCGCCGTCCCAGTCTGTTTGCACCACGCCCTCAAAACCCAGCTCGCCCTTGAGTACGTCGGTGACCAAATAGCGATGCTGGTGCATGTTGATGCCGTTCCAGGCATTGAAACCCACCATGATCGACGCCACGCCTTGCTCAACCGCCGCCGCATAGGGGGGCAGGTAATGAGCGCGCATGTGGGCATCGCTCATCACTGCATTGCCACCTTCAACGCCACCTTGGGTGGCCCCGTCACCGATGAAGTGCTTCGCCGTTGCGGCCACGGTGTCGGGTAGCCACAAGGCCTCTCCTTGGTGCCCCGTGACCGATGCGATCACCGCTTGCGTAGTGAAATCCCTGTCCTCGCTGTAGCCCTCATACACCCGTCCCCAGAACTCGTGCTGGGGCATGGCGATACACGGCGAGAAGGTCCAATTGAAACCCGTACCCGCGACCTCCCGGGCGGTGATGGCAGCGGCTTCGTGAATCAAATCCAGGTTGCGGGTGGCAGCCATACCAATGTTGTGCGGGAACACCGTGGCACCCTCAAAGGTGTTCTGGCCATGAACCGCGTCGACGGCAATCAGCAGCGGAATACCCAACCGGGTCTCCAGTGCCGCCGCCTGAAAGCGGTTGAAGGTCGATTGCCAGTCCAGCGCCGTCGGCCCAGGTACTGGCCCTTCGGTGTGAATCACCGAGCCAATACCGCGGTCGCGAACAATTTCCGGAGAGACGCCGTTGTGCCAGACCGACTGGGTCATCTGGCCCAGTTTTTCATCGAGGGTCATCTCTGCCAGCAGGGCGTCAATCCGTGCCTGCTGGGTGTCATAAGCACAGAGATCAAAGCGATCCGAGCCCCAATGGCAAATCAGCGGCGGCGGTGAGGAGTCGGGATACGCTGACTGCTCAGCAACGACAGGCGAGGCGATTCCCGCTCCCACAGCGAGCAACACGCTCACAGCTATTTCCGGCCGCCTCTGCCTCACTCTCGGTCGCCTCCCGTGCTGCGCCCCACTGCGCCATTGTTGTTATTGAACTTGGGGGGAGTCGTCTCAACAGATGTTGAGCGCCCTAAGCAAAAAGCATAGCCCGCGCGGAAGGCGATATCTGCGGGCCAGGGGGCAGTTCAACGTGTATTTGGGACCACTCACGGCATTTTGGCAGTCGACTTCCGGTAGCGTCGGGTCATGCGGCTGATCACCACCGTGCCGATGATGGTCGGTAGCACCCAAGGCACGACCTGCCATTGCCCCGGCAACCACTCAGAGAAAAAGCGTGCACCACCAAAGGAGAAGAAGGCCGTATAAGCACCGATGCCACTACCGAGCATTCCGCCGAGGTGGGCAACCAGCAGGTTGGCCTCGCCGCGCTCGGCTTCACGTATCTCGCGCCACATGCCGCGGGAAACCATCAAACTCACACCACCAAAAATGATCAGCAGCAGCTGGCCGATCACTAGCCCCAGCGCACCCACCAAGACGCCGAGCACACCCAGAGTGAGCACCAGAACCTTGTGCCAGAACTGCGTCAGCGTGCCAGGATGTCGCCGCTCCCGGAGAGCGGCGATGCCGTGGCGCACACTGGCAAAGACGAGAATCGACAGCATCAGCAGAAACAGGGCTGACGCCCGAAATCGCTCGACCAGTTCAGCCGCAGCCGCTGGATCAATAAGCTGCCCGGGGCGCCGGATACCCAACGGATCCACCAAAACCAACAATGAGGCAAACAAACCGCTGAGTGACACGATGGTCATTGCCCAGGCATAGGCAGAGCCTGAACGGGTGTGCAAAGGGCTGCCCTTACGTGCCAGGACAGGCACCCAGAACAAGCACAGGGCGAGGGCACCCACGACGATGTGCAAAGTGACCAGGGCGGAATGCAAAGCGACCATGACGCTCTCCTTGAACAATGATGGGGGAGAGTCTGCAACTGCTCGCGGCATGACATGAGTGCCACCCGTCACTGTTTCTGACCATGACTTTCGGCCTATGGCTGACACGGCACAAAGCGAGCAGAATCGCGTCATGCTGAACGTGCTTCGTCAGGGCAATATGCTGCCCATCGCCGCGATCCTTACCTGGGCGACCGTGTGTGGGCTGGCCTTTTATGTCGCCTGGCGGGGGGATAACCACGCACAGGCCCTGCAGATCGTACTGCCACTGGCGCTGATCAATGGCGCGGCCATGTGGCAGGCCATGGACGAGCGCCTGGAGAAGCTATGGCGAGTCCATCTGAGTCTCGCCATCCAGTGGCTAAGCGCCATGCTGCTCGCCTGGCTGATGCCCATGAGCTTTCTACCGATTCTCACGGTAGTCTGGATATCGATGGTGGGCGGGACTTACAGCCTGGCTACCACTCGCTGGCTGCTGCTGGGCACCCTGCTGGCATGGTACGGCGTCATCCGTGTCGGTTGGCAGGAAGACGGCGCGATCTTCACCGTACTGCTGTATGGCACCTTCCACCTATTCGCGTTACTCAGCACACGAAACGCCCAACTCGCCGAAGCAGCGCGCGAGCAGGTGGAGGCACTCAATCGCGAACTGCTGGCCACCCAGCAATTGCTCTCTCAGGCCTCACGGCAGCAGGAGCGGACCCGCATTGCACGAGATTTACACGACTTGCTGGGCCACCACCTGACGGCGCTGTCGATCAACCTGCAAATTGCGGAGCACCTGACTGATGGCGAGGCCCGGGAGAAAGTCGGCGAATCCAGGGCACTGGCCAGGTTACTGCTCAGCGATGTCCGTGAAGCCGTCAGTACACTGCGGGAAGTACAGTCGGTTGACCTGCACAGCGCGATTCGCATGCTTATCGACAACGTACCGCTACTCGATATCGAGCTGAACGTGGCGCCGAATCTGGCCGTCAGTGATGTCGAGGCCGCAGAGGCTCTATTGCGCGGTATCCAGGAGGCCATCACCAATACCCTGCGCCACGCAGCCGCGACTCAGTTACAGATCCAACTGCATGAACACAAAGGGCAGATTGAGCTCACCATCCAGGACAATGGCAGCGCCCGCGCGCCGATCAGGCCGGGCAATGGACTCACCGGTGTGCGTGAGCGATTTGAGCAACTGGGTGGCAGCGCCAACTTCGTTGTGAACAATGGCTCACTGCAAATCTGCGCGAATTTGCCTGGAGACCGGGTGTGAATCCAGACGTTGCCACATCGATCCGCATTGCACTCATCGACGACCAGCAATTGGTCAGGGCGGGTATCCGCGGCCTGCTGGAACTGTCCGAAAGGGTGGCAGTGGTGGCAGAGGGTGAAGATGGCAGCGACGCACTTCCAATTGCAGAGAGCGCCAAACCGGATGTCTTCCTGATGGATATGCGCATGCCGCGCATGTCGGGGGCCGAGGCCACCCGTGCACTACGGGCGGCCGGCATCGACACCCCGGTCATCATCCTCACTACCTTCGACGACCACGATCAGGTGCTCGATGGTATCAGCGCCGGCGCCACTGGCTATCTACTGAAAGATGTCTCTTTGCAGAGCTTGATTGAAGCCATCGAATCGGTAGCTGCGGGCGGCACCATGATCCAACCGGGAATCACAGAAACCCTGCTGCGCGGCCTGGCGCGGCGTGAACAGCAAACCGACAAATCCAGTCTCGGTGAACCGCTCACTGCCCGCGAGACTGACGTTGTGCGCCTCATGGCGGGTGGCTACAGCAATCGGGAGATCGCACAGGCCCTCAACAACTCCGAGGGCACCATCAAAAACCACGTGTCCAACGTACTCGCCAAACTCGCAGTCAGAGACCGCACCCGAGCGGTACTCAAAGCCATCGAACTCGGGCTCATTTAGAGCATCCATCATTGGGCAACGTGGTTCGCTACACTGCGCGCCCCCACACTTTGATGGATCGACTGATGCGGCGACAGGTTCGCGATGGATTGACCGACTGGCACCGGGAGCATGTTTTTGTCTTGCTCACTGAGCTACTCAGTCATCGGCGCAATCCCGACAAACTGCCTGAAAAGCGCTGTCCTCAACTGATCGAACATCTGAGTCGCGCACTCGACTTGCCCACGGCACAGATTGCAGCCGCGGGGGCGTTGTTGACTGTTTGCCGCACAGCCTCTGGCAGCAGTTTCCATCGCCGCGAGGACGGCGAATCCACCGAACTTTGCATCGACTTTGGTGGTCTTGAGACTTTCGAGGGCGGCGCGCAGTTTGAGGAATACGCCCGCTTCAGCGAAGACCCGGTCATCGGTGACCGCTGGGTGCAAAACATCGATGAGGCCATCATCGCCACCCTCGGCCACGAATTGACCCACTATCTGGTGGCGCAGGCATGGCCGGACGATGACCCGCCTGCTCACGGAGAGCAGTTTCAGCAGGTCTATCGACTGGTGCGCGGCTTCGGGGTCAACCCCATGCTCGATGAATTCGCCGCCACCGAAGCACAGCGGGTAAAAGCGCGCCACCAGGCGCGGCTGATCAGCAAGGTGCAGGCGCTGCGAAAAATGGCTGAAGACCCGAGTTCCAATGCCAACGAGGCGGAACGGGCGCTATCGCAATTGCAGGGCCTGCAGGCGAAGTATGGGCTGACTCAAGAGGACAGCGGCGACGGGTGGACACCCCATTACATCGAACGCGGTGTACCGGTACTGTCCCGTGACCGCTACAAGCCCCTGTTGCAGCTCTGCTTCGCCATCGCCAGTTTCTGCGGTGTTGAGGCGGTGATTCACTCCAACCCGCTACCGACTTACGGTAGTTGGAGCCGCGCTCTGGGTCGCGAGAAAACCATCGAGCGTGTCACCTATTTCGGTGCGCCTGCCGACGTGGAAATGGCGGTGTACCTCAGCGAAGTGGCCTATCACGCGGTGTTCCAAGCCTCAGAGCGGTATCGCCAGAGCCCCGCTTATCAACGCGAGCGTCAACAAGGCCATCATCCTCGCACGTTGTTGTTCTCGTTCCGCAGGGAGTTCGTCGACCGCCTGAATCGACGCCTGCGGGAAGCCCGGGAATCGGTGGAAAACGAATGGTTGACGGCTCGCAGCGATGGTCGCGCACTGGTCACCGCGCGTGACCAGGCACTGCGGGCAGCGCTGACGGCACGCTATCCCCGATTGCGCTCAGCAAACCTCTCCCGCTCTGGCGCTACCAGCATTGGCAGCGCTGCCAATGCGGGGAGAAGGGCCGCAGACCAGGTCAATCTCAATCGTCCGGTCGGGGGCAGACGCCCGCGCGCACTGCCCCCCAGCCGCTGAAGGCCAATGCGCGCGTGACACTTCCTAGTGCGGCGCTGAACTGCGACACTGGCAAGCCTTTTTCTGAGCGGAATCCGCGGCTTGGACAGCGACACCACCGAGTTCTCAACGCGTGCAGTCAGCCACGCGGAGCGAGTCCCTACCCTGCGCGTCGCCGCAGTCGCCTCTATGGTGTCGCTGTCGCTACCGACCTTTATCACCGGCATTGAAGTGGCCGAGGGTGTGGGCGTCGACGCCGCGATCCCGGTGATCGCTCTCGGTGCGCTCATTATTTTTCTAGTGGGTGCCGCGATGGGGTTCATCGGCGCAAAAACCGGCTTTAGTTCGTACTTGCTGGTTCGAATCGCCTTCGGCGACGCAGGCGCGAAACTCGTCAACACCGCCTTCGCGCTGTCGCTGATCGGTTGGTTCGGCGTCAACGTGAATCTGCTCGGTCAGGCGGTCAATGGTTTGTCCAGGCAGCTATTGGGATTGAGCCCTCCTGAACTCAGCGTCACGGTGGTGGCGAGCGCGCTGATCACAGTGACGACCATCTTCGGCTTCAAAGCCATCAACTGGTTGGCCACCTTGCTGGTACCGGTGCTGATCCTGATCGTGGGCCGACTGCTGTGGGTAGTACTCGGCACCGAGGGCGATGCACAGCCGGTGGTGGAAGCCAGCCAGAGCGTCAGCTGGGGTACAGGGGTTTCCGCCATCGTTGGCTCAATCATTGTCGGTGCCATCATCATGCCCGACATCACTCGTTTTTTGCGGGCGCCTTCACGAGCGCTGGTCGTCACAGGGGTGTCTTACCTGCTTGTCCAACCAGCTGTGATGGTGATAGCCGTGCTGGCGGGCCTTGCCTTGGCAGCCAGTGACATGATCGACATGATGGTGCTTGTCGGCCTGGGCAGTGGTGCCTTTGTGATCGTGATCGCCAGCAGCTGGATTCTCAACGCACTCAATCTGTACAGCGCCGTGCTCGGGTTGACCGCTTCCTTCCCCAAGCTACCCGCCACGCGCAGTATCCTTTGTCTGGGCATCACGGGCGCCATCGCTGGTGCGGCCAATATCCTCGACTCTTTCCTGACCTTTTTGTTCTACCTCTCGGTGGTTTTCATCCCGGTGGCCGGTGTCATCATTGTTGATTGTCTGCATGCCAGATCCAGCGCTTATCGGCAGACCTCGGTCAGTGACGGACAGCCCACCAATCTCGAGGGATTGATCGCCTGGCTCGCCGGTGCAGCGATCGCACTCGCCGCGGCTGAAGGTCTGTTACCCAGCGTGACACAGATTGCGACACTGGATGCGGTACTGATCAGCGCCAGTATTTACTGGCTGGGCCGACGGCGGCGTCAGCGCAAGGAGGTTGATCATGCGCATCGGTATTGATGTCGGTGGCACCCATACCGACGCCGTCCTGATGGACGGCAACTCGGTAGTGGCAGCGACCAAACAGGCCACAACCAACGACGTTGCCACGGGTATCAGCAACGCACTGGATGCGCTGCCGCTCAAGTCGCTTGCCAACCGGGTGCAAATTGTCACCATTGGCACCACGCAATTTACCAATGCGGTGGTCGAACGACGCCAGTTGGCGAAAGTGGCAGCGATTCGAGTGGTCGCGCCGGCAGGGGGCGGACTCGCCCCGCGCATGGGCTGGCCCGAGGATATTGCCGCCGCCACCGACGGGGGTAACGCCATTATTGCCGGCGGTCACCTCTATGACGGCCGCGAACTGGCGCCACTCGATACGGAGGCGCTGGATACTGCAGTCGAAGGCTTCCTGGCGGCAGGGATCGAACAGTTCGCCATTGCCGCCGCGTTTTCACCAATCAACCCCGAGGTAGAGCAAGCCGTTGCCACCCGCATCGTTCGGCGCTCAGATGCACTGGTCGTGAGCTGCTCGCATGAATTTGGCGGACTGGGCCTGGTCGAACGGGAAAACGCCGCGATCCTCAATGCCGCATTGCTACCGCTGGCCGATAAAGTCGCCACCGCGTTCGACGAGGCAATCGCCCGCCGGGATCTGCGCTGCCCGGTTTATGTCAGCCAAAATGACGGCACCCTGATGAGCCTCGAAAAAGTACGCCGCTACCCAGCGCTGACTTTTTCTTCGGGACCGACCAATTCCATTCGCGGCGCCTGGCAATTGACCGGCATCGACAATGCCATCGTCATCGACATCGGTGGCACCACCTCTGATCTCGGCGTTTTGGCGGACGGATTCCCCCGGCAGTCGAATATGGTGGTCGATGTTGGCGGCGTGCGCACCAACTTCCGCATGCCGGATATCAATGCCATTGGACTGGGTGGCGGCAGTGTTGTCAGTCATGACGGCGCAACGATAGGCCCACACTCGGTCGGCCACCAACTGACGAAGCGAGCCGTTGCAGTTGGCGGAGATGTGCTGACTGCCACCGATATCGCTGCCGCTGCCGGACGGCTGGTCTTTGGAGAAGCCGCACACCTCGGAGGGCTCGACAGCAATTTGGTGGGGCGGGTGGATCAGCTGATCCGGCAAACCCTCAACCATGCGGCCGAAGCGATGAAACCCGGACAGGAGAGCCTACCGGTGATTTTGGTTGGAGGCGGAGCGGTATTGTTAGCCGGGGAACAACTCGCTGGCGGCGACATCATCAGACCGGACCATGCCGGCGTCGCCAATGCCATCGGCGCGTCGATCGCCCAGGTCAGCGGCGAGGCGGAGCAGTTCCTGATAGCCGGTGGTGAATCACGGCAGTCGGTGGTGGACAAGGTGCTTGCCGACGCACGCGCGCGCGCTGTGGCTGCCGGCGGAGACCCGGCCACTCTGCGTACGTTGGCGCTCGAGGAGACTTCGATCCCCTATATGGATGAAGGCAACCTGCGCATCCGCGCCAAAGTGGTGGCGGATCTAGCGTTACGCACGGAGGTACCCGAATGAGCGAGTCCATCGGTGTCGAGGACCTCGACGACCTGACCCTCGGCGCGGTCTTTTTGGCGACCGGTGGGGGTGGCGACCCCTATCTACCACTGATGATCGCCAAACAGGCGCTGACGCAATATGGGCCCGTCGCGCTCGTGGCACCCGAGACCATGGCGGACGAGTCGCTGGTCGTCCCGGTGGGTGGCGTCGGCGCACCAACAGTCTCGCTGGAGCTGCTGCCTTCGATCAGCGAGGCAGCAGACGCGCTAAGCGCCTTCGAAGCCCACACGGGACGCAGCATCGACGCAGTGGCGAGTTTTGAAGTCGGCGGTGGTAACTCCCTGATGCCCTTGGTCGCGGCGGCGGCCAAGGGTCTGCCCACCATCGATGGGGATGGCATGGGCCGGGCATTCCCCGAGGCGCAGATGATGAGCTATGCGATTGCCGGCGTGAAACCCACACCTGCGGTCGCACTGGATTACGCCGGCAATACAGCGGCCTTCTCCACGGCAGATACACGCACCTATGAACACCACATCCGTGCCTTTGCTGCCGCAGCCGGCGGCATGATTACCGTCGCCGAGCACCCCATGTCCGGCGCCCAACTCAAAGCTGCTGTCATTCCACACACCCTGTCGTTCGCACTCAGCCTGGGCAAGACCCTACGCCAACACCGGGGCCCGGCAGCACAACTGATGGCACCGCTGTCGGACTGCTTCAGCGATTCGGTCTATGGCGAGTGCCGGCTGATTTTCAGCGGCAAAGTCGTACAGAAGTCGACCCGCATTGTCAGTGGCTATGACATCGGTGAATGCCGTATTGAAGCCTTCGACCAACCCGAACGATGTCTGCGTATCGCCATCAAAAACGAGTATTTACTGGCGATGGAGGGGGAAACCGTCCGCGCTTCGGTACCTGACCTGTTGGTCATTGTCGATGTGGAAACGGGCACCCCCATCAACGGAGAGCGATTGGCCTTTGGCCAGCGGGTGGCAGTGATCGCCATCGGCGCTCCGCACTTTTACCGGCAGCCTGAGGCATTGGCGGTCACAGCACCCCGCTGCTTTGGCCTCGATGTGGACTACGTACCGCTGGAGCTCCTGGACTGAGCGAGAGTTAGACCCGGGCAATCCCCGTGGCGGCCTCAACCTGGACTCGCTGCATAATCTCGTCGACGTCGCTGACGTTCTCGATCAAGTTCGCGAAGCGCACGGTACGGGTCTGGTAATTGAGCACCGCCGGTAGCACTGGCACCTTGGCCGCCGCGGCGATCCGGGCAAATCCAGCCTTGAACTCCTTGACGCTGGCACGGGTACCTTCAGGGGTGATCCCCAACACCAGGCGCTGACGACTGGCAAACTCTTCGGTCATTTGCCCGACCATCCCGCCGGCACGGCTGCGATCGACGGGTATACCACCAAGACTGCGCAGAAGATTGCCCAAGGGGAACCAGAACAGCGAGTGCTTCATCAGGAACGACGACCGTAATCCAAGCGCCCAGAGCACAGCGACCGTCAGAATAAAATCCATATTGGAGCTGTGAGGTACCAGGGCTACGACCACCTTGGGGCGGTCGGGAAAATCGCCTTCGATGCGCCAGCCCATCCAGGAAAACACGCTCCTGCCGATCATACGCGTCAGCGGGTTTTTCCTGCGGGGCAACGAATCGCCGAGTCGTTGCCAACTCACAGGGCGTAATTCACAAAGAACCAGGTGACAGTTTTGTCGATACCCGTAGCACCAGCGGCGGCGTCATCGCTGCCAAAGTAGCTGGCATGCTTGCCAGCTACGGTGAAGCGGCCAATTTTTTTGGTCAACAACAGATCAAGCTCCTGACCAAAGTCGAAACTTCCGGCATCCGGCTGGAAATCATGATAGATCGCGGTCAGTGCCACATTGCCCGCAAACTTGGCAGCGCCCACCAGATAGAGATCCTGAACGCCCGCTCCGGGGAATCCGATAAATCGATCGGCCCAGCCCTGGAAGGCGTGCACGGTGCCCAAAGGTGTGGAGTAGCTAATGCCGTTGTCACTCTCAAGCACTTCGTAACCGATTTTTGCCGTCAAACTCGTGAGCTGCCCTTCCAGGGGTCGGCTGAGCCCCAACTCCACCCGATACTGGTTGGCCGAGTCAAAGGCCGTGCGGTTGTCAGCGATCGCGCGCTGATGCGAGGCCTCGAGCAGATACAAGCCACTCAGGCCATCGCCGAGGTCGCGCTTGCCCTGAAGTTTGGCACCGATGGTTTCACGGTCGGTAAACGGTGCCGGTAAATCATCGCGATCGTAGTCGAGCCTGTAGTAGAAGCCCTCAAGACTGCCGAGCGGGCTGTTGGCGTACTGCAGGTTCACGAAGTGCGACTGCATGGGCGAATCTGCCAGTGCCTCATTCGGGTTGCCATCACCGAAGATACGATTCACGTTATCCACATAGGCATAGCTGGCCTTGAGGCCATCGATGGAGGTGTTCTCAATGGCGAGTGCGTCCATCGACTGCCAATTCTGGCGCCAGGGCACAGTACCAATAAATCGGTGCAGCGGCGCCGGCCGGTAAGTCAGGTACTGACGGCCCAGTGTGATTTTCGTGTCACTGAAGCCGGTGTAGCGAATAAATGCCTCGTCGATCTCGGTCCCCGATGGGTCCGCGACCACATCGGCACCGTTGGTGGGCTCGCCGGGCACATTGAAATCGTCAATCAGGTGAGTGACGTTTTCGGCAGCGACTCGCACGCTCCAGTTGTTGACCTCCCCCGTCTGCCACCCGAAATAGGTTCGCAGCGTGAGGGCATTGGCGTCACTCAGCGTATTCGCCTGGTCGTCAACCAGCTCGGCGCGGGCATGCATGCGCAGCAATGGCTGCCCAGACTTGATCGCCTCGACCACACTGTTCTCTTGAGCACTCACTGGTGTCGACACGCCAAGTGCACCCAGCAATAACAGCATGGTGGTTGATGTGACCGGGTAATGCGATGGCTTCTCGGATCGCTTGTTATGCATGGCTTGGCTCTCTATGGCTGCCTGTGGGAACTGACACGCACCACGGGTCGCAGTGGACTGACACCTCGACCGCTCGCACAAGTTTAAGTCAAAACCCGTTACTTCGCGGCGAGATCCTTGAGATTCGCTTCGTGCTGGTCACGATCAATGCCGTAGCGGCTCATCGCCACCAACAACAACGTCCACAAGAAGTACTGGGAGGGCACCAGCCAGGCGCCGAGATTCCAAATGACCTCCGGAGACACTTCATCGGGGGTAGCCCGTGCCGGCAACCCAACCACTTGCAGAATGATCCCAGCCAGAAAGGCACCGATCCCCTGATTGGATTTACGAACAAACGTTATTGCCGCAAAGAACACCCCCTCACTGCGCCGACCTGTTTTCAGTTCACTCTGATCAACCAGGTCACCCACCATGGAACTGCTGATCGCCTGCAATGCGATGATTAAACCCAGGTCGAAGGTGTTGATACTTGCCACCAGGATAAAGGTCAGTGGATCACCGTTTTCGGGAAACCACCCCAACAACCGCAGGATGACCGGCAGCGGTGCAATGGTGAAAGCCACTGCGCCCAACACCAACACCGAGCGCTTCTTGCCCAGCCGCTTGGTCAAGCGAGGGGCCACGATGAGGCCAATGACCGATGACACAACCACCAGCGCGGTCCAGAGGAAAATCTGCTCAGAGCTGAACTCCCAAAAATAGGTAAGCATCAAAAAAGACAGAGCCGCGGTCAGCCCCGTGGCTACCGCCGCAAACAACATGGCGAAGAACAGGGCCAGAAAACTGCGCTCACTGAGGGTTTCAAAAACTTCGCGATAGACACGGCCAATACTGCGACGCTCGGCGCGCTCAGGTTGGCGCAGCTGGGGAATACGATGGTGGGTGCTGGCGGTGGACACGAGGATCGACAACAACATCACCACGCTGGCAATGACGCCATAGCGCGCGTAACCCTCGCGATTGAGCGTGCCAATGGTGTATTCCTCGGTGGGAACCAACAGCACACCAAACACAAACACCGTCATCATGGTGCCCCCGGCCCAAGCGAAGAACAGTCGCCAGGCCTGGATCGACGTGCGTTCATCGTAATCGTTAGTCAGCTCGGGCATCAGTGCCGAACTGGGAGTTTCGTAGAAGGTAATCAGGGTCCTGATCAGTACGGCGATGCACAGCAGATAGAAAAACAAGCCGGTCTGAGTCAGCTCGGGCGGATTCCAGAGCAGGAAGTAAGTCACAGCCACAGGAATGGCAGCGGCATACATGAATGGGTGCCGCCGCCCGAAGCGCGAGCGGGTGTTGTCAGACCAATAGCCCACAATGGGATCGTTGATCGCATCAAACACCAGTGCGCAGAGAATCGCGAGCCCGGCGAGAGCCGGCTCCAACCCCACCACAGTGGTGTAAAAAATCATCAGAAAATAAGAAAAACCGCCGTCCTTGAGGCCGTAAGCCGTGGCGCCGAAGCCGTGGGCTATTTTGGTCAGAAGGGGGAGTTTGGTGACACTACCTACCGCTGTATCAGACAAAACACTGTTCTTTTATTTTTATTGAAGCCGTCACCCTAGCACGAGCTCCGCACACCGCCACTAAAGGAATCGGCAGTCAGCGCCGGGTCAGCAAACGATCCAGCTGGTCTGCAAAAGCCTTGCGGTCGGCGTGGTTCATGGCCTGCGGACCACCTGTGTGCTCACCGGAAGAGCGCATCGTTTCCATGAAGTCACGCATTTGTAGCCGCTGGCGAATATTGGCCTCGGTGTAGCGCTCGCCGCGAGGAGTCAATACTTTGCCGCCTTTGGCGAGCACTTCTGAGGCCAGCGGGATATCTGCCGTAATCACCAAATCCCCGCCCTCGACCCGCCCGGCAATTTCATCATCCGCAGCGTCAAACCCGCGCGGCACCTGAAACATCGCGATCCACGGCGATTGCGGTATGCGGATGGCCTGGTTAGCAAACAGCGTGACAGAAACCTGCCGCTTAACCGCGGCGCGAAAGAGGATATCCCGGACGACCACAGGACAGGCGTCGGCATCGACGAGGATTCGCATCTGGGGAGGTCTCCAAATATTTCTTGCAAATGAAAATGATTCCCATTAACGTAAAGCCGTCAATGAGTCGTCGCAGGTTGCGGAGTCGGGATATGCAAGCACAGTGTCTTTGCCAGCACCATCGCCAACAAGTCACCGAAAGCCTCACCCGGGCGCGCCGCTATTTTGCACAGGCCATGGTCAGCGGATTGCGTGCCTTTCGACGGGACCAGACTGAACAGGCTTTCCGTGAACTGGGCGCTGCACACGAGGTCGCGCGCATCATGGTGGTTGACCATGGATGCCGCCATGCCAACGACCTGCAGCGCTACACCGACACAGCGATTTTGCTGCGTGAGTTACTCAGCATGCACGACATGCACGAGCTGGTAGGACCCTTTCTGCGTCGCTTCCAGGCCGACCTCGCTTCGCTGGCCCGACAAGACGACGCCGATAGCGACATCCGCCGCTTCGGTGACCAGGTCAGCCCCACCGCCGCCATCAATCCCATGATGTTCTTCGCCACATTAGACATTTACGCCAACAATCAGGGCGGCTGCTTTGATTCGATGCACTGAGCCGGCTTGACCCCCACCCCAGTGGGGGCGATGCTGCAACGCCATCTGACCGATCTGAGGCGTTGCCCCATGCTCACTCTGAATATCAACGGCGCTGATATCAGTGTCGATGTAGACCCCAGTACACCGCTGCTGTGGGTACTGCGTGACCATCTCGACATGACCGGCACCAAATTTGGCTGTGGGATCGCCCAATGCGGCGCCTGCACCATTCATCTGGATGGCGCCGCCACCCGCTGCTGCGTGCTGCCCGTCAGCGCTGCCGTTGGCAAGGCCATCACCACGATCGAGGGCCTGTCGGTCGATGGCAGCCACCCGGTACAACAAGCCTGGGTGGAACTGGATACTCCCCAGTGCGGCTACTGCCAACCCGGCATGATCATGGCGGCGGCGGCACTGCTGGCCGACAAACCAACCCCGACCGACGCCGATATCGACGCCGGCATTACCAACATTTGCCGCTGCGGCACCTTTCCCCGAGTTCGTGAAGGCATCCATCGGGCCGCAGCGCTGGCCCACGACGCGACCGCGGAGGTGAAGGCATGAACCGCACCAAGCACGAAGTTGTGGACATCAGCCGACGCCGCTTTGTCATCGGCACAGCGGTGGGTGGCGCAGGTTTGAGCGTAGGCCTGTCGCTGGCGGCTTGTCAGGCTGCTGAGCAACCACTGCCTGCCGATGGCGAAATCAATGCCTGGGTGGTCATCGGTAGTGATGACCAGGTCACTATCCGCGTTGCACGCTCAGAAATGGGTCAGGGCACGCTCACCGGTCTGGTACAGATGGTGGCGGAAGAGCTCGAGTGCGATTGGGACAAGGTCAGCTGGGAGTTTCCAACCCCCGGACAAAGTCTCGAGCGCAATCGCCCCTGGGGCAGTTTTTCGACGGGCGGCAGTCGCGGCATTCGCGGCAGTCATCAATACGTCCGCGAAGGCGGCGCGCTCGCCCGCGAGTTGCTGATCGCCGCAGCCGCCGAGCAGTGGTCGGTGTCAGCCAAAGACTGCACCGCCAGTAAGAGTGTCATCACCCACGAACCCAGTGGCCGCACACTGAGCTTCGGCGCGGTCGCAGCAAAGGCCGCGACGCTGAGCGTCCCTGACGAAGTTGCACTCAAAGATCCCAAAGATTGGAAAGTCATTGGTGCGGGACTGCCGCGACTGGACACGGCGGACAAAGTCACCGGCGCCCTGCGCTACGCCGCAGACATCAAGCTGCCCGGCATGCTCTACGCCACGACGTTTACCTGCCCGGTGCACGGGGGTAAACGCGCAAGCTTCAACGGCGACAAGGCCCAGTCCATGCCGGGCGTTCGCGCGGTATTGCCCATTGCCGACGATGCGGTCGCCGTCGTGGCCGATAGCTGGTGGCAAGCCAAAACCGCACTCGATGCCGTTGATATCGAATGGGACACCGGCGCCCCCGGCCAGGTCGACAGCGCGGGTATCCGCGACATGCTGATCGACGGCCTGAGTGCCGATGAAGCCTACGTCGGTCACGACCGTGGGGACGCGCTGGAACTACTGGCAGAGGCTGAAGACACGATCAGCGCCGACTACAGCTTCCCCTATCAAAACCACGCGCCCATGGAGCCGATGAACGCCACCGTGGTGTGGACCGAAGAACGCTGCGAGGCCTGGGTACCGACCCAGAATGGCGAAGGCGCACTGGATGCACTGGCTGACGGTGTGGGCATGCTGCCCGAGCAGTGCGAGGTGCACAAAACCATTCTGGGTGGAGGCTTCGGGCGCCGCGCCAACCACGACTGGTTGGTGCAGGCCGGCCTGATCGCCAAGGCCATGCCGGGCACGCCCATCAAGATGCTATGGACCCGGGAAGAAGACCAGCGACAGGGACGCTTACACCCTGTGACGCGCAGCCGCATGACCGCCAAGCTCGGTGAAGATGGCTTACCTGAGGCCTTGCACATGCGGATCTCAGGTCAGTCCATCATGGCTGCCCTGCGCGCCCCGCTGGGCGAGGAGCGTATCGACCCGGTTGTTTTCCAGGCGGTGTCCCCTGAGGGTGATCATGCGCTGATCTACGACTTTGACAATTTCCTCGCCGACCACGCCATGCGCAATCCACACCTGCGTCCCTGGTTCTGGCGAGGGGTCAACATCAACCAAAACGTGTTCTACATGGAGAGTTTCATCGATGAGATGGCCCGCAAGGCGGGTATCGATGCGCTGACCTATCGCCGTCGCCTGCTGGAGAAAACCAGCCCCGAAGGTCTGGCCGTGCTCAACAGCGTCGCTCGCCGCGCCGGCTGGGGTCGGGAATTGCCCGCCAACAGCGGCCTGGGTCTGGCGGTCTGCAAGGCCTTCGGCAGCTACGTGGCAGCCTGTGCTGAAGTTTCAGTCGACGATGGCAAGCTCAACATGAAAAAGATTTGGGCCGCCACTGACTGCGGTCACGCCGTGAATCCGCAACAGATTGAAGCCCAGGTGGCGGGCTCGTTCGTGTATGGCCTGTCGGCAGCGCTGTACAGCGAGATCACCGTCAAGGACGGCGCCATTCAGGAACAGAACTTCCACACTTACCCATCGATGAAGATTGCCGCCATGCCCGAGGTGGAAACCGAAGTCCTCGCATCGGGCGGCTTCTGGGGCGGTGTGGGCGAGCCCACCATCGCCGTGGCGGCACCTGCGGTGCTGAACGCCGTGTACGCGGCGACCGGTGTGCGTATTCG
>CAYZWL010000012.1:0-60982 GCA_964482195.1 uncultured Alteromonadaceae bacterium | reverse complement strand
ACACTCGTATGATCAAAAAACAGGCCCATGCTGTTCCCTCCATGCAATACCAACTAAGGCGATAGCGGCCTCAACTCAGACCGTGGTGAAGCGCCCGGGGGACTGACTATACTGGCATCCCGGGACGATTCGGCGACACATGCAGTGGGAATGAAGGTCAACCGTCTATCGCGCGCCGTGCTGGCGCCACTGATACTCGTGGGCATGATGATGCCTTGGGTCACGAGTGCCCAATCATTACTGGATGAAACCCCGTCTGGCGACTTAGCCGGTGTTGCCGTCAATGATGTTGCCCAAGACGAGTCGCCTGCAGTGAGGCGGTTCCAGCAGGCGATCGCCCAGATAGAATCAGACGCGGGACCCTACGCGCCAGGTCTCTCTGAGCAGCTGCTGGGCCTGGGAGCGCTGCTACAACAACGTGGCGAGCACCAGCGAGCAGCGGATATTCTCAAACGCGGTGTACATGTGGCTCGCATTAATGGTGGCCTGTACAGCACCGAACAGATACCTCTGTTGCGCACCCAAATTGAAAGCCTGTTGGCGCTTGGAGAATTCGCCGCCGTCGACGAACGACAACGCTATCTCTATCGCGTGGAACGACGTGCATTGGGTAACGGCGTGGCGTCTATCAACGCCTTGCTTCGGCAAGGCGAGTGGCAACGCGACGCCTACCTGCTGGCGCTGGATGAGACTGAACTGGCACCTCAACGCCTGCTCATCATGTGGGACGTCTATCGGCTAGCACTTAATCAAATGATCGAGCTCTATGGCAGCAACACGCCAGAGCTACTGCCCGCTCTTGAGGGCATGCTAACTTCCCAATACCTGATCTCCGGCTATCGCGGTTTTGAAGCCGGCCCCCTGCCCAATAGTAATGACCTCCGCCTGACCGCCTACACGAGTGAGGCCTACAAACGCGGTAAATCTGTGCTGCGAGCCATCATGGAGATCAACGCAAAACACAACGGCGACGACCCGGTAGTGCGAGCCCATGACCTGCAGCGGCTGGGTGATTGGGCCTGGTGGTTCGGAAACAAGCGAGAAGCCATGCAACCCTACGGCGAAGCCTGGGCACTCGGTGCCGCTGATGAGTCCGGCGTCATAACCAGCGTGCTGTTCTCAAAGCCACAACCCCTGCCCAGCGTGGAGGGCATCATGCCTATCCCGGCCCCGATGGAAGGTGATGCAGGCGAACTGGTGGTCTCCTTCGACGTCACCAGTACTGGGCGAGTTCGCGGTTTGGAACGTCTGCGCGGTCCTGAGGTCGAAGAGAATGATCCCACCGATCGCTTGATTAAATTGGTAAAGCGAACGCGTTTTCGCCCCCGCATGGAGGATGGAGAGCCGGTACCCACTGAGGGTATGGTGTGGTCATTCAACGAAGAAGACTGGCTGGCCTTGCAATGACAATACGGTCTCAAGCGGATCGACAAACGCGATCCCATCACGACCTTCCAACCGCGACCCGACGCGCCGCGGCAGCTGCCGGCTGCCTGGCGCTCACGTTATTGCTCAGCGGCTGTCCATCCGCCAGCAACCCGACTCGCGCCCCCTCAATCCCGACACCTTCGATGCCCTCACCGTCATCGAGTAGTAGTTCGGGCAGCACCAGCAGCGCATCAAGCGGCGGGGGCAGTCAGTCGAGCAGCAGTGGCGGCAGCGCAAGTACCAGTGCCGGCGGCAGTAGCGGCGGTGCCTCTGGAGGTGCCGGAGCGTCGGGCGGCGGAGGTGCATCCGGGGGTGGCGGCGCATCTGGCGGTGGCAGCGGCACTGGCGGCGCCGGTGGTTTTCCTGGCGCTGGCAGCAGTGGAGCCGCAGGCGGTAGCGGTGGCACCGGTGGGGCAACCCCAGGCGTGCCCGGCGGTGGTGCATCTGGCGGCGGCCTGCCATCGGCCAATGGTGGCGGCGGTACCGATGGAGAGCGCTTCCCTTCACCCGAAGGTGCGGGTAGCGAGGGCAGCGCAGAAGGCAGCAGCGACGGCACCGGGGACAGCGCTGAGGGTAACGGCGACGGTGGTAATCAGGGCGGCGAAGGCGCTGGCGGCACTGGCGAACCCGGCTTTGAGGTAAGCGTCGGCGTCGACACCGGCTTGCCCAGCATGGTCGATGTGCTACCTACTTTTAATGAAACCTTGGGCGGCGGCCAGGACGACGCGGGCGATCAGGCCGCTGGCAATGAAGGCGACGGTGACAGCCCAGGACCGGGTGGCTCGGGCGATCGCGCCGTCGCGGATGGGGCAGGCTCAGGTGGTGGTACTGGCAATCCGAGCGGCGCCGCAGCTGACGGCGTCGGCACCCGTGCTGAGGGTGGCATGGCCGGTGAAGGCGGTGGCTTTGGCACCATGACCGCCGCCGAACAGGTCGCGGTACTCGACCGACGCCTTGAGACCAGTACGGGTGACTTTGACGCCTTGATCCTTGAAGAACAGCGCAAGCAACGCGAGCGAGACCGGGCGCGCAGCCAGCGTCCCACCGAGGAGAGCGCAGAGTCTGCGAATGGGATACCGGGTCGCAATCCCTATGAAGAAGGCGGTCTCGAGGGAGGCAACTCTACCGGTGGCGGCATGGGCGGCATTGCCCGGGCCGGTACTCCGCCCCAGAACCCTGCCAAGTACGAACCGCCGGGCGACATACCTCAGGGCAACGACGACGATGTGGTCGCGCGACAACTGCGGGAAGCCGCCATGCGCGAACCCGACCCCGAGGTGCGCGAGCGGCTCTGGAATGAATACCGGCGTTACAAGGGTATCGACATTCCTGAGGAGAGCCCCTGATGACTCGCCTGTTTTGGCTGGCGCTGGTGCTCGCCGTGCAGGTGGGCTGCGTTAGCTCGACGGTCAAAAGTACGTCGGTGCCTGCACTCAATCGAGCGAGCGAACCGGTACCTGAGAATGAGCTGCTCGATATCGGCGTTGCCGTGCTCAACCCCGGTATCGAAGACATCGACGAAGACGCCGTCGTTTATCCCGAAGTACGACGCGCCGAAGCCAGCTTCATGGCCAACGAACTGGCCGGCGTACTCGCCGAGCAGGGTACATGGGGTGCCGTCCGTGTCGTACCGGATAGCCGCCAGTTCACCGACCTGCTGGTCGAGGGGCGCATCTTGCACAGCGATGGCGAGCGGCTCGAGTTGGCCGTCACCGCCAAAGATGCGCGAGGCGTGCTGTGGTTGAACAAGACCTACAGCGCCGTGACCAGCCGCTACGCCTATGAACCCGGCGCCCGGCTACCAGGCGACCCATTCCTGGCGCTCTACCGACAGGTCGCCAACGAGTTGCTCGCCGTATTCGAGTATCTGCCCGGCAAGGACCGTCTGAATATCCGCCGTGTTGCGGAACTGCAGTTCGCTCGAGAATTCTCAGAGGATGCATTTGCTGACTACCTGAGCGAAGACGACAAAGGGGTGGTGACCCTGAGGCGCTTGCCGGCAGAGGATGATCCGATGCTCGAGCGGGTGCGGACCATTCGCCAGCGCAATTATGTGTTCGTCGACACCCTGCAGGGCTACTACAGCGGCTTTTCGGAAGATATGCACACGCCCTACCAGGAGTGGCGCAAACTGAGCTACGACGAAATCGTCGCCCTGCGTGAACTGCAACGGCAGGCCACCGCACAAATGATCGCCGGAGGCGCGGCGATCATTGCCGGCATCGCTGCCCGCACTTCCAGCAATGACTACACCAGTGCAGCCGGTGCCGTGGGTGTTATCAGCGGCGGCTACTTGCTCAAGGGCGGACTGGAAAAGCGCGCTGAGTCGAAGCTTCACGAACTCGCTATCGAGGAGCTCAGCCAATCACTGGAGGCCGAAATCACTCCGCGGGTGATCGAGCTTGAGGACCGCACCGTGCGCTTGAGCGGCAGTGTTCAGGACCAGTACGACCAGTGGCGCGAGTTACTCGCTGACATCTATGCCGCCGAGATCGGCGCACTGGATGGCGACATATCCATCGAGGTAGAAGACCCACCTCAAACCACTGACGACGCTGGCCTGTAAGAAGAACCCGTGACTGAGAACAAAGACCAGCCGTTGTCGCCAACGGCCTTTACGCCCGCCAGCGAGTTACCCGGCGTGGAATCCGCCCCGCCACCGCCGCGTTTACGCGGCTGGCTGCCAGCGGGGCTGGGGCTCTTTGCGCTGCTCTGGGTAGTCGTTTTCTTCCTGCCCCAGTGGGTCGAACAAACAGGTTCTACTGAACCGTCAATGACCACCACTGAGGCCAACCGGGCGGCAAGCGCACCGGTCAGCGAGCAACCCGGCGCGACAACGGCGCCACCGGATGCCATCACCGATAGTCCGTTCGCGGATGCTCAGCTGGCGCGCATGCGTCGGGAAGCGCAGGATATTCTGCAGCCGCTGCTGGACCTGCAGTCCTTCCTGCAGGCCCGGGGTGTTGAGTCGTGGGCGGGCGACGCCTTCAACGCCGCGACAGCGCAGGCTTTGGCGGGAGACGAGGCCTATCGAGCCAGGGATTTTGAAGCCGCCACTGCTGCCTATAACGGGGCATTCGATGCACTGGAGGCCCTTGATCAACAGTTGCCCGAGCAGATTGCACGACAAACCCGTCGACTGATCGCCGCGCTGGAAGCGCTGGACCAATCTGGCGCCAATCAAGCCCTCGATCTTCTGAAAGTACTGGCGCCCGACGATCCCGAGATCGCAACCATGGATCATCGGGTGATGGCGCTACCGGCAGTTTCCGAGGCACTCGATACGGCTGCGGCGAGCGCTGCGAGTGATGACATCGACGGCGCCGTCACCGCAGCCCAACAGGCGGTGGCCGCCGATGCAGAGCACCAACTCGCCGCCCAAACGCTGGCAGACTACCGCGAGCGGCAGCGTGTACGGAATTTTCAGCAGGCCATGAGTGCGGGCTATGCCGCGCTGTCCGAGGCGGCGTTTGAAACCGCCGAAGCGCGCTTCAAAACCGCGGGCCGGCTGTCTCCTGGAGCGCCAGAGCCCGCAGACGCACTGGTAGAGCTTGCGGCCGCCCGCACGGCGGCGCGACTGCGAAAACTGCGCGACGAGGCGGCTGCGCTTGAGGCCGACGAGCAATGGGCCGACGCACAGGCACGCTACCAATCCGCACTGGAGACGGACCCAACCCTGGTGTTTGCCACCGAAGGGCTTGCCAGAGTGGAACCCCGGGCCACGATAGGCGTCGCTATTCGAGGCATCATGGAGGCACCCGAGCGTCTGGTCGACAGTAACGCCCTGCGGGAAGCCCAGCAGGTTCTGGCAGATCTTGATCAACTGGGTGACTCGGGTCCTCGCTTTCAGCGCACCCGCACCGAATTGGCGGCGTTGCTGGAAGCGGCCACGACACCCATTCGAGTCACCCTGGTATCCGACGGTGTCACCGATGTCACTATCGCTCGGGTTCGACGGCTGGGAACCTTCGCAGAACAGGCCATCACCCTGAGGCCTGGCCGCTACACTGCGGTGGGAATCCGCAACGGCTACCGCGATGTGCGTGTCAGCTTTGAGGTTGGCAAGGGCGCATCGGGTGAGCCCGTTGATGTGCGCTGTACGGAGGCCTTGTGAACGACCGAGACGAGCCCCTAAGCCCCAGCGGATTCAATGCGCCAAGCGCGGGCAGCCATGATGATTCGCTGCAGGCCATGCAGTTTGAACCGCTGTCTGCTGAGCGCGGTCCGGAGAAACCCCGCCTGAACCCCATGAGGCTCATTGTCGCCGCGCTGATAGCGGTGACGGTATGCATTCTGTTTTTCCTGCTGACCGCCCGCTCGCTCGAAATCGTTGTAGACACCGACACCTCCGCCTCGGTGGACATCGCAGGTCTCGCGATCCCGGTGGGTAGCCGCTGGTTGCTGCGCCCCGGCGAGTACACGGTTACCGTCAGTGCAGCGGGCTACGCCACCTGGCAAGAAGCCATCACCGTGGGTAGCGAGGCCAGTCAGCGCCTCGACGTGAGCCCCGCCATTCTTCCAGGGCTTGTGACCATCACCACCCAGCCCAGTGGTGCCAATGTGCAGCTCGGTGACCAGCAACTGGGCGTTACCCCCACGGACACTTTGCGGCTCGACGCGGGGGACGCCGTTCTGCAGTTATCCCTGCCTCGCTATCAGCCGCTGTCCGCACCTGTGACGATTACCGGACGCGAAGTCGCCCAGACCCTCGCCTTCGAACTGCTGCCCGACTGGGCTGATATCCGGTTCAGCATCGAACCCAAGACCGCCACGCTAACGGTGGATGATGTGGCCCAGGCCTACACCGTGGGCGAGCCCGTGGCTGTGCTATCGGGAGAGCATCAGCTCGCCTTCTCGGCACCCGGATTCCAGACCGCCATGCTTGAACTGTCTGTGGTAGCGGGTACGCCGCAGGACCTTGGCGATATCGTGCTGACTCCCGCTGATGGCGTACTGCGCGTCTCCAGCACCCCGTCGGGCGCAAATGTGTCGGTGAACGGTGAATTCCAGGGCAGAACCCCTCTCTCTGTCGCTCTGGCACCCGACCGCGATCATCGCATCAGTTTCGCGCGACCCGGCTACAACCGGGCCACCATCACCGTGAGCATGGAGCAGGGCAGTACCGACGAGCGCAACGTCACCCTGTCACCTCGTCTCGGTGATGTGGTTTTCAACATCCAACCGGACAATGCCGAGTTGCTCATCGATGGACGGCCCGCGGGCCGGGGTAGCCAGAACCAGCGGCTGACCGCAGTTGAACATCGCATTGAAGTCAGGCTCGATGGCTACGCCAGTTACCGCGGTAGCATTCTGCCTCGGGAGGGATTGGCCCAGCGACTGGATGTGACACTGGTCACCGAAGCCGAAGCCCGCAAAGCCGCGCTGAAGCCCGAACTGACCTCCGCACTCGGACAAACCCTGCTGCTGATCGACCCGCTGTCAGAGCCCGTCAATGCCTTTACCCTTGGCGCCGCCCGGCGGGACCCAGGACGCAGATCCAACGAAACTCTGCGCGCAGTGCGCCTTGAGCGTGCCTTCTACATCGCGACAACCGAGACCACCAACGCACAGTTTAGACAGTTCCTGGCCGGCCATGATTCCGGACAAATTGAAGGCAACAGTCTCAACCGGGAACACCAACCGGTCGTCACCATCAGTTGGCAGCAGGCGGCGAGCTTCTGTAACTGGCTCAGCCGCCGCGAAGGTCTGCCACCTTTCTACCGTGAAGAGGCCGGCATCATTACAGGCTTCAGTCCGGAGAGCACCGGATACCGATTGCCCAGCGAAGCGGAGTGGGCCTTTGTATCACGCATACAAGGCGAAGAGATCTTGCGGCACGCCTGGGGCCAGACCTTTCCACCGGAAAATGCCGTCACCAATGTTGCTGACAACACGTCGGCTTTCGTGACCGGCCGCATTCTCAATGGCTACGCAGATGGGCACATCGTCAGCGCTCCTGTGGGCAGCTACCCCGCCAACCCCCGGGGTTTGTTCGACCTCGGCGGCAACGTGGCGGAATGGGTGCACGATGTTTACGCCATCCCGCCCGCCAGCACAGAGGAAGTGGTGGACCCACTCGGGGCACTGCGGGGTGATAATTACACGGTCCGCGGTGGCAGCTGGGGGCTGAGCCGCTTGTCTGAACTGCGCCTGACCTACCGCGACTACGGCGCGGCGGGCCGCGATGACTTGGGATTCAGGATAGCCCGATATGCCGAATAAGCGAGTATCAATCAACTTGACCACCCGCCGCCTGGCGCTGCTCATGGCCGCTTTGCTGACTGCAGGTCTGTCAGTGGCTTTTGCGCAGACCAACACGACCACACCGCCCGCGGCGCCAAACCCGGTGACACAAGTCGCGCCCGACGATGATACCGAGCCAGAGACACCACGGCAGCCCGAGGCGCCCATCGACACCAGCGGGGATCTGTCTACGCTTGAGTACGAGCCCACAGAGAGCATCTCTGAAGACAAATCCGTCGCCTTTCCCATCGATATTTAAGTGAGCTGAGATCCCGATGAACCAGCGCCGACCCTCCGAGTTTCTGTATCAGCTGTTTGCCTTGCTGTTCGCCACCATTCTTGTCCATGGCATCTATGTGGCTGCCGTTCGGCCCGCCGCAGACGCGCAGCTTGCCGAGCAGGCCGCCAGGGCTGAGGCGGGCGAGGAGTTTGAACCTGAACGCACGCTGGCCATTGTCATTCGCGACTTTGAACAAGAGGCCTGCTTCATCCTGCTGCTCTGGGCCCTGGCAATCATGGGCATGAAGGGCAAGCGCACCCGGGACGAGATGGCCATGCTCGGCCGTTCGCTGATCGATATCCCCGAAGGCACCAGTCTGCTACCCCAGGATGCACGTGAGTACTCACGAACGCTGGAGAGCTTGCCAGAAGACTCACAGGAATTTCTGTTGCCCCGGGCTCTCACCAACGCGCTGGGGCGCTTCGCGACGACCGGCAGTATCCCAGCGGTTTCCGAGGCTGTGCGCGAGCAGTGTGATATCGAGGCCGACCGGCTGGACTCTGAACTGTCGATGGTGCGCTATATCTCCTGGGCCATACCCTCGATTGGGTTTATTGGCACGGTCCGCGGCATCGGTGATGCACTCGGGCAGGCCTACAAAGCCGTCGAAGGTGACATTTCGGGTGTTACCGTCAGTCTCGGCGTCGCCTTCAACAGTACTTTCGTCGCTCTGGTGCTCTCGATCATCATTATGTTTGCACTGCACCAGCTGCAGCTGTCTCAGGAGCGGCTGGTGCTCAAGACCCAACGCCATATCGATCGCAAGCTGCTGCGCCACCTCGCGGTGCCCCGCACATGAACACCCTGCTTGATCTCAATGACGTTGAGCTCGCTACGCTGAGCGATGGTTACCTGCACCACAGCCCCGGCTATGTGCGCTACGACGGAAACCGTTACAACTACGGCGCGGGCGCCCGCGCCGTCGCGCGAAAGTATCCGCGCGAACTTTCTACACGCTATTGGGCGCAATTCAATCTGCAGCCCCTGACACCGCCGCTGGGTCCCGCCCGTCACAGCGCGGATCTCATCCATGGCCACCTTCAGCAGTTGCTGACCCACGCGCAGGCATCGTTGCTGATCGCCGCGCCCGGGCATCTCGAACGCGAACAGCTGTCACTGCTGTTGGGCGTATTGGGCACACTACCCGGGACGGTCGCAGCCCTGGTACACCGCAGCACTGCCATCGCGGCGGCCTCCGCGGCACAGGATTGTGTGCACGTGGAAGTGCAACTTCAGCAGACGCTGGTCACGCCAGTGATCCGGCAGGGCAACCAATGGGAAGCCGGCGACTCCACACGGCTGCCCGGACAGGGCTGGTTGAACCTGCTCGATCAGCTGGCTTCTCAAGTCGCGGGACAGTTTGTCGACCAGACCCGGTTCGACCCACAACGCAAAGCCGACAGCGAACAATTGCTGTTCGATGCGATACCCGAATTGCTGAAGCAGCTAAGCGATCAGGGTGAGGCCCGCCTGGAAATCGATGGCTACAGTGCTCGAATCCTGCCTGAACACCTGGCATCGGTGGGTGAACGGTATCGGAGCGAACTGGCTCGAGCGAACAAGCATGCCACGCTTGCACTGCTGCTATCGCCAATGCTGGCGGCGATCCCCGGTTTAGCAGACGGCAATACCGTATTGGAGGCGGAGGATTGGCGTCAGCCACTGCTCGACCGCATAGAGACCCTCAAACAACCGGCCGAATCACTGCGCCTCGCACGCAGCCTGGAGGCTTCAGGAGCCACCCCCGTATCAGCAAGTCCGCCCGCTATGACTGTCGAGCGCCCGACGCACTGTCTGATCGGTCACCGGGTGTGCGCATTCGATGTTGGCCTATCGGCGCTGGCGGGTGTCGACCTCGTGACTGATGCCGAACAGGTCATGCTCACCGGTAGCGCCGCAGCATCGGTGCAGATCAACGGGTCGCCCGCGCAAGCAGGGCAAGTACTGGCTGCTGGCGACACGCTGACAGCCGCCGATGGTTATCACGCGACCCTGGTTGTTGTTGAGGACTGACCCTTGGCCCGCCGCAAACGCCAGGCAACAACCTTCAACCTGAGCTTTCTGGACATCATGTCCTGCGGTTTTGGCGCTGTGGTGCTGGTGTTCCTCATCATCGATCACTCGATAGAACTCGAAATCAGAACCGTCAATGCCGAGACGCTCTCAGAGATCGAACTGCTCGACGAGGACATTCGCGATGGCGAGGCGGGATTGGTTCGCCTGCGCAATGCCATCAGCAGTACCGACGCTGATATCGTCGAGGCGCAGGGGCGTGCGCGGCGCGTCACTGAAGCCCTCGATGAGATGGAGGCGCTGATCGCCGCACTGGAACAGGCCGACCTCTCTGAGACGACGGACGTTGACGCGCTAAAAGCCGAGATCAATCGACTTGAGGAAGAGGTCAAGCAGTTGCGTGAGGCGGCGGACGCTGAATCGGGACGCAGCGCCAGAGAGTTCACCGGTGACGGTAACCGACAGTACCTGACCGGTCTCAATCTCGGCGGTTCGCGAATCGCTATTTTGTTCGATGTCTCTTCGAGCATGCTGCATCAAGACATCGTCAACATCATTCGTCTGCGCAATATGGACACCCAGCTGCAGCGCGAAGCAGAAAAATGGGTACGCGCTCTCGATACACTGGACTGGTTAACCGCACAGTTGCCAATTGGTGCGCGCTATCAGGTCATCACTTTCAATACTCAGGCTGAATATGCCCTGCCCGACAGCGCCGGACGCTGGCTGGATGTGGCCGACGCCGAAAGCCTGCAGGCCATTTCAGAAAATCTTCGACAGCAACTGCCAAGCGGCGGTACCAGCCTGCACAATGCCTTCGCCGCACTCAAGCAAATGCCCGCACCGCCGGACAATATCTTCCTGATTACCGATGGCCTGCCTACCCAGGGTGAGCAGCCGCCACGGGGCACGACGGTCAGCGGTCGAGAGCGGTTACGATTGTTCCGCTCGGCGGTACGCACGCTGCCTGCCGGGGTTCCCGTCAATATCATTCTGGCCCCCATGGAGGGCGACCCGATGGCGGCCTCGGAATTTTGGCAGCTGGCGCAGGCTACCCAGGGGTCGTTTATGAGTCCTGCCCAGGACTGGCCCTGAGGATTGCCCATGCGTCAGCGCCGAACCGCCGCCGAATTTTCTATCTCCTTCCTCGACGTCATCTGTTGTGGTTTTGGCGCAGTGATTTTGCTGCTGATGATCACCAAAACCGTTGAACCACAGATACTCGAAGCGTCTACCGTAGTCGCTGAAGGCCGGGTCGCTGAGCTGACCGAGCAGCTGTTTGAAATCCGTGGCGAGACCGCCATTCTCAATCGCGAGCTCGATGCACGCCGTGAGCAGCTCTCGAGCTTCGAAGAGCGCATTGCCATCCTGCAAGGTAGCCTGGCGCGCGCCCAATCCCGCTACGACAGCCTGGAGACAACCCGCAACGCGAACAGCATTATCCTCGAACAGCTTGCCATTGCTCGCCAACGGTTGAGCGATGAAGAGAAACGACTGCTGGGCAGCAATTTCGACAAGAAAAACCAACTGATCGGCGGCATACCCGTCGACAGTGAGTACATTATCTTCATCATCGATACCTCAGGATCCATGTACTCCTATGCCTGGGAGCGCATGCTGGCCGAGATGGAAGCGACGCTGAATATCTATCCCAACGTCAAAGGCATTCAGGTGCTCAACGACATGGGCAACTATCTGTTCAGTCGTTACCGGGGGCAATGGATTCCCGACACGCCAGCACGTCGCAGCCTGATTCTGCGCAACTTGCGCAACTGGAACGTGTTCTCAAACTCTTCTCCAGTCGAAGGCATTACCGCCGCGGTGCGCAGTTTCTACGACCCGGGCAAGAAAATCTCGATCTATGTGTTCGGCGATGAATTTACCGGTGATTCCATCGAGAGCGTGGTGCGCACCGTTGATCAGCTGAATCGGGAAAATTTTGATGGAGAGCGCCGGGTCAGGATCCATGCGGTGGGCTTCCCCGTACAATTCATCAGGCCACCCCAGTTACAAACCACAGGGGTTCGTTTTGCTACACTCATGCGTGAGTTGACGTTCAGAAACGGTGGTACTTTCGTTGGGCTCAATGACTTTCGTCGCTGATCGCGGCCGGCACCTGCTGGTCGTATTGCTGATACCGCTGGTGCTCACCGCCTGCGGTAGTAAGCAGGTCGTGGTCGAAGGGTCATTCCCTACCCCCTTGTTGGAGCCGCTACCCCTGTCGATTGGGGTCGTCTATCCCCCCGCTTTTGCCAACCACGAGTTTTTTGACGAGGCCAAAGGCCGAAGCGAATCGGATTGGTTGGTAAAAACCGGCCCCGCCCAGGTCGAATTCTGGGACATCATGCTGGGCAGCATGTTTGAACAAGTGGTCACCATTGACAGCCCCGAGGTACTCGCAACCTGGTCTGGGCAGCTCGACGCCGTGTTAGTGCCCGCGCTCGACGACCTGCAGTACACCATTCCGTTGCACACCAGCGTCAAAGTCTATGAGATCTGGATGCGATACCGATTCAGATTGGTCGAACCCACCGCGCTTCACAGCCAGGAAGACGGCGGTCTCGCTGTCGATCCGGAAGAACACCTGGCCGAGTGGTCACTCACCGCCTACGGCAAGACGCCAACCGCTTTCATGCAAACCGATGAGGCGGCGGTCAATATCGCGGCCGTTGTCGCCCTGCGGGATGCAGGGGCGAACTTTGCGACCACCTTTGAGCGCGTACCCGAAGTCATTGCCTGGCGCGAAACACGGGTGGCTGGCGAATGAAGCAGACCCTGTTGTTGATAGTGTTGACCGCGATGTTGGGTGGGTGCGTCAGCGCCACCGTCGATGAAATGACGTTCAACGAGCCCACGGCAGGTATCGGCGATGCCTCGGTCGTCATCCTGGGTCGCCGCCACGCGGCTGATTACGAGACCGAGTTCGATTTTATTCAGTGTATCGGCAGGCACATTTCCAGCGGCGATAAGAACATTTCCGTGCTCGATGAGGTCGAATTCATCAATGACCTGTACCCCTGGTTTGAGCCGCGTACCGCGCCGCTGCGCACCCAGGACATCGACAAGTTAACTGCCAAACGTCCGGTCGCTGCCAAGCTGGAAGATTTGAACCTCGCTTACATCATATGGATCGACGGCAGAACCGAGCAAACCAACAGCGCCGGTTCGGTGAGTTGCGCGGTCGGTCCCGGTGGCGCCGGTTGTTTCGGCTTTGGCACCTGGGGCGAGGCCTCGGAGTACGAGGCAACCATCTGGGATATCAGCAATAAAGCCGAGGTCGGTAGGGTAAGCGCAGCCACCAGCGGCCAGAGCTACATGCCCGCCGTCGTCGTCCCCATTCCGATCATTGCCCCGGTTCAGGGCACCGCTTGCGACAGTCTTGGTGATCAGTTGCTGCGCTACCTATCGGCGGAATACTGATGGCTGCCCGTCTGGTCCATGGACTGGTGTTGACCGCCCTGCTCGCCGGCTGTGCCTCGAGCGGTGGCGGCGCCTCTTCCACGGTCACGGTGGGCGGCCGCGCCGTCTCGGTGCCTACGGTTACTGCCGAGGAACACCAGAAGTTGATCGACAACGTCGGTATCTATGATGACGAAGAACTCGCCGAGTATGTGGATCGCATTGGCCAGCGTATTGTCGCGAACTCTTCCATGCCCAATGCCAGCTTTACGTTTACGCTGCTCGACTCGCCGGACATCAACGCCTTCGCACTGCCTGGCGGCTTTATCTATGTGAACCGGGGCCTGCTTGCCTATCTGGAGACCGAGGCAGAATTGGCAGGCGTCCTTGCCCATGAGGTCGGTCACATCACCGAAAACCATCATGGTCGTCGCAATACCCAGCGAGTCACCTCCCAGGTGGCTTCGGTAGCGGCCTACATCCTGACGGGCTCAGGTGCAGTCTACGATGCCGCCAGCATGTACGGCGCTGAACTGGTATCGGGCTTCGGACGTGAAATGGAGTTGGAGGCAGACGCTGCAGGCGCTGAGTTTATGCATCGAGCGGGCTACGACGCCGACTCCATGCTCTCGGTCATCGGCGTTCTCAAGGACCAGGAACAATACCGACGGGTGCAGGCCCGTGCCAGTGGCAAACCCTCGGGGACTTATCACGGACTTTACGCGAGCCACCCGCGTAATGACCTACGGCTGCAGACCGTCATCAAAACCGCCAACGCCCTGCCTTTGGAAGCACAGGCGGAAAACCCGGAAATGCCCGGTGAGTTCCGGCGCCAAACCGAGGGCATGGTGTTTGGCGCAAGCGCGGGTGCCCAGGACGACAACAATCGCTTTTATCACAACACACTCGACTTCACGTTTGCTCACCCCGATGGCTGGACCGTCAGCCAGGGTAGCCGGGAGATCATTGCGACCGGCCCTGACGGCGATGCCCGGCTGGTGATCCGCCTCGACAGAATTGCAGCGGACAGCACCCCTGAGAGCGACCTTACAGACAAAGCATCTGGTGAACTGACCGGGCTCGAGGCACTGGAGCAAGCCGGGCTTAGCGGCCACACCGCCATCGCCACTGCGGGTGGTGACAGCAAACGCCTGGCGGTCATCGACCACCGCTACCGCTTCCGTTTTGAGGGCAGCAGCGCGAGCTTCGATGACCAGGATGCTGTCTTGCTGGATATCATTCGCAGCTTCCGGCCGCTCGTCGAGAAAGAAAAAATCACTGGCGACAGCCGCAACCTGCACTATGTACAGGTGCCCCGAGGCGCAACCCTCAAGAGCCTGTCGAGCAGCGCCCAAATCCCCAACGCTGAAGATCAGTTAAGGCTGATCAATGGCTATTTCCCCAGCGGCGAGCCACGCATCGGCGACTGGGTCAAAGTGATTCGCTGAACCAAGGATATTCCCATGGCTGTACTCTCCGACCCACTGTCACTGAACTGCGGGGCCGAGTTGCCCAATCGCTTCGTGCTCGCGCCGCTGACCAACCTGCAGAGTGGTGCCGATGGCGTGCTCGGCGAGGACGAACTCAAGTGGCTGACGATGCGCGCCGAGGGTGGATTTGGTCTGACCATGACCTGCGCCACTTCGGTACAGCACTCCGGCGTGGGCTTCCCGGGTCAGCTTGGCGCCCACGATGACCGGCACGTGGCGGGGCTCGGCCGGCTGGCCAGCAGCATCAAAGCCAATGGCAGTCACGCGGTGGTGCAGCTGCAACACAGCGGCATGCGCGCCAAGCCCGAGTACTGCGACAACACGCCCCAATGCCCCTCTGATGATGAAAAGACCGGCGCCCGTGCCATGTCCGAATCACAGGTACAGCAACTCATCGAGGACTTCATTACCAGCGCCGAACGCGCTCAGCGTGCAGGTTTTGACGGCGTGGAGTTGCACGGTGCGCACGGCTATTTGCTGTGCGAATTTCTGAGCCCCAAATACAACCGCCGAGAGGACCGCTATGGGGGCTCTGCCGAGAACCGAGCACGCATACTGATGGAGATCATCGAGGGCGTGAACCAGCGCTGCGGGCGAGCATTCAGCCTGGGAGTTCGACTTTCACCGGAACGTTTCGGGGTGGAGATGGGCGAGATTGTTGCTTTGGCGGGCCGACTGCTAAAAGACGACCGCCTCGACTACCTGGACATGTCGTTGTGGGACCTCAATATGCCCGCCCAGCACGAGGACTTTGCAGGCCAAAGCCTGGTCCAGGTGTTTGCAGACTTGCCCCGAGCAGGAGTTCGCCTGGGTGCTGCGGGCAAACTGTACAGCGCCGAGGACTGCCGCGCGGCGATGGCCGCGGGACTCGATTTTGTGGTCGTGGGTCGCGGCGCGATTCTGCACCATGACTTCCCGAGGCAAGCGCTGGCTGACCCTACATTCAGCATGGCAGCGCTGCCGGTATCGCGAGCCCACCTCGCCCGGGAGGGGCTGGGCGTGGCATTTCAGGACTATATGGCGACCTGGGAAGGTTTTGTCGCCGACTGAAGCACTCTAACCGTAGCGGCTGTCGGCCACGAACGGATTGGTCTGGCGTTCCTGACCGATGGTCGACGTTGGACCGTGGCCGGGAATGAAGGTCACATCATCGCCCAGGGAAAACAGCTTCTCGCGGATTGCCGTGATCAACTGATCGTGGTCGCCCATGGGAAAGTCGGTGCGCCCGATGGAACCCGCAAAGATCACATCACCCACCCACGCGATGCGATGCGCCTCGTGGTGAAAGACGACATGCCCGGGTGTGTGCCCCGGGCAGTGCAAAACGGAAAAGCTGGCGTCTCCCACCGAGACCGTATCTCCATCAACCAACCAGCGATCAGGCTCGAAGGCATCCGCGTGAGGAAAGCTGGCCATGGCGCACCACTCGGGCAGTTTGTCGATCCAGAACCGATCCCCCTCATGGGGACCCTCGATCGGCACAGATAACTGCTGGCGCAGGACATCGGCGGCGGCGCAATGGTCCATGTGGCCGTGAGTCAGCAGGACCTTCTCAACCGTGCCACCCATCTGTTCGACAGCCGCCAAAATCCGCTCAACATCGCCGCCCGGATCAACGATCGCGGCCTTACCGGTGGCTTCACACTTGATGACCGAACAGTTCTGCTGATAAGCCGTCACGGGCACGACACTGACCTTGAGACTCATGACGCGCTGGCTGCCTCTTGCTCGTGCTCGTCACCGCCATGGTCTGCGTCAGGATCATTGAAGACCGCGGTATCCAACTGCCCTTCCCGGTAGGCGACGATGGTCGCCACCGTGGCATCGCCAGTCACATTGACTGCGGTACGCAGCATATCGAGTAGTCGATCCACTCCGATAATCAGCGCGACACCCTCGACAGGCAGCCCCGCCTGGGTGAGAACAAGCGACAGGGTAATCAGCCCTACGCCGGGTACCGCTGCGGTACCTATCGAGGCAAGGGTCGCTGTGAGAATCACCATCAACAACTGCATGGCGGTGAGGTCGATGCCATAAACCTGCGCGATAAACACAGTGGCCACGCCCTGCATGATCGCCGTGCCGTCCATGTTGATGGTTGCCCCCAGGGGAATGGAGAAGCCCGCTACGCTCTTGCTGACGCCGAGCCGCATCTCTGCGGTGCGCAAGGTGACCGGCAAGGTGGCGCCGCTCGACGAGGTGCTGAAAGCAAACGCCCATACACGGCGCATTTTCTGACGCAGCATGCCGGCACTGAGCGGCGTAAAGACCTTGAGTAGCAGCGAATAGACCACGAGGCCATGGAAAATCAGCACACCGGCCAGCGTCAGGAAGTAAGCCGCGAGGTCCAGCACCGCCGAAATGCCCATCGTGGCGAAAAGGCGACTCAGCAAAGCGAAGACACCATAGGGCGCGAGCTCGATCAAAATACCCACCATGCGCATCACAATGACTTCCATATCGCGGAACCAAGCCGCGATCCGCTCGCCCGCCTCACCGGAGCGAGTGATAGCAAAGCCCACCAGCAGCGCAAAGACGATGACCTGCAACATCCGCCCCTCGGCCATCGCCATGAAGGGGTTTTTGGGAACGATGTTGACCAGGGTATCGGCCAGCGGCGGGGCTGCTTTTGGTTCAAACGCAGCGGCCTCGGGAGGCGAGACACCCAAGCCCGGCCCCAGTACCAATGCTGCGGTCAGGCCCAGGGTGACGGCGACCCCGGTTGTGGCGAGGTACAAAGTGATCGTGCGTCCGGCAATGGCGCCCATTCTGGAACTGTTGCCTAACGAGGACATCCCGCAAATCAAAGACACCAGCACCAGCGGTACGACCAGCAACTGCAACGACGCGACAAAAATACGGCCTACGATATCGAACAAGCCATTGACCAAGCCGCCCAAGATCCAGCCATAGGCACTGCTGTCGGGGTCGAGCACAGACAGCAGCCATTCCAGGCCAGAGCCGAGCAATATACCGGCCACCATGGCCAGCAGGATTCGATTGGTCAGGGACATCAGGACTCCTCGCAAGGTGCGTCGCGCCAAGCGCTGACGGCGATGTCAGCACAGGCGTTGCAGCGGGACGGATAGGTTCGGGGGTTCTCGCCATCGAGCCGAGCACACACCGGCGCGTACTCCATGGTACAGATTTTGGGTCTGGGGCTTTCGCAAGCGGTCCAGCCACTCGCCGGCACTTCCGGTTCGGGTGACACGGCGTCTTTTGTCGGCGCCGCACAGCCTCCCAGGGCAAGCACGACCGCCAATACTACTCCGCCGGCCCGGGGCCGGAAGAAAGGGTCACGTGTCAGAGTGGCCAACAGACTGATCATTATTGCGTGCCTGTGAATGATGGATGACTGGATTCAACACCAATGGAGCGATTGATTGAACCACAACTCGATGCAATGTCCTGCCCAATCCCCAAGAAGAGGGCGTCTGCGACACCGTGACGGCGGCATACAAGCGCTGACATGGGTTCAGTCCGTCGCCAGCAGTCGATCCCGCGCCGCCAGCAAGCGGGCCTGTCGCTCACGCAAGCTGATCCCACCGCCATGAGGGCGTAACCCCTCGACCGCCCGCTGCAAACGCGCCTCACACGCGGCATCAGCACTGGGCAAGACCCCGGCGATGCCTTCCATATCGTCGAGCTTCGCCCAGCAGTTCAGTGCAACATCACAACCCGCCGCCAGCGCCTGGGCAGCAAGCGCCGGCACTGAGCCCTCGAGGGCCTTCATATCCAAATCATCGGTCAGCAGCAGCCCATCGAAGCCGATGCGCGCGCGGATAACGTCCTTGATCACGATCGGAGACAGGGTGGCACAACGGTCACGGTCCCAGGCCTGGTAAAGCACATGGGCAGTCATTGCCATCGGGGCCCGGGCCAGTCGCTCAAAAGGCTCAAGATCCATGTCCAGTAGCCGATCCGGAGTGCTGACCACAGGCAGCCGATGATGACTGTCGAGGTTGCCCCTACCGTGACCGGGGATATGCTTGATGACCCCCATGACACCGCCCATGGCCAGACCATCGAGGCAAGCTTGGCCCAAGCGCGCCACCTGCTGCGGGTCACTGCCAAAAGCTCGATCCCCAATCACGTGATGCGTGGCCTGGGTCAATACATCCAACACTGGCGCACAACTGACGTTGATGCCGACCTCAGCCAGATCGAGCGCCAGCGCCTCGTAGTTGAGTGCTGTCGCCCTGCAGGCACGTAGTGGGTCGGTCAACCAGTGCTTGGCCAACTCAGCAGCCGCCGGAAAAGCCAGCCACTCAGGTGGCTTCAGGCGGGCGACACGCCCGCCCTCCTGATCGATCAGGATCGGAACATTGTCGCGACCAGACAGGTTGCGCAGACTGTCGGTCAATGCCCTCAGCTGCTCGCGATTGTCGACGTTACGCGCAAACAGAATAAAACCCAGCGGATTGGCGGACCGAAAAAAGGCCTGCTCGGCGTCGGTCAGGGCTAGTCCCTCAATACCAAAGATCGCCGGCAGCATCAGCCCTGCCCTCCAAACCTGGTGCTCATTCGTGCAACCCGGTCTTGAGCAGGTGTTCGGCCCGGTCGGGCCCCAACAAGGCGTTCACGGCCTCCCCCAGACTGTCGCAGACCTCGACGTAGCCAACGTTTTCAGCATCGATATAACCGTGGGCACCCTGCAGGTCCATCACCCACTTCAACAAATCGTTCCAGAACCAGGAGCCCATCAATACGATGGGGCGTCGCTCGGTGCGGTCGGTGTTGTAAAGAACGAGCAATTCGAACAATTCGTCCGCGGTGCCAAACCCACCCGGGAACACCACGAACGCAAAGGAATAGCGCAACAGGAAGTATTTGCGAGTCAGGAAGTAACGGAAATTGACCGCGCGCGTGGTAAACGGGTTGGGCACCTGCTCGGCGGGCAGTTGGATGTTGAGGCCTGCAGATTCTCCGCCGGCCTCGAACGCGCCGGCGTTGACCGCTTCCATCACACCCGGTCCACCGCCGGTAATAACAGGTACGCCAGCGCCCGCCAGCACCGCGCCCAGTTCATGGGCCAACTGGTACTCCCAGCTATCGGGACTGGAGCGGGCACTGCCAAATACGGTCACCGCCGGTGGCAGGTCATCGAGTGCCCGTGCGGCGGCGTGCAATTCAGCGGAGATACGGGCAAAAGTCTCGCCGTCCTGGGGAACAAAGTCTTGGTCGCCATCCATCCGCTGAATCCTGCAATGGCCCAGTGTTCAGGCGGCCTCGTCGGTGATCAGGTGATACTTCTTTTTACCCACGCGAACGATGTAGAAACGACCATGCAGGGCCGCATCTGGCGGGAAGCACGCTGACGGGTCGGCATTCATGTCACTGCCCAGGGCTCGCCCATTCACCAGTACCGCTCCCCGGCCCAGCGCGTCCTTGACCTGCTTGCCCGAGGACACCATCCCCGCATCGGTGAGCAGTTGAGTGAGGGTTGGTGGCAGTGCAGCACGGTTGAGCACTGAACTCGGCAAACCATCGAGGCGCAATTGTTCGAGATCCTCCGTGGACAATTGCTGGATATCGCCGCTAAACAGCGCCTCGGTAATCCGCTGGGCGGCGGCCAGGCCAGCTTCCCCATGGACCAAGCGAGTCACCTCGCGGGCGAGAATACCCTGGGCCTCCGGGCGACCCTCACGCGCCTGGTCAGCCGCCTCGATTTCTTCAATCTCCGCCACCGGCAGAAAGGTGAAGTAACGCAGGAAGCGGTAGACATCAGCATCGGCGGTATTTAGCCAGAACTGATAGAACGCGTAGGGAGAGGTCCGTCTCGGGTCCAGCCAGATCGTGCCGCTCTCGGTCTTGCCAAATTTGGTGCCGTCGGCCTTGGTCACCAGCGGTAGGGTCATACCATACACTTGGCCGCCGTACAGCCGACGGGCCAGATCGATGCCGCCGGTAATGTTGCCCCACTGATCAGAACCGCCAATCTGCAGGCCACAGCCGTAGCGGTGGTAGAGCTCTGCAAAGTCATAAGACTGCAGGATCATGTAGGTGAACTCGGTGAAACTGATGCCTGCACCTTCGCGCTCGATCCGTTGCTTGACCGATTCCTTGGCCACCATCGAATTCACGGAAAAGTGCTTACCCACATCCCGGAGGAAAGTGAGCACGTCCATCTCCTGGGTCCAGTCGAGGTTGTTGACTACCTGGGCGGCGTTGCTGACCTCAAAGTCGATAAACTGGCTGACCTGCGCTCGAATCTTGTCAGTCCAGCCCGCGACGACATCGGGCGTGTTGAGCTGACGCTCTGCCGCCTTGAAACTCGGGTCACCAATCAACCCGGTAGCTCCGCCCACCACAGCAATGGGCTTGTGGCCCGCCTGTTGAAAGCGGCGCAGGGTCAACAGCGGCACCAATGAACCGATGTGCAAGCTGTCTGCAGTTGGGTCAAAACCGCAATAAAGGGTTTGCGGCCCCGAATCCAACCACTGGCCCAGGGCGTCGTCACCCGTCATCTGGTATATGAGATTTCTTGCCTGAAGGTCGGCAATCAGTGCGTTCGACATGACTTTTTGCAGGAGTGTCAGAAAAAGGGGGCGCAGTATCCCACAGTGGCCCAGTCAGCGACCACATACGCGCCGCTGAGGGTGGTAGGACTGCGGCTTTTCGAGCGCCGCTGAACTCGCGTATAGTTGAAGTCATTCAAGCATTTACTGGGTGAACACCCTGAAATCTCAGCTTTTTACAGCGCCCCGAGGAGCGACTCGACGTGCCGCATCGCTGCCCCGGGCACTGCGCCTGCGTTGGCTGGCGCTGGGGCTCGCAGGCGTCGCTGCCCTGGGCATCGGGCTGAGCGGAAATGACCAAACAGCGTCCGTTCAGCCACGACAGCTGGCGGGAGACCATCAACCGGTTCGGATGGCTGGTATCGCAGTGGATGCCAGCGAGTTCGATGTCATCAGCGAAGCCATCGCCGCCAGTGTCCCCGCGCCGCTACCCCAATGGCATGAAGAAACCGTCCGTCCGGGTGACAATCTGTCACTGATCTTTGCGCGTGCCGGCTTCTCCGACAGGGATGTCTACGAGGTGGGCCAGGCCGATGGCGGACGCGCACTGCGCAAGATCTTCCCCGGTGAAACCATCGCTTTTTTGGCGGATAGCCAGTCCCAACTGACGGCGGTCCGTCATACTCAATCTCGCTTGCGCAGTACGACTTTCGCCAGGGGAGCCGACGGCTTTGTGTCACGAATCGATGAGCGCGAACCCGACGTTGTGGTCGAGGAAGTCTCACTCACCATCGAGTCGTCGCTGTTCCTGGCGGGTGAAAAGGCAGGATTGTCCGGGGCGGTGCTCATGGAGTTGGCCGGGGTGTTTGGCGGTGTCATCGATTTCGCCCTCGATCCCCGCCAGGGTGATCGGATCCACTTGGTCTACGAGCAACTGTTTGTCGACGGTGAGCACATTCGCGACGGCAAGATTCTCGCCACGTCGTTCACCAATCGCGGCGCCACCCATGAGGCCTACCGCTATACCGACCGCAACGGCGACACCGGCTACTTCAACGAAGTCGGTGTGAGCATGCAAAAGGCCTTTTTGAAGGCGCCGCTGGACTTCCGCCGGGTCAGCTCCAACTTCAATCCCCGACGTCTGCATCCGGTACACAAAACCGTACGCCCCCACCGGGGCACCGACTATGCAGCCGACCGGGGCACACCGGTCTATGCAGCCGGTGACGGCAAAGTGATTCGAGCGGGTTTTACACGACCCAATGGTAATTACGTATTCATCCAGCACGGCGAAAACTACCGCACTCACTATTTGCATCTCGACAAACTGAAGACCAAGCGCGGCGCGCGGGTGCGCCAAGGCGACGTCATCGGTACCGTGGGCGACACAGGTACCGCCACCGCCCCACACCTGCACTATGAATTCCTGGTCAATGGTGTGCATCGCAACCCGCGAACGGTTCACAAGATGCTGCCCAAGGCCAAATCGCTGCCCGAGTCCGAGCTCGACCGCTTCCGGGCAACCATCGAAACGCCCTTGCGACAACTGGCAGCGTTGCGGGGTGAAACCCGGGTCGCGCGAGCAGAGTGACTGACGGCCCGCACTTCGTGGGTCTCATGTCGGGCACCAGTGCCGACAGCATCGACGCGGTCGTCGCGCGCATCACCAATGGCAAGGTCTCGCTGGTGGCCAGCGAATCGCATGCGATCAGCAATGAACTTCGAACGCGCATCTTTGACTTGACCAGCAGTGGCTCCAAGGAGCTCGTCCGGGCGGGGACCCTGGACGCCGAGATGGGCGAGCTGTTCGCCAAGGCGGCACTGTCGGTGATCAACAAGGCGGGACTCGCTCCTACCGATATCGCTGCCATTGGCAGCCATGGACAGACCCTGCGCCATGCACCCGATGCCCCCTGGCCATACACCTTGCAGGTAGGCGACCCCAATCGTATTGCTGAACGTACCGGCATCACCACCGTGGCCGACTTTCGTCGCCGTGACATGGCTGCCGGCGGGCAAGGCGCGCCGCTGGTACCGGCCTTCCACGCGGCAGCCTTCGCCAAACCTGGCGCTGCGACAGCCGTCGTCAACATTGGCGGTATCGCCAACGTGTCATTGATCGACAGCCAGGGACAGGTTCGCGGATTCGACACCGGACCCGGCAATACCTTGATGGACTACTGGATTGGCGTTTGCTGGGGCGATCGCTTCGACCGGGATGGCGCCTGGGCGGCAACAGGGCAAGTCGACGAGGAATTGTTCGAGCGCATGGCGGGGGATGCCTATTTCGCGCGGCAACCGCCGAAAAGTACGGGCGTCGATTACTTCAACGAGGCCTGGTTGGAGCAGTACATTTACGACAAGCGCCAGCCCGAGCAGTTTGTTCAGCGGACCTTGCTGGAACTCACGGCACGGAGCATCGCCGATGCGCTGCGAACCCAATCGCTTGAGCGGGTGGCCATCTGCGGAGGCGGTGCCCACAACGGCGTCTTGATGGAAAGACTTGCGGCGTTGCTGGACCCGATCGAGGTGACGACAACGGCAACACTGGGTATTGACCCGGACTGGGTGGAAGCCGCCGCTTTCGCTTGGCTGGCTCAGAGAACACTCGCGTCCCTGCCCGGAAACGAACCCGCGGTCACCGGGGCGTCAGGTTATCGGGTACTGGGCGCGATTTATCCGGGCGGCTGAGCCTCGGCAGCGGCCACCGTCAGATTGAAAAGGAGGCTCCACAACCACAGGTGGTTGTGGCATTGGGGTTGTTCACAACAAACCGAGAGCCCTCAAGCCCCTCGGTGTAATCGACCTCTGACCCCATCAGGTACTGGTAGCTCATGGCGTCGACCAGGGCAGTCACGCCGTCTTTTTCGATCACCATGTCGTCTTCGGCGGAGTCTTCATCAAAGGTGAAGCCGTACTGGAAGCCCGAACAACCGCCGCCGGTGATGTACACACGCAGCTTGAGGTTGGGGTTTTCTTCACCCTCGACAAGGTCCCGTACCTTACGGACGGCATTGTCGCTCAGTCGAATTTCTGAAGGATCAAACGCTTCGACAACGGTCATGGCATCGATCAAGCTTGGTTGAACACCGGTGCAGTGTACCCGAAAACCGGCAAGGCTGCTTGAGCGGGCAAAAATTAACCCGCCAAATCAAGGGGTTATTGCCCCTCCGCCATCGTAGCGCGCTCTTCCCGGCGAACGGCGAGATCGTCGGTAACCGGTGTGACATGGCGCAAACCACCGTTGACCCGGCAGCCAACGGCCATCTCAACAAGGTTGTAGTAAACGTCGCCATCAATGACCGCCTGTTCGGCCAGCTCCAACCGGTCGCTACAGTGGATATCGCCGGCTACCTCGCCGTTGATCAATGCGGCAGGCACGCGAATCTCGCCTTCGACCCGGCCACCATTGACCACTCGGAGGGTTGCCGCGACATCGGGCTCAGCAATGACGGAGCCCACCACCGTGCCCTCGATATCAAGGTTTCCCTGAAAGCGAATGTCACCGGTGACTGTTGTGTCCGCCGAAATGAGTGTGGTGCTGCCCTTGACGGAACTCACAGGCTTATCCTTGCGTCCTCTCATCACCCTTCTCCTTGCTGGTCGACCGACTCGTCGGGCGTTGTGACTGATGGGGCTCCAGGCCAGGGGAACCCCCGTTCAAGCTGTGCTGCCCGCGGCTGACTGAGCGTCACTCGCATGATGACTCGCTCGGGAACAAATCCCTCGGGCAACATCAACTCGCCATCGAAGCGTTGAAAGTAACGGAAATTCAGCGGCAGCGCATTGTCGGCGAGTGTCCCGTCCAGGTCAGCGAGTGGCAACTCGAGCGGTTCACCGTCCCGGCGACCGCCAACGCTGATGTTGAGATCACCGCGTCGCACGCTGTCGTTGCGAGCGCCCTGCTGCACAACGAACTGATACTGCCAAGCACCCGGAGTGTCACCCATGATCAGCGTGGGCTCGCGCAGCAGTAACTCGGCGCCCTGCTCCTCGGGCGCCAGGACTCCGCGGTAAAACACCAGCTCGCGTTCCAGCTCGCTCACCCGAGCGCGGCTGTCTGCCAGGTTGCCGCGCAAGGTGGCGATGGTACTCCGATCCACCTCCGCTCGGGTTTCGAGGTGGGTGATGGCCGCTTGCAGCGGCGCACTGGCATCCTCCAGCGGCACCACTTCACTCACGGCGTATTGTTTGCCTGCGAAAAAGCCGCCGACCCCAACAAGCAGCAAAACACCCAAAGCCAGAAGCACTCGGCGACGCTCCTGCAGCGGGTCGACCTGACGAACAACGGTTTTAAACTTGGCGGCTCGCATCTCAGGGCATCAACGCGACGACATCCAACCCGGACGCTTCCGGCAGCCCAAACATCAGGTTCATTGCCTGCACTGCCTGACCGGAGGCACCCTTCACCAGGTTGTCGATGACTGCAGTCACCACGACTTTGTCACGCCCCTGGGGCCTGTTGACGGCGATTCGGCAGACGTTGGCACCACGTACGGTGATGGTCTCGGGAAGCGTACCCGCGGGCAGCACATCGACAAACGGCTCATCGGCGTAGTGGTGCTCATAGAGAGCCTGCACGTCGACGTTCGAATCCACCAGGGACGCGAACATCGTCGAGTGAATACCCCGGGACATGGGGACCAAGTGCGGCACGAATGTCAGTGAACACGGGCTACCGGCCATGAGAGCCAGACCCTGTTCAATCTCTGGCAGATGGCGGTGACCCGCCACACCATAGGCCTTGAAGTTTTCTCCTGCCTCAGTCAACAAATTGGCGATCTTGGCTTGCCGTCCGGCACCGCTGACGCCAGAGGCACTTGAAGCGATCAGGTCGCTGGTATCGACTGCCCCGACCGCCAACAGTGGCCATAGACCGAGTTGCACCGATGTCGGGTAACAGCCGGCGCAAGCCACCAATTGTGCGTCGCGAATAGCCTCGCGGTTCAGCTCGGGTAACCCGTAGACAGCTCGCTCACACAGCGCCGGCGCCACATGGCGCTCGCCGTACCATCGCTCCCAGGTTGCGACATCGCGCAGCCGGAAGTCCGCCGACAGGTCAACGACTCGCTGGCCACGGGTGATGAGGTCGGGGACCTGCTTCATGGCGACATTGTGTGGTGTGGCAAAAAACACCACGTCACAACTGGCCAGATCCGCGTCGGCGGGATCTACAAACGCGAGCTCGGTGACACCGCGCAGGCTCGGATAGAGCGCCGCGACGGGGCGTCCCGCTTCGCCACGGGAGGTAATGGCCTGGATGGCGACATCTGGGTGCCGCGACAGCAGTCGCACCAATTCCACACCGGTGTAACCGGTGCCACCCACAATCCCAACGTTGATCATCGAACGCTTCACTTCTGTTACTGTACTGGGGCGCCAACTGTCGCACGACATCATCACGGACGCTACGGAACACTGGATGCTCTGGACCCAGGCACTGCATGTCATCTTCATGGTTTGCTGGTTTGCAGGTTTATTTTACCTGCCGCGGATCTTTGTTTATTACGCTCAGGCGGAAGACCCGGCCACCAAAACCACACTGGCCACCATGGCCCGCAAGCTCTTCAAGTTTGTGACGCCCTTCATGGTGCTGACGGTAGTGTTTGGCCTTTGGCGACTGAGCTACCAGCTCGATTACTACCTGAGCGCGGGCTGGATGCACGCCAAGCTGGCGGGCGTGGCGTTCCTGATTGGCTACCACGTGCAGTGCGGGATCTACATGGGCCGCATCAATCGTGGTGAAGACAACAAAACCCATGTCTTTTACCGATTTTTCAATGAAGTCCCGGTCCTGTTCCTATTCACCATTGTCTTGCTGGTTTATTTGCGACCTTTCTAACGTGTTGGTGGTCCAAGCCAGTAGCACGGGCGACAGCCCGCATCCGGAACAGCGATAATCCAACAATATTTTTGACAGCGAATCCCGACCATGTCCCGATCTGAAGACCTTTTTGCTCGCGCCCAACAGCATATTCCCGGCGGTGTAAATTCACCCGTGCGGGCATTCCGCGCGGTCGGAGGAACCCCGCGATTCATCGAGCGCACCGAAGGTGCCTACATGTTCGATGCCGACGGCAATCGCTACATTGATTACGTGCTCTCCTGGGGCCCAATGATCATGGGGCATAACCACCCGGAAGTACGCCAGGCAGTGATCGACACCGCCCAGCATGGTCTGAGCTTCGGCTGCCCGACAGAAATTGAAATCGAACTGGCTGAAAAAATCTGCGAACTCGTGCCCAGCATGGACCTGGTGCGCATGACCAGTTCCGGTACCGAGGCGACGATGAGTGCCATCCGTTTGGCCCGTGGATTCACAGGCCGCGATAAGATCATCAAGTTTGAGGGTTGCTACCACGGGCACTCAGACTCGCTACTGATCAAAGCAGGCTCCGGCGCGCTGACCTTTGGAGTACCCAGTTCACCCGGCGTCCCCGATGTGCTCGCCCAGCACACGGTTACCCTGCCCTTTAATGACCTCGCCGCGCTCGAAGCCGCGTTCGCTGAACTGGGCGATGAAATTGCGTGTGTGATCACCGAACCGGTCACAGGCAACATGAACTGCATTATTCCGGAGCCCGGCTATCTTGAGGGCATGCGCGAACTCTGTACTCGCCATGGCAGCGTGCTGATCTTCGACGAAGTGATGACCGGCTTCCGCTTTGGCACGGGTTGTGCCCAAGGATGGCTGGGCATCACGCCCGATCTGACGTGCCTTGGCAAAGTGATTGGCGGGGGCATGCCGGTTGGTGCTTTTGGCGGACGCCGCGAGATCATGGAACACATCTCACCGCTGGGGCCTGTGTACCAGGCGGGCACCTTGTCGGGTAACCCGGTGGCAATGTCGGCGGGCCTCGCCACGATGAATATCATCTCCCGCGAGGGTTTCTACGACGACTTGCTCCGCCACACCCGTGAACTCTGCGAGGGCATGCAGGCAGCGGCCGACGCCGCTGGCGTGCCCTTTACCACCAACCACCTAGGCACCATGTTTGGTGGCTTCTTCACGAGTGATGAGCGCGTCACCCAGTATCAGCAAGTCATCGACAGCGACACCGAAGCCTTCAGTCGCTTCTTCCACGGTATGCTGGATCGCGGGGTTTACCTGGCGCCGGCCTCCTTCGAGGCGGGATTTATGTCCAGCGCCCATAGCGACGAAGATATCGCGGCGACCATCGACGCCGCCAAAGCCGCCTTTGCGGCACTCTGACAGGGAATCAGCCATGCCACAGCATCGAGGATCTTTTCCCCATACGCGGATGCGCCGCCTGCGCGCCTCAGGCTTCGCTCGGGCCATGGTGCAGGAAAACCAGTTGACCCCCGCAGATTTGATCTACCCGGTGTTTGTACTGGAGGGTAAGCAACAACGCGAGGCCGTGCCTTCGATGCCCGGCGTGGAACGTTTGAGTGTTGACCTGCTGACCGAGTTGGGCAGGGAACTCGAAGCACTGGGTGTGCCGGCAGTGGCACTGTTCCCGGTCATCGACCCATCGCTCAAAAGTCTTGATGCTGAAGCCGCGTGGGACCCGGAGGGCCTTGTGCCTCGCGCGGTGGCGGCGCTCAAGGCAGCTTGCCCCAGTCTCGGCGTCATCACCGACGTGGCACTGGACCCCTACACCAGTCACGGACAGGACGGCATCATTGATGACTCCGGGTACGTACTGAATGACATCACCAGTGCCGCACTGGTGCGGCAGGCCCGCAGCCATGCCGCTGCAGGGGCCGATGTGGTGGCACCCTCAGACATGATGGACGGACGCGTCGGCGCCATTCGTGAAGCCTTGGAGGCTGACGGGCAGGTCAATACGCTGATCTTGTCCTACGCAGCCAAATACGCCTCGCACTACTACGGCCCTTTCCGCGACGCGGTCGGTTCTGCGGCCAACCTAAAGGGTGGCGACAAGAAAACCTACCAAATGAACCCCGCCAACAGCGACGAAGCCATACACGAATGTGCACTGGATCTCGCCGAAGGCGCGGATATGGTCATGGTCAAACCCGGCATGCCCTATTTGGATATCGTGCGACGGGTCAAGGCAGAACTGGCGGTGCCCACCTTTGCCTATCAGGTCAGTGGTGAGTACGCGATGCACAAGGCGGCTTTTGCGCAGGGCTGGCTCGACGAGCGAAGTGTCATGCTGGAGTCACTGCTGGCGTTTAAACGCGCAGGCGCAGATGGCGTACTGACTTACTTCGCACTTGATGCCGCACGCTTGCTGAACGGATGATTCGTCGCCTCGCCATTCTCCTGTGCTTGTTCTCGCCACTGGCGGCCAACGCCAGTCCAGAGGACTGCGAGTGCATTTGGCGAGGCAGTTTCAGCGAAGTGGCTCCAGATGCTGATCTCGTCATTCAGGGTGAGGTGACCAACATCAAGGGCAATGCGGTCGACTTTCGACCACTCGCTCAGTACCGGGGAGCGACTTGGCTGGATGCCGTGCGGGTGTGGATGAAGACCGGCAGTTACTGCCGCCCCGAAGCGGAGCAGTTTACACCCGGCAGCCGCTGGGTGCTGGCACTGAGTCAGATCCGGGAGCTACCCGAAGATGGGTTCAACCCCCATACCCCGAATCAGAGCTTCGGTCGTAAATTGGATTACACCCTCTCGGCCTGTGGTGGCTACTGGTTGAAAATGCGCGGGCAAACCGTGGTTGGCAACCTGGTGCCGGGCACCCCGCGCTGGGACCACGAACCCGATATGACGCCCGTGCTGGTTGATTTGGTTGCTGCTTACCTCGGTGAACGAGCCACCCTTGAAGACCTGAACAGCGCGAGCAGCGAGGACCCGGCGCTACGCGACTTGATGCTCGACACCCGCAGCTTCTTGCGCGGTCAGGATCAGTATCTGCAAGACAAGGAAACCGACAACTAGCGCTCCAGCGCACCCATCAATTCGTCCAGCATCATCAGTGACAGCCCCCAAATACGCTTGCCTTGATACAGGAAGGCATCGCTAACCAGTTTCTCGCCACGCCACTCCCAGTGGTGTTGCAGGCGATTTCCCTGATCCCGAAGATGGGAGAGCGGCACCCAGACAATGTCATCGACCTCATGGTTCAGGGTCAGTTCGGGCCGCTCGGCCAATGTAAACACGAAAGGGCTCACCAGCATTTCCGGCCGATCCTTGCGCCAGCCGGTGTTGACCTCACCGAGCTCGGCAATACGCTCACCAAAACGCTCAAGATCCAGACCGATCTCCTCCCGGGTTTCGCGCAGGGCGCACTGCAGGTCATCTGCATCCTCACGATCGCGTCGGCCACCGGGGAAACCCATGTGACCTGACCACGGGTCGCCCTCGCGACGAGCCCGCTGAATCATCAGGACCTCAATCTCACCATCGTGCTCAAGCAGCGCGATCGCTACTGCAGCGCGTCGCTGCACCGGGCCGTAACCCTGCTGCGGCTTTTCGTGGCGTGACAGTCTAAGTACCAGTTGCTGAAGATCCATGTGTTTCCTGCTATTCACACAAGCTGCGGGAGTGTACACCCCCGGCCAATGCCAACTCGTCCCGTTAGTTATTTGCCCGATGATCGGCAATAATTGCCACTTTCCCCAGGAGCTTTTCCCCGTGAAGAAATACACCGTCTATGCCATCGGTGCCGCGCTGGTTGATACCGAGATCGAAGTTAGCGACAGCGAACTCGAAACCATGCGCGTCGAGAAGGGCATGATGACCCTGGTCGATGAAGCACGACAGAGCGAATTGCTCACCCACCTCACCGACCATATGGTGCGTGCGAGCCACGCGAGCGGCGGCAGCGCTGGGAATAGCATCATTGCCACGGCCTTGTTCGGCGGCCCGACCTTTATGAGTTGCAAGGTCGCGAACGATTTCGATGGCGACATTTATCTGCGTGACCTCGAGCAGTGTGGCGTTGACCATGGCCACCAAGAAGGTCGCCGGGCGGGCACCACCGGGAAATGCCTGGTACTCATCACTCCCGATGCCGAGCGCAGTATGAATACCTTCCTCGGTGTTTCGGAGACCCTGTCGGTCAACGAAGTGAACCCGGAAGCCATCGCAGCATCAGAGTGGATCTACCTGGAAGGGTATCTGGTCACCTCCCCAACTGGCCATGCAGCAGCGCTGCGCACCAAGGACATCGCACGTGTGGCGGGCGTTAAGACGGCCGTCAGCTTTTCCGACCCGGGCATGGTGGAGTTTTTCCGTGACAACATGGAAGCCATGATGGAGGGTGACATCGATCTGGTGTTCTGCAACGCAGCAGAAGCCATGGGGTGGGCGCAGACAGATTCACTGGAAACCGCTTTTGAAACTCTGAAGTCAGCCGCCAAGACATTTGTCATTACGCTGGGTGGTGACGGTGCCTGGACCTGGGACGGTGAGAATCGTTACGAGGTGGAAGCGCACCCGGTTGATGCGTTAAATACCAACGGTGCAGGCGATATGTTTGCAGGTGCATTCCTGTACGCCCTGTCGCGCGGTGAAAATTACCGCACGGCAACCGAATTTGCGGTTCGATCAGCAGGAGAGGTCGTGCGCTTCTTCGGTCCTCGCCTCAAGCCAGACGGCTATCGCGCACTGCGCAAGGAATTCTTTGGCGACTGAACCCCAATCGCCCAGTTATCAGCGCGCCGGCGCCAGCCGGCGCCATTACCATTGGATAGAGCGAGCTCAAGAGCATGTCAGACGACGTCAAGCCTAAAATCAAAACCGACCCGCTTTACCAGATGCTGCGGCAGGAAGACGTGGACGCGTTCAACGCCAACCGCGATTCACTGGGCACCGACCATCTCAGTGGCGGCGACTATCGCGGGCGGGATCTGCGCAAGATGAACGCCCGTGGTCTCGACTTCTCAAGCGCGTACTTCCGCAACGCAGATCTGAGCGGGATTGATTTCCGCGAGACCAATCTGGAGGGCGCCAGTCTGATGGATGCCAAGATTTCAGGGGTCTATTTCCCGGTCGAACTGTCACCGGAGGAAATCCGCTTGTCAGTGGATCACGGTACCCGGCTGCGCTACCGCAAACCGTAAGCTGCAGTTCAGCGTAAGAACTGCTCCGTGGTTGCGACTGATGCATACCACCAGTCCCCGAAGGTTCACTCCATGCGCCATATCCTAGTCGCTGTTTTACTGTTCTTGGTCGCCCCTCTGGCGGCCGCTCAGGGAGGACTCGCCGCCCTCACCCAGCAGAGCTCTGAGTTTTTACCCGTTGATCAGGCCTATCAGCTGGAAGTCGAGATCGTCGACAACCAGCGGTTGCGTCTCAGCTGGAGAATCACCGACGGCTACTATCTGTATCGCCACGCCTTCAAGGCAACCCTGACGACAGCTGCTGGCGAAATGCCGCTCACGCTGTCATTGGAGCCTGGCAAAGCCAAGACCGATGAATTTTTCGGCGATGTCGAGGTGTACTACCAGTACGCCAGTGTCGACGCGGCCTCTGAATCCCCCTTCAACCGGGCCCGTCTCGCCGTCACATCCCAGGGCTGCGCTGATGCCGGCTTGTGCTACCCACCCAATACCGAGATTTTCACGGTTGATCCGGATGCTGGCAGTGTCCTGCCGGGAGAACCCGAGCCGCCGCTGGGTGGCACCGGGGCGGCAGCGACCGCCCCACCCGCGGCCGCCGATACCGGCTTGCTTGGCTTCCTGACCGCGGTCATGTTTGCGTTCTTTGGCGGCGTGATTCTCAACGCCATGCCCTGTGTATTCCCGATCCTGTCGCTCAAAGTGCTGAGCTTCGCCACCGGTGACCCCGCCACCCATCACCGCCATAGCTTGATTTATACCGCCGGCGTGGTTTTGAGCTTCGTAGGTATTGCCGCGGTGCTGATTTCCTTGCAGCGGGCGGGCCAGGCGGTTGGCTGGGGATTCCAGCTGCAGTCACCGGGCTTTGTCATTGGCCTCGCCTACCTGTTTACCGCGATGGGGCTGTCACTGTCGGGCGTCGTGCAATTTGGCGCCGGCTTGATGAACCTCGGCAGCGGACTGGCCAGCCAGGGCGGTGGTCGCGGCAGCTTCTTCACCGGCGTCCTGGCGGTGGTGGTTGCCAGCCCATGTACCGCCCCCTTCATGGGTAGCGCGCTGGGTTATGCGCTCACGCAGCCTGCCGCGGTGGCATTGGCCGTGTTTGCCGCACTCGGGCTCGGTATGGCCGCACCGATGGTGCTGCTCAGCTTCAGCAGCACGGCGCGCGGGGCATTGCCCAGACCGGGTCCCTGGATGGAGCGACTCAAGGAATTGATGGCGTTTCCCCTTTACGCCACAGCCGTATGGCTGCTGTGGGTTGCGGGCAAGCAGGCAGGTGTGGATGCCATGGCCGCGGCCACGGGCGGCCTGGTGGTGCTGGCCCTGGGGCTGTTCCTGTTCCGCGGTGCACTGTGGCAGCGTGGTGTGGCGGTCTTGCTACTGGGATGCGCTGTGGCATTGGGTACTGTGCGTGGCGCACCGGTTGATGGCGCCAGTTCGGCCCGCGCGGAAGGCACCGTCAATTGGTCCGTCGAGTCACTGGCAGCATTGCGTGCCGAGGGGCGGCCCGTGTTTGTCGACGTGACTGCTGACTGGTGCATCACCTGCCTGGCCAATGAACAGGCGGTGCTCTTCACCGACAGCATGCGCAGCGCCTTTGAGAACAACGACGTCACCTACATGGTGGCCGACTGGACCAACTATGACCCGGTCATTGGTGAATTTGTGCGTAGTCATGGTCGCTTCGGCATCCCGCTGTATGTGATGTACCCCGCAGACCCAAACGCGGCACCGGTGCTCTTGCCGCAAATCCTGACAGAGTCGATCATGCTCGACGCGTTGGCAGACGCCAGCGCCGGTAAGCCACAAAAGGACCGCTCGTGAAAATTCCTGCGACCACCGCAGCACTGCTTGCGCTAAGTACCAGTCTCACTGCGCTGGCTGACGTCAGTGTCGAAGCGCCTTGGGTCAGGGCAATGCCGCCAACCCATAAAATGACGGCAGGCTACGCCACGCTGGTGAACAACACCGAAAAAGCCATTGTGATTGTTGGCGCCAGCAGCCCCATTGCCGATAGGGCCGAACTACACACCACCGAGCAACACGGCGATAGTATGCGCATGGTGGCGCTGGAACCGATCACCATCATGCCGGGCGCACAATTCCAATTTGCACCTGGCGGGCCCCATGTAATGCTAATGGGTGTACAAAACATGCCGGCAGCGGGAACATCTGTGGAACTCTGCTTCGCACTGGCCTCGGATGACGCTGTCTGCGCCGAGGCGCCCATCAGTCGCGGAGCACCAGCCAGCGTCGACGGCGGCGCCCGCCAACACTGAACTGACGCGTAACAAGGAGGTTGCCATGTCAATCGGAGAACGCTGGAGACGCTTTACCAGCCAGTTGAAAGACACCTTGTTACTGAGTGGCTTGGGCGAAGGTGCCGATCGCCGCCTGCTCTGGGGTATTGGGAGCCTGCTGGCCCTTTACCTGGTGATTACTGCCGGCCTGGGCATCTGGTGGAGCATGGCACCCGACCCCTTCGATGTTCGAGTTCGCGCACAAACCTACGCCACCGCCAATGGTCAGGAAGTGGTTACGGGATCGACCACGACCAGTGCACTGATCGGCGTGATCAGCACCCTGCTCGACAAGACCGGTGGCTACACCCACAACGACGTCTTTCCGCCCGGCGTGGTCATGGACAACATGCCCAACTGGGAGTACGGCGTACTGATTCAGACGCGGGATCTGGCCCGCGCCATGCGCGAGGTGCTGAGTCGCTCGCAGTCTCAATCCAAGGAAGATGTCGATCTGACGCTCGCGGAACCGCGCATCAACTTCCAATCAGATAGCTGGGCGCTGCCTGCATCGGAAGGTGAATACGACGATGCACGCCGTTTCCTCAATGCCTATCTGAAGCGGCTGCCTGAGCGTAGCGAATCGGGCGCCCAGTTCTACGCCCGCGCCGATAACCTCAGCCACTGGCTAGGCATGGTAGAGAAACGCCTCGGCAGTTTGTCCCAACGTCTGTCCGCCAGCGTCGGCCAGCGTCGCTTGAACACCGACCTCGCCGGGGATCCCGCCGCCGCTCAGTCCACCAGCGAACCCGGTGAACTCGAAATTCGCACGCCCTGGACCGAAGTCGACGATGTGTTCTACGAAAGCCGTGGCGCCGCCTGGGCGCTGATTCACTTTCTGAAAGCGGCCGAGGTCGATTTTGCAGACGTGCTGGAGAAGAAGAACGCGACCGTCAGCCTGCGCCAGATTATCCGTGAACTCGAAGCGACCCAGGCCACCGTCTGGAGCCCGATGATCCTCAACGGCTCAGGCTTTGGCCTGTGGGCCAACCATTCTCTGGTGATGGCCTCATATATCTCACGGGCAAACGCGGCGCTGATTGATCTCAGAGAGTTGCTGGCACAGGGCTGACACCTTGCAATAGCGACCAGCCCTCTCGGCTGGCTGCCACCGACATTTCACAACGCTCAGCATAGGCCGCCATCACGGCCTCTGCCTGCTCATCGAGCAACCCCGCCAACAGCACCGTACCACCGGGTTTGAGGTAGGCAAGAATACCCTCGGACAGCTCGATCAGCGGATTCGCCAAGATATTGGCGACCACCAGATCGGCCTGACCGGCCCAGGCAGTCTGCGGTGCCTGCTCGGGCAACACCACCAGGAATTCCTCATCGGCCACGCCGTTGCGACCGGCGTTATCGCGACTGGCCACCACAGCCTGCGGATCATTGTCGATACCCAGCGCCCTACCAGCGCCCAGCTTCAATGCTGCAATCGCAAGAATCCCGCTGCCACAGCCGTAGTCAACGACAGTCATACCGGGAACAACGAGGGCGTCGAGTGCTTTCAGGCACAGCGCCGTGGTGGGATGCGTGCCGCTGCCAAAGGCGAGGCCGGGGTCGAGGATCAGATTCACAGCGCTGGGCTCGGGAGGTTCTCGCCAGCTCGGGCAAACCCAGAGACGTTCACCCATTTTCATGGGGTGGAACTCGTCCATCCAGGCCCGCTCCCAGTCCTGGTCGGGCAGTGGGGTGACCTGTCGCTCGCCCTCGGCCAACCACTCCTCTGGTAGCGCATCGAGCACAGGTGCCAGGACCATTTCTGCGGGGAACAACGCCACCAGAGTAATGTTGTCCCAAACAGGCGTCTCGCCCGGGCCTGGCTCCAGCAGTGGCTGGTCAGCAGCGTCCTCCAGACTGACCGCCACGGCACCTGCCGCGAACAGCCAGTCCTCGAGCGACTCAAGCCACTGTGACCGCGTCTCGAGCTTCAGTTCCTGCCAGGCAGGATCGCTCAATGGTTGCTTTCCAGCTTGCTCTCGAGATAGTGAATGCTGACACCACCCGCCGCAAATGACGGATCGACCACCAGTTCACGGTGCAGAGCGGCATTGGTGCGAATGCCCTCAACAACCAACTCGTCCAGCGCCTGACGCATCTTCGCCAGCGCCGCGGCACGGGTATCACCGTGGGTGATCAACTTGCCAATGAGACTGTCGTAGTGCGGTGGTACGGTGTAGCCGTTGTACACATGGGAATCCACACGCACGCCCGGGCCGCCCGGTGCATGGAAGGTACTCACCGTGCCCGGAGAGGGCATGAAATTGCGCGGGTCTTCAGCGTTGATGCGGCATTCGACGGCATGACCGAAGAACTCAATATCACTTTGGGCAAACGACAATGGGCTGCCACCGGCAATACGTAGTTGCTCGCGCACAATATCCACACCGGTGATGAGTTCGGTGACCGGATGTTCAACCTGTACGCGAGTGTTCATCTCGATGAAGTAAAAGGCACCATCTTCGTACAAAAACTCGAAGGTGCCGGCGCCGCGATACCCCATATCGATACAGGCGCGAACGCAAGCGTCACCAATTTCGGCGCGCAGCTCGTCGTCGATACCCGGTGCAGGTGCCTCTTCGATCACTTTTTGATGACGGCGCTGCAACGAGCAATCGCGATCGCCCAAATGCACCGCATGGCCCTGACCATCGGCGAGCACCTGAACCTCAACGTGACGCGGTCGCTGCAGGAACTTCTCGAGATAAACCACCGGGGATCCGAAGGCCGCCTGGGCCTCTGACTGGGTCACCTGGATGGAGCTGAGCAGCACTTCTTCGTTGTGCACCACCCGCATGCCACGACCGCCACCGCCAGCAGCGGCCTTGACGATGACCGGGTAGCCAATCTCGCGGGCGACGCGCAGTACCTCATCGGGATCCTCGGGAACCGGGCCGTCGGAGCCTGGAACTGTAGGCACACCCGTTTTCTTCATTTGCTGCTTGGCCGACACCTTGTCACCCATGAGGCGAATGGTTTCAGCGCGCGGTCCGACGAACACGAAGCCACTCTTTTCCACCTGCTCGGCAAAATCGGCGTTCTCCGACAGAAAACCGTAACCCGGGTGGATAGCATCCGCATTGGTGACCTCGGCGGCCGAGATAATCGCCGGCACATTGAGGTAGCTCTGGGGTGATGGCGCAGGGCCGATACACACCGCCTCGTCTGCCAGGCGGACGTGCTTCAACTCACGGTCCGCAGTGGAATGCACGGCAACAGTTGCAATGCCCATCTCTTTACAGGCGCGCAGCACGCGCAGGGCAATCTCGCCACGATTGGCGATCAGAACTTTCTCAAGCATGAACCCGATCCTCTGGTTTCAGCAGCACCATGGGTGCTCAGGCGATGGTCAGCAGCGGCTGGTCGAATTCAACAGGCTCGCCGTCTTCGACGTGCACCGCTACAACCGTACCCGCGCGGTCAGCCTCGATCTGGTTCATCATCTTCATCGCCTCAACAATGCACAGCACATCGCCGACCCGCACAGTTTGACCCACCTCGACAAACGCGGGCGCATCCGGGCTGGGCGAGCGATAAAAAGTGCCAACCATTGGCGACAGCACAGCATTACCGTCAACGGCGGGCGCTGCTTCAGCAGGGGCATCATCGGCGACTGCAGCAGGGGCTGCCGCCGCAGCTGCGGGCGCCGGCGCTGCCGGTGCAGCAGGCACCTGAGCGACATAGTTGACGGGAGCACTGGCGCCGCCGCGGCTGATTCGCACCGACTCCTCGCCCTCTTTAATCTCAATTTCGTTGATGTTCGATTCTTCGAGCAGTTCGATCAGTTTCTTGACCTTACGAATATCCATGTCAGCGCCTCAATCGGTCACGTTGTCTGTAGTGATTATTTTTAGTGCAGCGGCGAGCGCACAGTCGTAGCCAAAGCCACCCAGGCCAGTAATCACTCCCTGGGCGACATCAGACAGGTACGAGTGGTGCCGGAACGACTCCCTCGCATGAACGTTGCTGAGATGAACTTCGATAAAAGGAATGTCCACCCCAAGCAGTGCGTCACGCAGGGCCACACTGGTATGGGTCAGCGCCGCTGGGTTGATGACGATAAAGCGCACGCCATCGGCCCGAGCTCGATGCACAGCATCGATCAGCTCGTGTTCGGCATTGCTCTGCAGGCAACTCAGGGACATACCTGCACGCTCGGCTTCAGCCAGCAATCGATCGTTGATCTGGTCCAGGGTTTCGTGACCATACAAACCAGGCTCCCGGGTTCCCAGGAGATTCAGGTTTGGGCCATGTAGGACGAGAATATCGGTCATGATTTGGGCTCGAATGCCAATACTGTCAGCACCAATGTGGTGCGGAGTTTCCTCCAACCCGATCCGATTGTCCAACTTTCTGGGGGATAGCCGGCACTTTGCCACTCAATTGCAGAAGATCGCGTCGTTTGTTCACTGGGACGCAAACGGGTAGCTCGGCTGGCTGACCCACGCAAAAGGTCGGGAAATTTCACCCCAACCCTTCAAGCGACTTCGGTGAATCCGTAGAATATCGGGTCCCGCGACATACCCGCTTCGCCCATGCAAATTGGACCTTACACCCTGCGCAACGCCGTTGCTCTTGCCCCGATGGCAGGGGTCACTGACTTGCCGCTGCGTGAACTGGCCATTTCATTGGGTGCCGGCCTCGCCGTCGGCGAGATGCTGACATCAGACTTGTCGCTGAGCGCATCCCGCAAGTCGAGTCTGCGTCGCCAGCGCAGCGACCATGAGGGGCTCCGGTCAGTGCAAATCGTCGGCAGCGACCCCCAGGTGATGGCTGAAGCCGCACGTTTCAACGTCGACGAGGGTGCCGAGGTCATCGACATCAACATGGGCTGCCCCGCTAAAAAGGTTTGTCGCAAAGCGGCGGGTTCCGCGCTGCTGTCCGACGAAGCCCTGGTTGCAGACATTCTTCAGGCGGTGGTCGGCGCGGTAGCGGTGCCCGTCACACTGAAGATCCGCACTGGTGTCAGTCGAGACGCACGCAACGGCGTGCGTATCGCCCGTATCGCAGAAGACTGCGGCATTGAGATGCTCGTTGTGCATGGCCGCACTCGGGCGGATCGGTTCAAGGGTGAGGCCGAATACGACACGATTGCCGCCATTGTCGATGCGGTTGCCATGCCAGTGCTCGCCAATGGCGATATCAGCAGCGCGGACAAAGCTCGCAAGGTGCTCTCGCACACGGGAGCGGCGGGCGTCATGATCGGCCGTGCAGCCCAGGGACGTCCCTGGCTCCCTGGCCTGATTGCCCGCCAGCTCGCCGGGGACGCTGCGGCTTGCGAGCCGTCACACAACGCCCAGCTGGCGATGCTGCAACAGCATGTCGAACGCTTGCACGAGTTCTACGGCGACATCAGCGGCATGCGCATCGCCCGCAAGCATGTTGGCTGGACACTGGACCACCTTTACTGCGCGGATAATGCCCGCGATCAAAAAGCCGCCTTCAACCAAATCGAACAGGCCCAAGGCCAGTTGAATTGGCTGGCGCAGCTGGCCCCCTCCCCCAAGGCTACTCACCCGGAGGATATCGCCGCTTGAACCCGCCACGTAAAACCAGTTCATCACCGTCTACCGCCACCCAATCGACCGATGCGCCTCTTCTCAGGGAGAGCGCCGCAGCAGCCATTGCCCACTTTCTCGATAGTCTCGATGGCGAGACCTGTATCGACCTGCATGACATGGTGATGTCTCAGGTCGAGGAACCATTGTTGCGTGCTGTGCTGGCACATACCCAAGGCAACCAAAGCAAAGCCGCCGCCATGCTCGGCCTCAACCGCGGCACCTTGCGCACCAAACTTCGGCGACACGGCCTGCTCGCCACCCCTGAATGACCGCCTGAGGAAAACACCCGATGACCGACCCCAAACTCGCGCCCGTTCGGCGCGCCCTGCTCAGTGTGTCTGACAAGACCGGCATTGTTGAGTTCGCTACAGCCCTGAGCCAACACGGCGTTGAACTACTGTCCACAGGCGGCACCTGCCGCTTGCTCCGCGAGGCAGGCCTGCCGGTTACGGAAGTATCCGACCACACCGGATTCCCAGAAATGATGGACGGCAGGGTAAAAACCCTGCATCCAAAAATTCACGGCGGCATTCTCGGTCGGCGAGATATCGACGGCGCGGTCATGCGTGAGCATGACATCGCGCCCATCGACCTGGTCGTGGTCAACCTTTACCCCTTTGAGGCCACCGTGGCCCGGCCAGACTGCAGCTTTGAAGACGCGGTCGAAAATATCGATATCGGCGGCCCGACCATGGTCCGGGCAGCTGCCAAGAACCACCGTGACGTGACCATCGTCGTCAACGTCAATGATTACGAGCGGGTGCTCGCCGAGATGGCCGCCAATGACGGTCACACCACCTTCGCCACCCGTTTTGACCTGGCGATTCGCGCCTACGAGCACACCGCCGCTTATGACGGCGCGATCAGCAACTATTTTGGAACCATGGTCGAGGGCGGCAGCGACGACTTCCCTCGCACGCTGAACCTTCAGCTGCACAAAACCCAGGACATGCGCTACGGCGAAAATCCCCATCAATCCGCGGCCTTCTACACCGAAGCTGAACCCAGTGAGCGCGGCATTGCCACGGCGAGCCAGCACCAGGGCAAGGCCCTCTCCTATAACAATGTTGCAGACACGGATGCGGCCCTGGAGTGTGTGAAGTCCTTCGATGAGCCGGCCTGTGTGATTGTTAAACACGCCAATCCCTGTGGCGTCGCAGTCGCCAACTCGCTGGGTGAGGCCTACGATCTGGCGTTTGCAACCGACACCGAGTCGGCGTTTGGCGGCATCATTGCTTTCAACCGGGAGTTGGATGGCGCGACGGCCCGAGCAATCATCGACCGTCAGTTTGTCGAGGTTATCATCGCCCCCAGCGTCAGCGCTGACGCATTGGCAGTGGTGGCTGACAAGCCCAACGTTCGCTTGCTGAGCACTGGAGAATGGGGTGCCACGCAGGTCGCTCGCGACTTCAAACGGGTCAATGGTGGGCTGCTGGTTCAGGATCGCGATGACGGCATGGTCGCAGCAGGCGATCTCCAGGTAGTGACCGAGCGCGCCCCGACCGAGACAGAAATGCGCGATCTGCAGTTTGCCTGGCGGGTGGCCAAGTTCGTGAAATCGAATGCCATCGTCTATGCATCGAACCTGCGGACGGTGGGTGTGGGCGCAGGCCAAATGTCACGGGTAAATTCGGCGCGAATCGCCGCCATCAAAGCCGAACATGCCGGACTCGCGGTTGCAGGCGCGGTCATGGCGTCGGATGCGTTCTTCCCGTTCCGGGACGGTATCGACAACGCCGCCGAACGCGGTATTGCCGCCGTCATCCAGCCCGGCGGATCGATTCGCGACGAGGAAGTGATCGCCGCTGCCAACGAAGCAGGCATGGCGATGGTCTTCACCGGCATGCGTCACTTCCGGCACTGAACAGGAGCGAACCATGAATGTTTTGGTGATTGGCAGCGGCGGCCGGGAGCACGCACTGGCCTGGAAGCTGGCACAACCCGCACACATCGACACCGTGTTTGTTGCCCCGGGCAACGCCGGCACCGCTGCGGAAGAAAAGCTGCGCAATATCGACATCGACCCCTTGGACTTTGCGGCCCTTGCTGACTTCGCCGAAGACAATCAGTGTGCGCTGACGGTCATCGGCCCCGAGGCACCCTTGGTCGACGGCATTGTCGACTTCTTCAACAAACGGGGGTTGTCCTGTTTCGGACCCAGTGCCGCTGCGGCCCAACTCGAGGGCTCGAAGTCTTTCACGAAGGATTTTCTGGCACGCCACCAAATCCCAACCGCGAGCTACGAGACTTTCACTGAAGTTGAACCGGCCATCGAATACCTCACCCAACGCGGCGCACCCATTGTGGTCAAAGCCGATGGTCTCGCCGCCGGCAAAGGCGTAGTGGTGGCGCAAACGCTGGCTGAGGCCGAGGACGCTGTGCGCGACATGCTGGCGGGCAATCGCTTTGGTGACGCCGGGGCCCGCGTGGTGATCGAGGACTTTCTCACGGGAGAAGAAGCGAGTTTCATCGTCATCGTCGACGGCGAGCACGTACTGCCCATGGCGACCAGCCAGGACCACAAGCGCGTCGGCGAAGGCGATACCGGCCCCAACACCGGTGGTATGGGTGCCTATTCCCCCGCGCCGGTGGTCACTCCAGAGGTCGACGCGCGCATCATGGATGAAGTGATCATGCCCACCGTGCGCGGCATGGCCGCCGAGGGCATGCCCTACACCGGATTTCTTTATGCAGGACTGATGATCGACGAGCAGGGCAACCCCTCGGTGATCGAATACAACTGCCGTTTTGGCGACCCCGAGACCCAACCCATCATGATGCGCCTGCTGTCACCGCTGGACGCGATGTGCAGCGCTGCGATCGAAGGGCGCCTGGACAGCCTCGACGCCCAATGGGACCCGCGACCCGCACTCGGCGTGGTCCTGGCCGCCGGTGGGTATCCCGGTAGCTACGCCAAGGGGGAGACGATTCACGGGCTCGATACATCACGAGAGGATGTGAAGGTATTCCATGCCGGCACCCGGCACGCGGATGGCAACACTGTCACCGCAGGCGGTCGCGTACTGTGTGTTACCGCGCTGGGCGACTCGATCGCCGATGCCCAATCGCGGGCCTATGAGTCGGTGGACGATATCAACTGGGCTAACATGCAGTACCGGCGAGATATCGGCTGGCGAGCCATCGATCGATAAACGCCGGAGCGGTGACCACACGGTCGCCAAAACAGCGACGGGACTACAGCGAGGCCTGGTCATGACCCAACGAGAACTCACCACCGTGGACCGGGCACTGATCCGCATGGACCGCCTGATGCGCAATCTGGGCAATCGAAAGCCCCAGGCGGAGCGCGCCTCCCCCGCTGAAGGTCATGCGGAGGCACCCTTGTCGGCTCAGGAGAAGCGCCATGCCGCTGGGCTGATGCGGGTGAATCATACCGGCGAGGTTTGCGCACAAGCCCTCTATGAAGGCCAGGCACTGGTAGCCCGAGCAGAGGCTACCCGTGACAATCTGCTGCACGCAGCGCAGGAAGAGGTTGACCATCTCGTTTGGTGTGAAGAACGCCTTGAAGAGCTCGACGCGGCACCAAGCCGACTCAACCCGCTGTTCTACGGCGTGTCATTCGCGCTTGGCGCTGCGACGGCAGCCATCAGCGATCGCGTCAGCCTGGGTTTCGTGCACGCCACCGAAGAACGGGTGGCCAGTCACCTGCGGGCACACCTGAAATCGCTACCCGCGGAAGACCGCAAATCTCAACTCATCCTCCAGCAAATGCTGGAAGATGAAGAACGTCACGGCGCCGAAGCACTGGAAAACGGCGGTGAAGAATTCCCACGCCCGATCAAGGACGCCATGACAGCGGCATCGCAGTTGATGACCCGGTCGACCTACTGGGTTTAATCCGCCCTCAGGCGGGCGCCTCAGCCTCCTCAATGGCATAGCTGTGGCCCACCTCAACCCCCGCGGCAGCCAGCATGATCGATGCCGAACAGTATTTTTCTGCGGACAGCTCAACAGCACGTCGAACCTGGGCTTCTTTTAAAGCAAATCCGGTCACCACGAAGTGCAGATTGACCTGGGTAAATACCGCGGGAACTGCATCCGCGCGTTCAGCCTGCAGCTCCACACGACAGTCTGTTACCTGCTGCCGCGACTTCTTGAGCATGCTGATCACGTCGTAAATGGCGCAGCCCCCCGTGCCCAGCAAAAGCATTTCCATCGGGCGTAGCGACTGGTTACGACCACCGAGATCCTCTGGACCATCCATGACAACGCTGTGGCCCGACCCCGACTCGCCAATGAACATCGCGCCATCCAACCACTTAACTGTTCCCTGCATGTCTGTCTCTCCTGCCAGTGAGCGGCGCAGCCTAGCAGCTTGAGCAGCCCGCCTGAAGCTGCGCTATGCTTGGCAAACTGTGATCCAGATCACAGTTTGCCAAGGGCACTTCCAAGGATTCAGGTTATGAACTTTCACGTGACTCAGCGCATTCCCGATGTCGAGAGCTTTTTGCGGTTTTGTGAGCGACTGCATTTCAAGCCGCGCAGCACCATCTTCAGTGAAGGCGAGCCCAGCGACTCCCTGTATCTGATTCTCGATGGGTCAGTGTCCGTCGTGGTGGATGACCATGATGATCCCGCCCAGGAGATGGTGGTCAGCTACCTCAACCCCGGTGACTTTGTCGGCGAAATGGGACTGTTTGGTGAAGAGACACGCACCGCCAGCCTGGTCTCCAAGACCGAGTGTGAACTGGCCCGAATTTCTTATGATCGCTTCCACCAGGTACGCGGTCATGCCCCCGAATTGCTGTACGCATTGACCAAACAGATTGGTCATCGTCTCGCCGTCACAACCCGCAAGCTGGCTGACCTGGCTTTTGTTGACGTCTATGGCCGCATTCACAAAACCATCAATCAGCTCACCCAAGAGCCGGACGCCATGACTCACCCCGACGGCATGCAGATTCGCATTACCCGTCAGGAACTGGGCAAACTCGTGGGCTGTTCAAGGGAAATGGCCGGTCGGGTGCTGAAAGCGCTTGAGGAAGAAGGTTTTGTCGAAGTGTCAGGCAAAACCATTGTGGTACTGCGCGAGCCCAATCCACCCAGCGACCCGGACCCGAAAAAACTCATCAAGTAGCTTGGCAGTGCGCCTGCCGGCGCATCATCTACCCTGGGCCGTCGGAAACAACGCCTGCAACGCAGCGCCTGGGTCATCAGCCCGCATGAAAGCCTCGCCGATGAGGAAAGTACCTACGCCGTGCTCCCCCATCAGCGCCACGTCGGCAGCGCTGTGGATGCCGCTTTCGGTGACCACCTGAATTCCTTCGGGGATCTGACCCAGCAGCCCGGTCGTGGTTCCAAGGTCGGTACTGAAGTCGTGCAGATTGCGGTTGTTGATACCAACGAGATCGAGGTCCAGTTGCAGTGCTTCATCGAGCTCAGCAGCGTCGTGAACTTCGACCAGCACATCCAAGCCCAGCTCCCGCGCCTGGGCATGCAGATCGCGCATCAACGGCAGTTCCAGACAGGCGACGATCAGCAGAATGGCATCCGCCCCGAGCGCCCGGGCCTCAATCACCTGGTAGGGATCCAACGTAAAGTCCTTGCGAAGCACCGGCAGCTGACAGGCAGCTCGCGCTTCAAGCAGGTAGGCATCCGAACCCTGGAAGAAGTCAATGTCAGTGAGCACTGACAAACAGGCTGCACCGGCGGTTTCATAGCTTGTGGCGATCTCAGCTGGCACAAAATGCTCGCGGATGACCCCTTTACTGGGACTTGCCCGTTTGACCTCGGCAATCACCGCGGGGCGCCCCTGCGCCTGGCGGTCTGCCAGCGCTCTGCGAAACCCTCTTGGCGCGTCGGTGGCGGCGAATTGCTCGCGAAGGGCCTGCTCGGGTCGGGCTCGACGCCGCTCAGCGACCTCCTCGAGCTTACGGTCAAAAATTCGCCGCAGCACCGTCGGAGCGGACAACTTGGTCGTCACAGGGCGGCCTCCGTCAGCGAGCGGGTTAATGTGACATAGGCCTCCAACTTGTCCTGGGCCGCACCACTTGCCATCGCCTCGTCGGCGGCGACGATGCCCGCGCTGAGCGTGGGCGCACACCCGGCAGTGTAGACGGCGGCTCCCGCATTCAGCGCGATCATGCTACGCGCCTTGCCCGCCGCGGGAGCGCTGGACATGGAAAAAGCGCTGCGGATCAGTTCTGCAGACTGGGCCGCAGATTCCACGACCAAACCCGATAGATCTTCGTGTCCATGGCCATAGTCGGCAGGGTCTATGTGGAAGCGCTCCACAACACCGTTGCGCAATTCCCAGACTCGGGACTGGGCTGCAACTGAAATCTCATCGAGACCGTCGTCGCTGTGCAACACCAATGCGTGTTTACTGCCGAGTTTACCCAGCGCCTCGGCCAGCGGCTGGCACAACGCCTCGCTGAACACACCGAGGACTTGGCGTTCCACACCGGCGGGATTGGTCAGCGGACCCAAAATATTAAACAGGGTTCGCATACCCAGTTCTTTCCGCGGACCAATGGCATGGCGCATCGCGCTGTGATGGGCGGGGGCGAACATGAAGCCCAGGCCCACCTCGTCGATGCAGTGGGCGATGGCCTCCGGGGTCAAATCCATTGGCACACCGAAAGCCTCCAGCACGTCTGAGGAGCCACTGGAACTCGAGACAGATCGATTGCCATGTTTCGCAACCCGGCCACCGCAGGCGGCCACCACGAAGCTGGCAGCAGTGGACACGTTGAATAAATTAGCGCCATCACCACCGGTGCCAACGATGTCGACAAGCCGGTCCTGGCTGACGTTGACCCGACTGGCGAGACCGCGCATGGCCTCGGCGGCGCCGGCGATCTCGTCGATAGTCTCACCTCGGATGCGCAATGCGACGAGCAGTGCACCGATCTGCGCGGCTGTCGCGTCGCCTCCCATCACCTGCCCCATTACCTCGCGCATGTCTTCACGAGAAAGGGATTCACCATCGACCAGATGTGCCAATGCCTGCTGAATATTCATGCTGGTTGCTCTTTAACGAACGGCCGGACCCGAATCAGGCGCGACTCGTCCCATTCAGGAAATTGCGCAGCAGATCGTGGCCGTGCTGCGACAAGATAGATTCGGGATGAAACTGTACACCCTCGACATCAAGCTCGCGATGGCGCAAGCCCATGATGGCTTCTCGCTCGCCATCCTCGTCGAGGGTCCAGGCGGTGACTTCCAAACAATCGGGTAGCGTCTCCGGATTGACCACCAGGCTGTGATAGCGAGTGGCGACGAAAGGACTCGGTAGTCCGACAAAAACACCTTCACCATTATGGTGAATCTCGCTGGTCTTGCCGTGCATGATGCTGGGGGCCCGAATGACATCGCCCCCAAAGACGGCGCCGATGCTCTGCTGACCCAGACAAATGCCAAAAATGGGAATCTGGCCAGCAAAATGACGAATCACATCAGGCGAAATCCCCGCCTCACTCGGCGAGCAAGGGCCCGGAGAAATACAGATCCTTTCAGGGGCCAAGGCCTCAATGCCGGCCAAATCGATCTCATCATTGCGCCGCACTTCCACGTCCTGTTCCAACTCCCAGAAGTACTGCACCACGTTCCAGGTAAACGAGTCGTAGTTGTCGATCATTAGCAGCATGGGATTTCCGTGAAAAAGGGCGGAGTTGGCCATATTGGCGGGGAATAGAGGCTACGGGGTGGCCGTCAACGTGGCAATAGATCAATTTACGATTGCGAGGTTTGCTGCTAGGGTTTCTGGCCCGGTTGCGGTCTTTTTACGATATGAAGCACGCTGCTACTGCATTGTTCCTGCTTTTCGGCGCGGGCCTGGCCCACGCTGATTTCAGCTTTGAACACAATGAGCACACCTATAAGGTCGTGACAACGCCTGCTACCTGGACGGCGGCACGTGCTGCTGCAGCCGACATGCAGCTCAACGACGAGTCCGGTTACTTGGTCGTCATCGACTCCGCCGAAGAGAATGAGGCGATCCTCAGTGCGCTGCAATCCCGGCTAGGCAGCAGTGATTTCGACAATACCCGTGCCGAAGACGGCGGTGATGCAGCCTATCTGTGGATTGGCGCCAGTGACGCGCTCTCGGAGGGCGTCTGGCTCTGGGAAAACACCCAACAGCAGTTCTGGGCTGGGGATTTTAACGGCTCACCGGTGAACGGCCTGTACAACAACTGGGGAGTCGAGCCCGATAACGCCGGCAATCAGGACGCAGCGGCCATGGGCCTCGAAGCCTGGCCGACCGACTTTGGCGATCTCGGTATTAGTGGGCAGTGGAACGACCTCGATACCAACAACACCCTCTATTACATCGTCGAATTCGATACGCCGGCAGCTACCTTCGAACTGTCGCTCGAGGAACCGGCAAGCGGCCAAACCTATTCAGGCATCGGAAATCTTCGCGGCTGGGCCCTGTCTTCCGAGGCGGTTGACCGTGTCGAGGTCTACATCGACGGCAATTTTGCTTACAACGCGCCGTATGGTGGCCCGCGGGGCGATGTCGCCAACGCTTTCCCAGACGTCGAAGGTGCGCGTCAATCCGGCTTCTCCCTGGCGTTTAGCTACAGCAACCTTGGATTCGGTGAACACACCATCACGGTACGCGCTGTCGATGGCTTTGGCAGCGTGATCGAGCGCTCGGCCACCTTTAACGTAGTGGCATTCCACAAACCCTTCATCGCGCCGGCAGATACCGTGGACTTCTCGCAGGCCATCATGACACCCGAGGGTGATGCCATCCGCGTGCAGAACGCCGAAATCGACGGCGTTTTCTACGACCTGCTGATGAAATGGCGTCCGGCCGAACAAGGGCTGGAGATCATTGAGATCAATCAGCTAACCAGCGCACCGTAAAACCTCGATCTCTGGGGCTACACCCCTTCAACCATCGCCACGGCCCGCAGCATTGCGCGGGCCTTGTTGAGGGTCTCTTCCCACTCCAGTGCTGGCACCGAGTCAGCGACGATGCCTGCTCCCGCCTGTACCGTGATCTGGCCGTCCTTCACCACAGCGGTGCGAATGGCAATCGCCGTATCCATATCACCACCCCAAGAAATATAGCCCACAGCACCGCCATAGACGCCGCGCTTGACGGTCTCCAACTCGTCGATGATTTCCATCGCACGCACCTTGGGCGCACCACTCAGAGTGCCCGCGGGTAACGCCGCCCGTAGCGCATCAAAGGCGGTCAGGCCCTCACGGGTTTGGCCGGTCACGTTCGAAACAATGTGCATGACATGGGAATATCGCTCGATCACCATGTTCTCGGTGAGCTCGACACTGCCAGACTGCGCAATACGCCCCACATCGTTGCGGCCCAGATCAATGAGCATCAGGTGCTCAGCAATTTCTTTAGGATCGGCCAGCAGATCTGCCGCCAACGCCGCATCCTCTTCCTCAGTAGCACCCCGTCGCCGTGTACCCGCAATTGGCCGAACCGTTACCTGACCCTGTTCTGCCCGCACCAGAATCTCTGGAGAAGAGCCGACGATCTGGAACTCGCCGAGGTCCAGGAAGTACATGTAGGGCGATGGATTGAGATTGCGCAGTGCCCGATAGAGGGACATGGGTTGATGCGTGAACGGTAGTGTCATGCGCTGGGAGGGCACCACCTGCATGACATCACCATCAAGAATGTACTCGCGGATATGTTCTACCCAGCGCTCAAACTCCGCCTGGGAGGTTGTGAAAGCCGCCTTCGCTTCAATGCCTGCTGTGTCGAATCTGCCAAGCGCAATCGGTTCCAGCGGCGGCGCCGGAGCGGGCAATTTCGCCTCAAGCTCATCAAGCCGGGCTACCGCTGATGTCCAGGCATCTGCCGTACTGGCGTCCGCGTTCACCACAAAGGTCAAGGTGCCGGCCAGGTTGTCGAACACCAACACTTCTTCGGCGACCATGAGCAGCACATCTGGGGTATTGAGCGCATCCTCAGGCGCACTCGCCGATAGCTTCGCTTCGAGATAACGCACGGTGTCGTAGGCAAAGTAACCCACCAACCCACCGTGAAAAACCGGCAAGCCCTCGAGCACGGCGCTGTTGAAAGCCGCCTGTTGCTGTTCGATAAACGCCAGCGGGTCAGCGACTTGTTCGGCACTCACACATTCGCCATCGACAAATTGCTCAACACGATGTCCTTTCACCCGCAACCAGCGTCGTGCCGGCAAGCCGATAATCGAATACCGGCCCCATTTTTCTCCGCCCTGCACGGACTCAAACAGAAAGGAAAACGGGCCTCGAGCCAATTTGTGGTAGGCAGAGACCGGGGTCTCAGTGTCAGCAAGAATCGTCCGCGACAGGGGAATACGGTTGTAGCCCGCTGCTACCAACCGGTCGAACTCGGCCTGATCCATCATGGGTCAACGCCCGCCAGTGCTGCCCGCATGCTGTCGATGACCGCGCGGTAATCGGGTTGGTTGAAGATCGCTGAACCTGCCACGAATGTATCGGCACCCGCGGCGGCAATTTCAGCGATGTTGGCCGGCCCAACACCCCCGTCGACCTCCAGACGGATATCAAGGCCGGAGTCGTCGATCAACGCGCGTGCCTCACGCAGCTTGCCGAGTGTCGCGGGAATAAACTTCTGACCACCAAAACCGGGGTTGACCGACATCAGCAACACCATGTCAACCTTGTCCATGACGTAGCGCAGCGCGTCGAGTCCCGCTGCGGGGTTGAACACCAATCCCGACTTGCAACCGAGATCACGGATCAACTGCAGCGAACGATCGACGTGGGTGGAGGCGTCGGGGTGAAAGGTAATGTACGTCGCCCCGGCATCGGCAAACTGACCAATCAGGGCGTCCACTGGCTGTACCATCAGGTGCACATCAATGGGCGCTTCGATACCGTAATCACGCAGCGCCTTGCAGACCATTGGACCAATCGTCAGATTGGGCACGTAATGGTTGTCCATCACATCGAAATGAACGATGTCAGCGCCCGCGGTGAGCACATCGCTGACTTCCTGCCCGAGCCGGGCAAAGTCGGCGGACAAAATGGAAGGCGCAATTTGAAAGTCAGGTAGAGAAACAGGCATGTCGGCACCGAGCGTTCAGAGTCGCGTCAGTGTAGCGATTGCGTTGGATCCCCGCGAGCAAAGCACGCCCTAGTGTGCGTTTTGCAGCCTCATGTCCAGCTGGGCGAGGCGCTCGGGAGTGCCAACATCCTCCCAAACACCCGGCCAAAGCTCTGCGAGCAGATGACGACGGGCAATCGCACGGTCTAACCATGGCCGCAGTGGTTGCTTGCCGGGGGCCGCCGCTTCAAAAAAACTCGCCTGATACACACCGATGCCGCTATAGGTATAGCTGGGGGCGCTCTCAAGGCGAGCCACTACCCGGCGCTGCAACAGGCTGAAATCGCCCTGCGGGTGATGCGCGGGATTGCTCACCAACACCAGCATGGCATGCCCAGCATCCAGCGACACATTGTGCATGCGCGAAAAATCGAAGTCAGTGAAAACGTCGCCGTTAACCAGCAGAAACGGCGACGACCCAAGCAGCGGCAGCGCGTTGATCACACCGCCCGCCGTTTCGAGAGGTTCAGCTTCGACCACGACCTCGATATTGAGGCCCCAACGCTGCCCATTGCCGCAGTAATCGACGATCTGCTCTGCCAGCCAGGATGCATTGACCACCACATCGGTGAAACCAGCGGCTGACAGCGCTTCGAGGTGCCGCCCGAGCAAAGGCGTGCCCGCCACCGGTAACAGCGGCTTGGGCGTAGTGTTAGTGAGGGGGCGCATTCGCTCGCCGAATCCAGCGGCGAGCACCATCGCCATCATGGCAGCAGCGGTTCTTTCTCGACCTTTTTGGGCAGACGCATCCGCTTGAACCACTCCTGACTCTGCGCGGCGGGCATAACAGTCGTCTCGACCCAGACATCGAACGCACCCACTTCATGAATGGCGCCGCCGTAGCGGGTCATGATGTCGCGGACATAGGTCAGGGTCATCGGCAAGTCATTGAGGTACTCGGAGCGGCCATCGCGCAGGTGCAGGCGGGCAAACTGGCCCAGCACCTTCAAATGGCGCTGCAGACCCATCAAGTCGTACCAGAGGGCCATGGTCTCATTGGAGATCAGCTCAATGACGCCCTTCTCCATCAACAAGTTTCGATACTGTTCGAGCAACTCAAGCTGCCGGGTCCGAGTCCAGCCGATGTAGCAGTCCTTGAGCAGAGAGACTGGATCGTAAGTGAGCGGACCCACCACGGCATCCTGGAAATCAATGACGGCAACGCTGTCGTCTGCGAGGCGCATGACATTGCGGCTGTGGAAATCACGATGCACGACCACCTGCGGCTGGGCGATCGCGTTCTCGATAAGAACCTTGGCCAAACCGTCGATGTAAGCCGTGGCGATGGAATCCATCTCGAGACCGAGTAACTTCACAAAGAACCATTCAACGCAGCGGTCGATTTCTTCTTTCAGCAGCGCGGCATCGTAAGCTGGTAGACCGCTGGCTCCCGTATCGAGACCCGCGATATCCGCCATGACACTCAGAGATTTTCCGTACCACCCGTCAACCGATTCGACACTGAGCGAGTCAAACAGCAGCTGATCTCCGAGGTCTTCAATCAACCAGAATCCCTGATCAAGATCAGAGGCGCGCATCTTCGGCACACGAATACCATGACTCTCAAACAAGGACTGAACCTTGAGAAAGCCCGGATTGTTTTCGCTATCCGGTGAGGAAACAGCGACGAGGCCATCGGCGCCCGGGCCCGACACCCGGTAATAGTTGCGAGGGCTGGCGTCACCCGACACCATGGCCAGCGACACATCGGATTCACCGGCACCGAGTTGGCCGGCCACCCAATTCCTCAAAACGTCAGCATTGTCTTGCATATTATTCCGACGCACCCTTGATCGTTAATTATGCGGAGTGTCCAACATTCCAAAGCAAACTACCAGCACAGTAAACTTGTCGCCCCCGAGTGGTCTAACTCCCACAACCGATAGCGGTAGCAACAGTCGAGAACAACATTGAGATCAAACCGCTCACAAACCCGAGCGCTCCTTGCCCCTGCCCTGCTTGCAGTGGCAGTTGCCTCCGCATCGAGAGCCTCTGCGACTGCGTTGCTCGAGGAGACCGTCGCTGCCGATTTTGACTGGCAACCCTTGGGTGTAGCCGCGACAGACCTACGCTGCCGACAGTGTGGCGGTGGTTATGTGGACCCACTGGCTGACGTGCCGCGCAGTACTCCGCCGCAGTCTTCCGATATCAAGATCAGTGCCGCCGATACCGACGTCAGCGAAGCACAACTGAATTTCAGCGGCGGCGTTGTTATTCAGCAGGGTTACCAGCAAATGACTGCCGACAGCGTGAGCTTCGATCGCAACACCGATACGGCCGTCGCCGTCGGCAACATTGAGCTGCGGGAGCCCGGCGTCATGATGCGCGGTGAGAGCGTTACCTACGACTCCAATACGCGGCAGGCCGATCTGCAGCGCGCACTGTTCGTACTGCATGAATCGCATCTTGCCGGGAGCGCGGCCACGCTCAAGCGCATGGGCGACGGTGATATCGAAGTCGAAGACAGCGCCATCACCTTCTGCGAACCCGATGACCCCACATGGATTCTTCGCTCCAAGACACTGGAGCTGGAACCCGACGAAGGCGTGGGAGAAGCTCACGGCGTCAGCCTCGAAGTAGCCGGGGTTCCGGTGCTCTATTTGCCCTGGATGCAGTTTCCAATTGATGATCGGCGCAAGACCGGACTGCTGTTCCCCGATCTGGGCAGCGATACCCGGGGCGGACTCGACATCACTTTGCCGCTCTATCTGAACCTGGCCCCAAACTACGACTTGCTCTACCAACCGCGCTACATTCAGGAACGGGGCATGCTGCACCAGCTAGGTGGCCGTTGGCTGGATGAGGACAGCGGCCGCTGGGAGCTCGATGGTGCCTGGCTGCCCCAGGACGACAAGTACGATGGCGAGAACGCTGACGAAGGCGGAGAACGCTGGCTGATAGGTCTGCGGCAGCGGGCCCAGCTGGCCGGCGGCTGGAGTACGCTGATCGACTACAACCGCGTCAGCGATGCGGACTATATTCGCGATCTGGATAACCAGACCTTGAGTGCCCAGCGACAGACATCACTGCTGCAATTGGGACGGGTCGACTGGTTAAGCGATGACTGGTCCGTGCGGATCGAAGCTCAGCAGTTCCAACAACTGGCCGACGACATCGTCGACGACTACAGCAAACTTCCCCAGGTCACGGCACGGTGGCGAGGCACATCGCCGATCGATGGCCTGGAGCCCATCGCACTGATGCAGTATTCCTACTTTGACAGTGACGAGCAGGATGTGACCGGCCAGCGGCTCTACTCCGAGGTCGGCGCCAGTTATCCGATGAATTGGGAGTTTGGATTTCTACGCCCCACGGTGAAGTACCGACATCTGGCCTATGCGCTTGACAACGACACTCCCGGCGCCAACAGCTCACCCGATGCCGGCTCCGAAGTCTTCAGCCTCGATGCCGGCCTGGTCTTTGAGCGCGAAACGCGGCTTGTGGGCGAGGACGTGGTCCAAACGCTCGAACCGCGCGCGTTCTATCTGTACAGCGGCTTTGCTGACCAGCTCGATCAACCCGATTTCGACAGCGCAGAGCTGACTTTCAGCTACAACCAGTTGTTCCGCGAAACCCGCTTCTCGGGTAACGACAGACTCGACGATGCCAACCAGATGGCGCTGGGTGTCACCACTCGGTTCTTCTCTCTTGACGATGGCCGCGAACGGCTCAACGCGAGCATCGGTCAGATTCGTTACTTCAGGGACCGGGAAGTCCGGCTGATGGGTTCTGATCCCGCGTTGACCGACACCGGGTCCGCAGTGGCCGCCGAAATGAATTGGCTACCCAGCGATGCCTGGTCACTGCGCTCCAGCTTGCTGTATGACTCCTTCGACAGTGACTTCGAAGCCGCCAGCGTGCAAGTGCGCCACACACCCGGTGATGGCAGTGTGTTTAACGTCGGCTATGCGAAGCGCGAACCATTGCCTTCATTGCAGCAACGGCAGGTCAACGAACAGGCCAACCTCTCCGCCTATTACCCAGTTAATGACAACTGGGCACTGTTTGGCGCTCTGGAATACTCGCTGGAAGCCAATAACAGTGTTGAAGATATGGTGGGCGTGGAGTACGACGACTGCTGCTGGCAGATGCGCGTGCTGTACATGCGTTACATCGACACCGCCTCAGGCTTGCCCGACTTCGAAAACCCAGAGTTTGAGCGCGCGCTGCAGTTTCAGTTTGTGCTCAAGGGTCTTGGCGGCTTTGGCGGCCGCGTGGACGGCTTGATGCGGGATATGATTCGCGGCTTTACCGACCGTTCGTGAGTCAGCGGGCCTGGCAGAAGACCAGACCCGCTGATCGCTCAAGGACTTGCAGGTTGCGACGCCTGGAAGATGAGCCAGATGGGCAAGCCTGTCTGGCCAGGCTCAGCAGTCACTGAACCCACGACATCATCAATCATGACGCTGGAAAGCACGCCGTTCACCGTCAACGACGTGCTCACCGTGCAACTGAGCGGCACGTCGGCCTCGGCATCAACAAATGCGGGATTACCAAGCGCGGTGAGATCAACATTGGTCAGCTCGGGGACCGGCTGGCCGCTTGCGGTACAAGACAACAACACCGAGAACATATCGGAATCGGCGATCGCTGGGTCGGTCGTGTAGCTCACCGTCAAACCACCAAGATCTGGCGTGAAGGTCGCCAGTGTCGCCGCAACAGCAGCTTGTACCTGGGCATTTTCAACTGTCGCCGCCGTGCCCGTGGTGGTCACACCATTGATCACGACTTGCGGCGTCACGGTACAATCCACGAAGAAGCCGGGATTGGCCTGCTCGACATAAGTACCGGGCGCACGCAGCGCATTGACGATCTCGCTGCCACCTGCGTCACCGGCACCCGCAGTTTCGCTGCAGGTAAGGTTGTATTCCAAGTTACCGATATCGTTCGCGCTGCTAGCGAACACCGCCTCGAATCCAGCCGTCACGGTGGTATTCACCGCCAGGTTTTGAGGCGCGCCGATGGCTTCGGCAAACACAGCGCCACTGTCGACAGCAGGCCCGGTGTTGGCGCCCGAGGCACTGGTCACCGCACAGGAGGTCAGCGCACCGGGCGTTGCACCAAACTGGAGAGGCAGGCTCGCAAACGTCACTGCGCCGTTAAACAACTCAAATGGCGCACCGCCATCAACGGTTTGTGAACAGACCGCAGTGAAGCTGAAGTCGGCGAGATAGTCGTCAACCGGGCGATCAAAATTCAGAGAGGCGCTGGCTACACCGGGCGTTACAATCACGTTTCGCGCGGGGCCTGGGTCAGCGACAGCTGTCAGCGCCGCCACAACATCTGCCGCGCCATGGCCCGCATTGATATCGACACCTGCCGGGCCAAAGTCAACAGCGCCGGCGCGGATCGCCGCCAGCAGGTCACCGGGCACAGCCGTGGGCTCCGCCTCGATCATCAAAGCCACCAAACCAGCCGCATGGGCAGCACTGGCAGAGGTGCCGAAAAATGTGGAGCTGACCAGATTCGAGTCAGCACCGGGTAGAACCAGTGCGATGCCATCAGCAGCGACGATGTCGGGCTTCTGGCGTACTTGGCCGCCTGCAGCGAGGAAATTACCCGCCGTCAGGGGATTGCCCGTCGCATCAAAGAAGACACGTCGGAAGCCATCAGAGGAATAGCTCGCGGACGCATCCGACGGCAGGAAGGCTCGCGGCGATCCCATATCCTGCTGTACGTTGGCGGCTCCCACCGCCAGCACCTGGCTGGAACCGGCCTGACCGCGAATCGCACCAGCGGTGGTCACGGCAAACGCGTCGCTGGTCGGTGCCGTACCCGCCTGCTCCAGCGCGAGCGGTAAGCCACTCAAATGCAGGAAACGGTCGCTGGAGCCGGCCGACACCGACGCTACAACAATCGTCGTGCCTGCAACCAGGTTGGCGTCATTACCAATACATTCCTTGGGCTCGCTGGCATTGCCGACGAAGTTGTTACCGACATCGATCCACTGACCGGAGGCGTTGAAAGCAAACAAATCGTAATCGCTGGTAGCGCCATCCAGCGGCTCTGACCAAAACAGACACAACTCAGACAGGTCTTCGGTGATCGCAACGCTGGCCACATCACCGCCAAAGTCATGGGCCTGATAGGCACTGGCGCCAAAGAAGAAATCAAAGTCAGCGTTGCACGCGGCGTCCTGCGCATCACAGTTGTTGACCGGCGTCGTTGGCAAGAAATCAGCTTCGTAGGTCGACGCCGTGTTGGCCGCGTCGTTGCCGAAATCTCCGGCAGCCGTCACATACACCACCGGGTCGATGCCCATGCCCGTGTTGCCCGTGACCGCTGTGTTGGCCGCTCGGGCAATCACGTCGTCCTGGAAGGGGGACTGATCAAAGAAAAACAGATCATCAACAATGATGTCAGCAGCGGGGTATTCGGTCCCTGCAGCGGGATTGGCCAGCGCTTCAATCGCGGCCTCCATGCCGACAACACCCTCGTCGTTGTATGAAGTGAACAGCAGCGTGGCGCCCGGCGCGATATCGTGCAGTACTTCCAACATGGCCAGACCATCGTTGCTGCCATTGGCGGCATCTGCCCACGCGCCCGTGGTCGCCCCGTTCCAACTGGCCGACTGGCTCTCTCGATCGGCCGCGGGCGTGGTGTTACGCCAATCGATGGCGTAGAGCTGGTTGCTGACATCCGCGGGCAAATCGCCGTTAGTGACCAGCGACTGCATCTCCACGGGGCTCACTCGCTCGCTGATGACGCCAATCACCACGCCTGCACCGGTTCGTGCCGGCGCCAATTGATCGACCTTGTGTGCGACCGCACCTGCAGTCACTACCTGCTGGGGGATCGCCCGACGTGTGGCCCGAATGCTGGTCACGTCGGGATGGCCTGCCAGTGTCATTAACGCGCCTTCAGGCAAGGCCACTGTCATTGCATCACCCTGGCGGGATGTGGTGCCCATCTTGCCGCCGAGCGACTCGATGGTGAGTTTGAGATCGTCAGTGGGGGCACCGATGACCTTGTAAATGCCATGTGTCACGCCCCGCGGCGCAAGCTTGGCAGCGCTGCCCAAGGGCGCGGCTTTTCCAGTGCGTGCACGCTCGGAGAGCATCAACTCGGTGCCCAGCTTAGTCTCAGCCGGCGTGGCAGAGGCTTTCATCTCCAGGGCTTCTCGCAGACCTGCGAGCATGTTTTTTTGCTTTGCCGCGCTGTCAGCGAGCGTCGCGGCCTGAAGGCTGTCGGTGGCGACCATCAGCCCGAGGGCGAGACCAGCGGTTACAAGGGGGGTAAAACGCATACGAGAGGGTTTCCGTGCTGCCTTTTGGGTGTGCTGAGGACATAAGCCGCCTGCGTAGGAAGTCACACCTTCGTGGACAGCCCAACAGCACTCGATGAATAAGTAGGGTGTTTAGTCTACCATTGTTGGTTTGACGCCCCCGTTGGGGATTTATTCCCCAAACGGCCCGCCTTTTTTGTGAATTTAGACCAGTCGTGAACAAAACAGTGCTCACGGGGTCCCAGCGGGCAGCAGCGGATACGCCAATTCCGGAAGAAACCAAATGACCAAAAAACGCCATCTGATCCTGACCGCCCTGATGTCTGCGCTGGCTTTCGCCTCGGCGCCCGGTATCGCACAGATAGAGACCCTCGATCGGGTCGTGGCCATTGTTGATGACGACATTATTCTCGCCAGTGAACTGCGTGAGCGACTCGACGGCGTCAAGGCGAACCTCGAGCGCAGAGGTATCGAATTGCCCGAAGAGGAGGTGTTGGTGCGCCAGACTCTCGACCGGCTGGTCTTGGAGAGTATCCAGCTGCAACTGGCTGATCGCTATGGTGTGCGCATTCCCGACGCCCAACTCGACGGCGCCATGCAACGGGTCGCCGCCCAGAATGGACTCAGCCTCGAGCAGTTTCGCGCAGCTCTGGAGGCACAGGGCCAGAGCTACGGGCTGATGCGTGAAAACATGCGCCAGGAGCTCGCCATCCAGCGGGTGCAACAGGGCAATGTCATGCGCAACATCACCCTGTCTGACCAGGAAATCGATAATTTCATGGCCACCGAAGAAGGTGAGGCCATGACCCAGGCCGAGTACCAGGTTACCCAGGCACTGCTTGAGGTAAAGAGCAGTGACAGCAAAGCGGAAATCGCCGCCAAAGAGGCGTTTGTCGACGGCATTCTGGCTTCGATTCTGGCGGGCAAGTCATTTGCAGATGCCGTTGCCGTGCTGGAGCCCTATACGCTGTCGGGCGGCTCGCTGGGATGGCGCCGACTCAACGCCCTGCCGAGCATGTTTGCGGAAATTGTCCCCACGCTGGATGCAGGTGAAACCGGCAAGGTACGCAGTGGTAGTGGCTTCCACCTTGTGTATCTCGAAGATGTCCGTGGCAAGGAGCGCCTCGTTGAGCAGACCGAGGTCCGGCACATCCTGATCAAGCCCAGCGAAGTGCTGACCAGCGAGGCGGCCGAAGCCCAGGCAAACGATTTGCGCGCCCGCATTCTCGCCGGTGAGGACTTTGCGCTACTGGCCAAGGAATTCTCCGATGATATCGGCACCGCCGCCGAGGGTGGCGAACTGGGTTGGACCAACCCCGGCGAGATGGTGCCCAACTTCGAAAGCGCTATGGCCCAGGCAGAGATTGGCGAGATCACCGAGGCTTTCGAATCGCAGTTTGGCTGGCATATTCTGGAAGTCACTGGCCGCCGCGAGAAGGACTTCTCTGAGGAAATGCGTCGCAACCAGGTCGCTAACTACCTGCGCGACCAGAAGTATCAGGAAGAACTCGATGCGTGGCTGCGAGAGATCCGCGAAGAAGCCTTTGTCGACATCAAGTAAGCACTCGAACACCACGTGAGCTGAGCGGCGTGAGCCCCAACATTCCAAAGATTGTGATCACGGCGGGGGAGCCCGCCGGTATCGGGCCCGACATCGTCCTGAAGGCGGCCCAACGCGAGTGGCCGGCCCAACTGGTCTGCGTCGCTGACAAGCGCTTACTCGCCGACCGGGCGAAGCGCCTGGGGCTGGACATCCAACTGAAGCCCTACACCACCAACGAGACGGCGGTACCACACCAGCCAGGGCAATTGCCGGTGGTACATCTACCGCTCGGGGTCGAATCAGTACCGGGCAAGCCAACCGCCGACAACGCCAGCTACGTACTGGCGACCTTGGCCTGGGCGGCCGACGCGGTACTCGGCGGCGACATGGATGCGATCGTCACAGCCCCGGTGCAAAAATCTGCCATCGCCGATGCGGGCATCCGGTTCTCGGGTCACACCGAGTTTTTTGCAGAGGCAACCAGTTCCAACAGAGTTGTCATGATGCTGGCCGCGGGCACGTTGCGTGTGGCGCTGGCGACGACTCATCTGCCGCTGCGGGAGGTTGCCGATGCGATCACGCCCGGTGCGCTAACCGAGACACTGGATATCCTCATCGCCTCGCTTCAAAACCAGTTTGGTATCGATCAGCCAACCATCGCGGTGTTGGGTCTCAACCCCCACGCCGGTGAGGGCGGCCACCTTGGGCGGGAGGAAATCGAAGTCATCAATCCAGTCTGCGAGGCCCTGCGCCAACAGGGACACGATATCCGCGGCCCTCTGCCAGCCGATACAGCCTTCAACCCAGCCATGTTGACGGCCTGCGACGCCTATCTGGCGATGTTCCATGACCAGGGCTTACCCGTGTTGAAATATGCGGGATTTGGCGACGCTGTAAACATTACCCTGGGCATGCCGATCATCCGTACTTCGGTGGACCATGGCACGGCGCTGGCGCTGGCGGGTACCGGAAACGCGCAACCAGACAG
>CAYZWL010000011.1:0-66592 GCA_964482195.1 uncultured Alteromonadaceae bacterium | reverse complement strand
TCGTGACCTCAACCTTGGCAAGGTTGCGCTCTACCAACTGAGCTACACCCGCATACCTGCGATTTTACTTTACGGGACCGCGAGGTCAACCGCCCGTGGGGTAGTCGGTCTCTTTAACCGTGCGCCAAAACACCCTGAGGTAGATCACCATCGACCAGAGAGTGAGCACCACCGCCACCACCAGCAGCATCTCCCCTACGACCCGCAAGGGTTCCGGCCAGGGCTCGTCCGAGCGCCACAGCAAGGCGGTGATGGCAATCATCTGCATGGTGGTTTTGAGCTTGGCGATCATGTTGACGGCCACCGATGCGTGCTTGCCCAGTTGAGCCATCCACTCGCGCAGCGCACTGATCACGATTTCACGGCCAATCACCACGCAGGCCGCGATGGTAATCAGTAAGGAGTCCATCCGCGCCACCAGCAACACCAATGCTGTGGCCACGATCAGTTTGTCTGCGACCGGGTCCAGAAAGGCCCCAAAAGCCGTGGTCTGCCCGGTGCGCCGGGCCAACCAACCGTCGAACAGATCGGTAATGGCTGCGAGGGCAAAAAGCCCCGCGCTCCAGAGCCCTCGGTCCTCCAGCGGCAAGTAAAACAACACCACCAAGAGGGGAATGGCGAGGACCCGCAGCAGGGTCAGAGAATTGGGCAGATTCAGGGGCACAGCGGGATCCGTTCTGTTCGTGGGCTCATTCTCGCACAGGCGCGAGCACTTCAGTGCTCAACGCTATGCAGATGGTCATAGATACTTTGGGCAAGGGTTTCGCTGATACCACTAATTTTGCGCAGTTCGTCCACGTTGGCGTTGGCGACGCCCGCCGCACTGCCGAAGTGCCGCAGCAGTTCGCGACGACGCTTGGCGCCGATACCAGGGATACCCTCGAGCGTGGACTGTTTGCGCGCCTTATCGCGGCGGCCACGGTGGCCACTGATGGCAAAGCGGTGGGCTTCGTCGCGAATCTGTTGGATCAGATGCAGTGCCGGGTCATCGCCACGGATACGGAATTCGACGCCGGTTTCGCCATCGATCAGGGTTTCGAAGCCCGCCTTGCGGGTCGTCCCCTTGGCCACGCCAACCACTTTGACGGTCGTGATCTGGTATTCAGCCAGTACGTCCCGGGCCTGGGCCACCTGCCCTTTGCCGCCGTCAATGAACAACACGTCGGGTAACGTGCCCTCCCCCTTGGCCAGACGCTTGTAGCGCCGCTCCAGGGCTTGCTGCATCGCCGCGTAGTCGTCACCGCCGGTGACGTTCTCGATATTGAACTTCCGGTAATCCGCCTTACGCGCGCCGTTGGCGTCAAACACCACGCAGGACGCCACGGTGGCCTCTCCCGAGCTGTGGCTGATGTCAAAACACTCCATGCGGGACGGCGGGGCTTCCAGGTCGAGGGCTTCACGCAGCGCTTCCAATCGCCCGGCCATGGTTTGTTTACCGGCCAGGTAAGACTGCAGGTTGGTTTCCGCGGTCTGCAGCGCCAATTGCAGCCAGCGTGCGCGAGCGTCGCGGACGCGGGTCTTGACCAACACACGGCGCCCGGAGGCTTCGGCCAGCGCATCGGCCAATGCCTCGAGGCCTTCTGATTCGTGACTGAGCACGATTTCACTGGGGATGACTTGATTGCCCGACAGATAAAACTGAGGCAAGAACCCTTCCAGCACCAGGGCCTCGTTTTCATCGAGTTTGATACCCGGGTAGAAAGTTCGGCTACCCAACACCCGCCCTTCGCGCACAAACAGCACCTGAACCGCCGCCTGACCGTGGGCACAGCTCACCGCCAATATGTCGAGGTCACCACTGGTGCCTTCAATGCCCTGACTGGACTGAACAGCCTGCAACTGGGTGATCTGGTCACGGATTTCTGCCGCGCGCTCGTACTCAAGCGTCTCGGCGGCCGCCTCCATGTCATCGGCGAGCTTTTGCATGAGCTCCTGCGAGCGGCCACTCAAAAACATCGACACCTTGTCGAGCTGCTCCTGATAGTCCTCGTCACTCACCAGCCCAACGCAAGGTCCGGAGCAACGGCCAATCTGGTACTGCAGACAGGGCCGCGAGCGATTGCGGAAAAAGCTGTCCTCGCACTGGCGCACTTTGAAGACTTTCTGCATCAGATGCAGCGTGGAACGCACAGCACCGGCACTGGGGTAAGGTCCGAAGTACTCACCCTTACGACGCTTGGCCCCACGGTGGAAACCGAGCCGGGGCCATTTATCCTGGCTCGACAGATAGATATACGGATAAGACTTATCGTCCTTGAGCAGGATGTTGTACGGCGGGTGGTTCTGCTTGATGAGGTTGTGTTCGAGCAGTAACGCGTCAGTTTCGGTGGTGGTCACCGTCACCTGTATGTCGCGGATGCGCGCGACCAAGGCCATGGTCTTGGCCGTCAATCCACTGGCCCGGAAGTAACTCGTTACCCGATTACGCAGGTTCTTGGCCTTGCCCACGTACAACAAACCGCCCTGAGCGTCATACATCTGATAAACGCCAGGGCGTGTCGTTAGTTGCTTGAGGAAAGCCTCGTGATCAAACTCCCCGGCCATTCAGCGCAGCTCCCGGGCGCCGATCAAGCGGGGCTCTCGTTCGAGGGTAAGGTCAAAGGTCTTTTCTACCGACACAACAATGTCGTCGGCCAGGGAGAGAAACGACGACACATCGGTGGCACCGCGGTTCACCAACACCAGCGCATGCCCCGGGTGGACCCCCACATCGCCGCGGTCGACCCCTTTCCAGCCCAGATGGGCAATCATCCAACCGGCCGAGAGTTTGATACGACCGTCAGCAGCGGGAAACTGCGGTAACTCCGGCCAGCGCATGCTGAACAACTCGGCGTCCTGCCAACTCACGCTGGGGTTTTTGAAAAAGCTACCCACGTTCGGGGTCACCCGCGGGTCAGGTAGGCGCGCCTGTCGCACGGCAATCACGGTATCGAATACACGCTGGTGATTGATGGGGCCTCCGTCCAGTGCGGCCTGCAGACTTGGGTAGTCCGCCTCGGGCTCGGCGTTCCGATCGAGGCGAAATTCCACCGCAGTGATCAGGAAATCAGCCCCGGCCACCCGCTTGAAAACACTCTCGCGATAGCTGAATCCGCAGTCTGAGTGGCTCAACAGGCGGTGACGCCCGGTGGATTTCTCCACAACATGCACGCCCTCGATGTAACGCTCAACCTCAACACCATAAGCGCCCACGTTCTGTACCGGCGCGGCGCCGACCGTGCCCGGAATCAGCGCGAGATTCGCCAGGCCGTGATACCCCATGCGCGTGCACCACGCCACCAGCGCATGCCAGTCCTCCCCAGCAGCCACCCTGAGGGTCACGTGGCGACCGTCGTCATCGATAACCTCGATACCCCGGTTAGCCATGTGCAACACAAGACCATCGATGTAAGGCGCCAGCAAGACATTGCTACCGCCACCCAACACACGCACCGGTAACTGCCGACTGTTGGCCCAGCTCAGTGCCTCATCCAATGCGTCGTTGTCGGTAATCTTGGCGAAATACCGCGCTTCGCTGTGCAATTGCAAGGTATTGAGTTGCCGCAGGGAGGCGCGACCGGGGTCAAACACTGTCAGCCCCCCATCAACTGGCGGATACGGTCGAGATCCTCGGCAGTGTCCACGCCCCCAGGCACAGGCTCGGCGGCCTCGGCGATTCCAATGGCCTGCCCCTGTTCCAGCGCACGCAATTGCTCAAGGCTCTCCAGCTGTTCCAGTGGTGTCGGCGGCATGGCGGTGAACGCCCGCAAAAACCCTGCCCGGTAGGCATAGAGCCCGATATGCCGTTGCGACACGCGGGGAACGGCATCGGCTGCACCATCCCGAGCGTGCGGTATCGCAGCGCGGGAAAAGTACAGCGCCCTGCCACGGGCATCGCTAACGACTTTCACGACGGCGGGATTTTCGAAATCCTGCCGGCTGTTGATGGGTTCGCTCAGGGTTGCCATCGCGGCTCCCGGATCCCCGGCAAGCAATTCGGCTACCTGAATCAGGTTGGCGGTGGGCATCAGTGGCTCATCACCCTGCAGATTCACCACGATCTGTTCATCGCTCCAACCACGTTGTTCCGCAACCTCGGCAAGTCGGTCCGTACCCGATGCATGGTCAGTACGAGTCATGGCGATATCAACATTGTAAGGCGCCAGGGCATCAGCAATCCGCGCGTCGTCGGTCGCGACGATCACCTCGTCGGCACCGCAGTCCACGGCCCGCTGCCAAACGTGCCACACCATGGGTTTGCCCGCGATATCAGCCAGCGCCTTACCGGGCAGCCGAGTGGAGCCAAAACGCGCCGGGATTACGATGCTGAACAAGTGGTTTTCTCCTCGTTTTCCAATCGACGAACAACCGCTGGCAGCAGTCCTCGCGGCAGCTCCGCCACCACATCCACCACCCAGACCCTCTCGTCGCTGACGCCCGCCAACTTCACCTCGTCTTTGGCAGTGATCAGAATAATATCTTCTTCAAACCCGGACAGATCTGACTCTGCCAGGACCGCGTGGTCAGCCAAAGCCAGAGCCCGAATATCAAATCCCTGACGTCGCAACATGGCGAAGTACTGGTCGGGTTGCCCTAAACCGGTCACCGCCAGCAATCGTTGGCCGCGCCATTGCTGCCGCATACGATCCACCGGTTGATGCCCTTGGGCATGCAGGGGTCGCAAGCCCTGAATGCGATACCGGAAAGCCGTATCGGGCTCGCCACCATTGCGCTCCAGAATCCAGTCCACACTGTCGAGCCGTGATACGGGCTCGCGCAGCGGACCCGCCGGTAACAAGCGCCCGTTGCCCACACCGCGCTCGCCATCGAGTACCGCCACCTCGAAACAACGGGCCATCCCGTAGTGCTGAAGGCCATCATCGGCCAGCACCACATCCGCCAAGCCGCGCTCGGCGAGCCACCCCACTGCCAGCGCCCGGTGTCGACACACCACCACCGGCGCCTCCAGGCTCCGTGCAATCAGCAAAGGCTCATCGCCGACGAGCGAGGCCGAATCATGAACGGGGTCTACTTGACGGGGTTGGTCCAGATCCACACCGCCGTAGCCACGGCTCACCACCGCCACGCGCGTGCCATGTTCCTGTAGTGCGCACGCGAGAGCGATGAGTACGGGTGATTTCCCAGTCCCACCGACAGTAATGCCGCCGATCACCACCACCGGCAGCGGGCTTGAACCCTGTGACTGAGTCAGGAATGCCTGCCTGCGTCTACGCACTCCCCAGGCGACCAGCCAAGACAGTGGTAACAGCAAAATCGACCACCAAGCGCCGCCATACCAAGCGGCTTCGGCCCGGCGTTCCAGCCAGCGACGCCACATTAGTCCGACTCCGTCAGCGCCTGCTGGTAGAGACTGCCGTACACGCCACCCTGCGCCAGCAGGGACTGGTGTGTCCCGCTGGCGACCACCCGGCCGCCATCGAGCACAATCACCCGGTCAGCGCGCTCGATGGTCGCGGGGCGGTGGGCGATAGCAATCACCGTGCGCCCCGTAGAGATTTCATTGAGCGCCGCCTGCAAAGCCCGTTCAGACTCGTTATCCAGAGCGGAAGTGGCTTCATCGAGAATGAGCACCGGCGCGTCCTTGAGCAAGGCTCGGGCAATGGCAATTCGCTGCCGCTGCCCCCCTGACAGCTTGGCGCCGCCGTCCCCAAGATGGGTATCAAAACCCTCGGGCAGCGCCTCGATGAATTCCAGCGCCTGAGCCTGCCTGGCGGCCTCGCGGATAGCGGTGATGTCCGCACCCCGCTGACCACCAAAGGCGATGTTGTTGCGTACCGTGTCGCTGAACAAAACGACATTCTGCGACACCAGCGCGATCTGGCTGCGATAGCTATCCAACTGGTACTGCTCGATTGCGCGGCCATCGAAAAGCAATTTGCCGGCATCCGCCGGATAGAAACGGGTGAGCAGTTGAATCAGGGTACTCTTGCCGCTGCCCGATCTCCCCACCAGTGCCACGGTCTCACCCGCAGCAATGTCAAAACTGATGTCATCGAGGGCAAGACGCTCGGTACCTGGATAGCGAAAACTCAAGCCCTCGATGGTAAATCCGCCCTGGGCCTTATCAATGGTGATCTTGCCATGGTCGGGTTCGGGTGGCGTGTCGAGCTGTTCAAAAACATCTTCGGCGGCGGCCAGCCCCTTTTGCACAATGCTCTGCACGCCACTCAAAGTGCGGATGGGTTTGCCCAGCTGCGCTGCAGCGGTGATGAAGGCGACCAGCGAACCGGCGGAGAAGCCCACGAGGATGTCTGGGTCCAGGGCAAACCAAAACAGCGTGCCCAACGCCAGTGCCAACAGGGTTTGGATGACCGGCGTGGAGATGGCCTGCACAAAAGCCAGTTTCAGGCTTTGGTTGCGGTTAAAGGCGCTGGCATCCCGAAAGCGTTCGCTCTGCTGCTCGGCGGCATGGAACATACGCACTTCCTCGAACGCACCCACCGCTTCGTTGCTGAGCTCGGTCACCGAGCCCATTGACTCCTGAATGCGGCGGCTATAGCGCCGAAAATGCCGACCAACAATCGCAACCACCACACCAATCGCGGGGGCTACCGCGAAGAAAACCAGCGTGAGACGCCAGTTCAGATACAGCATATAGGTCACCAGCGCGACAATAGTCAGCCCCTCGCGTAGCAAGGTTTTGAGCGCATCCGACGCTGCGCCGCTGACCTGCTCTACATTGAAGGTGATTTTCGCAACCAGGCTGCCACCGGAGTGGCGATCCTGATGACTGCGCGGCACGCGCAACAACACATCAAAGAGCTGGGTGCGCAGGTCATGCACGACCGAGCGGGCCACGATGTTCATGAAGTAATTGCCGGCAAAGAATCCCAGTGCCCGCCCCAGCGAGAGCACCACTGCCGCCACAGGTACCGCTACACGGGCATAGTCAACAGCGCTCAGCTCACCGGGCGGCCAGAACCAATGGGCCGCCGCCGCCACGAACCCCAACTGTCCCGGGCCCGTCTCCCCAAGAGAATCGAGTAGAAATTGAGTGAGATCAGCCAGCAACACATTGCCGAGCGAGTAGACAATGAAGCCGACAATGCTGAAAACAAAAGCGCCGGTGTACGGGGTGACATAGCGCAGCAGCCGCAGGTACAGCGACAAATCCCCGGGGCGTTGCTCAGGGTGCACCGTTGTTGTCCGCCTCTGCTGGCGCCTGGGTGGCGATGGTCAACTGTTGAAAGCCCAGTCGACTCGCTGTATCGAGCGCCGTCACCACATACTGATGGGCGGCACTGCCGTCGGCGGCAATCGTCATCGGCATATCACGGCGTTCACCCGCTGCCTCGCGCAGCGCACGGCGCAAACCACTGGCATCAGAGGGCACAACGGCACCGTTTAACCTGAATTCACCGGTGGCATCGATACTGAGTTCCAATTGACTGGCGCGCGTGGTGGCCACGCCCTCAGCTTCAGGCAGGTTAACCGCGAGCTGCGTGCGTGTGGTGAAGCTGGTCGACACCATGAAAAATATCAACAACAGAAACACCACGTCGATCAGTGGTGTCAGGTTGGGACTCAGCTCATCCCGGCGTTGGCGACGAAATTTCAAGTGTCGTATTCCGTTTTGGCATCACTATGCAATGCATCGACCAGCTTGATGGTTTCCTGCTCAAGCTCAACCACGATGGTATCGATTCGACCGGTGTAGAAACGGTGCATGACCAGTGCAGGAATGGCGACCGCCAAACCCGCAGCCGTCGTGATCAATGCCTCCGAAATACCCCCTGCGAGCGCGTTTGCATTGCCGGTGCCCTGGGTGGTGATCTCGGTAAACACGCGGATCATGCCCAACACTGTGCCCAGCAGGCCGAGCAAGGGCGAAATCGCGGCGACAGTACCCAGGGTGTTGAGATACCGCTCGAGATCATGGACGACGTGGCTCGCTGCCTCCTGAATACTCTCCTTCATCACGTCACGACCCTGATTGCGGTTGGCCAGACCCGCAGCGAGGATCTTGCCCAACGGAGAACCCTGTCGCAGCGCCTTGAGACGCTGAGCATCCAGCTCACCCGCCTTGAGTTGCTTCCAGACATTGGCCAGCAAGTGAGGCGGCGCGATCTTCTGCGCGTTGAGTGCCACATAGCGCTCGATCGAAATCGCCAGCGCGAGCACGGAACATAGAACAATCAGGGGCATGACCCAGCCGCCCGCAGTCAACAGATCGAACACAGGGTTTTCTCCACATCAGGTGCGGTCAGTATACCCAGCCCCTGCCCCAACCCCCAATGCCTACAAACGTAACCAATAGGGTGTCCAGCGGCCGCGCATCGGCACCATCATCACCTCGCCATTGTCAGCAAAACGCCATCGCAGGGTGCCATCCACCGCGGTGTCATCCACCCTGCTGCCGGCTGCCACCAGTCGATCCAGCACCGGCGCCGCAGGATGACCAAACCGATTCGCCCGCGCCCGACTGAGCACCGCGACATCAGGTGACACCCACTTCAGCCAGGTATGCCCCGAGGAGGTTTGGCTGCCGTGATGCCCGACCAATAACCAATCGGCGCGAAGGTCCTGTCGCCAGTAACGCACCAAATCCCGCTCGCGGCTGAGATCGATGTCGCCGGCGAGCAACAGTCGATAACCACGATGTTCGATGAGCAGCACACAGGATGATGCATTCGACGCATCGGCGTTTTGCCCATCCCCGTTGAGTATCGTAAAACGCGTGCGATTGCCCCATTGCCATGCCATCCCAGTTCGGCAGGGCTCCCCCCCATAGCCCAGGTGCCGCCCAATCGCCTGTTGTGTCAACAGGTAAGACGCGCCCGCACTGTGATCGGTATCACCGTGGCTGACGATCAGCATGTCGACCCGCCCCCCATAGAACCGATTGAGATAGGGCTGGAGCACTTTCTCTGCCTGCGTAAAGCCACCGGGTATGCCACCTCCCGTGTCATAGACCAGTACCCTTTGCTGGTCGCTGAAAACCACCGCGGTACCCTGCCCGACATCCAACACCGCAAGTTCCGCTTCGGATGGCCGTGGCTGCACGACCAGACCGCCAACCAGTGCCCCGCCCGCGGCCAGCATGAGTGCGCGCCTGCGTTGTATCAGCCCGGCAAGCAGCAACGTCAAACCCAATGCCTGTATCCCATCCAGGTCGACATTGAGTACGCCGCCTGGGGTAAAACGCGTCTGGGCAAAAAGCATCACTTCCAACAGCCACGGCAAGGGCCACGCGGCCCAATGCCAACACAAGGTGGTTAGTGTGGGTATCGCATCCAGCGCCAGCACGCCCGCAAGTCCCCATGGGATCGTCCAGAGCGTCAGTACGGGCACGAGCAGGAGGTTACTGGCGATGGCCAACAGGCTCGCCTCGCCAAACCAAAACAGGGTGATCGGCACCAGGCCGAGCACCAACAGGCACTGAAAACCCAGCAGTGAAGCCACGCGAAAACGACCGGGGGCACGGCGCTCAGCCAAAAACAGCAACCACCAGGTAGCGCCGGCGCTCATCCAGAGCGTGCCACCGAGTGCCGCATGGGGATTCATCAAAAGTAGCGCATTCAGGGCGAGCAACAGAGCCTGGGTGGCAGTGGTCCGCCACCCGCACAGCCGCAACAGCATCACCACCGTCAGCATGTAGAGCGCGCGTTGGGTCGGCACGGTAAACCCTGCCAGGCCTGCATAAGCTGCCGCTGCCAACAGCGTGATCAGGGTATGCAATACCATGCCGCCCCGATCCCCAGGCACTCGCCAACAACGACGAGCCAGCCCAAGCAGGGACCAAACACCCCCAGCCACCAAGCCCACGTGCAGGCCGCTGATGACCAGCACATGCGCCATGCCCAGGTCGCGAAAACGCTGCCACTGCTCATCCCCCAGTGCTGTGGCATCACCGACCAGCAGCGCGCGCAGAATCTTCCGCTCTGGCCCCGGCTCGAGGTTGGCCTGCAAAGCTTCCGTAACAGCCTGCCGCGAGCGTGCCCACCAACCGCCGGCAGGCTCGACGGCGAGTAGAGTGCGCACGGCGCCGGACGCGATAACGCCGCGGGCCGCATGGCGCGCCTGATCAGGGATCATCGCCGGGGACCACTGGCTGGTCGGTGGCCGCAAAGCGATCTCCGCGCGGATACGTTCCCCCGGCATCAGGGGCGGCGACGCGGTATACAGCGTCAACTCAACCCGACCCACGCTGGGGCAACGTTCACCCTCGTTCATCATGAGTGTTGCCGGGAATCGTTGGCCCAGCGTCCCATCCTGCAGCGTCAATTGCCGCGGGAAGTCATTGACCTGAATCGTGGCCACGGTGGCTTTGCGCCAGCAATCCTTTGGCAACTGCCGCTGTTGCCATTGCCAGCCATGGAAGCTCGCGGCCAGCAAACCCATGACAAACATCCATACCCACAAGCGTGGTTGGGCACTCAACCGCCAACCCAGGGCTAGCCATGCCCCCATAGCAACGCTCGCCGCCAGCAAGACCCAAGTCGGGTGGGGTGTTGCCAGGGGCAACAGCAAACCCAAGAGCAAACCCGATTGCCCCATGCGTCAACAGTGCTAGTCCAATGAAGTCCGCAAGGGCATAATTCTGTTCCGGCGATGGCGAGTCCCCCAGCTCACCACGTCCGTTGCTTGACCCACACGTCAGTTGCTACTGGCGATGCCGATCACCCCGAATTGATCACCCCCGCGATGCCCAAGAACCTGCTCAAATCGATGGCGCCTTCCCCCGCAAAGCTGCGGGAGATGCGTTCATTGCGACCGATGGGCGAGTGGATCTACCAGCCTTACCTGTGGCACATCAATCGCAACTCGGCTGCGCGAGCGTTTGCCATTGGCCTGTTCTGCGCCATGATGCCGGCGCCGGGTCAGATGTTTGTCGCGGCCTATTTCGCCTACCAGTGGCGAGCCAATCTGCCGCTCAGCGTCTCTCTCATTTTCGTGACCAATCCGCTGACCATGCCCGTGGTGTACTACACCGCCTACAAGCTTGGCGCGCTACTGCTCGGTATCGAGGCACAGCAAGTCGAGTTTGAGATCAGTTATCGCTGGTTCAGCGAAAGCCTGGGCGCCATCTGGCAACCTTTTTTGTTGGGATGTTTTGTTCAGGGCTTTGCGGCAGCGGCCATGGGCTACTTCGTGATCGACGTGCTTTGGCGTATGCGCATCCGCCGTCAGTGGCGGGCCCGACGGCAGGCTCGCGGCCTGCTGGATGACTAACGGGCCAGCGTTGCCGCCACCCCCAATCGCGCGGCGCGCCAGGCCGGGAACGCCGCAGCGACCAAGCAGAGGAGCAACGCGGTCGCGCTGACCACGAGGTAATCCCGCAGCTCAGTCGCGACGGGCAGGAAACCAATCGGATACACATCGGTGTTCAGCAAAGGCCGCCCCATCAGTGCGCTCAAGCCCTCGGCCAGTGACGGCGCCGACTGGGATAACAACCAACCCAGCAAGCAACCCCCGAAGCTGCCCAGCAATCCGATGACCGCCCCCTGCAACAAGTAAATCAGCACCACGTCTCGGGGTGTTGCACCAACAGCGCGGAGCATGGCGATGCTCTGGGAGCGATCAGTCACCACCAGAACCAGCGAGGACACCACGTTGAAGGCCGCCACAGCGATGATCGATGCCATCAGCAGCAGAATCAGGTTTCTTGACAATTGGATGGCGGAATAGAGATTGCCATGACTGGCGGTCCAGTCAGTCACATAAAACTGCAGGGGCAAACTGCGCGACAACTGCCACTGCCACCGAGGAGCTTCGAACAGATCATCGAGAGTTAGGGCCAGCCCATTGATCGCGCCCGCCTGTCCGACCAGTTTGCCAACGTCATTGAGCCCAGCCAGCGCCAGCTGCTCGTCCAGTTCAGTGCCGGTATCGATCAACGCACGAAGCACAAAACGGCCCGGGCGCCCTGTGGCCCCTGCGCCCCCCCCCGGTGCCAGCAAAGTGACCGAATCGCCAACATCGAGCCCCAGTTGGCTCGCCAAACCGGCCCCCAACACGAGATCTCCCGGCGCAAGATCCACATGGCGTGGGCTGAGCGCCTGCGCGTAGCGGTCCAGATTCCCGGCCAACCCCAGCAGGCGCAAAGCCCGGGCTCGCTGACCACGGATCATCAACGCATCGGTATCAAAGAACAGCTGGCGTTCCAGCACGGTCGGGTCACCCGCGAGCGACTCGCTTTGGGCGCGCCACTCGTCGCTTGGGGCACTGCCACGAACCGTGACATGGGGCACCAAACTCAGAATGCGGCCCCGCATTTCTTGCTCAAAACCATTCATCACCGACATCACCGCCAGCAATAGGGCTACTGCCAGAACCAACCCGACAATCGACACCCGCGACAAAAATCCGGATAGACCGTCACCAGGATCCAGAGTCTGGCGCAGGGCAATGCCCATGATTTGCTGCCAGCCCATATCAGGCAGGTGCCAGCGCGCCGTCCGACAGGCGCAGACAACGCTTCATGCGCTGTGCGACAGCCATGTCGTGGGTGACTACCACAAAGGCGGAGTTGAACTCCCCAAGGGTATCCATCAGTTCAAGCACCTGAGCCGCCGATTCCGGATCCAGATTACCTGTCGGTTCATCCATCAAGACAACCTGAGGCTGATTGACCAGCGCGCGGGCGATCGCCACCCGTTGCCGCTCTCCACCAGACAATTCGTAAGGGCGGTGGGTCAGTCGTTCGCCGAGGCCAATACGGCATAGCAATTCACGCGCGGCGGCTTTTGCCTTGCCGTGGCTTAAACCCGCGATGCGCGCCGGCATGGCCACGCTCTCCAGCGCGCTAAACTCGGGCATCAGGTGGTGGAACTGGAACACGAAGCCCAATTGACGATTACGCCACCGGCATCGCTCGGTCTCGCTCATGGTATGTAATCGCCGGCCAGATACCTCAACAAAACCACGGCTTGGCTCATCGAGCCCACCCAGCAAGTTGAGCAAGGTCGACTTACCCGTCCCCGAGCGGCCGATGATTGCCACGGACTCTCCTGCAGCCAAAGACAGTTCGAGATCGTCCAGCACATCGATCTGACGATCGCCATCGCTGTAGGTACGCCCCAGTGCCGCAGCCCTCAGTACAGGATCATTCATTACGCAACGCCTCCGCCGGCGGAATCCTGGCTGCTCTGGATGCGGGATACAGTGTCGCCAACAGCGACAGCATCAGCGCCGCAAGCAGCGTCCAAGCCACATCTGTCCAAATCAGCTCACTTGGCAGAGCGCCAATGTAATAAACACTGGGGTCAAACAAACGCATGTTCAACAAACGCTCGAAGAAAGCGACGCCATCATTGATGTACAACGCCAGCAGTACGCCCAGTGCGCCGCCAACCACAATGCCTACCGTACCCAGCGCCATCCCGTAGCCAACGAATAGCCATCTGATCTGGCGTGCGCTCAAACCCAGCACCCGCAGGACGGCGATATCACCGCGCTTGTCGGTCACGGACATGGTCAACGTCGACACAATATTGAACGCCGCCACTGCCACCACCGACAACAGCAATACCGCAACCGTGACCTTCTCCATACGCACCGCAGCGAACAGTGATCCCTGGGTCTGGCTCCAGTCAGTCACGTCGTACGCTTGTCCCAGCTTGCGCTGTAAACGCTCCGCAATCAGGCCAGAGAGCATCATGTCGACGAATCGCAGTTGCACCCCATCGGCGCCACGCCGGCCAGTCAACTTGCTGGCATCGGCCAACGTCACGAATGCCTGTTGCGCATCAGGCTCCGCGCCCACGGCAAACTCAGCAACGACGGTCAGCGTCCTTCGCCGCGGGAAGCTACCCATGGGTGTCACGCTAAGCGTTGGCATAATAGCTTCGATGGTGTCCCCTACCGACACACCCAACAGACGTGCGAGCGAGCGTCCCAGGACAACGCCGTAAGAGGTTTGCTCGAGTAAAGCCCAGTCACCTGCGACCACGCGGGCGCCAACCTGGCTGACCGCCAATTGACGACGGGGATCAACACCGGTCAACAGCGCACCACGAGTGCGGCCACCCGCACGCAACAGCACCGTATCGTCAATGTAAGGCACTGCTGCAACCACCGACGGATCGGCTTCAAGTGTCTCTGCCAGCCCCACCGGATCCTGCAACTGTCCGTCGCTTGGCTGCACATAGCCGTGGGCAACGACCGACAAAATGCGCTGGTGAAGCTCGCGAGAAAAACCGTTCATCACCGACAGGACGGTGATCAGGCTCGCTACGCCGAGCACCATGCCCAGCATGGAGGCGATCGCGACAAAGCGAGTGAAGCGTTTCTGACCGCCGCTAAAGGTGTAGCGGCGGATGATATCCAGCAGCAGGCCCGACACGGGTCAGGAGCGTGGTTCGTGGTACTCCACGGCGGTCGCACTGGCGGTGGCGGTTCGGGTTTCGGACTCACAACGAACCGGATCGCCGCCACAGAGATCACATTTCTGATCGATACCCAAAGCACCCACGCCACCACAAGAACCCTTGATAGGTTCTCGACCGGCGATCACGCCAACGGCCATTGCGGCCATAATCACGGCAAACGCCACAAACGAAACCAAAAAAATCACTGGATGCCTCCGTGCATTATCGGGCTCAGGGCCCGTCGGCCAGCAGGTAATTGGCCATGTTGTCGGTCCATTCTACACCCAGGACATCGCCATCCCGCCGGACAAAATAAACCGCCAGCTGTTGCTCATCGGCAAGCTGCCGGGCCGCCTCGTAGCCGAGGACGATTAAAGCCGTTGCCCAGGCATCGGCGATCGCCGTCGAAGGGTGAACCACCGTGACCGACACGAGGTCGTGCCGGATCGGATAACCCGTGCGCGGATCGACCAAATGGGAGAAGCGCTCCCCGTCGATCTCAAAATAAATTCGATAATCGCCCGATGTCGCCACACCGGTATCGGTCACAGACAATGCCGCCTGCACGCCACGCTCGACCGCGTCCGGGCGTTCAATGGCAATACGCCACTGGTCACCGCGTGGACTCATGCCGCGCAAGCGCAGCTCGCCACCAATTTCAAACATGTAGTTGCCGATACCCAACTCGTCGAGGGCATCGGCACCCAAATCCACACCGTAGCCTTTGGCAATCGAGGAAAAATCCAGCGCCACACCTTCGCGGTGTTTGGCGAGCATACGATCAGTGGGTTGCCAGTTGAGTTGCTGGCTACCTACCAGCGCCTTGGCAGCGGCAATGGCAGATGCCTCTGGCACCTGGGTCGGCCCCTCTGGACCAAAGCCCCAAAGCCCCGACAAGGGCGATACCGTGGTGTCGTAGGCACCTCCGGTCAGCGCGGACAGCTTTAGCGCCTCGTTGAGCACGTAAGTGAAGTCCCAGCCAACCTCCATCGGTTCACCCGCGGGCAGTCGGTTAAAGCGACTGATCTCGGAGGCCGGGTCGTAGTGGTTCATCTGCTGGTTGACCACGTCGAAAGCAGCTTCCAGCGCAGATTCCACTGCCTCAGGGGTCACGTCAGTGTCGCCAGGCAGGTAACTCAACGACCATGTGGTGCCAAATACACCGCCAGAAAGCTGAACGGGCGAAGATTCGCCCGCACAACCTGAGAGGAAGAAGAACAGGCTGAGCAGCAGCGCGCCCAGCCGCGGGGATTTAGCCACCGAAGTCATCCAGCAGGATGTTCTCGCGCTCGACACCGAGATCCAGCAGCATCTTGATCACAGCTGCGTTCATCATGGGCGGTCCACACATGTAGTACTCGCAGTCCTCGGGGGCCGGGTGGTCCTTGAGATACTGCTCATACAACACATTGTGGATGAAGCCGGTCAAACCATCCCAGTTGTCTTCGGGCTGGGGATCAGACAACGCCACATGCCATTCGAAGTTCTCGTTGTCTTTCTGCAGACCGTCATAGTCCTCAACGTAGAACATCTCACGCAGCGAGCGTGCGCCATACCAGAAGCTGACCTTGCGATCGGTGCCAATGCGTTTGAACTGGTCGAACAGATGCGAACGCATCGGTGCCATGCCAGCACCACCACCAATGAAGACCATCTCCGCCTTGGTTTCCTTGGCGAAGAACTCGCCAAAGGGACCGTAGACCTTGACCTTGTCGCCGGGCTTCAGGTTGAACACCCAGCTCGACATCACACCCGGCGGAATGCCTTCGCTGCCGGGAGGCGGCGTGGCAATTCGGATGTTGAACTTCACGATGCCCTTCTCTTCGGGGTAGTTCGCCATTGAGTAGGCGCGGATAGTGGTTTCCTTCGAGATGGACTCGATGTTGAAAAAACCGAACCGTTCCCAATCGCCGCGATACTCCTCGCCGATATCGAAGTCGCTGTACTTCACGTGATGGGGCGGGCACTCGAGCTGCACATAGCCCCCAGCACGGAAGTCCACTGCCTCGCCTTCGGGCAGTTCGAGCACCAGCTCTTTGATGAAGGTGGCCACGTTGTCATTCGAACCAACGGTGCACTCCCACTGCTTGACCCCAAAGACCTCTTCAGGAATCTCAATCTTGAGGTCCTGTTTGACCGGTGTCTGGCAGGACAAGCGCCAGCCGTCGTTAGCTTCGCGGCGAGTAAAGTGAGATTCCTCGGTTGGCAGCATCGCACCACCGCCTTCCTGAACCACGCACTTGCACTGGGCGCAGGTACCGCCGCCGCCACAGGCGCTGGCCAGGAACAAATCAGCATCTGCCAGGGTTTGCAGCAACTTGCCGCCCGCCGGCACCTCGATGGTCCGTTCACCATTGATCTCGATCTGAACGTTTCCGCTGGAAACCAGCTTCGAACGGGCCGCGAGAATGATCACGACCAGTGCCAGAACGATGGCGGTGAACATGGCCACCCCGTAAACAATCGTCATATCCATGCGCTATGTAACCTCTGCTATCTCGGTGCGCGTATCAGATGTTGATGCCGCCGAAGGACATAAAGCCCAGGGACATGAGACCAACTGTAATGAAAGTGATGCCCAGACCCTGGAGCCCGTCCGGTACATCGCTGTACTTAAGCTTCTCGCGGATACCAGCAAGCGCGACAATGGCCAGCGCCCAGCCAACACCGGCTCCAGCGCCGAACACGACACTCTCGCCAAAGGTGTAGTTGCGCTCGACCATCTGCAGCGAGGCACCCAGGATGGCGCAATTCACCGTGATCAGTGGCAGGAACACACCCAGTGCTGCGTACAGCGCGGGCACGTACTTATCGAGAAACATCTCCATGATCTGCACCAGTGCCGCGATCACGCCGATGTAGCTCAACAGGCCAAGGAAGCTCAGGTCGACATCGGGCAAACCTGCCCAGGCCAACGCGCCGTCAGCAAGCAGGTACTGATAGATCAGGTTGTTGACCGGTACGGTGACTGTCAGTACGACCACCACCGCGATGCCCAGACCAATCGCCGCCTGAATCTTCTTGGATACCGCCAGAAAGGTACACATACCCAGGAAGAAGGACAGCGCCATGTTCTCGATGAACACGGAGCGAATAAAGAGGCTCAGAAAATGTTCCATCAGGCGCTCTCCTCGACCGCAGTGTGCTTGGCAATAACGAACTCGGGCTTCTCAACCTGGTCTTTCTGCCAGCTGCGAATCGCCCAGATCAGCAGGCCGATCAGGAAAAACGCGCTGGGAGACAGCAACAGCAGGCCGTTGGGCTGGTACCAGCCGCCCTCGGTCACCAGGGGCAGGATCTCCATGCCCAGCAGCTTGCCGGAACCGAACAGCTCGCGGGTCACCGCGACAACAATCAGCACGAAGGAATAGCCAAGACCGTTACCAATGCCATCCATGAAGCTGGGGATGGGGGGATTTTTCATGGCGAAAGCTTCAGCGCGGCCCATCACGATGCAGTTGGTAATGATCAGGCCGACAAACACCGACAATTGCTTGGAGATGTCATAGGCCACGGCCTTCAACACCTGATCCACCACGATCACCAGCGAGGCGATGATCGTCATTTGCACGATGATGCGGATGCTGGAGGGGATGTAGTGACGAATCACTGCAATGAAGAAGTTTGAGAAGGCCACAACTACGGTCAGTGCCACACACATGACCAGGGTGACCTTCAGTGAAGTCGTCACCGCCAGCGCCGAACAAATACCCAGGATCTGCAGCGCAATCGGGTTGTTCTTGAAGACCGGCGAAAAAAGGGTCTCTTTGATATCCATTACGCCTCTCCGTTGCGCAGATTGTTGAGGAAGGGCTCGAAGCCGTCTTCACCCAGCCAGAACTGGACCAGGTTATTGACACCCTTGGTGGTCAGTGAGGCGCCAGACAGGCCATCGACCTGCCAGGTGGCGTTCGCTGAGTTGGGATCAACCGCACCCTTGATCACCGAAATGGCGACTTCGCCATCACGGAACACCTGCTTGCCGGGCCAGAGCCCCTTCCAGCGGGGGTTATCGACTTCACCACCGAGTCCGGGGGTTTCACCGTGCTCGTAGAACCCCAGACCCGCGATGGTATTGACATCCGCGTTGAGCGCGACAAAACCGTACAAGGTGGACCACAGACCATAGCCGTGGACCGGCAGAATGACCTTGGAAAGCTCTCCGCCGTCATCATTGACCAGGTAGACCAGGGCTTTGTTCGAGCGACGCAGAATACCGGCGGTGTCCTGATCGGCACTCAGCGCAATGGACTGCGAGGGGTCCTTGGCGCGGGCACGCTGATCAAACCCTTCTGCGCTGTCATCCGTAAAGCGACCGGTTTCCAAGTCAACCACGCGACTTTGCACCTGCTCAAACTGCTCTTCAACCGTAAACTCCGGGTTGTAGAGATCAGCGGCCATCAGAATGTTGCGCTTGAGGTCACGTACCTTGTTGGCTTCCTGTGCGGGCTTGAGCACGACTGCGGCAGTAGACACCACAACCGAACAGACGATACACAGCGCCAGGGCGACCGTGAGGACACGGCCAAGTCCTTCGTTATTGCTGGACACGGGCAAGCCTCCTCTTGATGTTGGACTGAACCACGAAGTGGTCGAACAGCGGTGCAAACAGGTTGGCGAACAGGATCGCCAGCATCATGCCCTCGGGGAACGCGGGATTAACCACCCGAATCAACACGCACATGACGCCGATGAGAATGCCGTAGGCCCAGCGACCGCCATTGGTCATCGCCGCGGACACAGGATCGGTCGCCATGAAGAAGGCACCGAAGGCGAAGCCACCTACCACCATGTGCCAGTACCAGGGCATGGCAAAGGCGGGGTTGGTATCGGAGCCCACCGTGTTCAGCAGCGTGGCGAACAGGAACATGCCCAGGAAGACACCACCCACGATGCGCCAGGACGCGATGCCGGTGAGCAGCAGCACTGCGCCGCCAATCATGATGGCGAGGGTCGAGGTTTCACCAATCGACCCCGGCACGCTGCCAACAAAGGCATCCCACCAGCTCATGTTGGCGGTCAGTGCGCCCATGCCATCGGCCGCCACGACGCTCAGTGCGGTAGCGCCAGAGTAGCCGTCAACCGCGGTCCACACGGCATCACCAGAGATATCGGTGGGGTATGCGAAGTACAAGAACGCACGACCGGTCAGCGCCGGATTCAGGAAGTTCTTGCCGGTGCCGCCAAAGACTTCCTTGCCGATGACGATACCGAAGCTGATACCCAGCGCCGCCTGCCAGAGGGGCAGATCCGGCGGGAGGGTCAGTGCAAACAGAATCGAGGTGACGAAGAAGCCTTCGTTAATTTCGTGGCCACGCTTCATGGCAAATAGCACTTCCCAGAAAGCGCCGACCACAAAGGTCACGAAGTAGAGAGGCAGGAAGTGCAAAGCGCCGTAAAGGAAGCAATCCCAGACGCTGGTGGCGCTGTAGCCACCCAGTGCACCGATGACGGCCCCACGCCAACCGTCGATACCGGCGCCGCTGGCAGCCAGCACTTCGTTGGCCTGGAAGCCCAGGTTGTACATGCCATAGAACATCGCCGGGAAGGCGGCGAACCAAACGGTAATCATGATGCGCTTGAGGTCTACGCCATCGCGCACATGAGCCGAGCTCTTGGTAACGTAGCTCGGGGAATAGAAGATGGTATCCACCGCTTCGTAGAGCGCGTACCAGCTCTCGAAGCGACCACCGGGCTTGAAGTTGGGCTCGAGATTGTCGAGCGTCTTACGCAGTCCCACGATCAGCCCTCCTTCTCGATGCGAGTCAGGTTGTCACGGAGTACGGGGCCGTACTCATACTTGCCGGGGCACACATAAGTGCACAAAGCGAGATCCTCCTCATCGAGTTCCAGACAACCGAGTGCCTGTGCGGTCTCGGTATCGCCGACCAACAACGAGCGGAGCAGTTGGGTGGGCAGGATATCGAGGGGCATGACCCGCTCGTAGTTACCTACCGGCACCATGGCGCGCTCGCTGCCATTGGTATTGGTATTCATTGCCAGCGGCTTGCTGCCAAACCAGCTGCTGAGATAGATGCCCAGCACCGAGTGCTTGCTGGCACCGGGGGACAGCCACCCCATGAAGTCTCGGTTGCGACCCTCTTCCAAAGCACTGACCTGGTTGTGGAAGCGTCCGAGATAAGCCGTGCCGCTGGTGACAGCACGTCCACCCAGTACCGAACCCGACAGTACGCGGCTCTCGCCCTGACCGAGTTCGCCAGCGGTCATTGCCTGCAGATCCGCGCCGATACGGGTACGCAGCAGACGCGGCTTCTCCACCTGGGGGCCGGCCAGTGAAATCACGCGGTCGGTGTACAACTGCCCATCGAGGAACAGCCGGCCGACAGCGATAACGTCCTGGTAACCGATCGTCCAGACGACTTTATTGGTGGCCGCACCGGTGAGGAAGTGCACGTGGGTGCCGGCCAGTCCCGCAGGGTGCGGGCCCGCAAAGCTCTCTTGCTGAATGGCCGCGTGCTGGCCTTTGGCGACGTCGGCGTCGGGAGCGGTGCAGAGATACACAGGACAGCCGACCATGGTTGCCAACAGGTCCTGACCCAGTGCAAACGCCTCGGACTGGGCCGCAATAATCGGCGCAGGGTCAGGCGCATGGGGATGGGTATCCATGGCGGTAATAAACAGCGCACTGGGGGCCACCGCAGGATCAGCCACGCGGCTGAACGGTCGCGCGCGCAGCGCAGTCCACTGGCCACTGTCCAGCAGCCGGCTGCGAATCTCTTCAGCCGATTGCTGACGCGCGGCGGCGGCATCCATGGCGCCAAAGTCAACGGCTTCATCACCGTCGACCTCAATCACCAGGGATTCAAATACCCGACGGGCACCGCGGTTGATGGCAATAACCTTGCCACCCGCCGGTGCGGTGAAGGTAATGCCTTCACATTTCTTATCGGTGAAAACCGGTTGGCCTCGCTTGACAACATCACCAACGGCAACGGCCATTGTCGGTTTCATACCAATGTAGTCAGGGCCGACCAGCGCCACGGCGCGAACCGTGGACGAGTCGTCAATCTGGGAGGAAGGCGCCCCCGCGAGAGGGATATCCATACCGCGCCGAATCTTGATCATGTGTGGTCTCGTGTCCTCGCGAAAAACAGGCGATGCAAGCGCATCGCACCCTTGTTGACGAGTCGGACCTGGCACCGCCGGCACCTCTCTGTGCAGCGTGTTGGTAGGGTCTACCCCAGGACCGTTTCACCAACTGAGGACCGGGGCTTTTTAAGCCGGGGGCTCTGATGTCCCCTACCGGTCCCGCGTATTGTAGCTAAGCTGGCTGAGCGTGACTATGTTTCTGATGCACGCTCAAAATAAGCCCTTCAGAAGGGCGCCGTATCCCCTTGCGGATAGGTGAGATAGCTAATGCCGGCCATCTGCTCGAGGATGCGGTATACCTGACAGGAATACCCATACTCGTTGTCATACCAGAGGTACAGAACGGCCTGTTTGCCGTTGACAATAGTGGCCTTGGCGTCAAATACACAGGCCGCGCGCGACCCCACGAAGTCTGACGACACGACTTCGGGCGAGTTGGAGTAGTCGATCTGTTTGCGCATGCTTGAATGCAGCGCCACGTTGCGCATGTACTCATTGAGTGACTCTGCGTCGGTCTCCGTCTCGAGCGTCAGGTTCAAGATGGCCATCGAAACATTCGGGGTGGGCACGCGAATCGCATTGCCGGTCAGCTTGCCATCGAGTTGCGGTAGCACCTTGACCACCGCCTTGGCGGCGCCGGTTTCAGTCAACACCATATTGAGCGGTGCGCTGCGACCACGGCGCTCAGCCTTGTGGTAGTTGTCGATCAGGTTCTGATCGTTGGTGTAAGCGTGCACCGTTTCTACGTGGCCGCTGACAATACCGTATTGCTCATCCATGGCCTTAAGCGGAGGAACGATGGCATTGGTGGTACAGGACGCCGCCGAAATGATGGCGTCATCCGCCTGGATGGCGTCGCTGTTGATGCCGGCCACCACGTTCTTCATATCGCCCTTACCCGGTGCGGTGAGGATCACCTTGCTGACACCCTTGGCCTGCAGGTGGCGGGACAGCGCCTCCTCCGTGCGCCATACACCGGTGTTGTCCACCACGATGGCGTTGTCGATCCCGTATTCGGTGTAATCGACGCTCTCGGGCGCATCGGCGTAGATCACTTTGATCTCATTGCCGTTGGCCACGAAAGAGCCGCGCTCTTCGTCCACACGAATAGTGCCGTCGAAGGCGCCGTGCACGGAATCGCGACGCAGCAGGCTGGCCCGCTTGACGATATCGTTCGGCGCCTTGCCCTTGCGCACAACAATCGCACGCAGACGCAGGCTGTCGCCGCCATCGGTCTTGGCGATCAAAATACGCGCCATCAATCGACCGATCCGACCAAAACCATAAAGCACCACGTCGCGGGGCTCATTGACCGGTTTTTGGGTGGAGCCCACCAGGAACTCGACTTCCCGGGCAACATACTCGGCGACTGACAATCCTTCGCCCTCGCCCTTCTCAAAGTAATTGACGGCCAGGCGACCCACATCGACGTGTGATGGGCCCAGGTCCAGGCCAGCCAGCGCCTCGAGCACGGGTGCGGTCTCGAACTCGGAGAGTTCGTTGTCCTCGACCTGTCGCACCCAGCGATGGGCCTTCATCAGCTCCAACACGCTCTGGTTGACCATCGAGCGGCCGTACACATAGCACTTGACGTTCTTTTCGCGGGCCAGGGAGCCCACCATCGGGATCATGGCTTCGGCGAGTGCCTCGCGCTGTTTCCAGTCGGAAAAGTAATCATCGGGACGTTCGCGCTTGCGTTGCTCGGTCACGGCATCAACCTCACTGTAGGGAGTGACTGTAGGGAGTGGTTTTATTTCGGGCGCAGATTATCCGGGCCTGCCCTTCTGTAGGCAACTCGGTAAATACTGAACTGGAGGCCAGTTCACACTCTCACTACACTGTCGCCCCCTGTCGAGCATACCGATCCAAGCCATGTTCCTGTCTCTGCTTCAATCCCTGCCCTGGCCTGAGAAAACCGGCTCCCGCACTGCCCTCGGGCCTTTTTCCGGTGCCGGCGAGACCCTCGCCATCGCCGAACTGGCTCAGCTGGAACGGCCTTTGGTCGTGGTGACACCCACGACTGTCGCCGCTCAGGTGCTCGAACGTGAATTGCCACTATTTCTCACAGAAAACATCCAGGTGCTGACCCTGCCCGACTGGGAAACCCTGCCCTATGACAATTTTTCACCCCATCAGGACATTGTTTCCGACCGCCTGAATGCATTCCATCGGCTGCCTGAACTGGATCGGGGCATTCTCATCGTGCCCATCACAACACTGATGCAACGCACGGCACCGCCTCACTATGTCGCGGGTAACAGCCTGATCCTGCAAACCGGCCAGGCTTTCGACAGCCAGGCATTTGTGCGCAACCTGACCCTCAATGGTTATCGGTCAGTGGACACGGTGTACGAACACGGGGAATACGCCATCCGGGGCTCGCTGCTGGATATTTTCCCAATGGGTAGCAACACCCCCTATCGCATCGATCTGTTCGACGACGAGGTGGAAACCCTGCGCACCTTCGACCCGGAGTCACAGCGCACGATCGACAAGGTCGATGGCATTCGTTTGCTGCCCGCCCGGGAGTTCCCGGTTAACGACCAATCGATCCACCGGTTCCAGATGGCCTGGTACGACGCCTTTGATGGTGATCCGGACAACTCACCCACCTTTACCGAGATCTCAGCGGGTCGGGTGCCCCCGGGCGCTGAATACTATCTGCCACTGTTTTTCGAGCAGGTCGGCAGTGTGTTCGATTTCCTGCCGGACAACGCCGCCTTTGTCATGCTGGGGGATCACTACAGCGCCGCACAAAAATTCTGGAACGAGATCAACACGCGCTATGAGGAGTATGGGATCGACCCCCGGCGGCCGCTGTTACCACCCGCCCGGGGCTTCATGCCCGTCGAAGAGATATACCAGCAATTTGGCCAGCGCGCGTTGCTCGACTTCAGATCGGGCGGCGAAGCTCCCGCCCACGCCGCCACGGGCATGTTGGCACCACCCTCGTTTGCCAGCGACGGGCGGGAAACCGTGCTTGAACGATTTGCCCGCTTTGTCGGCCAGCACAATGCCCCGGTGCTGATCTGTGCAGAAAGCCCGGGTCGGCGAGAGATTTTGCTCGAGAGCCTCGCTGCAAAGCAGCTCCAGCCCACACAGGTCGATCACTGGACTGAGTTTTTGGGCGCGGATATCGATCTGGCCATCACGGTCGCGCCGCTGGATCGCGGCATTTACTTCGGTCCAGGGCGCCCGACCCTGGTCGCAGAGAGCCAGCTCTATGGTCAGCGCGTCGCCCAGCGCAGGCGTCGCAGCAAAGCCGCAGAAACCGACACCCAGGCCATCATCCGCGATTTGACCGAGCTGCGTCCCGGACTGCCGGTTGTTCACCTGGAGCACGGTGTCGGTCGCTACATGGGTTTGCAAATGCTCGACATCGACGGCGCTCCCGCCGAGTTCCTCGTGCTCGAATACGCCGCGAACGACAAACTGTACGTGCCAGTCGGCTCACTGCACTTGATCAGCCGCTATTCGGGCGCGGATCCGGACACTGCGCCACTGAATCGGCTGGGCAGTGAGCAATGGGACAAGGCCCGCAGTAAGGCGAGCAAACGAGCCGCGGACGTCGCTGCGCAGTTACTCGAGATCTACGCGCGACGAGAGGCGCGTCAGGGCTTTCAGCACGAGCTCGATGAAACCGCCTGGCAACGATTTTGTGAATCCTTTCCTTTCGAGGAGACGCCGGACCAGAGCGCCGCCATCGAAGCCGTGCGCGACGACATGTGCGCCGCTCGGGTCATGGACCGGCTGGTCTGCGGCGACGTCGGCTTCGGCAAGACAGAAGTCGCCATGCGCGCAGCGTTTATTGCGGCCAATAACGGCAAACAGGTTGCCCTGCTGGTACCGACAACACTGCTGGCACAGCAGCACCATGCCAACTTCCGCGACCGTTTCGCGGACTGGCCTGTCAAGGTCGAAGTCATCTCTCGCTTCAAGACGGCGAAAGACGTCGCCTCGGTCAGCGCTCGCGTCGCCTCGGGCGATATCGACATACTGGTCGGTACCCACCGCCTGTTACAAACCGACTTCAAATTCCATGATCTCGGCCTGCTGATCATCGATGAAGAACACCGGTTCGGGGTTAAACAAAAAGAGGCTATCAAGGCTTTACGGGCCGAGGTCGATATTTTGACCATGACCGCCACACCGATTCCCCGCACATTGAATATGGCATTGGGTGGCCTGCGAGATCTGTCGATTATTGCCACGCCCCCCGCGCGACGGCTGTCGATCAAGACGTTCATTCGTGAACACAGCGTGGCGTTAATCAAAGAAGCGGTGTTACGGGAGACCCTGCGTGGCGGACAGGTGTACTACCTGCATAACGAGGTCAAAACCATCGAAGAGACCGCGCGTAAGCTGGGCGAACTGCTACCCGAGCTGTCGATTGGCGTTGCACACGGGCAATTGCGTGAGGCCGAGCTCGAGAGAGTCATGTCTGATTTCTACCATCAGCGGCATCATATTCTGGTGTGCAGTACGATCATCGAAACTGGCATCGATATCCCTAACGCCAACACAATCATCATCGATCGGGCCGACCGCTTCGGTCTCGCGCAACTTCACCAGCTGCGCGGTCGCGTGGGTCGTTCGCACCACCAGGCCTACGCTTACCTGCTGAGCCCACCGCGCTCGAATCTCACTCCCGACGCCGAGAAGCGACTCGAAGCTATCGAGGCCGCCGGTGAATTGGGCTCCGGCTACATGCTTGCATCCCACGACCTGGAGATTCGCGGCGCGGGCGAGCTGCTCGGCGACGAGCAATCCGGACAGATCCACAACGTCGGATTCACGCTGTATCTCGACATGCTGCACTCGGCGGTTGCTGCGCTGCGACGCGGCGAAATCCCGGATGTCGACGCACCGTTGGAAACCGGCACCGAGGTCAAATTACACGTGCCGGCACTGATTCCCGAGGATTACCTGCCCGATATCACAACCCGCCTGGTGCTCTACAAACGGATAGCCCAAGCCGAGAGCAGCGAGGCTCTGCGCGAAATCCAGGTTGAAATGATCGACCGCTTTGGTCTGCTTCCCGAGGCGATAAAAAATCTGTTCACTCAGGCGGAGCTACGCGTGCGGGCTCGCAGATTGGGTATCAATGAGATCGATGCCACCGACGCGGGTGGTAGTATCGAGTTCAAGCCTTCAACCCCGGTAGAGCCGATCAGCCTCGTGCGTCTTATCCAATCCGATCCCAAACGCTTCAGTTTCGCCGGCGAAAGCAAACTGCGCTTCAATGAGACGCTCGCTGATTTACCCAGCCGGGTCGGTTTCGTCGACACCTTGCTCGACACACTCGAACAGGCACTGCCCGCGGAGAGCAAAGCGTGACACACCCCCTGCTGCTGAAGAAAAGGCCCCGAAAACATCCAGCGCAAGGCGCACTGCTCGCGCTGATGATCGCTCAAGCCTGCCTTCCCACTCCGGCGCTCGCCCAAGGTCGCTTGAACAATGCGGCCGATGCGCCGCTTCTGAGTGAACGCGATCCAAACCTGCCCGACCCCGCCACCCGCTCCGGCTGGATTCGGGTCGAGGTCGCCGTCCTGGCCGATGATTCCAGCGCTGCAACTCGCTCGGAGACCTGGCCCGCGACACCAAACGTACGTTACCCGGGCAAATGGCGCTGGCTTACGCATCTCGCAGAACCCAGCGCATTGATTGAACAATACCCAGGCGCCACTGTGGACGTCGATGAGCTGGGTGCCGTCACCGTCACCCTGCCGCCCCCCGCCCTACCGGCGACTGAATCCACAGCGCAAATGGGATCCGGCGACAGCAACGCCATGGACCCCATGGGAGAACCGCTCGCCGACAGCACAGCCCCCAGTCCCAGTATTGATCCCCTCACCGGTCGCCCGGAAGAGGCATTGGTCAGCAACGCAGTGCCCCTCGAAGCTATTGGCGCCGCCAACCCACGACCCAGCCGCGACGACAATATCGAGGACTGGTTAACGCCCTTCGCCGAGTCGAACTCACTGGCTGATGCCGCGGCGAGCCTCGAGAATAACGATTCCGAGGCAGCTGATACCCCGGACTCAGCGAACGCGGCACCTGCGTTCGTTGCCCCACCTGAGCCCGTGGCCTTCAGCCACCGTCCTACCGAGATGCTCGCCGAAGGGCTGCGCGCACTTACACGGCGTGGCCCGGCGCGGTCTCTCATTGAAGCCGCCTGGGTGCAGCCGCCCGGGGAGAAGAACCTGCCCATCGTTCTCGATACCTCAGGAGACACTGCCGTATGGCCAAACCTTCAGGGCTTCGTTGAGTTACGCCGCGGTAACGACCTCAGGGTCGGCGTCAACTTCTGGCTCAACACCATGGGGGAGTATTTGCCCGCCGGCTTCGCCATGGACCCACCACCGAGGATCCCCAAGCGCGTAACGGTGGCTGAATCTGCACCTCAGGCGTTGCTGGGGACCGAATTGGGTCCCGGCGTCGATCTCGCGGTCCCAGGGCAGTTGCGCGCCCCCGGCGCCAGCAGCATGGCAAATGGGGACCGGCGTGACCCGGCACTCGTAGAATTTATCGACCCCAGCACCGGTATGCAGGTGACGGGGCCCGCGGGCAGCGTGAGTGCCGGGGCACTGACCGCTGTTGATGGGTGGCCATTCCGCCACCTGATTCAGGTGGCCGATACCCGTTCGGTGCCTGAGAACGGCGTGCGCTATTACGACCACCCTGTGGTTCAAGTACTTGTCACCTGGCGTGAGCTAACCTGGAGAGAGGTCTGGGCCCTCGGTGAGGCCGACGCATCAGCCCTGGAGGCACTGGCGCCCTCGACAGCCGGCGATGGCAACACCGGCCTGAACAGCGCCGTGCCAGTGACTTCCCCGCGCTAATCCCCCCCTTTCAGCATCAGTTGTTGGGTTCGGTCGGTTCCGGACTGGCCAGATGCAGGGTCTGGGTGGGGAAGGCAACCTCGGCACCGTGCGCATCGACGATATCGAGAATCTTCAACAACACGTCTTGTTTGACCTCGTGGTACTTCACCCAGTTCACCGTCTTGGTATAGGCGTAGACGAAGAAGTCCAGCGATGAGGCGCCAAAGGCATTGAAGTTCACGATCAACGTCTTGCTGGTATCTACTTCCGGGTGGGACGCCACCATCTCGCGAACTGCATTCACGATAGGCTCCAACTGCGCGGCGTCGTCATAACGAATGCCGACGGTCTCGTAAATTCGTCGATTACGCATGCGCGAAGGGTTTTGCAGGGCCACCGTAGAAAAGATTGCATTGGGCACATAGAGCGGACGCTGATCGAAGGTGCGAATCACGGTCATGCGCCAACCGATACGTTCCACCGTTCCCTCGATCTCACGGTCCGGGGAACGAATCCAATCGCCGACCGCAAAAGGCCGATCCATATAGATACTGAGACCTCCCAGGAAGTTGGCGAGCACATCCTTGGCGGCGAAACCCACGGCAATACCACCGATACCGCCAAAAGCCAGCAGCCCTTGGACGGAGACACCGACCGACTGCAGTACCATCATGCCGGCAATGATCCACACCACGATGCGTCCAATACGGGCGACCGCGCTGATGGTGGCACGGTCATTCGAATCCCGGGGGCCGTATCGAGTATCCAGAAGCTCCAGCTCGATACCGAACAGCAGGCGATGGAACAGCCATCCCAACAAGACTGCGAGTCCGGTATCTGCAGCCGAGACCATGGTGTCCCGTACACCCGCCGCAGCATCGAATAAACCCAGGGACAGGTACAGAAGCGTTACCCACATCGCCCATTCAGCGGGCGGAGAAATCGAGTAGACGATCACGTCATCCCAGCGCGCTTCGGTACGGTCTGCCACCCTGCCCAGCCGGCGGACCAGCCAGCGAATGGTGAGGTGGCCGACGACACCAATCAAAAACAGCGCCATCGCCAACAGCGCCGCCAGCGGCAGCCCTGACGACGCCGCAAGCGGTGTCAGCAGTGATTCAAGATAGGACATAGCGGCTCTCAACAACTCTCAGCATGCACAAAGCGCACGATGTTACCGCACCGGGATTGCACTGATCACCCGGCGGATGCGGCCCGTGACATTCAAGCTATGGTGTATATAATCACAGCTGTATGTTTAGCCACTAGAGATCGGCCATGCTCAAGCTCACAGCCCGTCAGCAACAGGTTCTCGACATTGTGCGCCGCTACATCGATGACACTGGATATCCACCTACCCGTGCCGATATTGCGCGGGAACTGGGATTTCGCTCAGCCAATGCTGCCGAGGAACACCTGAAAGCACTGGCTCGCAAGGGTGCCATTGAAATGGTCGCCGGGGCGTCACGGGGCATTCGACTCATCGAAGAGCGCGGTATCCCCGTGGTGGGTCGCGTCGCGGCAGGTTCCCCGATTCTTGCCCAAGAGCATATTGAAGAGCGCCTCGACATGCCCGCCCAGACCTTCAGTCCGGCTGCCGACTACTTTCTACAAGTGCACGGTGACAGCATGATTAAGGTGGGCATATTCGACGGCGACCTGCTGGCAGTTCATCGCACCAGCGAAGCCCGTGAGAATCAGATTGTCATCGCCCGCATTGAGGATGAAGTCACGGTCAAACGCCTGCATCGACCCGATGCACGCACGGTACATCTGTTGCCTGAAAACGACGACTATCAACCAATCGTTATCAACCTCAAGGAACAACCGCTCGAGATTGAAGGGATTAGTGTCGGCGTTGTTCGCCGTCATTAGGGTGTTGCGCGGCGCCAGCTTCACACGCTCGCGAAGCGTGTCGGTTGACTCTGAGGGCGAGCCCCATCGGCTCGCTGTCGGGGTCTGACTGAATCAGTGCAGGGTGCGGTGCTCGGGGATCTCGCTGTCGTCGACGTCAACATTCGCCATATCGGCCAATTGTGACGCCGCCTGAAGGCCGGCCTGAATCATTGCCTTGGCAACTTCAAGATTGTTCTCAAGCAGATAGGCAGTGGCCTCATCAGAGAACTGAATACTCAACAGCGGCTCTGAATCATCGTCTGCGCGCTGGAGCACGATCTCACCGTCACCCAAATCGACAATTTCCAGAAGAGACGTAGACACGTTGGCTACCTCATAGTTGATGGGTGTCTAACACACTCTAGCAGTCTGCCCGTGCCCCCACAATCGAAACCTGATAACTGAGCTGAATTGGTGGGTAAACAATCCGAAATGGCGCGAAAATCGCAGAAAGCGCATCAACTCTCGTCAATAGCGTGATCGACCGCCAGGACCAGTTCATCCAGCGCCAGGCACCAGCGACGCGCCGCGTCCAGGTCAGGCACCATTGCGGTACTGGCCAGCACGCCGACGGCCGGTTTGCGCGGCTGGGGCCGGGTGGGCATAGGTGTCAGCAATTCGGCCAGCCAGCCCGAACGCTCCAGCTCAGCGCAGTGCTGGACCTCGGCCGGCAGCGTCAAGCCCTTGGCGAGCGATGGCAATTCAGCGACACACCTGGGTGGTGTTGGCGGCGGTGCAGTGACACGTGCAGCAGCCAACAGCAACCAGCCATACGCCGCTTGCAAGTGCAGTTGCAGGGCCGGCGCAAAAGCGGCGTCGACCACCCAGCCGGGTCGATCATCGCTTGCGAGTGCGGTGGCCCAGCCGTCGAGCTGAATGGTGGCAAGATACCGAGCGTGGTTGGCCAGCGCGCGCGGGCTGTTCACCGATTCAGGCCTTGGCCTTGGATTTCGCTTTAGCCTTGGCCTTGGCTTTGGCCGGTGCCTTCTTCTTGGGTTTGGCTGATCCCTCCTCCACCCAGGCACCGTCCCTAAAATAGGCCTTCCAACCGGTCGCCTTGCCGTCGACATCGGTCATGACATACTGCTCTTTGGTCTTACGGCTGTAGCGAATCTGGCTGCGATTGCCGACGTCATCCTTGAGTGGCGCATCGAACAAGAACCCATATTTGGGATCGATCTCTGCCTGATGCGGCAGTAACTCATCCACAAAGGGCGGCCGCGTCTCACGATTTTTGGGGAACTGGCTCGCTGCCAGGAACAGCCCGGAAGCGCCATCGCGAAGCACATAGGTGTCGTCGACCTTCGCACACGCCAACTCGGGCATGGGTACCGGGTCCATCTTGGGGGGCGCCGCTTCACCATTGCGCAACAACTTGCGCGTGTTTTTGCACTCGCTGTTGGTACAACCGAAGTATTTGCCGAAGCGTCCGGACTTGAGTTGCATCTCGGCGCCACACTTGTCGCACTCCAGGACCGGGCCATCGTAGCCCTTGATCTTGAAACGCCCCTGCTCCACCTCATATCCGGGGCAGTCAGGGTTGTTCCCGCAAACGTGAAGCTTACGCTCCTCGTCGATCAGATAACTGTCCATGGCGGCATTGCAGAGTTTGCAACGATGCTTGGTCAGCAGCAGACGGGATTCAGCCTCATCATCCGCGTCGGCACTGATCGCTTCATCTCCGGGAATGAGATTGACCGTGTTTTTACAGCGTTCCTTGGGCGGCAGGTTGTAACCCGAGCAACCGAGGAACACGCCGGTAGACGCGGTTCTGATCTGCATGGGCCGACCACACTGTCCGCAGGGAATGCCGGTAGGCGTTGGATCGTTCGCCTGCATACCGGCGGGCTCGGGCTTCTCGGCAAGATTCAGCTTGTCGCGAAAGTCCCGGTAGAAACGATTGAGCAGTTCGCGCCATTCGAGCTGGCCGTTAGCCACCTCATCCAGGCTCTCTTCCATGGCAGCCGTGAAACCATAGTCCAACAGCTCCGCAAAGTTGTTTTGCAGGCGCTGGGTGACGATATCGCCCATTTTTTCAGCGTAGAAGCGGCGATTCTCCAGGCGAACATAACCACGGTCCTGGATCGTCGAAATAATCGCTGCATATGTCGATGGACGACCGATACCGCGCTTCTCAAGCTCGCGTACCAGGCTCGCCTCGCCGTAACGGGCCGGCGGCTTGGTGAAGTGTTGTTTGGGCAACAGCGCCGCGAGGTTGAGATCGTCGCCCTGTTTGAGCGGTGGCAGCACCGCATCATCTCCCTTGCGCGCCACCGGCGTTTGCACGCGCGTCCAGCCATCAAACTCGACGATCCGGCCCTTGGCTGTCATCTCGTAGCCTGCAGCCGCTGCGGTCACCGTCGTCGATTGATACCGCGCCGGTGTCATCTGGCAAGCCACAAACTGACGCCATATCAACTCGTAGAGGCGCTCAGCATCTCGCTCCATGCCCGCCAGCTGGCCGCTCGTCACCTTGACGTTTGAAGGACGAATTGCCTCGTGCGCCTCCTGGGCGCCCTCCCGAGATCCATAAAAATTGGGCTTCTCGGGCAAATAGGCGTCGGGGAACTGCTTCTCGATGTAATCCCTGGCGGCGGCGATCGCGTCGCCGCTGAGATTGGTGGAGTCGGTCCGCATGTAAGTGATGTGGCCGGCCTCGTACAATCGCTGGGCGAGTGTCATGGTTTTCTTGACGCTGAAGCCCAGCCGGGTGCTCGCCGCCTGCTGCAGCGTGGAGGTGATAAACGGCGCGGGGGGCTTTGAAGTCGTCTTGCGGGCTTCCAGCCCTGCAACGCTGGGATTTGCGGACTCCAGCGCGGTGACCGCTACTTGGGCATCAGCTTCGCTCTTGGGCTCGAACTTGACGCCCTCGTGCCGCACCACCTGGAAGCGTACCTTATCGCTACCCGCCAGCAGGTCAGCGTGCACCTCCCAGTATTCCTCGGGTATGAATGCGCGAATCTCTCGCTCTCGCTCAACGATCAGGCGCACCGCCACCGACTGCACACGGCCAGCCGAGAGCCCCCGGGCAATCTTTGCCCACAGCAGCGGCGACACTTCAAAACCCACTACCCGATCGAGGAAACGCCGCGCCTGCTGGGCATGGACTCGGTCGAGATCGAGTTCGGTCGGATGCTCAAAGGCCTCCTGGATGGCCTTCTTGGTAATTTCGTTGAACACCACCCGCTGATAGCGGCCAGGATCACCGCCAATCGCCTCGCGCAGGTGCCAGGCAATCGCCTCTCCCTCTCTGTCCAAATCAGTCGCGAGATAGATGGCGTCGCTGTTTTTCGCAAGCTTGCGCAGTTCGCTGACCACTTTTTCCTTGCCAGGCAGGATTTCGTACTGTGCGTGCCAGTCGCCATCAGGATCGATACCCATGCGGCGCACCAGTTGCTCACGCTTTTTCTTGGCCTGATAGCGCGCCTTTTCTTCGGGTGCCATCTTGCGCGTGATTGCGGCCTGGGCTGCGCGCTCCTTCGGGTCACTGGTACTCCCCCCGCCCGAAGTCGGTAGATCGCGAATATGACCCACGCTGGACTTCACGATGAAGTCCGAACCGAGATATTTGTTAATCGTCTTGGCCTTGGCGGGCGACTCGACGATGACCAGCGCTTTGCCCATAGTGGTGTTTCGATCCTAGCTTGCGGGGCTGGATAGGGCCCAGCCCGAAGGTGGTGCATCTAACGGGAAGGGCCACCCCGTGGTCAAGAGACCCGAGTCAACCCTTTTTTAGCGATAACCCATTTATTGGGGTCGCTGCAACTCCCCCAGAACAGTCGCCAGACGCTTCAGTGCCTCTTCGCCGCCCCGCTCATCCCACGCAGCAGCAATGCTGTACTCGGTAAAAGTCACCAGCAATACCCCCTCCGGCAAGGCCTCAATGCCGCTGGGGACCCGGCCGCCAAGCTCAAGCGCAGACCACCCATCAGCACCGAGCACCAGTACGGTCGGTGCACTGCCGCTGGCCCCGGGGAACGGACGCCGAAGCTCATAGCTCATCAGTTCCTGAGGCGGTTCAAAGCGAAAACGCGGTGGAATGTTGGGCAGTGGGCGCAGGCGCACCGACAACCCCAAACGTGCCGCCTGCTCACGTAAGTCAGCGAGATAACGTTGGCGTTTACTGGGCACAACGGCGATCAGCGGGCCCAGTAGCGCACCCGCGATCAACAATCCAAGAATGATGTAGAGGATAAGCTGATTTCCGACTGGTGAGAACGAGGGCATGAAGCTACTCTAGCTATTGGGAATTTCATACCGGACGGAGCAAAAACAATGTCATACAAGCGTGTTCTGGTGGCCGTTGATCTGGGGGAGACGTCGGACAAAGTGGTGGCGAAGGCCGCCGGACTTGCCGATTCCCAGGGTGCCGAACTGCACATCGCCCATGTGGTTGAACCACTCTCGATCACCTACGGCGGCGACATACCGATGGATTTTTCATCCATTCAAGATGAGATCTACCAGCAAGCCACTGAACAACTGGGTCGATTGTGCGCTAACTGCGGTGTCCCGGCGGAACGCCAACATATCGTCGTCGGCCGCCCCGAGAGCGAAATCCCGGAAAAAGCCAAAGATTTAAGTGCCGACCTGATCGCAGTGGGTAGCCACGCACGATGGGGGCTGGCACTGCTGCTCGGCTCCACCGCCGACGGCATTCTGCATGGCGCTGAGTGCGACGTGCTCGCCGTCAGGGTCGTGCTGAACGACTGAGCTTGCCTCACACGTCGATGGCGAGAAATGCCGTGAGCGCGCTGGCATCAAACGGCCAACCGAGCTCACGGCCGGACGACGTGGCCACAACCGGAATACGCACACCATAGCGTTCGATCAGTGTGTCGCTATCAGCGATATCCACCGCACGAAAACCGACCCCCTCTGAGTCGAGGATGGCCTCGGCGTGTTCGCAGAGATGACAGCCGGGGGTGGTGTAAAGTGTGAGCTCGCTTGTTGTTGCCATAAAACGCCGTGTCCCAATCAAAATCGCGCAATCCTCCGCCCACCGCTCGTCATCAGTTGCTGACCTTGTACGGCCGCAAACCCGTGCTGGAGGCATTGCAGGATAGCAAGCTCGCACCCGAGCGGCTGCATCTGGCGGCCAGCAACCGGCGCGGGGGCATACTCGATGATATTCAGCGGCTGGCCGACAAACGGGGTGTCGAGATCCTGACACACGAACGGGCCGCGTTGGCGCGCATCTCCCGAAATGGCAAACAGGATCAGGGCGTGGCGCTGGACGTACGCTGTCCGCGCTTCGCTGATCTCAATGAGCTCTCAGCCAGTGCGATGCACCCGGGATTTAGACTGATGGCCCTCGACGGAGTCACCAACCCCCAGAACGCGGGCATGATCGTGCGTAGTGCCACTGCGGCGGGCGTCGACGGTATCCTCTGGCCACGTAGAGGCGTTGCCGCGCTGGGGCCGCTGGTGATCAAGGCTTCCGCAGGGACGCTGTTTCGTGCGCCCATCATCCAGTGTGAACAGCTGGATCAGGCGCTGGACCACTGCAGCTCACTGGGTATGGCGGTAGCAACACTGCGCGCCGATGCCGACACCACAGTATTCGAGCACCGCCAGAACCGCCCAACGATCTACGTGCTGGGCGGAGAAACCGACGGCGTCAGCCAACAAACCGAGGCGCGCGCTGACCTGGGACTTAAGATTCCCATGCACAACGGTGTGGAGTCTTTAAATGTGGCGGTAACCGCAGGCATTCTCGCCTACGCCACCGCCACGGGCTGAGCCTGTCTACTCGGCGCCGGCGGGCGCTGCCGCCTCACCCAGTGCCACTGCGACCCAAGCCTGCTTGACCACATAGGCTCGAACCGCATCGGTCTCTTCTTTGTCCAAGAGGTCCGCAAAAGAACGCATGCCGTTCTTGCTCAGCGCTCCCTCACGCACGACTGCATCCCAGGCCTGCTCGCTTGTCGTCATGGCCGACCAACGAAGATCCGGTACCGCTCCAGAGCTCATGGCAAACGTGCCGTGACAGAACTGGCAGTTGTTCGCGTATACGGCCATGCCCTTGGCCTGCATAGCCTCGTCACCAAATTCGGCGATCTTGGGTTCACGGACCACGGTGTCGGCCATCGGGGTGGGCAATGCCATATCGCCGCCCAGTTTGAAGGTGATGACGCGCCCAATCTCGGGCGGTGCGACGGTGTCGAGGGCGATCGATGAATTCATCGCCGCGCTGCTTCCCCAGCCGGCCAAAATGGTGAGGTACTGTTCACCGTCGATCTCATAAGTCATCGGGGCAGCGCCTGGTGCACCCACCAGCTGGTGTGTCCAGAGTTCTTCGCCAGTCGCCGCGTCATAGGCAATGAGTTGTTCCCCCTTGGTGCCCTGGAACACCAGGCCGCTCTCGGTAGACAAGGTGCCGCCGTTGAACGGCATGGGGTATGGCACAGCCCAGGCAGGTCCACGCTTGACCGGATCCCAGGCCAACAACGCTCCCTTGATGAACTCTTCGCGAACGTACTCCACCATGCCCGCCGGGCGCTCGAGCGTCCAACCCGGGTCAGCGTCGGCGCGATAACCAATATTCCAGAAACTCTTGGCCGGACCCTCCTCTCCCGGGCGACTCAGCAGGAAGGGAATGTTGTTGGTGGGGATGTAAACAAGCCCTGTCGTCGGGTTGTAGGACATGGGGTGCCAGTTGTGCGCGCCCAGCGGTCCAGGCAGCACAATGTAATCCTCGTCGAGATCCCGCGCCGCCGGGACTTCGATCGGTCTTCCATTCTCATCAAGCCCTGTGGCCCACGTCATCTCGGCGAAGGCATCCCCTGAGATGAACTCGCCGCTCTCGGCATCCAGCACGTAGAAGAAACCGTTCTTGGGTGCCTGCATCACCACCCGCCGATCTGCGCCGTTTTCCCCAATGGGCAACTCGGCCAGCATGATGGGCTGGGTCGCGGTGTAGTCCCATTGGTCGCGCGGTGTCGTCTGGAAGTGCCAGCGGTAAGCGCCGGTATCCGCGTCGAGCGCGAGAATGGATGACAAGAACAGGTTGTCGCCGTTACTGTTCGGGTCGCGGATCTTGGCATTCCAGGGCGAGCCGTTCCCCACGCCAACAACCAGTTGGTCATTGACCGTGTCATAAACGATCGAGTCCCAGACCGTGCCGCCACCACCGTCGGTGGTCCAGGCGCCATCGTCACCCCAGGTATCGTTGGCCAGCTCGGCAAAAATGGCGTCCGAGGCCGCGCCATCGGGCTTTTTCTCGGGATTGGGTACGGTGTAGAAGCGCCAGGCCAGCTCACCGGAGTTGGCGTCGTAAGCAGAGAGGTAACCACGAACACCCAGCTCACCGCCGGCGTTGCCGATCACGACCTTGTCCTTGAAGACCCGTGGCGCACCGGTAATGGTGTAAGGCTTGCTCTGGTCTACCGTAACCGTGCTCCACAGCAGCTCGCCTGTTGCGGCATCCAGAGCCTCCAGCCGGCCGTCGAATACGCCCACGTAGACCTTGCCCTCATAGACCGCCACACCGCGGTTAATGACGTCACAGCACCCCTTCCAGGCATCATCGCCCGACACTTCGGGGTCGTAGACCCAGAGCTCCTCGCCAGTTCGGGCATCAATGGCGTAGACGATCGACCACGAACTCGTGAGATACATCACCCCATCGACCACCACCGGTGTGGCCTCCTGGCCACGCGGCTTGCGCATTTCGTACACCCAGCCCACACCGAGTTGGCCCAGGGTGTCACGGTTGATCGAAGACAGCCCACTGTGCCGTTGCTCGTCGTAGCCGCCACCGTAAGAGAGCCAGTTTTCGGGCTCAGACGTCGCTGCGGCGAGCCGCTCGGTAGAGACATCACCCACCATCGGCGCTGGCGGCGGGGTATTGGCTGCCGCATCGGCCTCTGCGGTCGCCGTACTTGCTGTCTGCTCGCCACCACAGGCGGCCAAAAGCAAACTGGCGAGCGTTATCGCGGTGATTCTAAGCATGGGGGTGCTCCTTTTTATTGTTAGTTCAGCGTGGCTATGTTGGCTTACTTGGACAAGAACGACATCCCCTCTTCGAGTCCCTTCAGGGTCAGCGGGTACATCTTGCCTTCCATCAACTGGTGGGTCATCGAAATGGATTGGGTGTACTCCCACTCCGCTTCGGGAATGGGATTGATCCAAATCGCTTTTTCGTAGGTGTCGCGCAGCCGTTGCAGCCAGACCGAGCCCGGCTCTTCATTCCAATGCTCAACAGAGCCCCCGGACTGGACGATCTCGTAAGGCGACATGGAGGCATCGCCAACAATCACCACCTTGTAGTCGTGGGCGTACTTGTGCAGCAGGTCGAGCATCGCGGTGCGCTCGGTGTGACGGCGCACATTGTTCTTCCAGACGCTTTCGTAGAGAAAGTTGTGGAAGTAGAAGTACTCGAGGTGCTTGAACTCAGTCCGCGCAGCAGAAAACAGCTCCTCACAAACTTTGACGTGTGGGTCCATCGACCCCCCCACGTCGAGGAAGAGCAGCACTTTCACCGCATTGTGACGCTCGGGCACCATCTTGATGTCCAGCAAACCGGCGTTGCGAGCCGTCGAACTGATCGTATCGTCAAGATCGAGTTCATCAGCAGCGCCCGTGCGCGCAAACTTGCGCAAACGACGCAACGCCACTTTGATGTTGCGCGTGCCCAACTCAACGCCGTCATCCAGGTTCTTGAAGTCGCGGCGATCCCAGACTTTGACAGCGCGTTTGTTCTTGCCTTCGCCGCCAACACGAATGCCCTCTGGGTGGTAACCATCGTTGCCGAAGGGTGAAGTACCCCCGGTACCGATCCACTTGTTACCGCCTTCGTGGCGTTTTTCCTGCTCCTCGAGGCGTTTTTTGAATTCCTCGATGAGTTTCTCCAGTCCACCCAAGGACTCGATCTTGGCCTTGTCCTCCTCGGACAGCTGCTTGACGAACTCAGTACGCAACCAGTCATCGGGGATTAAAGCCTCAATCACATCATCCAAGGCCTCGAGCTCGCGGAAGTGCAATCCGAACGCCCGGTCAAAGCGGTCGTAGTACTTCTCGTCCTTGACGAGTACCGCCCTCGACAGATTGTAGAAATCGTCCATGTCTGCGAAAGCTAGCCGATGCTGCATGGCTTCGAGCAGATCGAGCAGCTCGCGGGGGGTCACAGGCACCCCCGCATCTTTCAAACCGTGAAAGAAATTGACCAACATGGGTCTACCTCAGCGGGTCTCGCGTCGATGCATGAATGCCAGACGTTCAAGCAGCTGCACGTCCTGCTCGTTTTTGAGCAATGCGCCGTAGAGCGGCGGGATCGCCTTGGTCTGGTCGCGATTCTTGAGAATCTCATCGGGTATTTCATCAGCCATCAACAGCTTGAGCCAGTCAATCAGCTCTGAGGTCGAGGGCTTCTTCTTGAGCCCCGGCACGGCGCGCAGGTCGAAGAACACTTCCAAAGATTCCTGCACCAGAGACTGACCAATATCCGGATAGTGGACGTCGATGATTTCGCGCATGGTGTCGCGGTCAGGGAAGTTGATGAAATGGAAGAAGCAGCGACGCAGGAAAGCATCGGGCAGTTCTTTTTCGTTGTTGGAGGTAATGATGATGATCGGACGGTGCTTGGCGCGAATCGTCTCGCCCGTCTCATAAACAAAGAACTCCATACGATCGAGCTCGACCAACAGGTCATTGGGGAACTCGATATCGGCCTTGTCGATTTCGTCGATCAGCAGCACCACCTGCTCGTCGGCATCAAACGCCTCCCAGAGCTTGCCGCGCTTGATGTAATTGGCAATATCGTGAACCTTGTCATCCCCGAGCTGGGAATCTCGCAATCGCGATACTGCATCGTATTCATAGAGTCCCTGCTGCGCCTTGGTCGTCGATTTGATATGCCACTGGATCAAGCGCATACCCAGGCCTTCGGCGACCTCCTCTGCCAGCATGGTCTTACCAGTGCCGGGTTCGCCCTTGATCAGCAACGGTCGCTGCAGGTTGACCGCGGCATTAACCGCCATGCGCAGATCATCGGTAGCGACATAGCGCTCGGTGCCTGTGAACTTCATAACCACTCTCTCGGATTGTTGGGGGTATTGGGGGTTAGCGCCCTACCATTGCAGAGGCTCACGGTGAGATGCAAGGGCATCACCCTATGTTCGGGATTCAGCGTCCTCCGGTTCAGCGGCCGCGCGGCCCAGCAGCAAGCCAGACAGCACGCCGAGCACAGCGGCGCCCGCGGTGGCCAGCAGCAATTGCGCCACAGCGGGAACCGCTGACGCCCAGCCCGCACCAAACAGGGTATTGAAAATGACAATGACCAGAGCCGGCGCCAGGGTGGTCGCGGTCTCACTGGGTAATGCGGGCGTCAGCAGCAGGCCAGCCAATAATCCGAGCACGCCCCATCGCGCCGCTGCCGGCCAACTCGCAGGCAACCAGCTCGCCAGCACCCGCAGCGCAACCAGCGCGGCCAGCACATAGCAAGCCAAGGCGATCACGTACGATTCACTGGTCAGCATCTGCTGCCGCCTCCGTCGTCTCCTTACCCTCTGGCATCTGCAGGAAAAAACCCTGCCGCTCAATGGCCTCCAGCACCTCGGCACCGCTGAATCTGGCCAGTTCGCGTTCCGGTTGGAGATCGAGCCCAATGACAAACTCCGGATCCCCAAATACCTGTCGCAGCGGCTCGGGCAATGCCTGTTGATCGGCGTCTTTTGGCAGATACAGATAGGTATCTGCCTTGCGCTTGCTGCGAAAAACCTCAATCAACGCCATCGTGCTCAACTCCCTGATAACTGCTTCTGCACCGCTGCACGCAAGGGCTCAATCACTGCCGCCAAACGCCAGCCCTGCCAGGCTGGGGGTTGCTCAGTGAGCTCACCCAATCCCTCGCGAAGCAAGGCCTCAAGTTCTCGGTTCCCCGCGAGGACTTCACCCGCAACGCCAAGCCCCTCGGCAAGCTCATCACGGACCGATGCGAGGGACTTCATCGCCTCTTTTTGCGCCCTCGACAGCGGCTTCGCGGGGACCCAGTTCGACAGGAACTCGCCCTCATCTGCCGCGCGCAGCACCGATAACAGAACTTTACCCTGTCGACGCACCACCCCGTCTGGCACCCCGTCCACCGCCGCGAGCCCAGCCATCGAATCCGGGCGCCGCGCTGCGATGGCCGCAAGCGTCTTGTCGTCCAGAATCCAGCTGCGGGGTTTATCCCGCTCGCGGGCGCGCTGCTCGCGCCAGTCGACCAAAGCGGCCAAAGCCAGCTGTTGGCCGCGGCTCAGCTTCCAGGCGGACTTGAACTTGGCGAGTGGCCCGCGGCCACCGGGTGCCATGCGCGCACCGTCTTCGAAAATCCAATCGAGGCGCTCGCGCTCGATTGCCGTGGCGCGTAACAGGCGACCGACTTCCAGCAGGTGCACGACATCCAGCGCCGCATAACGCAGCTGCGCATCACTGAGCGGACGTTTCAACCAGTCCGATTGGGTTTCGTCCTTGGGCACTTCGACCCCTGTCAGCGCCAACACCAAAGCCCGGTAACTCAACCCTGCGTCCATACCCAGCAGCCCCGCCGCGCGCTGGGTGTCGAACAGTGGGGCGGGTAACAGACCCAACCAGCGCTCAAAAACTTCCAGGTCTTCGCTGGCGCTATGCAGGTACTTGATCACCGCCGTATTGGAGAGCAGCTCCCGAATACCAGAAAGCTCAGAAACTCTCGTAGGATCAATAAGGTAGGCAACATCACTCCAGCATAGCTGCAACAATGCCACCTGAGGAAAATAGGTGTCTCGGCGCCGAAATTCGGTATCGACCGCCACCTCGCCATAGTCCGCATGACGCGCCAGCACTGCTTTGAGTTGCGCATCGTCTTCAATCCACTGCCACTGCATCAACCAGGCATCTCCGTGCGCCCACTGAGGGCGTGTGCCAGGGTGCTGGCATCGGTGTATTCAAGCTCGCCGCCCAAAGGCACGCCGTGGGCGATACGGGTCACCGCAACCCCGGCCTCCCGGGCGCGCTGGGCAATGTAATAGGCCGTCGCTTCCCCCTCGACGGTCGGGTTCGTAGCGAGAATGACTTCGCGCACTTCACCAGACTGAAAGCGTGCGTCCAACGCCGTCAAACCGAGCTGTTCAGGCCCAATGCCGTCGAGCGGCGACAGGTGGCCCAGCAGTACGAAGTACCTGCCGCGGAAACTGGCGCTTGCCTCGATAGCCATGACGTCTCCGGGGGTCTCAACGACACAAAGCTGGCCCGCATCGCGCCGGGTATCGGTGCAAAGCTCGCATACATCGAGTTCGGTGAAGTTTCGGCAGAGCTCGCAACGGCCTACCTTCGCCAGTGCATCGGTGAGCGCGTCGGCAATTGCCTGCGCGCCGCTACGATCGCGTTCCAGCAAGTGCAAGGTCATCCGTTGCGCCGACTTGGGACCCACGCCAGGCAGGTGTCGCAAGGCATCAACCAGAGATTCAATTGAAGGACTTAATTTCATTTAATTTCAGAAACTTAAAACGGCATTTTGAACCCGGCAGGCAAGCCCATACCGGCGGTCACTTCGGCCATTTTTTCCTGAGCGGCGGCCTGGGCGCGACGGACCCCGTCGTTCACAGCCGCCGCCAACAGATCCTCGAGCACCTCTTTTTCTTCGGTCATCACCGCCGCATCAATATCGACTCGCAGCACCTCCATGGCACCGGTCATTCGCACTTTGACCAGCCCGGCAGCGGCCTCGCCATCGACCTCGAGGCTTTTCACCGCCTCCTGGGCGGCGGCCAGGTTCGACTGCATGGCCTGAGCCTGCTTCATCATCTCAGTCAGCTTCATGGACGTTGCTCCGTATTCGGTGGGCGGATGCTACCGGGGATGATCTCGCCGTCAAACTCATCGATCAGCGACTGCAGGCGCTGATCGGCGGTGAGTGCCGATTCCGCCGCAGCCAGCCGCTCTGCCGCCAGCCTGGCCCTGCGTACCGCCGGTGTCAGTGTGCCCACCTGCCCAGTCTCGAGCTCAGCGGTCACCGCTATACCCAGATGCTCTGATAGCGCCTGCTCGAGCATCGTCAACTGACGCGGGTTGTAGAGCGTGGCGTTGTTGGCATCAAGAACGAAGTACAGGGTGGTGCCACTCACGTGGTGCAGTTCGGTATTGAGCGCCACTGACCCCAACAACCCCCGTAATTCCAGGGCTTCATAGAGTTCGGGCCAAGACTCGGTAGTCGGCATGCCCACCTCGGCTGTTGCCGAGGGCTGCGCGGGTTCGGTCGATGGCAAGTCGGCCGGCGTTGGCGCTTTGGCCGAGGCAACTGGCTGCGCCGATGGCGTCTCGAGTGATCTCGGGGTGGCGACCTTCACCGGGGGTGGTGCCGGCGCTGGCCGGGATGGGACTGTCGGCTGTTCCACCGGCAGCACCGGCGGCTCAGGCTTTTTTGCCGGTGGCGCCTCCATGGCATCACCAATCACCACACCGGGACGGAAAGCGATCATGCGCAACAGCAGCATCTCCAGCCCCACCCGGGGGTCGGAGGCCAGCGCGAGTTCACTACGGCCACTGACCGCAAACTGGTAACAAAGCTGAATGTCGTCGATCGAAGCCGCACCAGCCAGCGCCACAATGCGCTCGTGGTCCGGACTGCTGCTATCCAACCCCTCAGGCACCATCTGGGCGATGGTCACCTGGTGCAGCACGGCGGCGAGTTCGTCGAGTGTCGCCGCGTAATCCGGCGCGTGCTCGGCGACGCTGGCGACCTGCTCCAGTACGGTCGCCGGCGCTCCGGCGATGACCGCCTCTGCCAGAGACAGCACACGCCCGCGATCCACCGTGCCCAGCATGCTACGCACATCGGCCTGCTCGAGGCGGCCACCCGCGAAGGCAATCGCCTGGTCCGTGAGGCTCAGGGCATCGCGCATGGAGCCCTCGGCAGCACGGGCAATCAACTGCAGCGAGGGCTGATCGAAATCGATCGATTCAGCGGTCAGTATGTGGTCGAGCCGCGAGACTATCTCAGCCGGCAGCATGTTCTTCAGATTGAACTGCAAGCAGCGAGACAGGATGGTGGCCGGCAGTTTCTGCGGATCGGTGGTGGCCAGCAAAAACTTCGCATGAGGCGGTGGTTCTTCGAGGGTCTTCAGCAGCGCGTTGAAGCTGTGCGTAGACAGCATGTGCACTTCGTCAATCAGGTAGATTTTGTATCGCGACCGGGTGGGCGCGTACTGCACGTTATCGAGCAGGTCGCGAGTGTCCTCCACCTTGGTACGGGAGGCGGCATCCACCTCGAGCAAATCGACACTGCGACCCTCTGCGATCTCCACACAACTGGCACACTCGCCGCAGGGCTGCGCGCTGACGCCCTGCTCGCAATTGAGACATTTGGCAAGAATACGTGCCACCGTGGTCTTACCGACACCGCGTGTACCGGTAAACAGATAGGCATGGTGAAGACGATCGTTGTCGAGCGCGTTGACCAGAGCGCGCAGTACATGCTGCTGCCCCGTCATTTCGCCAAAGCTTGCAGGGCGCCACTTTCGGGCGAGTACCTGATACGACATTGCCGACCGTCCGCAGGAAATTGGAGGCGACTCGGATAGCCACACCCCGGCACCCGAGTCAGTAACTACCGTTGCTCCCTTCCGGGCCTGGCGGGGTTTGCTACCTATCGCTGCGAGGGGACCATCCGAGCCACCATGACGCCCCCGCCAATGGCGAGGGGCGCGTAGTGTCGCGAAAACGTCGCGCTGCCGCAAGCGCGAGTGTCATCCAATTGCCAATCCAAGCCGTAATGTTAATGTCATTAACACTATGTTAACCTTACTAACATTGACCAACCGGAGGCCCGATCATGGCAATCCGCTTTACAGTGACACTACAGACACTCATCGCCCTGATCGTGGCGTTGGGCCTCAGTATCGGGGCCACCGCAATGATTCGCGCCAATGTCAAAGGGAACATCGCTGAGGAGCGTATCCCTCTGCCCGTGGCGATCACCCGCTACGAGTTGATCGACCAGTACCAACGCACCAGTAACTATATTGGTACTGTTCGCGCCACCAGCGAGAGTTCGGTGGGCTTCGAAATTGGTGGACAGCTCGCCACCATGGCGGTCAGTGAAGGTACGCGCGTCGAGGCCGGCCAGATTCTTGCCACACTTGATACCGAGCGTCGCCTGGCACAACTCGCGGGCGCCAAGGCACAGTTGGCGCAGGTCAGTGCCGACCTGGCGCTCGCGGAAAAGCGCAGTGTACGAACCCAGGACCTCGTGGAGCGAGGCCTGGCCTCACAGCAGAGCCTCGATGACGTCGTACTCGGCGCTGAGTCATTGCGCGCGGCACGGGCGGCAGCGGCGGCCAGTTTGCGCGACGCAGAGATCCAGATCGACAAGAGCGCATTGCGGGCACCTTACGACGCAGTGGTTGCCGAAAGGCTTGCCCAACCCGGTGCCGCCGTTGGTGTCGGCGTACCCGTTTTGCGGCTGGTCACTGCCAGTCGACGCGAAGCTCATGTCGGCATTCCCGCCCCAACAGCCCGGCAACTGGCTCGCGGACAACGCTACGCGTTGCGCCTGAATGAACGCCGGTTTGAAGCCACGCTGCGTGCTCTGCGCGACGACCTCGACCCGAGCACGCTGACCCTGGGGGCCGTGTTCGAACTGCCAGCTGACGTCCCCGCTTCTGTAGGGGAATCCGTCCAGTTGGAGCTGCAGTCATCGGTGCCAGCAGCCGGTGGCTGGCTGCCCTTATCCGCATTAATCGAGGGTGAGCGCGGCTTATGGACCGTGTTGGCCGTTGCCGAGGTTGATGGTCGAAAAATCACCGTGCGTGAATCTGTGGAGGTGGTTTATGTGCAGGGAGATCAGGCATTTGTTCGCGGCACCTTGACCGATGACACCGCCGTCGTCGCCACTGGCCTGCAGCGGATCAGCCCCGGATCAGCCATCGACCCCCGCCCGCTGGCGTCTTTCTCTGCCAGCGCTAACAGCACTGCGGAGGCCGCCAGCCAGGCGGATGCAGGCTGATGCTGGCTAAAGTGCTGTACACCCACTCCCGCTATCTGGCGCTGGTGATTCTCACCATTGTCATGGTCGGCTATACCAGTTTCTCTGGCATGGGGCGGCAGGAAGATCCCAGCATCACCCCCTTCATCGCCAAGATCACCACGTTCTTCCCCGGCGCCAGTCCAGCGAGAGTCGAGGCGCTCATCAGTAAACCGCTGGAAGACGCAATACGCGAGCAAGCGGAAGTAACGGAAATCGAGTCCACCTCGACCAACGGCGTTTCGGTCGTTACCGTCGAGGTGGATTATCGCCTGCCGCTGATCGAAATCGACCGCGTTTGGTCGGAACTTCGCGACAAGGTATCCGCTGCGGCGCAAACCTTTCCCAGCCAGGCGCTACCGCCCGATTTTGACAACGAAGTCATCACCGCATTCGTCAAGATCATCTCCATTTCTGCCGCTGACGGCGTCGCGTTGTCCCCCGCCGTGCTGCGACGCGAAGCCGAGGCCTTTGCCGATGCAGCGCGTCGCGTCAGCCGCACCCGCCGGGTCATGCTCTTTGGTCTGCCCGAGGAGGAGGTCCGCGTAGAAATCGATGAGGGCCTGGCGGCCCAGCTCGGTGTCAGCATCGATGATATTGCCCGGGCGTTGCGCAATGATGATGCCAAGGCGCCGGCGGGTCGCATCAGTGGTTCGAACGCTGCCATGGCGGTCGAACTGGCGGGCGAATTCGTCGATGTTGAGTCTGTCCGCGACGTCGTCATTCGGGCGCGCCCAGACGGCAGAGTATTGCGCGTTGGCGATATCGCCCGAGTCATCAAGGGAGAACGCAACCCGCCCCCGCGCATCGCTTTCTCCAACGGACAGCGTTCGGTACTCATCGGGGTCGAAATGGACGAGGGATTCCAGGTCGACGCCTACAGCAAAATTTTTGACACCTGGTTCGACACCTACAGCGCCCAGGCGCCCAAGGGCCTGTCGATAGAAATCAGCTACGACCAGAGTGGCTACACCGAGCAGCGTCTCAGCGACGTTGCGGAAAACCTGCTGATCGGCATCGCGCTGGTGCTTGCCGTACTTTGGGTGACGCTGGGTTGGCGTGCGGCGACCGTAGTCGCGGTTGTGCTGCCGCTATGCACACTGCTGTCGATGGTGATTTTGTTCTATCTGCAAGTGCCGATTCACCAGATGTCGGTCACCGGTCTGGTGGTGGCGCTGGGACTCTTGGTGGATGGCTCGATCGTGATGGCCGATGAAGTCCGCAAGCGGCTGCTCGCCGGAATGTCGCCCATGGATGCCATGGTGGGCTCGGTATCGCGTATGCGAGTCCCGCTCGTTTCGTCGACGCTGACCACGGTACTCGCGTTCCTGCCCATGGCCATCCTCGCAGGACCCGCCGGAGACTTCCTGGGCTCGATCGCTCTGTCGGTGATTGTCATGCTAGTGAGCTCGATGGTCTTGGCGCTGACGGTCACCCCAGTCCTGGCCGCACACCTGCTGCCCGCCGGCATCAGCGCCGGAGAGCGCTGGTGGCGCACGGGTGTGAACGTGCCCGCGCTGAACCGGCAATTCCGAGCGACGCTGGATTGGAGTCTCGCTCACCCGGGCGGCGCCGTGGCGCTGGCGCTGGTGCTACCGCTGGTGGGCTTTCTGAGCGTCCCTACCCTGACCAAACAATTTTTCCCCGGCACAGACCGCGACCAGTTTTACCTGCAAGTCACCATGCCCGAGGGTGCGGCCATTGAAGATACGCTGGCTGTCGTTGAAGCGGTCGACGACCGGCTGCATGACGAGCCCCTGGTTCGTCGCGTGGACTGGACCGTGGGTGAGAGCGCGCCCGCCTTTTACTACAACCTGCGCTCCAACAAACGGGGTATTCCGGGCTGGTCCGAAGGACTCGTTTTGACCACCGATGAAAACCAAACCGACGACTTGATTCGCCGTCTGCAGCGCGAGTTCGATCGCGACTTCCCCAGCGCCCAGATCGTGGTGCGTGGTATCGACCAGGGCCCGCCGGTCAATGCACCGCTTGAGGTGCTCGTTTTCGGACCAGACACCGACACACTGAAGTCCCTGGGCGAACGCTTCAGGGCGCGCATTGAGAGCCTGCCCGATGTGACACACACCAAAGTCACTATGGCGGCCTCAGCACCCAAGTTGGTGTTCGCCCTCGACGAAGCCAAACTGCGCCGCACCGGGCTGGAGCGCGTCACCGTCGCCAATGCCATCGATGCAGCACTCAGCGGTCGGGTGGGAGGCTCCGTGCTCGAGGACACCGAGCAGATACCCGTCAGAGCGCAACTGGTCCGCGACGACTGGGATCGGGTAGACGACCTGCGCAACCTGCGACTGCCACTGGGCAATCCCAACGGTGAACGCCCCGCCGCAGTACCACTCGGTGCGCTGGGTAGCGCTGAACTCGTACCCGATGACAGTCCGATCACGCGCAAAAACGGGGAACGGGTCAACAAGGTGCAGGCTTTTCTCAGCCGCGGCGTGCTGCCAGAAGAGGCGCTCGCTCTACTGCGGACCAGCCTGGAAAACGATCCGATACCGCTGCCCGCCGGCTACCGTTATAGCTTCGGCGGTGACAGTGAGGAGCGCAGCCAGGTCGTGGCCGACCTGTTAGGACCCATGGGACTGATCATTTCCGGCTTGTTTGCGACCATCCTTCTGACCTTCAATTCCTGGCGCCTGAGCGCCGTGGCATTCCTGGTTTGCGGCTGCTCTTTCGGTCTCAGTTTCCTCTCGCTCGCCGTTTTCCAGTACCCGCTGGGCATTCAGGCCCTGATCGGCGTGATCGGCTCGATCGGCGTTTCCATCAACGCGGCCATCATCATTCTGACCTCGTTGCAGCAAGATGAATCAGCCGCTAGCGGCGACCTTGGCGCGATACGCGACGTGGTATTGGATTCCAGCCGCCATATCGTCTCGACAACGATCACAACCTTTGGCGGCTTCCTGCCGCTGATTCTCGAAGGCAGCCAATTCTGGCCACCTTTCGCCATGGCTATTGCGGGTGGCGTGTTACTCTCGACGATTATCTCGTTCTATCTGGTACCGCCGATGTATGTGCTGACACGCGGCAGCAAGTCGTCAGAACCCGTCAAACCTGCACTCGTGCCACAGGTGGCCACGTGAAGGCACTCAAGCGCTGCTACCACCACGGGGACCTGCGCAACGCACTCATTGTTGCCGCCGCGGAATTGATCGAGGAGAGCGACTCGCTGGGCTTTTCGATCACCGACGCGGCGAAACGCGCCGGCGTCAGCAGCGCTGCCCCCTACCGCCACTTCAAGGACAAAGAGGAACTGCTCTACGCAGTCAGAGACCTCGCCTTTATCGGCCTTAACAATGAAATGGTTGACGCAGCCAAAACCACCGAACGGGGCACCGTGGAGCAGATCATTGCACTGGGCACTACCTACGTCAGATATGCCCAGGAAAAACATGCGTTCTTTGCGCTGATGTGGGAAGCCCGAGGCGATATCGAGGAACGCAGGGCTGAAGCCAACTTAAAAGCGCAAGGGTTCTACGTGCTAACCGACGCGATTCTGGGGTGTATCGAGAACGGCCTGTTGCCCAAATCCACAGTACCCGCCGCCATGGCGACCCAGATGTGGGCGATGGTGCATGGTGTGGCAACACTGGAAACTAATCACATGCTCGACGTGTTCGACGCCACCGCCGCGGGCCAACGCATGATCGCAGACGGTACCCGCGCCATGTTTCGGGGCTTGCAGGCGAACTGAGCTTTTTTCCGCTGGCACCGTGCCGAGTGCCGTCACTGCTGGCATAATTGCGCCCGCTCCGCCCGTAGCACAATTGGATAGTGCATCAGCCTTCTAAGCTGGCGGTTGCAGGTTCGAATCCTGCCGGGCGGGCCATTTTGCGATAGATTGCTGTGACTCAAATCCATTGCCGACCCAGCACCGAGGACAACGCCATGGCCACTCGCTCCGCCGATCGCATTGCCACTACCCCCCTGCTCGCCCTGGTCACCGTCACGCTGATGCTATTCAGTGGAATGGCCAATGCTGACAAGTACGACGAGACCCTGGCTACCTTCAGGGGCGCACAGGCAACCGCACCATTCTTCGCCGACGCTTACGGTTATGCCGTCTTTCCAACCATTGGCAAGGGCGGCATCGGGATTGGCGGAGCCTATGGCGGTGGCCAGGTCTATGTCGGCGACAACATTGTTGGACTCACGTCGATGTCACAGGTCACCGTTGGCCTGCAACTTGGTGGCCAGGCATTCAGCCAGATAATCTTCTTTGAGGACCGCCGCGCCTTCGAGCAATTCACCGCTGAGAATTTCGAATTCGGCGCCCAGGCAACCGCGGTAGCACTCACGGCCAGCGCCAGTGCGCAAGCAACCACCGGCGGTGGTGCGACCGCCAGCGCGGGTCTAGAAGCCAGTGAAGCCACCCAGGTCCAAGCCGGCTATCGCAAGGGTATGGCGATTTTCACGGTCGCCAAGGGCGGGCTGATGTACGAAGCCTCGATTGGCGGACAGCGCTTTAACTACACGCCACTCTGAGTGCGTCAAACCTTTGCGCTAAGCGCCGGAATATCGTCAAACAGCGTGGTTTTGTTCATCGAGTAATCGACGGGCACGTCAATGATATGCACTGCCGGCGCCGCAAGGCATTGGCGGATCAAAGGCTCCAACTGCTCTGCCGCTTCGACTCGCCAGCCTTGGGCGCCGTAGGCGCGCGCGTAGTTGACGAAGTCCGGATTACCGTAGTCGAGTCCAAAATTGCTGAAACCCTGGTCTGCTTGCTTCCACTTGATCATGCCGTAGGCATCATCGCGCAGTATCAGAATCACAAGGTGTAATCCGAGCCTGACCGCCGTTTCTACTTCCTGGCTGTTCATCATGAAACCGCCGTCGCCACAGACGGTCAGCACAGGTCGGTCGGGATAAACCAGTTTCGCCGCCATGGCTGAGGGTAAACCGGCACCCATGGTCGCCAACGCATTGTCCAGTAACAAAGTATTGGAGTGCACCGCGGGATAGTTTCGGGCAAACCAAATTTTGTAGACCCCGTTATCCAGGGTGACAATGCCGTCGTCAGGCATCTCGGCGCGAACTGCCTTGACGAGACGCTCTGGCAGTATCGGGAAACGCGCGTCCGCCTCGCAGTCGACACGGTGATTGATCTCCGCGACGCGGCTCTTGCGAAATGCTGCAAAATCCCAATGGGACTGAGGCTCAATGCCCTCTTTCAACTGCCAGATGCTGTTGGCGATGTCGCCTGTCACCTCCACCTGCGGGAAGTACACGGGATCCACTGCTGCGCCCTCAAAATTGACGTGAACGACCTGACGGTTGTCCTCTTCGCGCATGAAGAACGGCGGCTTCTCGACGACATCGTGGCCAATGTTGACGATCAGGTCAGCTGCCTCAATCACGCGATGCACAAAATCGTTGTCGGAGAGCGCGGCACACCCCATGTAGAGTGGCAGTCGCTCATCCAGTACACCCTTGCCCATCTGTGTGGTGACGAATGGAATACCCGTCTTCTCCACCAGGGCTTCGAGCATTTTGGCGGTGAGCTTCCGGTTGGCACCCGCCCCAATCATCAACAAGGGCGCGCTGGCCGCTTCAATCAATTCGATAGCACGGGCAATGGCTTTGTTTTCTGCGATGGAGCGACGCACCAGGCTGGGCGGAATCAGGCGGGCGTCCGTGTTCTCGGCGGCGATGTCTTCCGGAAGTTCGAGGTGCACGGCACCCGGTCGTTCCTCGTGCGCCAGCCGGAACGCCTCGCGAACAAGGGAGGGTACGCGGTCACCACTCACGACTTGGGCGGTGAATTTTGTGATCGGCTGCATCATGTTGATGACATCGATGATCTGGAAACGGCCCTGCTTTGAACTTTTGATGGGCTTCTGCCCGGTGATCATCATCATTGGCATGGCGCCCAACTGCGCGTAGGCCGCTGCAGTGACCAAGTTGGTTGCACCGGGACCCAGCGTCGAAAGGCAGACGCCGACTTTGCCAGTCAGGCGACCATAGGTCGCCGCCATGAAACCGGCGGCCTGTTCATGCCGGGTGAGAATCAGTTGGATTGAAGAAGTTCGCAGGGACTCCAGCAGATCGAGATTCTCCTCACCTGGAATCCCAAATACATACTCGACCCCTTCCGCCTCGAGCGCCCTGACAAACAGGTCGGATGCTTTCATGGCGATCTCCTCTTTTAGGTTCAGCGTAATTGGGTCGCCAGCGGCAACTGGGTCGTGTTCTTGATCTCAGTCACCGCCATGTGTGAGTGAATCTCCCGAATCGCCTCACTAGCCGTCAGGGTGTTGCGAACAAACGCCTCGTAATGGCGGATGTCCTTGGTGACGATCTTGAGGATGTAATCCCAAATACCGGTCATGGTGTAGCACTCCACCACTTCGGGATGCCCTTCCATTTCGCGTTCAAAACTAATGAGGTTCTGGCGACCCGTCTGGGTCAGATTGACCGTCGCGAAGACCACCACTTCCATACCCAGTGCTTCGCGATTGAGCAGCGACACCTTTTTTTGGATGTAGCCCTCTTCCTCGAGACGCTGCACACGACGCCAGCACGGCGACTGTGACAAATGGACTTTTTCAGCAAGAGCCGCAGTGGAGATATTCGCGTCTTGCTGCAGCAAATCCAGAATCTTTATGTCGGTTGCACCCAGTTCTGCGGCCATGATTATTCCTCAAATCATTGATATGGGAATATTTATCCCGGCGTCACGGGAAAAACAAGGCCCAAAACAATAAATATTCCGGAGCAGAACTTGGAAAATAACCGGCCAAGAATAACAGTCGCTCCAGCAGCCGCCGGCAAGAGGCATCCAGCATGGGTCATTTCGAGAAACCGTCGCTTCGGGACGTTTCGCTCAACGACAAGTACACACACGATCACGCGCGGGCATACATGACCGGTATCGAGGCGCTAGTGCGCCTGCCCATGTTGCAGCAACAGCGGGATCGGGCCAGGGGTCTCAATACTGCGGGATTCGTCTCTGGCTACCGCGGATCGCCCCTGGGCGGCGTCGACCAGGCCATGTGGAAAGCCGGCAAGTACCTGGACGCCCATAACATCCACTTCCAGCCAGGGCTGAATGAGGACCTCGCCGCCACCGCCGTGTGGGGCAGCCAACAGACCAACCTGTTCGAGGGCGCGCGCTATGACGGCGTGTTCGGCATGTGGTACGGCAAGGGTCCCGGCGTCGATCGCAGCATGGACGTCATCAAGCATGCCAATGCCTTCGGCACTTCCAAATTTGGCGGCGTACTCGCGGTGGCGGGAGATGACCACGCCTGTAAGTCATCTACCTTGCCCCACCAATCAGAGCACATGTTCATCGGCGCCTCGGTACCCGTGCTCGCGCCGGCAAACGTACAGGAGGTCCTCGACCTCGGCATCTTTGGCTGGGAGCTGTCCCGCTACTCGGGCTGCTGGGTCGCCTTGAAGGCCATCACTGAGAACATGGATTCGGCGATCTCCGCCGATATCGACTCAGAGCGCCTCAATATCGTCATTCCCGACGAGTTCCAGCTGCCCGCCGATGGCGTACATGCGCGCTGGCCTGACAAGCCACTGGAACAGGAACTGCGGCTCAATAAGTACAAGATCTACGCAGCGCGGGAGTTTGCGCGGGTCAACCAACTCAACCGTATCGTGATCGACAGCCCCAACCCCCGTTTTGGCATTGTCACCTCGGGCAAGGCCTACCTCGATGTGCTGCAGGCACTGGACGATATGGGCATCGATCAAGCTCGCGCCGCTGAGATTGGCCTTCGGGTTTATAAAGTGGGCATGCCCTGGCCGCTTGAGCCGGTGACCACCCACCAGTTCGCCGAGGGTCTCGAAGAGATTCTTGTCGTCGAGGAAAAGCGCTCGATCATCGAAGACCAGCTGACTTCCCAGCTCTACAACTACCCGGTGGGCTCGCGCCCGCGGGTGATCGGTGAGTTCGATGAAGACGGCCGTGACCTGCTGCCCAACCTGGGTGAACTGACGCCCGCGATGATTGCCCTGGCTGTCGCCAGTCGCGTGCGCAGGTTCTTTACCTGCGAAACGCTTGAGGCTCGCGTCAACTGGATCGAAAGCAAAGAACGCTCGCTGGCACTGCCCTACGAAACCATCGAGCGTGTCCCTCACTTCTGCTCGGGTTGTCCGCACAACACGTCGACCCGGGTGCCCGAGGGTAGCCACGCTCTGGGCGGCATCGGCTGCCACTACATGGCGACCTGGATGCCCGATCGCGAAACCCACACCTTCACCCAAATGGGCGGCGAAGGTGCAACATGGATCGGCCAGGCACCCTTTACCGACACCGAGCACGTGTTTCAAAACCTCGGCGATGGCACTTATTTCCACTCGGGCGTGTTGGCGATTCGGGCGGCGGTCGCCTCGGGCGTCAACATCACCTATCGCATTCTCTACAACGACGCGGTGGCAATGACCGGTGGTCAACCCATCGACGGATCACTCAGTGTTTCCGACCTGATTCACCAGCTACGGGGTGAGGGTGTCCGCCGTATTGCACTGGTCTCAGATGCCCCCGAGGCCTTCACCGGCCAGTTCAGCGACGTGCCCGGCTACTCGCTTACCCACCGCGATGACTACGATGCGCTGCAGCGCGAGCTTCGCGAATTCAAGGGCACCTCAGTCATCGTCTACCAACAGACCTGTGCCGCGGAAAAGCGCCGTCGACGGAAGAAAGGCAAGATGGCGGATCCTGATCGTCGGGTATTCATCAACGATGCGGTCTGCGAGGGCTGCGGTGACTGCTCACTGGAGTCCAACTGTTTATCCGTACTGCCCAAGGCAACCCCGCTGGGCCGCAAGCGCGAGATTGACCAGAGCGCCTGCAACAAGGACTTCAGTTGCCTTAAAGGCTTTTGCCCAAGCTTCGTCAGCGTGATCGGTGGCAAAGTGCGCAAGCCCGACACCGTCAGCGCCGACAGCCAGCCCATGTTTGATCCGCTGCCCGAACCGGCCCTGCCAGAACTCGACAAGCCCTGGAACACAGTGGTGGCAGGCGTCGGCGGTACCGGCGTGCTCACCATCACGGCGCTGGTTGCCATGGCCGCCCACATCGAAGGTAAAGGCTGTGCAACGCTCAACCAGACCGGCCTCGCGCAAAAGTTTGGTGCGGTGGTGAGCCACGTGCGTGTTTCCAGAGACCAGGACGATATCAAGGCCGTGCGCATCCCCGCGGGGGAAGCCGATTTGCTGATCGGTTGCGATTTGGTGGTCACCACTGGCTACGAGGCGATGGGCAAGTCTGCTCATGAGCGCACTCATGCCATTGTCAATGACAACGAACAACCCACATCTGCGTTTGTACTCGACCCAGACGCGCGCTTCCCGGGCCAAAGCATGCAAGACAAAGTGCGTGATCAGGTGGGGCAGGAGCTTGTCTTTGTGCATGCGACTCGTATCGCCACCGCGCTGCTCGGTGACGCCATTGGTACTAACCTCTTCCTGCTGGGCTACGCCTGGCAGAAAGGCTGGGTACCGGTGAGCAATGCCGCGCTCGATCGCGCGATTGAACTCAATGGTGTGGCCATCGACTTCAACAAACGTGCCTTCCTGCTCGGCCGCCGGTATGCCGTGCAGCCCGAGCGTGTAGAAGCCATGCTGCCCCAGGAGAAAACCGAGGTAGTCGAGGCGCCCACGCTGGATGAACTGATTGAGGATCGCCGCTCACGCCTCATTGACTATCAGGACTTCGCCTACGCTCAACGCTACCTGGCGCGGGTCAATGAGATTAGAGCCGTTGACCCCGCTCCCGAGAGCGACAACTCACTGACCTATGCGGTGGCTACACAGCTCTACAAACTGATGGCCTACAAGGATGAGTATGAAGTCGCGCGTCTGCACTCAGACAAAGCCTTCCGGGACCAGCTCGCCGCGCAATTCGAAGGGGATTACGAACTGCGGTTCCATCTGGCGCCACCGATTCTCTCGAAACCTGATCCTGAAACAGGCAAGATGAAAAAGCGTGAATTCGGTCCCTGGATGATGCAGGCGTTTCAGCTGCTCGCCAAGTTCAAGTGGCTGCGTGGCACACGATTTGATGTCTTCGCTATGACCGAGGAGCGTCAACTGGAGCGGGCCGACCTCGCCCACTACCAGAGCGACCTTGACGAGATTTTGCGGCGCCTGGATACGAGTAACTATGATCAGGCGGTCGCCCTCGCTGACCTGCCGGGCAAGCTGCGGGGCTACGGACACGTCAAGGCAAGAAATCGTGCACAGGTGACAGAGCAGCGCCAGACACTGCTGGCGGCGCTGGCCGGTGAAACCCAGTTTTATGAAGTTGCTACGCGGGATGCCGCGTGAAGGGGATAGTCAACATGAGCGTGTATGACCACGTCGAATTTCACGGCCACGAGCAGGTGGTTTATGCCCATGACGAGGCAACCGGCCTGAAAGCGATCATTGCGGTCCACAACACCGCACTGGGCGCCGCTGTGGGTGGATGCCGCATGTTCCCCTACACCAGCGATGAAGCGGCGTTGACCGACGTGCTGCGGCTTTCCCGAGGCATGACCTACAAGTCAGCGATGGCGGGCCTACCCTTCGGCGGTGGCAAATCGGTGATCATTGGTGATCCTCGTCATGAGAAAACGGCCGACTTGATGCAGGCCATGGGCCGCGCCGTCGATCGACTTGGCGGCGCTTATGTCATCGCCGAGGACTCGGGCACCTCACCCGCAGACATGCGCGAAATGGCCACGACCACGCAACACGTGACCGGCGTCGAAGACAACGCACACGGGGGTGATCCGTCGCCGGCCACTGCCTACGGCGTTTTCGTGTCGTTGCTGACCGGGGCGCGTCACCAGTTTGGCAGCGACGACCTCAATGGCAAGCGAGTCGCCGTGCAGGGTCTGGGACACGTGGGATTGCACCTTGTGCGCCATCTCACCGAAGCTGGCGCGCAGGTCTATGGCTGCGACATCCACGCCCCCAATGTGGAGCGGGCTGTTGCAGACTATGGGATCACCGCGGTGCCCACCGACAAGATTCTCGGCATCGATTGCGACATCCTCGCCCCGTGTGCGCTGGGTGGCATTTTGAACAACGAGACGATTCCCCACCTGAAGGCAAAAGTGATTGCCGGTGCTGCCAACAACCAGTTGGGCAAGGCCGAGGACGATGATCGATTACTGGATCGAGGCATTCTTTACTGCCCCGATTTCGCGATCAATTCAGGTGGCGTCATCGAGATTCACCACCAGCATTTGGGCTCCCCCGAGGCGGTCCGTGAAGCGGCGCTCAACAAAATAGCGGACACCCTCGATGGGGTCATCAACCGTGCCAAGGGCGCCAACATCGGCACTCAAACGGCAGCGATCAAGATGGTTGATGAAATGCTGGCCGAAGCCCATGCCGCCCAAGTGGCGACCGAGCAAGTCGCCTGATGCCAATCACGTGTGCCCGGAGCATCCCGGGCACCCCGTCAAAACGACGCTAATCACGGTTTGATCCCAGAGATGGGATCAGTGATGGTGATGGTCGTCTGCCTCGGCCTCATCGCCATGATGATGCTCGTGTTCGCTGGCATGCCCATCGTCACCATGGTGGTGCTCATGTTCATTGGCATGCCCGTCATCGCCATGATGGTGCTCATGCTCGCTCGCGTGACCATCGTCACCGTGGTGGTGCTCATGGGCGTCAGCATGGCCGTCATCGCCATGATGATGCGCATGATCGCTGTGATCCGCGTAAACCCCACCAACCAGAGTCGCCAATACCAGGGCGCTCGCCGCACCCAACACTCGCTTTAAGGTCATGATTCCTCCTCTCAAGGTGTCAACCTGATCACCCATCCTCGAGCGTCAACCAAAAACCCCAAAGAATCAAGGGGTACTGGCAAGACCATTGAGGCCGAGCCTAGGCACCCGAATCCCCCGCAATACTGGCATTGCTGGCAATCTGCGAGCCCATGCGGGCGTAGCGTTGTTTACGTTCCTCTGACCACTGATCAACTTCACGCTTAGGCACGCCATACTCGAGCCCCCGCTCAACGCCCGGTCGCGCCCGTACGCGCTCGACCCACGCCATCACGTGCTCATGTAGCGTGATATCGATCTTGCTCCACTTGTATCCGCGCACCCAGGGGTAGATGGCGATATCAGCGATTGTGAAGAATTCGCCGGCGACGTAATCCCGGCCCGCAAGCTGTCCATCCAGCACCCGCAGCAGGCGCTGTGCTTCGGTGTTAAAGCGCGACAAAGGGTGCTGGCGCTGCTCTTCCGGCAAGTCAGTTAAATAGCGGGTGTAACTGAGCTTGTTCCCAAACACCGGGCCCAGATTAGCCACCTGCCAGTACAGCCAGCGCAGCACCTCCCAGCGCGCGTCGCCCTGGGGTAACAAGGGGGTTGGGTATCGCTCACCGAGGTACTGAAGGATCGCACCGCTCTCCATCAATTTGATGTCCCCGTCTTCGAGCGCAGGAATTTTTTGATTGGGATTGACCGCCGTGAAGGCATCGCTGAACTGCTCGCCTTGACTCAGGTCCACGTTAATCACTTCAACCTCGGGCAGCGCGACGCCCTGCTCAAGCAGCTCTTCGATCATGATACTGGCCTTCCAGCCATTTGGGGTCGCTGCCGTCCACAGGCGCATGGGGTGTTCCTCGTTTACACTCATCAGACCCAACGTATAACAAGGAGGCCACCATGCCCGCTACCCTTTCCATGACAGGCAGTGTCGCAGTCATCACCCTGGATGACGGCAAGGCCAATGCAGTCAACCACGAGCTGCTGGAAAGCCTCGAAGCCTGTCTCGACGAAGCCGAAGTGTCGGCAGGCGCGGTAGTGCTGGCCGGCCGAGAGGGCAAATTCAGCGCGGGATACGACCTCAAAGTCTTGCAGAGTGGCGACCAGGCAGCCGCCAACGAATTGGTCATGCGTGGCGGCCGAATGGTCAAGCGGCTCTATGGCTACCCCAAGCCGCTGGTGGCCGCCTCGACAGGCCACGCGGTCGCATTGGGCGCTTTTTGGTTACTCGCATGCGACACCCGCGTCGGTGCCCTGGGCGCTTTCAAGATTGGGCTCAACGAAACCCTGATCGGCATGGCGCTACCCCAGTTCGCGCTGGCACTGACGCAATCGCGACTCAATCCACAAGTGATTACCGAGAGCGCCATTCAGTCCAAGTTCTATGATGCCGACGGCGCTATCGCAGCGGGCTTCCTCGATATGGCGACCGAACCCGATCAAGTGCTACCCACCGCAATCCAGATCGCGGGCCAGTTGGCGGAACTGCCGGGTGATGCCTATGCCGCCAACAAGTCACTGTTGCGGCAGGCAGCGCTGGATGCCATGGGCGTCTAACGCCGCTTTGACGGCAACAAGGGCTCAACGAGTCGCCGCCAGGCCAGTGCCATTCCTGTCCACACCATGATCAGCGCAAATGCTGAGGCCAGACCTGCGAGCGTTTGCCCCCAGAGTCCCAACACTTCACCCGTGTGCAGAAACCGCACCACGTATCGCGCACGTGTACCGGCTGATCGCTCGGCGAATGGCAACCACTCGACAACGCTGCCATCAGCCGCGTCGAGCGTCAGCTGATCTCGGTGCTGCGGCTGCCGGCCTGAGCCGTTGTCCAGGGTAAATTGCACTGGCGCACCCGGTGCAGGCACCCGAATGGTCAATGTCTGCCACTCGCCATACTCACGGGCAGTGTCAAAAAGCGTCTGCAATGACAGCGGTTTTGCCGCAACCGCCATGTCTGCCCCGGCTGATCGCCCACGCTCCGGAGGCAGCTCACCAAATGCCGAATAAACCAGCCTGTTCGCCGTCGGGAAGTAGAACACCGTCGCAGTCAGCACAATGAGCAGCAGGGGCAGCAATGCCCAAAAACCGAAGAAGTGGTGCCAGTAAAAGTCACGGGTACGGGCATTCACACCGCGTGCCAGGACCAAACGCCTGCGCAACGCCGGCCACCGTATGATGCGTGGCAGCCAGAGGTATATGCCCGAGATAATCAGGAACAGGAACATGAGGTTTGCAGTCGCTGTCAGCGCGCGGCCGGTTGACCGACTGTCACCACTCAAGGCGAACCAGCGGTGTACCCGCTTCATCAAAGAGAAGAACTCGCGTCGGTCGGTGTGGGCCTCACCCAGATGACGCCCGTTGAAAGCGTCGAAGTAGTAAGTCGGCCCTCGATTGGCACTGGACACCATGACTGCTGAGCGTGGATCTTCAAACACCGTCAGGTTTGAGGGCGAGACACCAGCGCTTTGAATCGCATCCAGAAGGTCATCGAGCGGTAGGCGCTGATCGGCCTCGTCTCCCACGTCCGACACTGGAACCACGCCGCGAGAAAGCTGGTGTTCGTAGGTCAGCGCGAGCCCAGTGAGGCTCATCATCGCAACAATCAAGCCTGCAAGCACACCGGCAATCAGGTGTGACCAAAAAACCACTTTACGAAACACAACGCAGCGTCCTTGCCAAAATCGCCGCGCAGAATACCCCTCCGGACCTTGTGTTTGAAGGCCTCAGATGACGCCACGGCGCATGCGGTAATGCGCGTCTACGGCCTCCGCTTCTGCGCGCAGGCGTCCAAGATCCAGCAGGAGTAGCTCCTTCTCGCTTCGCAGCTCACCCAGGCGCTGCTGATCTCGCTTGATGTCATCGAGCAATGCAGCGCGGCGATCACTGGCGGTTTCGTCTGCAATCAGTTCTCTCTCTCGACGGGCGATGTCTTTCTCCAGTCGTTCCACTCGCCGCTCGATCGAATCGATACTCGATTCCACATCGTGCACACGTGCATAGGCGGCCCAAATCTCCCGACCCATTTCGTAGCCATCAAGAAACTGCCCTTCGAGCTCAGCTGGGCATGCGCCACGATAACTGCCACCCGAGCGCCCGCGCTCGAAGCCCACGCTCTCGGTGCAGTAGAGCTTCACGCCCTGCTCATGGCCGTTTCGATAAGCCACCATGTCGGGCACCACGCCATAATCGGCACAGGCCTCTCTATGGTCGCCCAGGCGCCCTTGTGGAATGCCGTCAGCACCATCTTCGTAACCGATCATCCGCCAATCGGCGACCCGACATTCCTCTTCACTCATGGAAGCACAACCCGTGAGCAGCAGCGCTGTCAGCAAAGCGGCAATTCGTGTCGAAATACTATTCATGATGGCAGGTCCACTACAGCACAGGGAAAGACTAACCCGATATTCCTGAACGACAGATTAACGACGTGGAACACCGACCTTGTCGAGGCGCCAGCGTAAGGTGTCCACCCGATCTTGCCCGAAGAAGGGCTCGTCCTGGAAGACCAGCGTCGGCACCCCCCAATGACCGGCAGCATCCAGCGCCTGCTGATTCTCGCTAATGACCGCCATCGCATCATAGGTCTCGAGAGCGGCCTCCATGTCACCGAGATCGAGTCCGGCTCGGGCGACAGCCTCGGCCAGACGATCGTCCTCGTCCCAACCCGGCACACCTCCCCAGATCAGGTGTGACACTTCATACGCTAGCTCCACGCCCTTTCCCCGTCTTTCAGCTTCGATGCCCAGCCCCGTCAGTCGGTAGATGTAGGGCTGTTCGGCGGCAACCTCAAAGGTCTCCATGTTTTGCACGATGGGATCGGGTTTAGGCACTCCCAGGGGCATGCCAAGAAACTCAGCACGCCGAAAAACATCGGTGATGATGTAGCGATAAGGTTTCTGATCACCCTTTGCGAACAGCGTGTCTTTGGTGCGCACCGCAATGGGCAGCACCGGCCTCAGATTCACGCTGACTTCGTAGTCCTCGCGCAACTTCAGCAGGTCCGGCGTCACCAGATAAGAGTACGGACTTCGAAAAGACCAAAACACATCGATACGGGAATCCAAGTCACTTACCTCTTTTTATTGGCATGCTCATTCGGGTGCTGAGTCTCCGAACTCGGCGTCAAGTGGTGCCGCACTGAAGTGCTCAATCCGATTGCGCCCGGTGGTCTTGGCCCGATACAGGGCCTCGTCTGCCCGCTTGATCAACTGCTCAAGCTCCGTCTCGTCACTCATCTCTGCGACACCGATGCTGGTGGTGAAGCGCACAACCTCGTCATCAGCCAGCAGGGCGATCGCCCCTGCCTGCTCCCGAATACGCTCAGCGGTCAACATGGCCGCATCCAGTGGACTGATCAACAGCAAGGCGAATTCCTCACCGCCAATCCGCCCAAACACGTCACGCTCGCGGACAATGCTGCTCACGGCACTGGCAAAGGCCTTGAGCGCACGGTCGCCGGTCGCGTGGCCAAACTGGTCATTAACCGATTTGAAATGATCCAGATCGAGCATCAACAGACTCAGCGACAGTCCTTCTCGGCGGCTGCGCGCCAACATGCCCTGCCCTTTCTCCATAAAGCTGCGACGGTTATTGACGCCGGTCAGAGTATCGGTCCGAGCCTCGCGTTCTGCGGCGCTTTTGGCGGATTCAAGATCCCGGGTGCGCTCGGCCACCTGCATCTCGAGTTGGTCCCTGACCGATTCCAGCCGGGCCAGATGGATACGCTCAGCAATGTCGCGCTCACTGCGCAGGTCGCGAATCCTGACCCCCGTGGCAATCAGGATCACAGCCATTTCACCGAATGAGGCCACTGCCGGCCAGTAGTAGTTGATAACCGTATGGGGCACCACCCCGAGGTCACGTAGTGCCTGAGTAAACAACCCCACGACCATAAACGTCCAGGCAATGGTGAAGATACCGGCCTCACGCGCTCCCTGTCGCCAGCGGATGAAACCCGCCAGCGACACCGCCGGATAAAGCAGCAGGGCCAGCGTAATAGAGACCACCGCCAAGGTGCTCTGCTCCGCCACCGCCGACAGTAATAGAAACACGCTATTGGCGATGAGAAACAACAGCAGATAGTCAAAACGCGGGGCATAGACCCGGGTGTTAAGGAAAGACCTCGCGAAAGAGACACCGGTGAGCAAACTCAGAGCCCCCGTGATCGACATGTACCGCCAGTGGTAGTTCTCGGTGATCAGAAACTGGTGGGTAAAGCCGAAGACGGTGAACCAGACTGCCGCTGAGGCGAGCGCATGCAAGGCATAGAAATAGAAAAAACGAATGCGAGTAGCGATACCTTCGACGAGGGCGATGAGCGCCATTACCAGCAGCCCGCCGGTCAGCAGCGAGATGATCCACAGTTCCCGTACCTGGGTCGCGAGCAAGGCATCCGGCGTCCAGAGCCGCATCTGGGGAAAGACAAAGCCCTGCTCGTGAGAGCGCAGTTGCACGTAAAACTCGGCACCCTCGCCAGCCGCCAGGTTCACTGGCACGACAAAACGATGGTGCATCACTGGCCTGCGCTCGAAAGGGTGCTCGAGCGCGAGGTCAGCCAGCAACACTGCCTCTGCCGCCGGTGCTGAGCGCTGGTAAGCGCGCAGGTAGACCAATTGATGGTCGGTGTACTCCAGCCGCAGCTCGACAGGCTGTGACCCGTAGTTCCGCATGTCAAAACGCAGCCAGAAGGCACCGGGCGCCAGCCCCAGGGAACCCTGCGTGACGGGTGGGGCAAACGCGCCGGCACTGAAAGCCGCAACAGCGTCTTTGAGTAGCGCCTGTCCCGTGGGGTCATGCCATAGCAGATAGTCGTCGCCGAGACCTCGTCCGTTCTCCGACCCCGTCACCAAAATGGTGGCCGCTTGCGCATGCGCGCTGTGATTCAGCGAAACAGTAATCGCCAGCAGTGTCATCCAAAACAGCAATGACGGGAGTCTGGTAGAAGGATGAATCAATGCGCCGACCCTAACTCACTGAGCGTGTGGTTTACCGCCGAGGCAACCATAGCATCATCTGCGCGGCCAATTCATCGGCGCAGCGTGTCTCAAATGAGGGGCTTACAGGCAAGAAGATGGGGTGGCTGACGGGTTTCGAACCCGCGACCTCAGGAGCCACAATCCTGTGCTCTACCAACTGAGCTACAGCCACCACTGCAAACTTTGCAAAGGCTTTCCAGACCGTTGGGTACGTGGCGTTGACCAACGGTAAATGGTCGGGGTGGAGGGATTCGAACCCCCGACATCCTGCTCCCAAAGCAGGCGCGCTACCAGACTGCGCTACACCCCGAACTACGGAGAGTTAGCACGCTCCGCGCGGCGCGGATTCTATCCCTAGAGTCGATTCGGGGTCAATTCGCACTCCGTGGTCTTTTTCCCGACCGCGACATCTGGAAGACTCGCCCTCCCTTGAATCCTCTACACTAATCCGTCCCTACAGGAGAGCATTGGCATGTCTGCACTGGTCCTCGATGGCAAAGCGGTTGCCCAGCAAACCGAAACCGAACTGGCCGGCCGCGTCGCGGCGCTGAAAGAACGTTCGGGAGGTCGGGTGCCGATTCTCGCCACGATTCTGGTGGGCGAGGACCCGGCGTCTGCGACCTATGTGCGCATGAAAGGCAATGCCTGCCGCCGGGTCGGCATGGAATCATTGGCTATCGAGATGCCGGCGACCATCAAGACCAACGACCTGCTGCGTCAGATCGAAGAACTCAACCACAATCCGGACGTACACGGCATCTTGCTGCAACACCCCGTGCCGGCGCATATCGATGAACGCGCCGCCTTTGACATGATCGCCCTCGAAAAAGACGTTGATGGCGTCACCTGTCTGGGGTTTGGTCGTATGAGCATGGGTGAAGCCGCCTATGGGTGCGCCACGCCGCAGGGCATCATGCGCCTGCTGGCGCACTACGATGTCACGCTCGAAGGCAAACACGCTGTTGTGGTTGGCCGCAGCCCCATCCTCGGCAAGCCCATGGCCATGATGATGCTGCAGGCCAATGCGACGGTGACCATCTGTCATTCGCGCACCCAAAATCTGCAGGACCACATCCGCCAGGCGGACATCGTCGTCGGCGCGGTCGGGCGCCCGGAGTTTATCCGGGCCGACTGGATCAAGGACGGCGCGGTCGTGGTGGATGCGGGTTATCACCCGGGCGGCGTCGGTGACATCGAACTCGGGCCATTGGTCGACCGCGCGAGCGCCTACACACCGGTACCGGGCGGGGTGGGTCCGATGACCATCAATACTTTGATCTATCAAACCGTCGAATCGGGCGAGAAAGCACTCAGTTAATCTTTTGCATCGCCCAGGTTTCCCGCCACATCACCACTCATTCGGGCCATCAGGCGCCGCTTGGCGTCTGGCGCCGGCTTTATTACCCTTAGTGTGCAGTGGTGCGTTTATGCACTCCCCCGGCGCTGCAGATTGCTTAATGACGAGTCTTCAGAGAAGTGAGGTTGCGCGCAGGTGTTGATCAGGAATCGGCAGCAATCCCGATCGCAATTCATCCGGTCCATCAGGATTCCGGTTCGCGAGGCGCTATGCCTTGCGACTTGTGCTGCCCTGGCTACCGCAGCGCCGGATACCGAAGCTCTCACCTGCCCCAGCGGCTTCGCCGATTTCAGCACTGGCGCCAACGCAGTACTCAGCGCCGGCCAGGCGCAAAGCTGGCTGCCCGCCGGCAGCAGCCCCATCGCATCGGTGCGTCTCAATATCGAGGAAACCGAACTCGAGTGTGAGGCAGGCTTCGGTGGTGCCTACCTGGGGCCCCATGCGGTCATCAGTGCCCAAGCGGTGTATGAAGTGTCGATTCCCACTGCCTGGTTCGCCACCAATAACACCTCGGTTGTTGTCGAGCTTCAGAGCGACGCCGCCACCCATGCCCAGATTGTCGGCGCAAGCGGCTTTGGCAACCTGGCGTCTTTGACTCGCTTGTTCACCATCAATGCCCAGTTGTTCGGCGGTGACGCGTCTACGCTGGCCCAGGCCGGCGCGGGCGATACCCTCGTTGGCGAGGCCACTGGCCTGTCGCTGGACGGCTACGCCTATGGCAGCGCACAGCGTGATGAACAAGTCCTGCGCTGGACGCGGCGACTGTCCCCAGAAAACCCGCGAGTTTTCATCACGGCGATCGGCAGTGCCTCGGTACGCTACGCATTGGCCGGACAGTCGAGCCCCGGGGCCCTAACCGTGGCCGATCTCGAAGCCAGAGCAGCGATCAGCATGGCGATGCCGACGCTCATGAGCCAAACGGTTGAGTTGGCGCCAGTCAGTGTGCGCAAAGTCACGTGGGCCGACGTCGCGGCGGCCAATGGGCAGCCGGTTGAATCAGTTCAACCCGGCGCACTCACGTTCGCAAGCTTCGATGGCACGGGCATCAATGAGGATACCGACGGCGACGGTGTTGGCGACTACGATGAGATCATCCGGGGCAGCGAGCCGCTGTCCTCAGACACCGATCGCGATGGTGTCCGGGACAATGTGGACCAGGCCCCCACCACGCCCTCACACAGTCCCGACAGCGACGGTGATGGCTTGGGAGATGCGCTGGAAGTCATCATCGGCACTTCGCCGTTTAATGGTGACACCGATGGCGACGGACTGAGTGACGGCGAAGAGGTGATCCTCGCGAGTAATCCGTTGGTCGCGAACAGTGGCCTCCCCGGCCCCGACGATGAATTCGAAGTCGAGTCCCTGCCACCGTGGTTTATCTGGTACCTGCAT
>CAYZWL010000010.1:48305-67225 GCA_964482195.1 uncultured Alteromonadaceae bacterium | reverse complement strand
GGTCTCAGAGCCCGGTGCGCGCGTAGCTGTTGGCGACTTCCCAGACCACTTGCTGCATGTAGCTGGCTTGCGCCGCCGTGATGTCGAGCTCGACGACGCTGTGGTCATGCCCGCGGGGGTCAAAGCGGTAAATCACGGCCATGTGCAGCAGCGCCAACCCATAGGCACCGACGTCATTGGGGTGGATGGTGTCTTCGAAGTACTGGGCGATATCGCCATTGCTGTCGTCATAGAGCCGCATCATCAGCCGGTGACCCGGCACGATGCGGATTTGGTAGGGCAGGGTGTCGCTGGCGAAATCAGCCATGGCTTCCCAGGTCGCTTCGTCGCTGTCGAGCCGCGCGCGAAAGTCCCCATCCCGGTCATCGATGTTGGACCAGGTCGTGTACAGAAAGGTCTCGGCTCCGGCGCCTTCCCTACCGGTGTTCCAGGCGTGCTCGGCCAGGGTGCGCAGCCATTGCTGGCTGTCGTCAAAGGACGACAGCGGCACCCGCTCGGTGGTGACCAGCACATCGTAATTGGCGATGTCGGTGCGCTCATCCACGGGGGTGCTGGTGTTCTCCCAGCGCCACTGCATCGAACTACCCGGAATGGTGCTCTTGCCCGCGATATCCGGCCACACCTCGTTGCGCGTCACGCCCAGCTGGTCCGCGATCAGCCGCGCCCAGTGGCCGGGCCAGCGCCCCTGATACATGGCCGCGTCAGTGAGGCTGTGGCCACTGTGCAGTACCTTGGTGTTGAACGTGTAGCCAGCCGCAGGCGGCTGAGATGAGTCGTCATCGTCGATCGTCCAGGGCAGCGGCCCTTTGGGCTTGGCGAGGGCGGGGTCGACATCAGATTTTGGTGCAGGCTTGCCCCGGGGTGAGCCTGGCGCGCCCGACAGGTCTGCGGAGCTGCTGGCGACGGTCACAGCGTCGGTCATGGCATAGCCACAACGACGGGACTCGCGCCCGCAGCCTAGCATTGCGTCAGTGAAGGCCTCGCTCGGCCCAGCTATGTAACCGGCTTGCAGCGCAGGCAAGGTCAGCGGGCTGTCGCTGCCCAGCGCGTTGGGCGTTTGCGGGTAGCTGAGTCGGTAGGTCAGCGTCGGCACACGATAGGGGTGCGAGGCCGGGCAGCCCTCAATGGCGTACGCCACGTGCGAGTTGGCCTGCTTGCCATTACCGTGTCCCTGAGCACTGAGAATAGGCTGGCCGTTCAGGTCGGTGGCGACGCAGGAGGGGAACTCCACAGTGACTTCAAGCCCACCCGCCACGCGTTTCGCTTGGGTGCGAATACGGCGGTCAAAGCCCTGGGTCGCCGTTGAGGCCATCATCTCAAGGCCGCGCGGCATCGCATGTGCCGGGCCATACGGTGTGCTGTAACCCACTTCGATCGATGCCGGTGTCACCGCCAGGCCTTTGGCATCGGTGGCGGCGGCCATCCACATCGCCGATGCGTCAGCGCTGCCGCCCGAACAGCGAGCTTTACCGGGCGCAACATCAACCCCCAGCCAGTAGGGTGCCGCCAGGGCGCCGCCCCAGGTGAGGGTTGTCGCCTGGTCCGGGGCAAGGTCAGTGGCCTCTGGCCATTCAACACCCAGTTTGGGTGTGCAGTGATAGCTGGTGCCCTGAAAACTGAGTGGCACACGGGGGCCGCGCTGGAACTCGGCAGCATCCGAGAGGGCAGCGCGCGCTTGAAGGCGGGCACGCAGGTCCGGCAGCGCATCGCGCGCCGAGGTGACTGAGGGCGCTGCGTCAGACTGACCCGCGACAGCCAGACACAGCCCCACCGCCAGCGTTTTGCCCAGGGCAACCCGCTCACGTGCTTGTCGCTGCTGTCTGTTGTCGCTGTGGTGCATCACCGTTTACCCAAGTCTCAACCTGACGTTTCCCGGGGGGCTGGCAAGCATCCCCCTGTGTTTAACGTACCAGCGGATTCTCACATTCCCTGCCGCGAGAGAACATGCGAACGGCCAGTCTGTTTGCTATTTGCCCAGCTTGGCAGTTTGCGGTACGGCGTTTGGACTCATTCCTGGGCCCCGGGTTCACCATCAATGCTGTAGCGCTCAAACCAGGCCAGAATGTTACCGATCTTGTCGATCAGTTGGCTGGGCTTGCGGGCGATGAAATGCGACGCCCCCGGTAGTTCAACCAGCATGGTCGGCACCTTCTGGTACTTGAGCGCGTGATACAGCTGCTTGGCCTGGGAGGGAGGCGTGCGCAGGTCATCGAGGCCGACCATGACCAGGGTGGGGGTCGTGACATTACCCACCAGCGAGATCGGCGAGAAGCGCAGGTAATCGTCCGGGTTGGTCCAGGGCGTGCCGGGAATGCGGGTGTGGTAGTAGCGGAACCAATTGTCGGCGTTCAGCGTTTTGCTGTACCAGTTCATCACCGGTTTGATCACCGCGGCCGCCCGGAAGCGGTCGTTCTTGCCGATCATCCAGGCGCTCATGATGCCGCCCGCACTGCCACCCGTGACGTAAAGCTGGTCGGTGTCGATAAAGCCCTCGGCAATGACCGCATCTACGCCATCCATGACGTCGTTGTAATCCTCTCCCGGGTAGTTGTGATACAGCAGATTGCCAAACTCCTCGCCGTAGCTGGTGCTGCCGCGGGCATTCGGGTAGAGCACGACATAACCTGCCGCGGCGTAGAGCTGCATCTCCGGTGAGAAGCGCTCGCCGTAATTGAGAATCGGGCCGCCGTGGTTCTCAACCAGCAGTGGGTACTTCAGGTTCGCATTGAAGCCCGGCGGCAAAACAATCCAGCCCTGGATGTCACGGCCATCGACGCTGGACTGCCACCAGAGTTCGCGGGTTTCTCCGAGGTCACGGTGGCTCAGCAGGTCTGCGTTCAATTGGGTCAGCAGGCGGGGGTCGCCTCCTTTAACCACAGCAACATCGGCGGGGTACTCGGGGCGGGTCTGGGTGTAGGCCACGCTACCATCGTTGGACACGCTGAAGGAGCCGCTGGCGTAAGGGCGCCCAATACTGGTGCCACCGATGTTATCGGCCACGTCACGGCGCTGGTCCTTCAGCGTGACGTAGCCAATTTTGGTGCGACCGTGGTTATCGTACTGAAAGTAGAGCCCGTTGCTGTCGCTGCTCCATTGGATAGCACTGACGCTGCGGTCGAGGTCGAGTAGCAGTTCGCGAACGTCGCTGCCGTCGGGTTTGGCAATGCGCAGCCGACGTACTTGGTAAGCCTCGCGCTTGTCGGCGTAGCCCAGCCAGGCCAGCCAGCGCCCATCGGGAGAGGGGGCCGCGTTGTCGTCGGGGCCGGAGACGTTGGTAACGGCGGTTGTCTCGCGGCTGGCGACGTCAACGATATAGAGCTCGGAGTTGCGGTAGTCGTACTCCCAGTCTTCGCTGCGATTGCCGTTCACATACAGTGCGCTGCCGTCGGCGCGCCACGCGGGGCGGCGGTGGTGGAAGTCACCCTGAGTGACCTGACGCGCGGTGCCTCCATCGGCGGGCACCACAAACACATGGCTGAATCCGGGTTCGATGTAACCGCTGCCATCGCGCTCGTGGTAGAGGCGGTCAGTGGTGCGGGGCTTGTCGGCCCACTGGGCACCCTTGGGCGCTTTGGGTCTTTTGGTCAGCGACGGGGGCTCGGCTTTGACCGTCATGGCAAAGGCCAGTTGGTCGCCATCCGGATGCCAGCGCAGATGGCTGGGTGAGCCGGGCACCCGCGTGACCCGGGCACTCTTGCCGTCGGCAAGCCAGTGCACATAAATCTCCGCCCCCTGGTCACCCGCCTTGCGGGCATAGGCAATGCGGGTGCCGTCGGGTGACCAGCGCGGAGCGGATTCATTGCCCTCGAAGCCCGTTAGCTTGCGCTGGCCGCTGCCGTCGCTGGCGGCGATCCACAGATCACCTCGCCGACTGTCGGTCATGATGTCGAAGCCCATGCGGCGGTACACCACATGGCGGCCGTCGGGGGAAATCTGCGGGTCTTCGGCCCATTCAATATCGAACACATCGAGGGCTTTGAATTCGCGGTCTTCGTTGTCGGTTTGTGCGAGGGCAGTCGTCGTGGTGCACAGCAGTGCTACCGACAACAGATGGCGCAAGGGGGCGATGAGGCGCATGCGGGGACCCATAAGGTAGTGAGGCAGGTGCCGGAGTATATCGGGCTTGTGGGCGGTGTCCTTCCGATGCCTCCCGGCGTGAAGTCGCGAAATTTCTAGCGACAGGCATTGCCCTATTAAAAACATTTAATGATAATAAGAATGATTATTAGTTAGATGTAATTTTGGGGGTAAAGATGTTCGATCAATCAGTCCGTGGTGTGCGACTGAAGACCGCTGTGCTGGTCGCCGGTGCGGTTTTGCAGCTGGGCGTGGGCCAACACACTCAGGCCCAGTCGTCGCAGGCGGAAGACAGTCTCGAAGAGGTGATGGTGTACGGCACGGTGAGCCGCTTCGGTGCGACCAAGTCGGCCACGCCGATCGTCGAGACTGCGCGCTCCCTGTCGATCGAGACCGCGGAGGCCTTTTTCGAAAAAGGGGCGCAGAATCTCTCCCAGACCACGGCTTATATGCCGGGTGTGACCGCCGAGACCTACGGCTTTGCCACCCGGGGTGACTGGATCCGAGCGCGTGGTCTGCAGTTGCCCCGCTATCGCGATTCCATCCAGGAATTGTTTGGCAGCTACAACACCACGCGAACCGAGGTGTACACCATCGAGCAGGTTGAAGTGCTGCGTGGTCCCGCTTCGGTGCTATATGGGCAGGGGTCTCCAGGCGGTATCGTCAATGTGGTGTCCAAGACGCCGCGGGCCGAGCGGCAGGGCGAGATCACCGCGCAGGTCGGCAGTTTTGATCGTCAGCAGCTCGGCCTTGACCTGACCGGCACGCTGGTCGAGGGCGATAGCCCGATACTGGGTCGGCTGGTGGCCTACTACCGCGATAGCGACACCCAAGTGGATTTCGTCAACGACGATACCCTGGTGCTGATGCCGTCGATCACGGTGAACCCCAGTGATGACACCGCGATCACGGGTATTCTGCTGTATCAGGATACAGACAGTGACACGGGTTCCCAGTTTGTTCCCATCGAGGGCACCCTGGTGCCGCTCGCCGATGGCTCGTTCATCGATCAGGATGTCTATGCCGGTGAGCCCGGGTTCAATCGCTTCAATACCGAATCGACCCAGTTCACCCTGCTGGCAGAGCATCGCTTCAACGACGCGTGGTATCTCAATGCCACTGCGCTTTGGCGCGATGGCGAGGCGGACTACCACCAGGCCTGGACGACCTTTACCGGCGATGGCCAGAGCCGTTACCTGAATGCCATCGTCGGCGCACCGTTGTTCACGGATACCACGGTGCCTCGGTCTTTCTTCCAGGCCGATAACACTTTCGAGCAAATGGCTTTTGATGCCCGCCTGAGCGGCCTGTTCATGACGGGCAACGTCGAGCACGAGATTCTGATCGGTGCCCAGTACCAGGACGTCGAGACCGACAACAACAATGCGTACTTCTACGGCGGCGGTGCGCTGACAGGTGATTTCAGCTACGTGCTGGATCTCGCCAATCCGGTCTACACCGGTGCGCCGGACCAGTCGGTGTTCGACGCCATCTACGTCGACGCTCCGTTGCAGACTGTCGATGATCTGGGCATTTATGTCTCTGACCAGATCAGCCTGGGTAACTGGCGTTTTACCGCCGGCCTGCGCTACGACAGCCTCAGCAACAACAACGGCGCCACCGACCAGGACGACAGTGAGGTCTCGATGAGCGCCGCCGTGCTCTATCGCTTCGATAACGGACTCTCTCCGTACATCAATTACGCCGAGTCGTTTGAAACCGTGGTGGGTCTGACCAACAGCGGTGAGCAGCTCGAACCCGAATTGGCCGAGCAGATCGAAGTGGGCGTGAAGTACGAGCCTCAGGGCTTCCCCGGGTACTTCACTCTCGCCTACTTCGATATCGACATCAGCAACCTGCCGAACCCGAATAGCCTGCCCAATGAGGCTGCCCAGCAGCAGGGGGAGTCCTCTCTGAGTGGTGTCGAGTTCGAGGGCAAATTCAGTCTGGGTGACTTCGACGTGCAGTTGGCTTACTCGACCCTCGATGCGGAAGACCCCAACGGCTTTGCACTGGCGGCGTCGCCAGATGGTCAGGCGTCCGCCTGGGTGAACTGGTCACCTCAGGGCGCGATGGCGGGCTTTGAGGCCGGTGCCGGTGTGCGCTGGGTGGGCGAAAGCGTTTCGGAGACTGCCGCGCTGCGCTATGAGACCCCCGACTACACGCTTGTTGATCTGATGCTGGGTTACCAGTTCGCCAGCGGTGTCGACCTCGCGCTCAATGTGCGCAACCTCGCCGATGAGGAATACCTCACGTCTTGCCTCACCCGGGGTGATTGCTTCCCGGGCATGCGTCGCCAGGTGAACGCGACCTTCACCTATCCCTTCTGAGCGACCGGTGATGATGTTGATGGGCTGGGTGCTCGCACCGGGTGTGTTGATGGTGGGCCTTGCGCTGGTTTACGCCGGTTGGCATCGGTCCAGCCGGCTGCTCAGCGTGGCGGGTTGGTTCGGACTGCTCGGGGTCGTCCCGGTACTGGCTCACCCTGTGGGTTGGGAGTTTGCGGTGGTCTATGCGTTGGCGCTGCCCGCACTGCTGGTGTGGGCGTGTATCGCTGTTGAGGCCAAGACCTTGCCCGACAAACCGGTGCGGTCGCGGCCGACCATGCCCATCGACTGGCGGGGCAAGACCGCGCTGCGTCATTTGCTGCATGGCGGGGTGGTACTGGTGTTGCTGTTGGCACTCAGCGTTGCAGCGACCGTGTCACTGGTGCAAATCGCGCCCCTGTCGCCATCGGCCCGGGTGGCGGTGGCGGTTTTCCTGCTGCCGACGCTGTGGGCGTCACTCGCCTGGGCTTACCTCGCCACCGAGTACAAATGGCGGCTGCTGTTCCTTAGCCTGATGGCAACGGTGCTGGCCAGCACAATGGCTTTACGATGAACGAGACGCAAACGACCTTCGAATCCGCCAAGCCCCGGGGCATCAGCCTCGCTTCCTTGCAGGCGCATACCTGGCTGGGGCTGGCCGTCAGCGCCGCGCTCTATGTCATTTGCCTTTCCGGCACGCTAGCGGTGTTCAACCTGGATTTTGAGCGCTGGGAGCAGCCCGCGATCACCGAGAGCACGGCGGTGAATCCATCGTTGGCGCAGCAGGGACTCGCGCAGTTTGTCGAGCAGTACGGCATCGACGCCGAGCACTTGCATGTGGTGTTGCCTTCCTCAGGTATCCCCAGGCTGGTGGTCGAGAACGACGACATTGCCCACTTTGTGAATGCCGATGGCAGCCTGGGCGCGATGGAGTCCTCACCCTGGACGTCGATGCTGATCGACCTGCACTACTACCTGCACCTGCCACACACCTGGGGCATCGTTCTGGTGAGCGCCTGCGGTGTGTTGTTGCTGGCGCTGATCCTGTCGGGCGTCTTCGCGCATCACCAGATTCTGCGCGACGCCTTCCGCTTTCGTCGCGGCGGTGCAGGTATCCAGCAGCGCATCGACCTGCACAACCGGCTCAGCGTGTGGGGGCTGCCATTTCACCTGATGATCAGTGTGACCGGCGCGTACTACGGATTGTTCGGCGTATTGGCGCTGGTGACCGCCGAGGCGTTTTACGACGGTGACATGGCGGCGCTCAGCGCCACAGTGTTCACCCCTGAGCCCGCGGGCCTCGGCGTTGACAGTCCGCCAGTGCCGAACGTCGCCGCCGCCATCGAACATGTCATGGCTGCGGATCCGGCGGGCAAGCCTGTTTTCCTGTCGGTACACGAGCCCGGCACCGAGGATGCGTTTATCGAAGTTTACGTGCAGCAACCCGGTCGGCTGATTTACGCCGAGAGTTACCGCTACGACACGCAAGGTCGGTTTGTGGGGCGCGGTGGGTATCGGGATGGTGAGCCCGGCAAGCAGGTGGTGTTTTCACTCTACCGGGTGCACTTCGGTGACTTCGCCGGTCGAGGCACACAATGGCTTTACTTTGTTTTGGGGCTGATGCTCACCGTGATCACTGCCACGGGTGTCGATATCTGGCTGTCGAAGCGCAAGCACGTGACCGTGATCAACGCGCTGTGGCCGGCCTTTGTCTGGGGCGTGCCCCTGGGTCTGGTTGTGGCCCAGTCGGTGACCTTGCTCGCGGGAAGTCAGGCGGCACCCGCCTTTTGGGGCACGCTGCTCGCCACCCTTGCCGCCGCTACTCGCTGGCAGCCCACGCAAATCCCGCGGCGGCTGCGCGCTGCATTGGGGTGCGCTCTGCTGGGTATGCTCTCGGTGTATGTGGGCGTCCACGGCGTTGCGGTAACCAATCCCGCCGCCTGGCCGGTGGCCAGCGCGCTGTTTGCGACGGTTTTGGGGCTCATGATGTGGGATGGGCGGCTCCATCGGTGGCGTATCAGCGCTAAGGTAGGGGAGTCGTCAGCTGATTGACCCAACTTGAGCGCGAGGAAGCCCCCATGGAACCGATTACCCAGTTTTACACTGCCTGTCTGGCGCTATTTTTTATGTTGCTGTCCTTCCGGGTCATCGCCCTGCGCGGCAACCCGATGTTCCGCTTTATGAAATTTGGCTACGGCGGTGAGCTGGCACTGGAACGGGCCGTGCGTGCCCATGGCAATTTCAGTGAGTACACGCCGCTGATGCTGTTCATGGTGTTTCTGTTGGAGCGGGGCGGCGCAGAGGCGCCGCTGCTGCACACCGTGGCCGGCGCGTTTTTGCTGGGCCGACTGATGCACGGGATCTGCTTTGGCTTCATGGAGCGAAGCCTGCCGCTGCGGATCGGCGGAACGGCGCTGACGCTGTTTCCTATCCTGGGTGCGGCGATATTGTTGTTGCGTGCCTAGCGCATGAATCGCTCGGTGGTCAGAGATCGCCGCTGTTGGCCCGGGCGAGGACTTCATCGATCCGGCGTCGTAGAAAGCGACGTTCCTTGGCTGTGTCAGGCAATTCCAGCGAAGCCCTGACATGGCGCAATGAGACGAGCAATTCGTCGCGTTGTGCCTTGTAGTGCAGTTCCAGCTGTTCACCCGCAGATACCTTGGTACCACTCATTTCCTAAACTCCATTACCTCAGGTCGTGGGCGGTACCTTTTTGCTTTTCTACCCGCGATCCGCTTTGTTCAGCGCGCACCTGTCCAGCAACAGCCATCGGCGATGGCTGTTGGGGTGGGCAAGGGCGCATTTTTTCGATGTTGAGGTCACCAAATCTGCTGTCACGTGGCAGATGTTGTGTGTCCGTGTTGCCATAGACACCACGGGTAGGAAAAGTTCGTTGCGAACTGCTGGGCAAAATACCATTGAATAAAACCCCTGCGCTGTCCGTCTTAGGGCCTCGCCGACGGCGCCCCGAGCCCGAATTGCGATATGCGGGGCCATGTGCGGGATCAAGCGGCCGGCACCGGGTAGAACAGGGCGCCGGGTTTTTGCGACAGTCCTCAGTAGGTGTAAGTGCTCAAAGCAGGGCTCGCGCGGCTTGACGCGCCCCCGCCTACACTGAAACGATCAAAATCTGAAATAAAATTACAAATATAAGCAGTGAAATTATGAAACACACAGAGATATTGATCTTTATGACAGAGCGCCTACTCTCAGTCGCATCAGAAGCGGCGCTGTCATCGGTGCCTGTCAGCAGTAACCAGGGCTGACCCGCGTCGCTCATCCACAACATCCCCAACGCGACGAGAATTCACCGGTCATGCATGCACAACGACTGAAACTGGGCACGGGTTACCTGAACACACCGGAAGGTGGTGTCACCGGTGGCTTCGTGACGATCGACGGCGAGCGTTTTTATCGCATCGCCAATGTCGACCTCATGCCCGACTTTTTCATGACCATCGTCAGTGACGCCAACCACTGGATGTTTCTGTCCAGCAATGGCGCCCTGTCGGCGGGTCGCCAGGACCGCGAGAACGCGATCTTTCCTTATTACACTGTCGATAAGATCCACGACTTCCACGGCGTGACCGGCAGCCGGACGGTGCTGCGCTGCCAGACGGGTGAAGACACTTACCTGTGGGAGCCCTTTTCCAAGCCATTGCGGGCGGCCTATCGCCTCGAGCGTGCGCTCAGCAAAAGTATCTACGGCAACAAGATCATCTTCGAAGAAACCAACCATGATCTGGGACTGCGCTTCGAGTATGGCTGGTACAACTCCGATCGTTACGGTTGGGTCAAACAGTCGCGCCTGGTATCGCTCACCGATCAACCGCTGGACGTCACCGTGCTCGACGGGCTGGGCAACATCCTGCCCAGCGAGGTGGAGTACGCGTTTCAGAACGAGTACAGCAACCTGCTCGACGGCTACAAGAAAAGCGAACTCATGGCCGACAGCCAGTTGGGGTTGTTCTTCCTGAGTGCGATTCCGATTGATCGCGCGGAGCCCAGTGAATCATTGCGTGCGACCACCGTTTGGAGTCGCGGCGTCAACACAGACGCGATACTGCTTAGCGACCAGCAGTTCGAGTCGTTTCGGTTGGGTGGGGCTCCCACTACCGAGTGGGATGTCAAAGGTCGTCGATCGGGCTACTACATCACTAGCCACCAGCGGCTGTCAGCCGGTGAGACCGCAGAGTGGATGATGGTGACGGACCTCAATCAGACATCTGCCCAGGTGGCGAACCTACAGCAGTGGTTGTGCAGTGACGCTGACGTGGTCAGCGCGGTGCGCAGCGATGTCAGTCTGGGTACCGAGCGTCTCAAGGCGATTGTCGCCAGTGCGGACGGCATTCAGGCGAGTCGCGAAGAACTGACCGCGGCGCGGCATTTCTCCAATACACTTTTTAATGTCATGCGCGGTGGTGTGTATCTGGATAACTACCAGATCGATCGCAGGGATTTTGCCGGGTTTGTCGGCCAGACCAATGCCACTGTCGCCAATCGGTTCGCTTCATTGATCGAGGGCCTGGGTTCGCAGATCGATGTCGACACCTTGCGTGAAGCTTGCGCAGCCAGCGGGGATGCGGATCTGATTCGCATCGGTGCCGAGTATCTGCCACTGACTTTCAGCCGTCGCCACGGGGACCCGAGTCGGCCCTGGAACCAGTTTTCGATTATCACCAAGCACGCGGATGGCTCGCCGATCTCGGACTACCAGGGCAACTGGCGGGATATCTTCCAGAACTGGGAAGCGTTGTCCGTGTCCTTCCCGGGGTTCATTGGCAACATCATCAGCAAATTCCTCAACGCCACCACGGCGGATGGCTACAACCCCTATCGCATCACCAAGCAGGGGATCGATTGGGAGCGCCCCGACCCGGAAGATCCCTGGGCCTACATCGGCTATTGGGGCGACCATCAGATCATTTATCTGCAGAAGCTCTTCGAGGTGGCAGAGCAGTACTACCCCGGCTCTCTCGACCGCTCATTGGGCGAGGACGTGTTCGCCTATGCGAACGTGCCGTACCGCATCAAGCCGTACTCGGACATTCTGATCGACCCGCAGAACACCATTGATTTTGATGTCGACAAGGAGGCGTCGATCACCGCATTGGCGGAGCGCATCGGCGCTGACGGTCGACTGCTGCAGGCCCGAGCCGGTGGCGTGTATCACGTCAACATGACCGAGAAAGTGTTGGTCACCCTGCTCGCCAAGCTCAGCAACTTAGTGCCTGAGGCCGGGATCTGGATGAACACCCAGCGTCCCGAGTGGAACGATGCCAACAACGCCTTGGTTGGCAACGGCGCCTCGATGGTGACCACCTGTTACCTGCGTCGCTTCCTGGCCTTTTGGGGTGACAAGTTCGCAGCACAGGGTGAGGGCAGCTTCGCGATCTCTGAAGAGGTGCTCGAGCTGTTGCACAGCATCAACGAGGCACTGTGTGAGCATGAGGTGCTGCTGACCGGGCGCTTCAACGACGCGCAGCGGCGATCGATCACCGATCGTCTTGGCATGGCGGGCAGTTTGTACCGCGAGCGCTTGTATCGCGGCGGTTTCAGCGGCAAACGAGTGCCGACGAGTGGTCATGAACTCGCCGAGTTCTGTCGTTTGGCGCAACGATTCACCGAGCACAGTATTCGCGTCAACGAGCGCGAGGATGGTCTGTATCACGCCTACAACCTGATTGGTGTTGGCCACGATACCCTGTCGATTCGGCATCTGTATGAAATGCTCGAAGGGCAGGTGGCGGTGCTGAGCGCAGGTTGCCTGACCCCAGAGCAGAGCCTCAAGGTACTGGACACCATGAAGTCCAGCCGCCTGTACCGGGAAAACCAGTACACCTACATGTTGTACCCAGACCGTGAACTGACGCGCTTTACGGAAAAGAACCGAATTCCCGCGCCGGCGGTGGCGGCCTCCCCGCTGCTGTCCCGGCTATTGGCGCAGGGTGATGACAGCATCATCGAGCAGGACGATGCGGGTAACAGCTACTTCAGCAGCGAATTCCACAACGCCAGTTATCTCTCGGCCGCGCTCGACGCATTAAGCCAGACGGAGTATGGCGCGTTGATTGATGCCGAGCGCGACCAGCTGTTATCGGTTTACGAATCGATTTTTGATCACCAGTCGTTCACCGGTCGCTCGGGTACTTTTTATGCCTATGAAGGTCTGGGCTGTGTCTACTGGCACATGGTGTCGAAGCTGTTACTGGCTGTCAGCGAGACCATCATCGCTGCGCTGGCACAGGGTGCCGATGCCGGCACGCTCAATCGGCTCAAAGAACATTATTTCGAAATCAAGGCGGGTATTGGTCTGTTCAAGTCGCCGGATCTTTACGGCGCATTCCCGACCGATGCTTACTCGCATACTTCCCGCGACGCCGGCGTGAAGCAGCCCGGAATGACCGGTCAGGTCAAAGAAGATGTGCTGTCGCGGCTCGCCGAAGTGGGTGTGCGGGTTCATAAGGGCAGCTTGGGTTTTGATACGCGGATGCTCAATCCAGCAGAGTTTTTGGTCGAGCCCGCTGAATTCGAATTCATCGACATTACCGGTGAGAAGCAGCGCCTGGCACTCGATGCCCAGCAGTTGGCCTTCAGTTTCTGCCAGGTGCCGGTGGTTTATACCGTCAGCGACCGGCGACAGGTGGTGGTCACCACGGCTGGTGGCGAGCAAACAACGCTGGAGGGCGATCGGTTGGATGCCGCGCATAGCCAACAGTTGTTCGCGCGTACCGGTGATATTCAGCGTATCGACGTCAGCGTCGTGATGTAGACAGACAGAGCGAGAAAGCAAAATGGGAGCAAGGCGAGATCGAGTGATGACCCTGGCCGGGGTCGATGTATCGCGCATGGATCACGACGAACTGGTCACCGTGTTTCAGCGGGCCCTGTCGGGAGGCATGCACGGACTGTGTTTCAGTGCTTATGTCGAAGGCCAGCAGCCGGGTGACGAACTGTCGGCCGAGCAGGTCCGTCGTCGTCTCGAAGTCATCAAGCCCTACACCCGGGCGGTGCGATCCTTCTCATGTACCGAGGGCAATGAACAGATTCCTGTTATCGCCAAAGAGCTCGGCATGGAGACCCTGGTCGGTGCCTGGTTGGGTACCGACGAAGAAAAGAACGAGCTGGAAATCGCCAAGCTGATTGAGCTCGCCCAGGGTGGCTACGTTGACGTCGCGGCCGTCGGCAATGAAGTGCTCTATCGCGAAGAGCTCAGTGAAGCGGTGTTGCTGGAGTACATCCGGCGCGTCAAGGCGGCGATTCCCGATGTGCCCGTGGGCTACGTCGATGCCTACTACGAATTTGAAAACCGCCCGGCAGTGGCCGATGCCTGTGATGTGATTCTGGCGAATCTCTACCCCTTCTGGGAAGGCTGTCATCACGACTACGCGCTGCTCTACATGAAGGACCAGTTCGCTCGTGCGGCGCGCGCGGGTAAGGGCAAGCGGGTGATCGTGACCGAGACCGGTTGGCCCAGCCAGGGGGAGCGCTTTTGGGGGGCTGAGCCCGGTGAAGCGAATGCCATTCAGTACTTCATCAACTGTCAGCAGTGGTCACAGCAGGACGATATCGAGATGTTCTACTTCGCGTCTTTCGATGAGGCCTGGAAGGTAGGTGCCGAGGGCGATGTCGGCGCTTACTGGGGACTTTGGGACAGCAACGAAAACCTTAAGTACGTGTAAATCATGATCAGTTCAGCCAAGCCTGTTGTCCTCGCCGAGCCCGCAATCTGTTACTCGGGGTTCCGGGCAGACCAGAATCCCGGGCAGGGTCTTTATCCTTCTTACGAGCAGGTGAAGGAAGACCTGCTCATCATGATGCCGCACTGGCGGTACCTGCGACTTTACGATGTAGACCCCCACGCCGAGACCGTGATCGAGGTCATCGACAAGGAAGGCTTCGATATCAAGCTGATGCTCGGCGCCTACATTGAGGCCGAGCGCAACAACTTTGGCTGCCCCTGGGGCGGCGGCAGTTACACCGAGGAACAGTTGCAGGCCAACATTGCGCGTAATGAGGCCAAGATCGACAAGCTGATTACGCTCGCCAACCGCTATCCGAACATTATCCACTCACTGTCGGCGGGCAACGAGGCGACGGTGGATTGGACCGACCACTATGTGCCGGTGGATCGCGTCGTGACCTATGTGCGCCGCATACAGGCGGCCTGCAAGCAGCCGGTCACGTTCTGCGAAAACTACGTGCCCTGGCTGACCAAGCTGGCACCGCTGGCAGAAGTGGTGGATTTCATCTCCATACACACCTACCCCGTCTGGGAGTACAAGAACATCCATGAGGGGCTGGAGTACACCATCGAGAACTACCGGGTTGTTGCGGAGAAGTATCCGCACAAGCAGGTGGTGATTACCGAGGCGGGTTGGACGACCAACTCCAACGGCCGGGGTATCGATGAGACCAATGTCTGCGAGGATCGGCAGAAGCAGTATTACGAAGAGTTGGTCGAGTGGTCACAAGAAGAAAAAGTATTGACCTTTGTGTTCGAAGCATTTGACGAGTTGTGGAAGGGTTCCGATGACGCGATGGAACCTGAAAAACACTGGGGTCTGTTTACCGTCGACAGGAAGCCCAAGCGGGTGATGCTGTCCCACTACCCCGGACTCGCCAATGACGCATTACGACACGCCTGAACAGGATATTGTCCCCCTCAATGAGAAGGTCGCCTTCGGGGCTGGCCATCTCGCCAACCAACTCTTTCCCTCGGCGATCGAAGTTTTCTCGGTCATCCTGATTCTCTCTCTGGGGTTTAGCCCCTTGGTCGCCGGTTTTCTCGGCGCAATACCGCGGCTCATCGATGCCATCACCGACCCCATCATGGGGTATCTGTCAGACCATACCCGTTCGCGCTGGGGTCGCCGTCGACCGTACATTTTCGTGGGTGCTGTTGTAGCCGGCATCTCGTACATGTTCATGTACCAGCTTTATCCCGAGAACGGCATTCAATACAACTTCTGGTACGTGCTGTTCTTCTCGATTACCACGACCTTGGGTATGACCATCTTTGCCGTGCCGCTGGTCGCCATGGGTTTCGAGATGACCGCCGACTATCACGAGCGCACCCGGCTGATGGCGGTGTCCCAGTGGTTGGGACAGTTTGCCTGGATGATCGCCCCGTGGTTCTGGGTCATCATTGCAAGCCCGGAGCTGTTCGATTCTCCGGCAGAAGGCGCGAGGAAGACCGCGCTGTGGGTGGGGGGTGTTTGTCTGGCGCTGGGTATTCTGCCCGCCCTGTTCTGTAAGGAACCCGTACTCCCGGGCAATGTTGAAGAAACCCCGCTGTCGATGAGCAGTTTCGTCGCCAACATGAAGACCTTCTTCAAAGGTATCTGGCAAACCCTGACCTGCTGGCCCTTTATGCAGCTGTGCCTGGCCACGTTTTTCGTTTTCAACGGCTTTAAGGTGATCGCGGGCTTCGCGTTCTTCATCATCATTTTTTATCTGTTTAACGGCGACATCGAAGCCGCCGGATCGTGGCCGGCCTGGTTTGGTACGGTCAGCGCCATCGCGACGGCGTTTCTCGTGATTCCGGTTATCAGCAAGGCATCTCAGCGAATCGGTAAGCGCAATACCTTCATCGCTGCCACCGGGTTTTCGATCATCGGCTATGTGCTCAAGTGGTGGGGTTTTGATCCCGAAAATCCCTACATGATGTTCCTGCCCATCCCTTTTCTGTCGTTCGGCATTGGTGGTCTGTTCACGCTCATGATGTCGATGACCGCGGACGTGTGTGACCTTGATGAGCTGGAAAACGGAGAGCGGCGGGAGGCAACCTTCGGTGCCGTGTACTGGTGGATGGTGAAAATGGGCGGTGCTTTGGGTTTGCTGGCGACCGGAGCGATTCTGGAATTCGTCGGCTTTGATCAGAACGCCGCAACACAGACTGCGGAGACGATGACCCTGCTGCGCATTGCCGATATCTCCTTGCCGATTCTGACGTCGCTGGCCGCCATCTGGGTAATGTGGAGTTACAACCTCTCGGAGGAGCGGGCCCACGAAATTCGTTTGGCCCTGGAAGAGCGCCGGGGCGCGGTCAAGCACGCTTGAATCCCAGCACGTTTGCTGATGCCGAATATTCGGCATTGGCTCGCGGGTTTGTGTTTGTTCTGGACCGGACCATGACCTAGTATCGAGCCCCTTGTTTTTCGCACCATTGGGTCGTTGCCATGTCCATGAATCGTCGCTCCAAGAACATCACCGAAGGGGTCCAGCGGGCCCCCAATCGCTCCATGTATTACGGCATGGGTTACGAGCAGTCGGACTTCGCCAAGCCCATGGTGGGCATTGCCAATTCCCACTCCACCATCACCCCGTGCAATGCAGGTCTGCAGGTGCTGGCCGATGCAGCAGTCGAGGGGCTGCAGGAGGCGGGCGCCAATCCGCAGGTCTTCGGTACCCCGACCATTTCTGATGGTATGGCCATGGGCACCGAGGGTATGAAGTACTCGCTGGTATCCCGGGAGGTCATCGCTGACTGCATCGAGACCTGCGTCGGAGGCCAGTGGATGGACGGCGTACTGGTGATCGGTGGCTGTGACAAGAACATGCCCGGCGGCATGATGGGCATGCTGCGTGCCAATGTGCCGTCGATTTTTGTCTACGGCGGCACCATCCTTCCTGGCAGGTTGAATGGCGAAGACCTCAATATCGTCAGCGTTTTCGAGGCGGTCGGTGAGCACGCGGCGGGTCGCATCAACGACGATGACCTGCTCGCCATCGAGCGCAACGCGATTCCCGGCACCGGCTCTTGTGGTGGCATGTACACCGCCAACACCATGAGTAGCGCCATCGAGGCGCTGGGTTTGAGCCTGCCTTACTCGTCGACCATGGCCAATGTAGAAAGCGAGAAGCGCGAGTCCGCCAAGGCCAGCGCCAAGGTGTTGGTCGAAGCCATTCGCAATGATTTGAAGCCGCGGGATATTGTGACCCGCGAGGCCATCGAAAATGCGGTCGCGGTGATCATGGCGACCGGTGGCTCGACCAATGCCGTGCTGCACTTTCTGGCCATGGCCCACACTGCGGGTGTGGAGTGGACCATCGATGATTTCGAGCGCATGCGCCAAAAGATCCCCGTGATCTGCGATCTCAAGCCCAGCGGCAAATACATGGCCATCGATTTGCATCGAGCCGGTGGTATTCCCCAGATCATGAAGATTTTGTTGGACGGCGGCTTGCTGCACGGCGACTGCATGACCATCACGGGTCAAACAGTAGCTGAGTCACTGGCTGATGTGCCCTCGGTCCCGTCCCCGGATCAGGATGTCATTCGTACGCTCGACAACCCGCTTTACGAGAAGGGACACCTTGCGATTTTGCGTGGCAACCTCGCTACCGAAGGCGCGGTGGCCAAGATTACGGGTCTCAAGAATCCGGCCATCACGGGCCCTGCCAAGGTGTTTGATGACGAGCAGTCGGCCCTCGACGCCATTCTTGCGGGCAAGATCGTCGATGGCGATGTCGTGGTACTGCGCTACCTCGGGCCACGGGGTGCACCGGGCATGCCGGAAATGCTCGCCCCGACCGGTGCATTGGTAGGGCAGGGTCTCGGTGAGTCAGTCGGGCTGATCACCGATGGTCGATTCTCCGGGGGCACCTGGGGCATGGTGGTCGGTCATGTGGCACCCGAAGCCTACGCCGGTGGATTGATCGGTCTGGTTGAGGACGGCGACACCATTACTATCGATGCTCATGCGCTGAATCTCGAACTGCACGTCGACGATGCTGAAATCGAGCGGCGCCGTGCCGCCTGGCAGAAACCCGAGCCCCGCTATCGTCGCGGCGTGCTGGCGAAGTTTGCCAACAATGCAGCCAGCGCGAGTAGGGGTGCGGTTCTGGATCTCTACGACGAGTCATAACGTGGGTCGCCATGAATATCGGTGAGTTCGTGGCGGTCACTGATGTGGCCGCCGTCGGTGCTTTTGCGGCCTCGGGCGCGTTGGCGGCCGCACAACGACGCCTCGATGTCCTTGGTTTTGTGTTGTTCGGCAGTATCACTGGGGTGGGTGGCGGCACACTGCGGGACTTGTTGTTGGGACTGCCGGTATTCTGGATCCGGGAACCCGACTATGTGTGGATTTGCATCATCATCTCAGCACTGACCTGGTTCGCCGTGCCCGCCCTGAGCGCTCGCTCTAAAGCATTGGCGTGGGTCGATGCGCTGGGCATCTCGTTGTTCTGCGTGATGGGATGCGCCAAGGCACTCGATGCGGGTGCGGCGCCGGTGGTGGCGGTCATCATGGGGGTGATGTCTGCAAGCTTTGGCGGCCTGATCCGTGACACGCTATTGGGACAGGACTCGATCATCTTCGGTCCAGAGCTTTATGTCACCGCAGCGATGGCAGGTGCAACGGCCTATGTGTTGTTGGCTCTGCTGCCGGTCCCAATACCTGCGGACATTGCCATGCTCAGCGCCATGTTGCCCGCGTTTGTTCTGCGTGCCGGCGCGATCCAGTTTGGTTGGCGGTTGCCCCAGTATCGGCGCTAGCTGCGCGCCATGCGGTCTTGGTCGGGCACGAGTACCCA
>CAYZWL010000010.1:35039-48205 GCA_964482195.1 uncultured Alteromonadaceae bacterium | reverse complement strand
CCCAGTATCGGCGCTAGCTGCGCGCCATGCGGTCTTGGTCGGGCACGAGTACCCAGCCCGCTTGCAAAAAGGCCTGGCAGTCCGCCTCGGTTGGAAAACCATAGTACTGACCGTGATTGGGCGACTCGGTTTGACTGCTGCATAGCGGCACGGCCAGACGTTGACGCTCAAGGTCCTCGATGGCGTCTATCATCAGTGCTGTGCCGGCCGTGTAGAGCGAAGTGACCTGCTCGCTATAGCTGAGGTGACGCACCAGTGTTTGTCGACTTTTGGCAATGATGGGGCCGGTATCAATCGTACTGTCGAGGATCCAGTGCAGTGTGGTCCCGATCTCTCGGTCACCAGCCAGCATGGCTCTGAATGTGGGCATGACCCCGCGGTACTGCGGTAGCAGACCCGAGTGCAGATTCATCACACCTAAAGTGGCGGTGCCAATGGCTGCTTCCTGGAGGATTTTGCCGAATCGAATCGACACCAGTATCTCGGGACCGAACGCGCTCAATCTGGAAAGACCGGATGCCTGGTTAATGTCCCCCATCGGCTGATCATCAAGCTGGGGGAAGCGTTGCGCAATGCAGTCGGCGGTGATGGACTCGTGGGCGGCAAGCTGTGTCAGTGGTGCTGGTCGGGTTCCCTCGCTGGCACCCACCCGATCTGAGTAAAACAATCTGATGTCATGGGCGGAGAGGGCAGGGACCAGGTGTTCAAGCGCGGCAAGTGCGTGCCGATCCCGATTGTAAAGAACGCCGATGCGCACCGCAGCGCAGGTCTCAGGGGCCTGCGAAGGACGACAGGGCGGCGTGAGCAATGACCTCGCCGTGCTCCTGGGTGAAATGGCCTGCCTCCGGCAGTTCCAGTGGCTCTGGACAGCCGCGAATGCCGGCGCGCAGTGCATGCATAACCGGCGCGCCGAGCACGGGGTCCTGCATACCAATGGCCATGAAGCTCTGACCCTGCCACTCATCGCGCCACCAGGCCGCTGCTCTTTTGGAGACGTCGACCCCTTCCATATCAGGTGCGACCATCACCAGCTCGGGGAAGCGACGCACACCGGCCTTGTAGCTGGCGTCGGGGAAGGGCGCGTCATACGCCGCTGCCTCGGCGTCGCTCAGGATCGGTGTAGATCGCTGCATCAAGCCGCCCACATCGAGGTCCGGTTGGGAAGCGTTGAAGGCCTTCCAGGCTTCGAAGCCCTCTCCCGGAGAAATGCCGGTGGCGATCGCCGTATTCATGACGATCAGTCGCTTGAAACGATCAGGCATGTCGACAGGCAGGGTGAGCCCCAGCAGGCCACCCCAGTCCTGACAGACAAGAGTAATGTTGCGCAGATCCAGTGACTCGATCAGAGCCAGCAGCATGTTGCGATGGAAGTGGAAGGTGTAGGTGCTGTCTTCGACGGGCTTATCCGAACGGCCGAAACCGAGCAGGTCCGGCGCGATGACACGACCGCCTGCCGCCGCAAATACCGGAATCATCTTCCGGTAAAGGTAGCTCCAGCTGGGCTCACCGTGCAGGCACAGGAAGACCTGGTCGCTGTCGGCATCGCCCTCATCGAGGTAGTGCACGCGAAGGCCCTGATAACCGGGCAATGTGTCTACGTAATGCGGCGCAAAGTCGTAGCCGGGTAGATTTGCAAAGCGTTCATCGGGTGTACGTAGTGCAGTCATCATTGTCTCCGGTTGGCGAGGGGAGGGGTACGGATGGAATCAGTGGCCGATGCGGAGCTGACCGAGGAAGTCCATCTTGCCCAAAGGCACGCCCTCTTTCCGCAGAATCGCGTAGGTGGTCGTTGCGTGGAAGTAGAAGTTGGGCAGCGAGAAGCTCATCAGGAAATTGTCGGTCGTGAAGGGAATCTCCCGACCCCCAAGTTTGAACAGCATCGGCTTGCCCGCCAGTGCGTCAATGGCGTCTTCTGACTGGGATTCCAGGAACTCGATGGCCTCGGCCACAAGACCCGTGACCTTGCTCCAGTTCATGTCGGACATTTTGGGGGGCGGTGCGAATTCGCCCGACTGGCAGCCTTTGATCGCGCCCATGGAGTGATGCCACAGGGAAATCACCTGGAAGCTGAACGGCAGCATGTCGTCACGCAGTTTCAGGTTGACGAACTGCTCAACGTCGCCGCCGTTCTCTGCCGCGCAAAACTCGGCTTTTTTCAGGACTTCCGCGGTGGCATGCAGTACCTGCAGATAGCTGCTGACGCTGGCGTGATAGAAAGACAGGGACATGGCGACAACCTCTTGAATGGGACCCCGACGCTAGCGGCCGCAGGTCCCATTGGCAAGTCGCCGGTTTAGTCGCCGAAGGAACCCGCGGGCCCCGGGAAAACCACTGGGGTTTCTGATCCATCAAGGGCGACGGCTGAGACACCGAAGTAGTAGTTGTCGATGACGATGTTCTCCAGCGTGAAGCTGTCGACCTTGCCGACAAAGCGGCTGTTGGTCCACTGAGGCGCATCGGTCAGCCGCCAGTGCACCCGATAGCCGGCCAGATTGTCCGCGGCCTTACCCTCGGCCATTGACCAGCTCAGTGTGGTGGATGGCAGTACGGCACCCTTGATGCCAACGTTCGCCGGAATCGGCGGCGCGCCGGCAATTTGGGCCATCACGGCAATATTCAGTGCGGTCAGTTTGCGCGCCAATTCAAAGTCGACACCCTCCATCGTGTCGCCGTACTCGCGACCCTGCTCGACGCGCAGATCCTGATGCTGCCGGTCGTAGTGCTCATTGGTCTCCATGATCCGCACGCCCGGGATGCCCACCTCGTTGAAGGGCCGGTGGTGGCCACCGCGGCCAAATCTATCGAGGCGGTACACCATCATCACGTCGAGATTAGGGATGTATTGATCCGCGGTGCGGTCAACCAGGCGGGCAATCTGGCGTGAGGGACTGTCGACTTCGCCGCCGGTGAAGCGACGGCGACGGGCCTCTTCGGGGGTTTCGATGGCACGGGTCCCCTCAGAGAAAACCCGCGCGGTGCTGTTGTTGACCACGCCGTTAATGCCCGCGATGTTGCTGATCATGTCGTTGTTGAGCACGGCCTTGATGCGCCAGTCGTTCTCCAGTGCGTGGGCGGCAACAATCTTGCCGCCGAACAGTCCCTGTTCTTCGCCGGCAAGCCCGGCGTAGATGATCGAGCCATCGAACTGGTGTTGGCTCAGCACGCGTGCTGCCTCGATGACACCGGCCATACCTGAGGCGTTGTCGTTGGCACCGGGGCTCTCAGAGGTGCTGTTGAGCGGGTCGGAGACGCGGCTGTCGATATCTCCCGACATCATGACGTAGCGGTTGGGGTCGAGACGGCCGCGCTGAATGGCGAGTACGCTGACCACCTCGGTGGGTTCGGGAATGCGGCGTTCACCGGAGATGGTGTCACCGATGGTGATCACTTCCAGGCAGCCGCCGCAATCCTTTGAAATCGCTTCGAACTGCTCGTAAATCCAGCGTCGTGCCGCGCCGATACCACGGCTGTCACTCGCGGTGTCCGACAAGGTATGCCGGGTACCAAAATCGACGAGTCGCTGGATGTCGGCGCCAATACGATCGGCGGAGACAGCCGCCACATGGTCATGTATCGCGAGAACTTCGGCGGGCGGTGCGTGCTGGGCGTTGGCTGCGGCGGTCCCCGCCAGCAGCGCCAAGGAGAGAAATGATTTGCGCATGGTGTTGTTTCCGAATTGGGGGGACAGGTACCTTAGGCGAATTGCCAACTTCAGTGCACCCGCCAAGGACGCTCTCGTGACATACGTAAGACTCTGCTGCTTGTCTCTTTTTCTGGTGGCTTCCGCCGCTTGGGCTGAGGATTCCCTCGACCTGGTTAACTACCGTATGTACTCGCCGACGCTATCAAGCTCCGGACAGCCCAGCGCTGAGCAGTTGGCGACAGTGGCCGAGGCCGGCTTCGAGCGAGTGGTTTATCTGGCGCTGACTGATCAGGACAGTTCGCTGAAACACGAGGATCGCATTGTCCGTGATCTGGGCATGCAGTTTGCGCACATACCCGTCATCTGGCGGCAACCGACGGTCGAAGATTTCGAACTGTTCGCGGCGGTGATGCAGCAGGGCGCCGACAAGAAAACCCTGGTGCACTGCCAGATCAACTGGCGGGCCAGCAGCTTTGTATTTCTATACCGCGTTATCTACGGCGGTGTGCCGATGAGTGATGCCAAACTGGACCTGGACCAGGTCTGGGTGCCCCAGCCGCATTGGAAGGACTTTATCTTTGAGGTGCTGGCGTCACACAATCTGTCGCCCGATTGTGAGCTGTGCGACTGGGATAAGCCGCACGTGATGAATCACTGACGACGGGTCGGTTCGCAACCTTCGGTTCGGCGGGTGTCTTCGAGTTGGTGGATCAACCAGCGCTCGCCGTTGTGTTTCATCACAAACAGATCAACCCCGCAGTGATGAAATTCGCCATCAACAAAAATGTTGTAAGGCGTCCAGGCCATCGCCAGATCGCCGTCGATAAGCACGGTCTCGTCGAAGGTGACTTCGTCGAGGTGGGCTTGTGACTCACTGACGGCTGTCGCGAAATCCCCGGCCGACATAGCGCCGATCTTTGCCGTTTCGTCGAACTGTTCGAGTAGCAGTGCCGCGTCTTTGGCTCGCATGCCATCAAACACGTTGTCGACGACTGTCATGACATCGTCGCGGGTGTCGGCCAGGCAAGCGTTGGCGGCCAATACACCCAGCAGGATTGTTATCGATAAGCGCATGTTCACCAGCTTACTTCAAAGCGGCAGGCGGGATCACCCATCGCCTGGCAGGCGGTCTCGACGCATCGTGCCTCCCGGTCCACCAGCGCAGCAAACAGCCGTTCGAAGACCGCCTGATGCCAAATACACAAGGGTGTCGTGGCGCGTTCCCCGCAGATTAATGGGTTGTTGTGCAGACTGACTGTGATCGGGTGGGTACGTACCACGGTAAAAGACCCCGACCCGGCAAAGGTCCAGGCATGGTCGGCGATCGATTTGATCAGCATGGGGCCGGCCAGCGCCCCCGGCAGCGCTTTTAGCAGTAGTTTGGCAGGGCCGGGAATGCGATGGGCCATGACGTAATCGGCGGTACAGCCACCGGCGCTCCAAAGCAGGGCGGGGGCCTGCTCCGGGTATTCGCGCCGAAGCAGCTGGTGCAACGCTGCGGCAGGAGCCTCTGGCATCAGCCCTTCGTTGCCCGGGGGATTGACCATGCCGGCGGTCATCATCAATCGTTGGGTTTCGCGCCGCCCAAGCATGTCATTCATGATGGGCAGCAGTTGCAGCACCGCGTTGGGACCCATCAACCCGGTGTCGGTGGGTGCCGCTAACCGGGCGGCGATGTTCACACGACATGCTCCTGTACGCTTTGCAAAGATTCGGCCAGCTGATCGTCGCCGCCGCCGCAAGCTTTGACGACCAATACCTGTTCTTCGGTATCGACCAGCGCGGCCTGCTTTCTCGCCCGGGCCTGCGCCGCGCGATCCTGAGCGGATACCCAGTCATCGGCCTGGGCTTTGGCAATCGTGCGACTGGTATCGAAATGAAAGTCGACTTTGTTTTTCGACTGCGGGCCCCAGTAATTGTTTTTGCCCAGGTCGTAGAAGGTTCGCTCAAATCCCGCTTTGAGGAAGGCCTTGAGGCAGCCCAATAGATAGCGTCGTCGGAAACCGGTGCCGCGCCACGGGTAGTGGAACAGCGCCTTGCGCATGTAGAAGCGTCGATAGTTGTTCATCACCCGGTCGAGTAACTCTGCCCGATCCATCGACGCTGGTTTCATGATCGGCGTCACGAAGTTGTATTTGGAGAAGTCGAAAACCTCCACCTTGTCACCCAGGTCCTGGAAGAGCGGCGTAAATGGCCAGGGGGTATACATCGCCCAATTGGCGAGGTCGGGTTGCCAATCCCAGGCCATGCGGTAGGTTTCTTCGAGGGTCTCGGGGGTCTCGTTATCGAGCCCAACAATGAACTGCGCCTCGACGAAGATATCGGCGTCGCGCAGCAGCTGAATGGCACGACGGTTGTCCTCGACTTTGGTTTCCTTGTGGAACTGGTCGAGTTTCATCTGGGCGGCGGCTTCGGTGCCAAGGCTGACGTGCACCAGGCCGGCTTTGCGGTACAGCGGCAGCAGTGACTCGTCTCGGAGGATATCGGTGACACGGGTGTTGATACCCCACTTCACCCGATCCGGGAGATCCCGGGCAATCAGTTCCTCGCAGAACTCGATGAACTTTTTGCGATTAATCGTCGGCTCTTCATCCGCGAGAATGAAAAATCCAACCTGGTGTTTGTTCGCGAGATGCTCGATTTCATCGACCACTTTCTTGGGGTCTCGTACCCGATAGTCCCGCCAGAATTTCCACTGCGAGCAGAAGCTGCAGGTGAACGGGCAGCCGCGGGCCATGTTCGGGATCGCTACCCGTGTGCCCAGTGGGATATAGGTGTAGTGATCCCACTCCAGCATGTCCCAGTCGGGCTCGATGGCATCGAGATCCTTGATGGTGGGTGCGGCCGCTGTGGCGATGATTTCATCCCCGTCGCGATAGGCCAGTCCGTCAATCTGCGACCGGCGTGCAGCAAAATCCCCCTGGGCCACGGCTTGAACCACGTTGACCAGGATTTCCTCGCCTTCCCCCCGAACAATGAGGTCGACCCATGGCGCCTCGCTCAGCACCTGCTTGTACATGAAGGTTGCATGGATACCACCGAGGACGCGCAGCGCCTTGGGGACCTGCTCCTTGGCAATTTCCAGCACTCGCTCGGCGGCATAGATCGAGGGCGTGATCGAGGTGACCCCCACGATGTCCGGCTGCAGTTCGCTCAGGCGTTCAGCAATGACGGTATCGTCGAGCTTGTGTGTCATCGCGTCGATGAAATGGATATCTGTAAAGCCCGCCTTGCGCAGCGGTCCGGATAAGTAGGCAACCCAGGCTGGTGGCCAGTTGCCGGCAATTTCGGCGCCGCCGGACTGGTAATTGGGGTGGACGAAGACGATTCGCATGGCAGGCACCCCCCGATGCTGTCCATAAAAGTGACACTTGAATTGTCACTTAAAATGGACAGTTGTCAAGTGAAGGTGCAGGATGCTCAGTCAATGTCAGCTTGGGGAGGGTGTCATGGGATCGATCAAGACCGAGTTGCGGTGGGCGCTGGTGTTCTGCGGCACCATGTTGGCTTGGATGGTGCTCGAGCGGGCGGTGGGTCTGCACGATGAGCACATCGACAAGCACATGGTGTACACGAACCTGTTCGCCATTCCGGCCATTCTTGTTTATGTGTTCGCGCTGCGCGATAAAAAGCACAACGACCTCGGTGGCGTGATGAGCTATCGACAGGGATTCGTGAGCGGGATGATTGTCTCGGTGATTATCATGCTGTTGTCACCGGGGCTGCAGTGGATTATCTCCACCCTGATCACACCGAATTACTTCGCCAATGTCATCGAGTATTCCCTGTCCACGGGCTATCACGAAACCCGGGCTGAAGCCGAGGCTTACTTCAGCCTTGAGAATTACATGATGCAGAGCGCCATCGCCGCGCTGATCATGGGCCTGGTGACGACGCTGATTGTGGCCGCCTTTGTGCGCAGCCGGCACTAGGCTCGCGGGTCTAGCCGAGTTTGCCCAGCGCCTTCACGAGTCTGGCGAGTTCATCCGGAGTGTTATAGACCTGGGGTGTGATGCGCACGCAGGCACCCGATGCCAGGCCGGTGCGGATGACGCTAAAGATGCCAAATTCGTCCTGCAGTCGTTTCTGCAGGGCGATGGCATCGTCTCGACTGCTTTTACCGCGTATACGGAACGACCCGATACCCGACCATGACACCTCATCGGCGCCCCCCAGCACTTCCAAATGCGGCATCGCCAGTGCAGGTTCGGTCCACAGGTGGCGCAGGTATCGCAATCGTGCCTCTTTGGCATCGGCGCCGACGGCGCGATGGAACTCGAGTGCCGCCGGGATCGTCAGTCGCGCGGCGAAATTAATCGTTCCCGGGTGCACACGGCTACGGGCGTCATCCCGTGTGGATTCGCTTTCTCCCGGGTGGCGGGCGAATTTGTCCTGACGGCCGCGTCGCATGTAGAGCACCCCTGTACCCAGTGGCGCACCGATCCATTTATGCAGGTTGAAAGCCGCGTAGTCGACCTTGAGATCGTCAATGCGGAAATCCAGCAGACCCCAGGACTGGGCGGCATCACAGATGACATCGATACCACGGCTTCGCGCTGCGTCTGTGATGGCGGCGACTGGCAGCACCAATCCGTGTTGGTTTGACGCATGGGTAAGCAGCATCAAACGTAAATCGGGGTTGGCATCGAAAGTAGCGATGTAGCGCTCGAGAAGCTCCGCCTGGCTGACCCGCGGCGGCAGGTTGATTTCCACCAGTCGCACGTCTCGATGGCTGTGTAGCCAGCGCATGTGGGTTTTGAACTTGGGGTAGTCGATATCGGCGAGCAACACGGCGTCGCCCGGCTGGAACCCGCGGTACTGACGAATCAGATTGTAGGCCGCCTCGGTGGCGTTTCGGGTAATCACAATTTCGTCGGGTTGCGCGCCGAGTGTGTCGGCGATTTGCTGGATGGCATGGTGCTCATCGGTCGCGTAGTCCCGGCGGGCGTAGTAAGAGGTTTGGCGGTTGATCCGCTTCAAGGCGTCGAGGTAGGCGGTCTCGACCGGACGCGCCATCTGTCCCCAATAGCCGTGTTCCAGGTTGAGGATCCCTTCGGTACGCGGATAGTGAGCGCCCACCTCTGCCCAAAAAGACTCGTCGCGGGCGATTGGTAGGTTCGGCGCCGCTTTGGGCAGCTCGAAGCCCCGGGCAGCCGGAGTCAGTGCGGATAACGGCGCGGCAAATCCGGCGGCCATGGCCCGGGTCAACGTTCGGCGACGCAACATAAGTGTTCCTTGCGATGGGGATGCTTCGCTGCAGTGTGGCATGCGAGCGGCGGGTTTGCCCAAATCGGACCGCGAAACGCCAAGATGGGTCCCGATCGAAGGAGGCGTTTGGCTTTTGCGAGATTGTTGTGATCTCTACGGGATGACGATGGGTATATCTAGGCGTTAAGGTGCGGACGACGATAAGGCTATGGAGGTCGGGTGAAGTTCCAAGCCACACTGCTGTTTCTTCTGCTTTTGCCGCTGCAGACCTGGGCTGATCACGCGGTCACGGTGGTATCTGCCCAGGGCGAACCCTTGCCAGGGGCCGTCGTTACACTCGAGCCGCTCGATCATGAGCCTGATGCGCAGCCAGCTGCCGGCGTGATGGACCAGATTGACCGGCAGTTTTCGCCGTACATTTTGGTCGTGCAACGTGGCGCAGCGGTCACGTTCCCCAACTCGGACTCCATCAAACATCACGTCTTCTCTTTTTCGGCGGCCAAAACTTTCGAGTTGCGCCTCTACGATCAGCAGTCACCGGAGCCCCTGCTGTTCGATCGTGCGGGCGAAGTAGAGCTGGGCTGCAATGTGCACGACTGGATGCTGGGGTACATCTACGTTGCCGACACGCCCTATTTCGCGCGGACTGATGCGAGCGGCCGTGCCACGCTGGCAGCACCGGAGGGACGGTATCGCATTGGCGTCTGGCACCCGCGAATTCAGGATGCCGGTACGGATCTTGAACAGGTACTGGCGGGCGAGCGCATTGAAGCTCAGATCACCCTGTCACAGCCGTTGCTGCCACCCTATGAGCCTCTGAGTGGCGGCGGTTTCGATGACTACGAATGAGCCGAGCAGGGGGCGCTGGAGTAATTCGCTGCGCGCACGCATCCTGCGTATGTTTGCGGTCACCACCACACTCGTGGTGTTGCTGACCCTCTGGCTGACACGGGACGCCACCTACCGACATTCGACTGCGCAGCTGGCCAGCCATCATGAAGCGGCTTCGCGCGTTGTCTACGACCGTTTGCAGATGCAGTCTCGCCTGCTGCGCGATGGCTTGCGCGACCTCAGCAGCAATTTCAGTGTGAAGCAGCTGGTCGCCGCGGGCCGCGATGATCCCGAGTCGCTGACGGCGGCCATGGACAACTATCGCCAGCGGCTGTCGGCGGATGCTTACGCGGTTGTCAGTGACGATGGTGAGGTCATTGTTGCGTCGGGAATGAACACCGCGGGCTTGTCGAGTCCCGAGGCGTTCTCGGCCGAGGGCCTCAGCTGGCATGACACCGACGCCAGTCCTCTGCTGCTCAAGGCCGCTCCCCTGCGCTTCGCGGAACGGTCTCCAAAGGTCAACGCCTGGTTGCTCATGGGCCGGCAGTCGCAGCTATTGATCGACGATTCACTGATTGCATTGACGGGAGCACAGATCAGCCTGGTCACACTGCAACCCGAGGCTGCAATTTGGGGCTCAACCCTGCCACTGCCAGAAGTCCAGCAGTTGCTGCCGCTACTGCGATCACTGCAGCCGGGCATCAATGACATCGCCCTCGGCGGTGAGGCGCAGGTCGCAGGCATGTACGCGCTGACGCCCGACGCCGCGCTGTGGTCCGTCGCGACAATCGCCGAGAACGAGGCCTATCTCAACTACGAGGCGCTGCTGTCTCGTTTGGTACTTGCCCTGCTGGTGGCGGTGGCGCTCGCGACCGTCGCGGCCATGCGGGTATCGGGCGGTATCACCCGTCCGATTCAAAGCTTGGTGGCGGCTACCCATACCATTCGAGAAGGGCGCGAGGCCCGGGACCTGCCCCAGGGCAACACCAATGAAGTCGATGCCCTGTCCTTCGCGATCGTCGATATGCAGGAGGGCATTCGCACTCGGGAACGCGAAATCAATCGACTGGCATTTTTCGATGAGCTGACCGGCCTGCCCAACCGCAATCGCTTTGTCTCTTATCTCGAGGAAAAACTTGCGACGCTGGAATCGGGCGCAGTGTTGACAGTGGCATTGATGGATGTGGACCGCTTCCAGGAGGTCAATGACACAGTGGGCCACGATGCTGGTGACCGGTTGTTGTCGTTAATCGCCGAGCGATTGCAGCGTGGCGGCCGCAGCGGCGATTTCATCGCCCGTCTGGGTGGGGACGAGTTTGCGATTGTCAGCACCCGACCCATGAAGTCGGCAGAGCGTCTCGGCGAGGAAGTGATCAAAGTCTTTGAGCAGCCCTTCTCGATCGATGGGTTGATGCTGGACGCGCATGCCAGCATTGGATTGTCGCAGGGTCACTGTGGCAGCGCCGACGGTCAGGCCCTGCTCCAGCAGGCCGACATCGCGCTGTACAGTAGCAAGAGTAGCCACGAACCCTACCGGATCTATGACGAATCGCTGAATCAGTATTCCGTCAAACGCCTCAAGCTGATGACCGAGCTGAAAGAGGCGATCGCCGACGATCAATTGATTCTCTATTACCAGCCGAAAATGCGCTTGGACGAAAATGTCGTCGACAGTGTGGAGTGCCTCATTCGTTGGCAACACCCCGAGTACGGCATGGTGCCGCCCGATGAATTCATTGGCCTGGCTGAACAGACCGGCACTATTCGCGAACTGACCCAATGGGCTTTGAATACAGCGCTGACCCAACAGGCCCAGTGGGCCGGCGCGGGTCACGCACTGACGATGGCAGTGAATATCTCAGCGGTGGATTTGATCGATATGAATCTGCCCGCGTTGGTGGGCGAACTGCAGTCGCGGTTCGAGCTGGTGTCGGGCGACCTGGTGCTGGAGGTGACGGAAAGTGCAGTGATGCAGGATCCGGAGAGCGCGATCATGGCCCTGAGAACGCTGTGCCGAATGGGTGTGAAGCTGTCGATCGATGATTTCGGTACGGGCTTTTCCTCGATGGCGCAGCTCAAGAAGATGCCGGTTGATGAACTCAAGATCGACAAGGCCTTTGTGCAGTCGCTGGCCACCAATCGCGACGACCAGGTCATGGTGCGCACGCTGATCGCGCTTGCCGAGAATCTCGGACTCGATACTGTCGCTGAGGGCGTCGAAGATGCAGAGTCGCTGCAATTGCTGCGCGACATGGGCTGTAAGCGTATTCAAGGCTATTTCCTCAGTCGCCCGATGCCAGCCAACGAACTGGAAGCCTGGCTGGGCGAGCGAGCGTGATGAAACCTGCCGTCACCCTGCTGCTCGCAGCCCTCGCAGTCAGTGCGCCTGGCGCGGTGGCCATCGATGAAGTACGCGGTTTACTCCAATTCACCCAGGTGGCTGCTGATGGCCAACCTACTTTTATCGACGGCGGGACGGGCGTCCTGCGCTGGGATGATCCCGGACTCTATGCACAGCAAGCGGTGTTGTCGGTCAGTCATGAAATGGGAGCTGGCCTGAGCGGGGAAGTCGTCGCCAACCTGTATCAGGATGGCGAGCAACATGTAGGTATCAGTCAGGCGGTGCTCAACTGGAAGCCACTGAGTGCTGCGCCAACCCGTTTCAAAGGCCGGGCTGGCTTGTTCTACCCGCGCATGTCATTAGAGAACAGCGATACGGGCTGGTTGTCGCCGTTTACCTATACGCCGTCTGCCATCAACAGTTGGTTGGGCGAAGAGTTGCGCGTCGCCGGTGCCGAGCTGTCGCTGTTTAGCCCAGGGCGCGCGCGCCGTAGCCCCTGGAGCTGGGAACTGACTGGAGCCGTCTACGGCGGGAATGATCCGCTAGGTTCGCTGATCAGTTGGCGTGGTTTTGCCATGCATGACCGGCAAAGCCTGCACCATGACCGTGTGCTGTTTGCCGAGTACCCCTCGGTCATCGACAGGGAAGGTATCTGGAGTCCTGCGTGGGTGGAGCCCTTCCGCGAGGTTGATCAGCGTCTTGGCTATTATGTCGGGGCTCATCTCCAGCATGGCGCGCGCACCGATCTGCGGCTGTATTACTACGACAACAACGCCGAGCCGACAGCGCTTAATAGCGACCGAATCTACGCCTGGGACACGCGCTTCACCTCGCTTGCTTTCAGGCATAACGTCACGAGAGATCTGCGTTTGTTAGGTCAGTGGATGACCGGTTCCAGCGATATGGGCGACAGTATCGTCGGGATCGGCTTTGACAGCGCCTACCTGATGGCCAGCCAGCGTTTCGGTGCGACGCGTATCAGCGCGCGCTATGACTGGTGGGATGTGGCTGAAGATGACCTCAAACCCGAGGATCCCAACGACAACGATGGCGAGGCGCTGACCGTGGCGCTGCGCCATGACATCGATACACATTGGCAAGTCGGCGTCGAAGCGGTGTGGTTGGAGTCGACCAGTGCCAACC
>CAYZWL010000010.1:0-34939 GCA_964482195.1 uncultured Alteromonadaceae bacterium | reverse complement strand
ACACATTGGCAAGTCGGCGTCGAAGCGGTGTGGTTGGAGTCGACCAGTGCCAACCGACCGTCCCTGGGGTTACCCGCGACTGACGAACAACAGCAGTGGCAGTTGGTGTTGCAGTATCGTTTTGGTGACTGATTAGCGAGTCAAAAAAAACCCGCCGGTAGGCGGGTTTTCTCGAACAGCAAACGGAAGCGGTGGGAAATTCACTCCCGACTGTTCATCCCTCAGAGGCTGACATCGACCGCGTAACCGACAACGAACTTGACTGCCGAGTTGTCGACGGTCGGGCCCGCTGCAAAATCACCGCTTACGTTGGTATCGGTCACTGTGAAGGAGAAGCCGTCCTTCGCGAAGCTGATACCGTAGTCGAAGTAACCATCATCGGTGCCGTTGAATGCCTCGGCAAAATCACCATCGTGGTAACCAATGTGCAGACCGACTTCGACACCGTTGCCGACTTCAAAGCCGTAGTCTGCTGAGAGGTAGTAAGTGCCGAAGGCTTCGAAGTCTTGTCCCGGAGCTTCGTCAGCTTCCGTGTTGGTGAGCATCCAAACACCCAGCCCAAGGTCGCCAATACCGGCCTGTACGTACACTTCGCCGAAGTCGAACTCGGCCAGAGAGTCGTAGTTGTAGTACAGGTAACCGACATCCCAGCTGATATCACCGGTCTCGAAGGTGTAGCCCGCGTAGATGTCGTGCTCGTACGAGTAAACATCGCTGGGTCCGTAATTGACGTTGGACGCCCAGGTACCAAAGTAGAAGCCGTTATCGGCCGCATAGTCGATACCGCCCTGAACGGCGGCTTCGTTTTCGGTCTGAGTCAGTCCGCGCCAGATGTAGTTGCTGGTCATGGAGGCGTTGGCGCTCCACTCACCCGCATGGGAGGGCGCTGCGATCATGCAGCCAGCCAGGCCAGCCAATACTGCAAGACGCTTGAAACCCTTGTTCTGAAAGTTTTGCATGGTGACTCCTTTGTTAACCGTTGCAATGCACTGAGGTGGCGGTGCACCGGTTCGCAGTTCACCGCGCCAGTCACCTCCGTCCGATAGACCTTTGAGCAATAACCGCGCCACACCCATGGTTTTGTTCTTGTAGAAGAGTCACTTACAGAGAATCCGCTCCTTGGAATGGCATGCTGCACCCATCAAATGCGGGCGTTAGTGCGCCAGTTTGGGGCGCAAGCGCACTTTGCTGGTGCGCATGGTCGTGCCGTTCTGGTGCACTAACTGTGCGATCATTTCTGAGCGTGCAGCCCGCTTGGATACTGGCGAGCAAGCGATTTTGGGGCCCATGTGGCTGGCAATGGAGTGAAACAATGCGAAGGTTTTGGGTTGGAGTTTTTTTGTCGTGTACCGCTGTACCTAGCGTGGCGCAGTCGAATTGCAGCGATATTGCCGCGGCGACCGTGGCGGAAATGCAGGCCGGTGCGGGGGACCAATGGCGCCCGGAGATGACGGATTTGGTACGCCGTGCGGCGGCGTCGGCCTGCGTCAAAACGCAGGGTGGTCGTTACCTGGAGACCGGTAATAGCGGTAGCAATGCTGCAATGACGGTGCAAAGTGCGGCGATTGAGGCTTCCGATACGACTGAGGCTGCACCAGAAGTGGGCGCTGAGGTTGAATCGCAGATGGAAGAGGCAGAGAGCAGTGGCATTACCTTCAAACCGATGTCGGGTTCGCCCAGCAGCAAGCCGTACATGCGCAAGCGGCGCAACAAAGACAATTAAACGAGAGCTTTGAAGGTCGCGTAGTCTTCGGGGGTATCGATATCCCGGACGTAGTGAGTGCACCCGGTTTCGTATGCCATCACAAGCGCCGGGTGCTGGTCCATGTAGCGCCGGCAACCCAATTCCAAGCCCCCAGCGAGAATCTCATCCCGCAGGGAGAAATCGATAATGGCGGGATTGCCGCGCTGCCCGTTGCAATAGGGGACTAGCACCTGGTGTGTGTGTTGCGCCGAGTAAACATCGATCAAATGGTCGATGTCGGCGCTGGTCAGCAGCGGCATGTCCGCCAACGCAATCAGCATGGCGTCGACCCCATCGGACAGTTCGGATATACCAAGATTGACTGAGCCGATCTGTCCGCGCTGATAATCATGGTTCATGACACAGCGAAGCGGTAGTGCCGTCAGCGCTTCCCTGGCCCAATCGGCCTCGTGCCCCAGCACAACGACCACCTCGGTAACCTTCGCGCCCAGTAGTTCGTGCGCGCAGCGACGTAGCAGGGGTTCTCCGGCGATGGGCAGCGCCAACTTGTTGGGCGCGCCCATGCGTTGCGACTCACCCGCGGCAACCAGGACTGCGCCAATCCTCGGTTTTGGTTGGGCTGCGCTCATTGCTCGCGGGCCTGGGCGCGCCACAGCGCCGCATATCGACCATTGTTGGCGAGCAGGGTTTCGTGATCACCTTGTTCCGCGACCTTGCCCTGTTCGAGCACCACAATCTGATCGGCGTCGACGACGGTCGAGAGACGGTGGGCAATCACCAGCGTGGTCCGCGAGCCGGCGAGTTCACGGAAGGCTTGCATGACCGCCGCCTCAGACTCGCTGTCCAGGCTCGACGTGGCTTCATCAAAGACCAGAATGGGCGCATCTTTGAGCACGGCGCGGGCGATGGCCACCCGCTGCTTTTCACCACCGGACAGCTTGAGCCCGCGCTCGCCGACCGGCGTGTCGAGACCCTCGGGCAACTGTTGGATGAAGTGATCAAGATGGGCCGCGCGAACGGCAGCCCGCAGGTCCTCGTCGCTGGCTTCGGGCCGTCCGTAACGTATGTTCTCCTGCAGGGAGTCGTTAAACAGCACGCAGTCCTGTGGGACGATGGCGATCGCCCGACGCAGCGATTCGAGGTCGAGATCCCTGAGATCCCAGCCGTCGATGCTGATACGGCCTGCGCTGGGGTCATAGAAGCGAAACAGCATTTTTACCACGGTCGACTTGCCCGCACCGCTGGCCCCTACCAGTGCGACCGTGCTGCCCGCAGGGACGGTAAAGTCGAGTGTGTTGAGTACCGATCGTTCCTCGCTGTAGGCGAAGCTCACTTGCTCGAATCGCACTTCGCCGCGGCCCCTGGGTAGTGGCGAAGCATCGGGCTTGTTCGCGATCAGCGGGCGAATACCCAGCAGTTCGAACAACTTTTCGATGTTGGCCAGCGAGGCTTTGATTTCGCGATAGACGAAGCCGAGGAAGCCCAGTGGCATAAACAACTGCAGCATGAACTGGTTGATCAGTACAAAGTCGCCCAGCGTCATATTGCCCTGTTGGACTTCCAGCGCAGCCATACCAAGCATCAGGGTTTGAGACACCGCAATGATCAGTGCCTGGCCGCCGTTCAGTGCGAATAGCGACCAGCGGTTTTTGCGCCGGGCGCTTTCCCAGACCGCCAGTGACTGGTCGTAGCGGTCAGCTTCGAACTGTTCGTTGGTGAAGTACTTGACCGTTTCGTAATTGAGCAGGCTATCGACCGAACGACTGTTGTTGCTGGAGTCAGCTTCGTTGACCGCACGCACAAAACGCGTGCGCCAGCTCGTTGCGCGGAAGGAAAACGCGGCATACGCGGCGACGGCACCCAGGACAACCAATGTGTAGCGCGGCCCGTAGTTCACCAGCAGAATGGTCGCCACCATACCGATCTCAAACAGGGTCGGTGCGATATTGAAGATGAAGAAGCGCATCAGAAAACTGATGCCCTGTATGCCGCGCTCAATGTCCCTGGCCAGGCCGCCGGTGCGTCGGCTCAGGTGGTACTCCAGATCGAGGCTGTGTACGTGTCGAAAAACGGCAAGGCCGATCTGGCGCATGGCGCGCTCGGTCACCCGCCCGAACAGGGTGTCGCGGATCTCCCCGAACAGCGTGTTGGCAAAACGGGCACCGCCATAGGCCACGACCAGTGCAATCACCAGACCGATGCCTGTGTTGGCGGCATCCAGCCCGTCGACCAGCTGTTTGAGCAGGAAGGGTATGACGAGCAGCCCACCCTTGGCGGCAAGCAGGCAGGCAAGCGCGGCCGCTACCCGGCCGCGGTTGGTCTTCAGAATAGGAGCAATCAGTCCCCAGGTCCGGGCCAGCAATGTGCTGGCCGCGGTTGAGGATGAAGCGGTGTCGCCGAGCCCTTTGATGGTGGGAGTTACTGGTTTGGCGTTAGCTTGAGCAGGCGTCCTTCGCTGCTACCGCGATCGTCTTCGAGCACCCAGAGGCTGCCATCAGCAGCTTCGGTAATGGAACGGATGCGCGCGCCCATCTCGAAACGCTCGATTTCCTCGGCGCTACCATCCGCTTTGAGGTCAACCCGGATGATCGCCTGAGAGGACAGGCCGGCAATCAGGGCATCGCCGCGCCAGTCGGCAAAGGCCTCTCCGCGCACAATGTGCATGTCACCGGGAGAGACCACGGGGGTCCACCAGGCAGCAGGTGCCTTGAACTCGGGGCGGGTGTCGTGATCGGGCATTTCCCGGCCGTCGTAGTGATCGCCGTTGGAGACCACCGGATAACCGTAGTTGGCACCACGCTCCACCAGGTTGAGCTCATCACCGCCCCGCGGTCCCATCTCCATGACCCAGAGACGACCCTCTGCGTCGAAATCGACACCGAGAGGATTGCGATGGCCCAGTGACCAGATCTGCGGGAAGACGCCGATGCGGTAGATCTTCGGCTCGGTCGCGTAGTAATCCACGAAGGGATTGTCAGCGGGTACGCTGCCGTCATCGTTCAGCCGCAGCACCTTGCCCATGTTGCTCTGCATGTCCTGGGCCGGAGTGAACTGTTGGCGGTCCCCCGAGGTAACCCATAGATAGCCATCATCATCGAACGCCAGCCGGTGACCATAATGACCCTGGCCGATGCGTTTGGGGTACTGCCGCCAAATGACCTCGAGGTCTTCGAGCACGGGCCCGCGACCAGCGGTGTTGAGCACAGCCCGGGCCACTGCTGCGCCTGCAGTGTTGCCGACTCCAGCTTCGGCATAGCTCAGGTAAATGATGCCGTTGTTGGCAAAGTCAGGATGCAGGGCTACGTCACCGAGCCCGCCCTGATTGCCGTAGTGCACATCGGGAACGTTGCGGGCGGGTCGGGAGCGTTCGCCATCGCTGTCCACGATAAACAGATTGCCTTTTTTCTCGGTGACCAGCAGCTCGCCGCCAGGCATGACGGCGACGGCCCAGGGTTCGTCAAACTGCGCCACCACGCTCACATCAAAGGGCTGCTGGGCGTGGGTGAGTGCACTGCCGGTCAGCAGTGCGGCAAGGCTCAGGGATTGCAGAAAACGGTTCATTGGGACTCCTTGGTGGCGTATCGGTCAAACCACTCGAGAATGGCAGCCACCTTGCCGGCCAGTTGGCTCGGACGGCGGGCGATACCGTGGTAAGCGCCGGGCATGCGCACCATCGCGGTATCAACACCGCGCAGTCGCAAGGCCTGGTAGTACTGCTCGGTCTCGGCCATGGGGGTTCGCAAGTCAGCCTCGCCGGTGAGCAGCATGGTCGGCGTGTTGACGTTACCGACCAGCGACAGCGGTGAGCGCTTCCAGTAAGACTCGTAGTCTTCCCAGGGCATTTTGTCGAACCAGTAGCGGGTGAAATAGGGCGGATTGTCGGCATACAGCACGAAGCTCGCCCAGTTGATCACCGGTTTGGCGACCACGGCGGCACGGAATCGATCGGTGTTGCCGACGATCCAGGCGGTCAATACACCACCGCCACTGCCGCCAGTGACATACAGCTGGTCTTCGTCGATGTAGCCCTTGTCGATAACCGCGTCCACGGCGCTCATCAGATCGTCGTAATCCTGGCCAGGGTAGGCATGATGGATCAGATTGCCGAAGTCCTCACCATAACTGGTGCTCCCGCGTGGGTTGACGTACAGCACAACATAGCCCGCCGCCGCGTAGAGCTGTACTTCGGTAGAGAAGCGGAATCCGTAGTTGGTGAATGGGCCACCGTGAATCTCGAGGATCATGGGGTATTGTTTGTTCGGGTCGAAGCCAGGGGGTTTGGCGATCCAGGCCTGAATATCCTGGCCGTCGGCGGCTGACTTGAGCCAGATGCCTTCAACCTCAGCGAGGTCGCGGTGCGCCAGCAGACCTTCGTTGACCGCAGTCAGCTGCTTTTGGTGTTCGCTGCCGAGCTGGCCAACGCTGATGTCGGCGGGTCGTGCTGTGCTACCTGAGGTATAGGCGTAGACGTCTTGCCCGCCAACTGACATTGCAGCGCCAGCGTAGGGGCGTCCGAGTGACGTACCCCCCAAGCCGCGCACCAGGTCGGTCATTTTGCCGTTGAGATCGGTGATGGCCAGTACGGTGTCACCGAGGTCGTCGTAGCGGAAGAAAAGCCGCTGGCCGTCTGCAGACCAGTGGGGCTGGGCAATGTCCCGGTCGAGTTCGGCAAGCAACTCGCGACGGCTACCGCCATCCGTGTCCATGACGTAGAGCCGGGTGCGGTGATAGCCCATGCGCCGGTCGTCCCAGCCGAGGTAGGCAATTTGTTCGCCGTCGGGTGACAGGGCCAGATTACCATCGGGACCCTGGCGGTCGGTGAGTTGGGTCAGGCTGCCATCGCTAATGGCGACTTTGAAGATATCGCTATTGACCACGTTGAGTTCGCGGTCTTCGCCACGATTGGCCGAGATGTACAGCGCTTCACTGTCATTGGCCCAAACGATACTGCTGCCGTGGTCGAAGTTGCCCTGGGTCAACTGACGAGGGCTGCCGCCTGTGGCGGGCATCAGGAATACCTGTGTAAATCCGTGAGGACGGTTACCGCGACCATCGTTGCGGTACACCATGCGGTCGACTACCACCGGAGGCTTGGCCCACTCGGCGCCCTTGGGTTTGGTCGGCAGCTTGCCCATGGTCGGTGCTTTCGTCGGCACGCGCATGGTGAACGCCAGCCACTGGCCATCGGGAGACCAGCTCAGGCGTGAGGGGGACTCGGGCAGTCGGCTCAGCTGCGCGGTTTGCCCCGAATCGAGCCAATGGACAAAGATCTGGGCACCGGTTTCGTCACGACTGACGAAGGCGACACGGTTGTCATCTTTGGCCAGCGCCGGTGATGAAACCGTCATTGCGCCGGAGGTGATCGGACGCTGCTCGCCGCTTTGAATATTGACCTGCCAAAGATGGCTGCGGGAGCGGTCGGTCATGATATCCATGGTCTGGCGGAGGTAGAGCACCTCGTCACCGGCATGGTTAACGATGGGCGCGCTGGCGTAGCCGAGCTGGAAGACATCATCAGCAGTCAACACGGGGTCCTGCGCGTTGCCAGCCAGCGGGCTGAGCATCGCGAGCGCGGTGCCGAGGGCGACACCCAGTCTGTGCATGGATTTCATCGGAAGTCCTTATTCTGGGGTGGGTTCGAATGGCGCAAAAATGTACTGGTCGTCAGCAAAACTCTTGAACTCCAGCGCATTGCCATCTGGATCGAGAAAAAACATGGTTTGTTGCTCGCCCGGGGTTCCTACGAAGCGAACCGTTGGCGGGATCACGAACTCAACCTTGCCTGTCAGTCGGTCAGCGAGGGCCGTAAAGCTTGCGGGCTCCAGCACTACCCCAAAGTGGGGCAGTGGCACCTGGGCTTTGTCCACCGGGTTAAAGAACTGTGGCAGTGTCTCGCCGCCACAGTCGTGGAATACCAACTGGTGACCGAAAAAGTCGAGGTCTACCCAGTTGTCAGTGGATCTGCCGACGGTGCAACCCAGCAGTTCGCAGTAAAAGTCCTGGGTGCGCTGGATATCGCTGCTGGGGAAGGCGAGATGAAACGGTCTTGGCATGGGGGTGGCTCGACTGGCACGAGCCCCCGATTATGCCCCCAGCCTCGCTTTGGCCCAATAGCGGCTTCTCAGCTTGCGCCATAGTTTGTCCACTTCGATCACGAGAAAACTGGGCAGGAAGCAGAGCAGGATCAGCGGCCACCAGGTGTCGGGGAAAGCCGCGGTACGAAATAGCGATGCGGCCTCGGGTATGACCGTTGGAATCAGTCGTATCAGTACGCTTAGGGTTATCCCACCGAGCAACCAGGGGTTGCCCAGAGGGTTCAGGCTGAAAGCCGAGCGGTGGATGGATCGAGCGGAAACAACGTAGCCGATGTGGCCGAACAAAATGCCCCAGAAAGCGGCGGTTTGAGCCTGGGTCAGTAGCAAAGGATTGACCAGCTCACCGTGTTGCAATGCGCCGACACCGAAGTGGTAATAGATGAGGAAGCCGGGCACGGATATGGCGAGACCGATGGCAACCACCCGCTGTAAAAACAGCGGGGTAATGATGCGCACGCTGGGATCGCGCGGAGGCGTCTTCAGCAGCCCCTGTTCCTTGCGCTCCATCATTAGCGGCAGGGTGAGCAGTACCGAGTCGAGCAGATTAATCCAGAGAATCTGCACCGGCTCCAGAACGAAGCGGTGGCCGAACAAAGGTACAAAAGCGGCCATCAGAATCGCGCCCATGATCAACAGCGCCTGTGCCGCATTGGTGGGCAGGGTGTAGAGAATGGCCTTTTGCAGGTTGTTCCAGGCGTGGCGACCTTCCTCGACCGCCGCGACGATGGTGGCAAAATTGTCATCTGCCAGCACCATGTCAGCCGCTTCCTTGGCCACCTCGGTCCCGGTGATGCCCATGGCCACGCCAATGTCCGCCTGTTTGAGGGCCGGTGCGTCATTGACGCCGTCCCCGGTCATGGCTACGACATGGCCGTTATCCTGCAGCGCCCGGGCAATGGCGCGTTTGTGCTCGGGCGCCACGCGGGCGTAGACCGACACCGATTCGGTAATGTTCCGCAGCGACGCGTCACCCAGCTGGGACAGTTTACTGCCCGTCATCACTTCTTCGGCGGCAATGCCCAGTTGCCTGGCGACAGCCAAGGCCGTGTCAGGGTGATCTCCGGTGATCATGACGGTGCGAATGCCGGCTTGCCGGCAGCGTTCTACCGCGTCGATCGCGGCGGGTTTGGGCGGATCGATCATGCCCTGCAGTCCCAAAAACGCCAGCCCCACGAGATCCTCCCGGGCAAGGCCCGCATGCTCGGCGGCAATGGGCTTCATGGCAAAGCCCAGTGTGCGCAATGCGTCTCCCGCAAAGTGACTCGCCTGGGCGAGTATCTGCTCATGATCGAGACTTGTGCGCAGTCCGTCCCGGTCGAGTTGTGCATCGCACATCTCGATCACCACTTCCGGCGCACCTTTGACCAGAATGAAGTGCTGGTCTCCATACCGAACCCGCACGGCCATGAATTTTTCCTGGGAGTCGAAGGGAATCTCCAGTTCACGGACACTGGCCTCGGGATCCAGGCCTGCCTTCGCACCCGATACCCGTAAAGCAACTTCGGTGGGATCACCGCTGGTGTTGCTACCGGCGTGGGCATTGTTGCAGTAGAACCCGCAGGCCAGCAGCGCCATCAGCCCGCGATGCTGGGTCGGATCGATCGCCTGATCGACGGGTTCGTGTTGCTGGAACGTGCCCTCGAGGCTGGTGCCGGCGCCACTGAGCGTGAAGTGATCATTGCCGGCATAGAGTTTCGTCACGGTCATGCGGTTTTCAGTCAGGGTGCCAGTCTTGTCCGAGCAAATGACCGTTGTGGCGCCGAGGGTTTCAGCGGCGGGCAGGTGCCGGACCAGCGCTTTGCGACTCGCCATCACGGTGCCTGACAGGGCGAGGATGGAAGTCACCAGCGTGGGTAGCATCTCGGGAATGGCTGCTACCACCAGTGAAATGGCACCGAGGAAACTGTAAGTGGCCGCGTAGCCCAGATACATGCCGAACAGGAAATTAAAGGCACCGATGCACAGGATGGCTGTGATCAAGCTGCGCACGAACTCCTGCATCTTCCGTTGCAGCGGCGACAGGCCGCTGCCCGCAGCTTTGACCATATCGGCGATCTGGCCAAACAGTGTTTCACTGCCGGTGGTCACCACCATGGCCCGGGCGCTGCCCTGGGTGACATAGGTGCCCGAGAAACCCATGTTGCGTTGATCACCGGGTACGAGGTCCTTGCCCGTCAGTGCTTGGCTGATTTTTTTGACCGGAATCGACTCGCCAGTCAGCGAAGATTCATCGACGTGTAAATTGTGGGTGTCGAGATAGCGGACGTCGGCAGGGACCTTGTCACCGGCTTCGAGCAGCACGATGTCACCCGGCACCAGCTCGCGGGCCGGCATTTGCCGAGGCAGATCGCTCCGCACCACCAGGCAGGTGGGCACCATCATGCTTCGCAAGGCGTCGAGCGCGCCCTCGGCCTTACCCTCCTGGACGAAGCCCAAAATGGCGTTCAGCAGCACAACACCGAGGATCACGATGGTGTCGGGTAGCATCTGTTCACCCAGGGCGGTCAGGGTGCCGGTGATCAAGCCGGTCACCAGCAGTATCCAGATCATTGGATCGTTGAACTGGCGAAGAAAGCGTAACCACTGGGGCGTTTTCTTGACGACAATTTCGTTGGCGCCGTACTCGGCCAGACGAGCTGTCGCCGCGCTTTCCGACAGCCCCTGTTGAGAGGACTCGAGGGCTGCCAGTGACTGTTCGGGGTCCAGTCGATACCAGTGTGTTGCCATGGTGATGGAGGTCTGCTCCTACTACTCATGCGTATGATCTGATTCAATCACACATCAATGGTTTGCGGGCACGGTCTCGTGCTCGCCCTACCGCGGCGCTGACAGGAAGGCCGCGATCAGTCCGAGGAGCGACGCATGCCAACTGTATTAAAGGGACACAGCAAGGATCTGGGCGGTTTTTCAGTGACCCGTCTACTGCCCCATGTCGACAAGCGAATGGTGGGGCCGTTTGTGTTTCTGGATCACATGGGGCCGGCGGAATTTGCCCCGGGAGATGGCATCGACGTACGCCCTCATCCGCACATTGGCCTGGCGACCCTGACTTATCTGTTTGAAGGGGCGATGTTGCATCAGGACAGTTTGGGCAATCACCTTGAAATTCTGCCGGGTGAGGTCAACTGGATGACGGCCGGGCGAGGTATCGTGCATTCGGAGCGGGAGACGCTGGAAGTGAAAGCGGCCCCGCACCGCATGAACGGCTTGCAGGCCTGGGTGGCACTGCCCGCAGAGTTGGCAGACATCGAGCCGCGCTTTGATCACGTCGGTCGCGAGGCCCTGCCAACTTATAGTTTCGAGGGTGTCCACGCACGACTGATTATTGGCTCGGCATTCGGCATGGTGTCGCCGATCCGTTCTTACTCGCCCATGTTCTATCTGGATGTGCTGATGGCAGATGGGCGCTCGCTGGCGCGTCCGGAACCCGGTGCCGAGTGCGCCATTTATGTCATCGCCGGAGAGGTGGAAGTGGCCGGCGAGCGTCTGATTGAGGGCCAGTTCGCCTTGCTCGATGACGCTGCGGTTGTATCCGCCGTGGGTAATGCCCGAGTGGTGTTGCTCGGCGGGGAGGCCTGGCCGCAAACGCCTATCCTCGAGTGGAATTTCGTTGCGTTTAACCGCGATCGGCTGGAGCAGGCCAAGCAGGATTGGCGAGAGGGTCGTTTCCCACTGATCCCGGGGGACCAGCGGGAGCACATTCCGTTGCCGGGAGAGTAGTTAGCCGGTCGGCCAGATCTCGCCCAGCGCCTTGCGGGGAGAGGGGGCCTCGCGCTCCGCGAGTGCTTCTGGCAGCGCGTCACGCGGTCCGATATGACCGATGGCGAAACCCATGACGACTTTGTATTTTTCGGTGTCGAGGCCGAGGTATTCCGCGACCTTGTCGTGGTGGATGCCACCCATACCGTGGGTGTACAGCCCCTCGGCTTGCGCCTGCAGCGTCATCGCCATCCAGGCGGCCCCGCAGTCAAATTCGGCGTAGGGGTTGTCGCTGCCGTTGTGTTCAAACTGTTTCTGAGCAATGAAGAAACCCAATACTTCGGCGTCTTTTGCCCAGATCTGGTTGCCTTCCATGAGCAGCTCCAGGTAGGCGTCGAAAGTCGCCGGGCTGCTGGTAAAGATGCGCCAGGGTTGCGCGTTGAAGCACGACGGCGACCAGCGGGCCGCATCGACCAGCCGCGCTGTGACGGTGTCATCGAGACCTTTCTTGACAAAGCTGCGAGGCGACCAACGCTGGTGAAACAGCGGATCGACGCCCGCTACCGGGTCCCTCTGTGAAAAATCAGTCATGGTGATGTCCTATGGTGGTGCTGCAGTGGTTGAGCCGCTCAGAAGGGGATGAGCGTGTAGCCTTCCTGCTGCAGACGCACGTGTGAAGTCATGGCCGACATGGCGATGGTCACTGCCGGGTTGAACTCCTCCGGCGCCATGCCACGGAATAGTGCGGTCTGGCTGCACAGATAGATTTTGGCGCCGGCTGATTGCAACTGGGCCAGGAGCTCCGTATTCGGATTGCTGCTGTTGAAGCGCTTGCGGTATGCCTCGTCGGTCAGGAGATCCTGGGCGGCTTTCCCATGGACCACGATGGCGAAGTCAATGTTGTCTTCGGGGATGCCAGTTTGCGCATGCATATTCAGGAAGCGTGCCGAACTCACCAACTTTCGGTTGAGGTCACCGGGGAATTCAGCGGTGTCGCCGATATCAATCGACACTTTGTAGTGGGTCTCTTTATCGAGGTTGTAAGCCCCTTCGGGGGGCAGCATCACCGGCCCAAAGTCCTTCACAACCGGTCCGGTCGTGGGTTCAGCAGCGGTGGCAAGTGCAGCACCCAGCACGAGCGCAACAGCGCTCATGCTTCGGCTCATCAGTGATTTCATACTAGCGTTCCTGTATCGCTTGGAGGCTTGATAACGGACACCCAGCTCAGTGGGCGTCCGGTGGTTGAGAGTGGCTCAGAACTCCTGCCAGTCGCCGTCCTGCTCGGCCGCGGGAGCCGGTGCCGGCGTCGGCCGCACACGGGTTGACGGTTGAGGCAGGGCGCGCGCGGCTTTGGGTTTTGCCGCGGGCTTGGCGGCAGGCGCCGGTGCGCTGATGGCGGCGGCGGGCGGAGGGGTCATCGAGCCGCCATCGACACTGCGCTGGGTCTTGAAGAACGCAACTCGCCGATTCAGTTGGCTGGCCTCGTCCTCAAGTGCCTTCGCAGCAGCTGCGGCTTCTTCCACCAGCGCGGCGTTTTGTTGCGTCATCTGGTCCATTTGAACGACCGCATCGCTGACCTGCTCAATCCCCTCGCTCTGTTCGACGCTTGAGGCGCTGATCTCACCCATGATGGTAGAGACCTGCTTCACGGCGGTGACAATATCTCCGAGGGCGTCAGAGGACTGCTGAACCAGCTCCGAGCCGCTGTCGACCTTGGTCACTGAGTCTTCGATCAATCCTTTGATTTGGCTGGCGGCTTCGGCAGAGCGTTGGGCCAGTACCCGTACCTCGGAGGCCACCACGGCGAAGCCGCGGCCGGCGTCGCCCGCGCGTGCGGCCTCGACGGCAGCGTTGAGTGCCAGCAGGTTGGTTTGGAAGGCAATCTCATCGACCACGCCTGTGATTTCGGAGATCTTGCGGCTGGATGAATTGATTTCATTCATGGCGGTCATGGCAACCGAGGCAATCTCTACCCCGCGCTCCGCCTGGCGGGTCGCTTCGGCGGCGAGATCATTGGCGTGACCGGCATTGTCGGCGTTTTGCTTCACCGTGGCGGTCATCTGCTCCATGCTGGCCGCGGTTTCCTCGAGGCTCGCAGCCTGCTGCTCGGTGCGCTCGGACAGATTGAGGTTGCCCGAAGCGATTTCGCGCACGCCGTTGGTCATGGTGTTGGCGGCGTCGGCGACGTCGTCGATGACCACGGCCAGCTCATCGCTCATTTGGTTGAGCGCCCGGGTCATGCTGGTGAATTCGTCATTGCCCACGAGCGGCATGGTGGTGAACAGGTCGCCTTCTGCGATGTCCTTGGCGTATCCCTCTGCGTTTTGCAGAGGCCCAACAATGCCCTTGAGCAGCAGTGCCACGCCAATTGACATGATGATGAGCGCAAAAACCACGACCGCAATCATGATGATTTGGGTGGTGCTGTAATTGGCTTCAGCACGTTCGTAGGTTTCTTGCGCCAGTTCCAGTTGCAGGGAAGAGAGCTGGCGCAGTCCGGCCAGAATTTGGGTCGACATGCTGTCCAAGGACCCCGACATGAAGGCATTCAGTGCCTCGCTGTCCTGAGCTTCGAAAATATCTTGCAGCTCATAGGTCATCTCCAGCACCACGTCGATGGAGGGCTCTACCTCGTCGGCCAGCGCGATCTCCCGCTCGTCGAGATCCCCCGCCGCGTAAAAACTCCAGTTGGCCTCGAGATCTTCGCTGCCCTTTTGCAACCGGGTATAGGCTTCTTCCCAGCTGATGGTTTCGTTGCGTCGGTCGTAGATGGTTTCAACGATCTGTGTGGAAAAAGTGTCAGATACCTGCTTGAGCTGGGCCAGGGGGCCTACCCGCTCGATGTACATTTCGTTCATGTCGTCGAGCTGGCCGCTGAGCGCAGACAGGGCGCCAAAGAGCAGTCCGCCCAGCAACAGGATCGTGCAAATGAGCAGAGAAATAATGCGTTGTTTAACGGTCATTCCTAGAGTTACGTCCATGGGGATCTCTTATTGTGCGTCGATGTACTGGCGTGGGGAAAAGCAATGATGCAAACACCCAATATAGGGCAAAAGCTTAGCGGTGGCGATGGCTGACCAATATCTCTTGCAGCGCTTGCATGCCGGCGGTCTGGCAACGTACATTGACCCTGATATGACCCATTCAGGTCCCCTCCGCCATGCACAGAGCGTCGATCCCCAGTGCTGCCTCGACAGCTAACTGAGGCCGAGTTCCGGGAAGCCTACGTGCTGCTCTTTGAGGGCGGTAGGCCGGTTCGGGAGTGCGTGATTCACGTGCGTGGGCTGGATCAGCGGACGCTCAAGCGTGCTTATCGACGCCGGGCCCAGGAAACCCATCCCGATCGGGCCCACTTGCGCCCAACCAACGCCAAGGATCCCGACGCCGCGTTTCGGGCGGTAGTTGCCGCTTATGAACTGCTGCGACTGGTTCAGCAGGGAGATGTCGTTGTCTCCGCCGTCAGGGCCACTCAGCCCGAACCCCGCCGTCCGGCGCGTCCGAGTCGCCCACAGACGGCCCAGGAACGTCCCGCCGCCAAAGCCCGGACCCGCGCAAACGCCGGTGAGGCAGAGCAGCGCACGCGGGCGCGCCAGGAGCGGCGTGAGCACCGGCAGGAGCAGCCATTTAGCGCCGGTAGCAGTTATTCCCGCTGGGCGGGTAGTGGTCGCGAAGCCGAGGCCGAGGCGCGGGCTCGCCGGCAGCAGCATCGCACTGAGCAAGCCGATCAGGCGCGACGCCGGGCATCGGAGGACCGCAGCGGGGACTTCCCTCTGCCCCAGCGTCCGCTGCAGTTGGGTCAGTTTCTCTACTACTCGGGCGCAGTGAGCTGGCGGCAATTGATCGACGCTCTGGTCTGGCAACGCCGTCAGCGGCCGCTGATCGGTCAGTTGGCAGTCGCCTGGGGGCTGATGACCCGTGAGCAAATTGCCGACGTCTTGAGCCGCCGGCGCGCCACAGGGCAATACGATGTTCCTTTTGCCGAATTTGCCATGCAGTGCGGATACCTGAATCCTTCCCAGCACCGGGCGTTATGTAGCCGCGCCCAACTGATGACCCAGCGTTTGGGCCGCTTTTTTGTCGAGCAGGGGATTCTGTCGGAGCAGCAGCTCAATCATTATTTGAAGGCGATGCGCCTGCACAATTGGCGAGTCAGGAGGAGGGCCCAGGCCAATGGCTAACAGATTGGCGGAACGAGTGAATTTCTTCTCGGGCGGTGAACTGATTCAGGGTGAGCGTAGCGAGCCAATCAGCGTAGTCGATATCTCGCTAAATGGCGTACTGATGGCGCCGCCCAATTCGGCCGCGGCCATCGATTGGCAGGTCGGTGATGTCGGCGGTATCAGCGTCAGGCTCAATGATACGGGTCTGGAGATGCACTTCAGCGGTCGTGTAGCCCGCATTGACGACGGCCTGGTGGCGATGAAGTTCGAGGATATGGATCTCGATACCGCTACCCATTTGCGGCGTTTGATCGAATTGAATACCGGTAAGCCCGCGCTGGTTGAGCGCGCGGTAGACGAGTTGGGTGGTTGGGCAAACGCTCGCGTAGACGAGTGACTCTGGGGCCCGGTTTGCGCCCCCCGCCGGGGGGCGCAGCAACAAAAAAAGCCCAGCGAGTGCTGGGCTTTTTTATGCGCGCTCGTTCCTCAGAGGGTCAGCAGCGAGCAGTTCGATTCGCCGTACTGGGGTAGACCCATTTTCATGTCGAGACGATCCGCGACATTGGCCAGGATGGCTTTTTCATCATCGGTCATTTCGGACGCGTTCTTGCGCACAACACTGAGGCGCAGGTGCGGGCTGGTGCCCTCCATGTACAGGCGCGACAGGATGTTCATGACCTCGTGGATATTGCCCATGACCAGGTCGGTGAAGCTGGCGTTGGCAGCCGCTTCGTTGGCCGCATCCGGCGGCACCATGGTCAGTGCGCCACCCATATAGGCGCAGAAATGCGGGTCAAACGCACACAGTGAGACAGGCTTGTCCTGATCGTCGACGTAGACGCCATAGAGGGCGGCATCGTTCTCTTCGCATTTGACATCCCCCGGTACCACGGTCAGACCGTTGTAGAGCGGTGCCAGCATGCGCTTGCAATCCAGGGCGTTCATAAGTTGCTGTTGTGCCATCAGGGATCTCCTGCAGTCGCTGGGCGTGGGTAATCAGTCGTCGATGTATTCAGAGAGAGTGTCTTCGAAATCGTCCGCCGTAAACGGCTTGGAAATCAGAAAATCAGCGCCGAGTTGCTCGGCCTTATCGCGCATCGCCGGAGTAGCCTCGGTGGTGACGAAACCGAAGACGCTCTCCACGCCCTCGTTGTTGAGCGCCTGCAGAAGCTCAGGGCCGGTCATATTGGGCATGTTCCAGTCGCACAGGATCAGGTCCGGCTCCTCATCGAGAATGAGCTCGAGAGCCTCGGCGCCATCGCTGGCCTGGGTGATGTCGTGACCGTCGAAGCCCGCCTCTCGCAGCGTCTTCATGACGATGAGGCGCATGGCGGCGCTGTCGTCGACAATCATGATGTCCATGGGTGAATCCTCAAAAAGTTGCAGCAGAGCGCGATTGTATCTCAAGCGCCGCCAGATGTTCCTATTTCTCGTGGTACCACTTCATAATTCGGCTGGGCACATCGTCCAGGGATGCCTGTTCATCAGCTGCGCCGAGTTTAACGGCACTACCGGGCATGCCCCAGACCACCGAACTCTCCTCGTCCTGCGCGACGGTCAGGCAGCCCAGTTCCTGCAATTCCTTGAGTCCCCGGGCGCCATCGTCACCCATCCCGGTCAACAGTACCCCCATGGCGGACACACCTGCCGCCTGCGCCACCGAACGGAACAGTACGTCCACTGAGGGCTTGTGGCGGTTGACCGGTGGGCCATCTGACAATTCGGTGAACAGCTTGCCGCCCCGATTGGTGATCAGGAGGTGGGCCGCTCCGGGCGCGATGTAAGCATGGCCGGGTTCGAGCTGCATACCGTCTTCGGCGTGGTGGACTTCCATCGCCGAGTGGTTGTTCGCTCGCTGGGCAAAAGAGGCGCTGAAAGCGGCCGGAATATGCTGGGTGATGACAATGGTCGGTCCACCTGCTGGCATACAGGACAGCACATCAATCAGTGCTTCAACACCGCCCGTCGAAGCGCCAATGGCCACAATGGGATTGCGTGAACGTCGGCTGCGCGGAATATCCTCCCGCTTGATGACTTCATCGGCGCTGTAGCGCTGTTCGATCTCGCGTTTGGGGCGCGGTGGGCGCGCCGGCCGCAGCGCCTTGAGGTTGGCGGCGGCGGCTTCCTTGACGGCGTTGATGAGATCACTGGCGATGGTATCCAGCGCGTCGGGTGAGTCGCCGTTTGGCTTACCCACAAACGTTACCGCACCCAGTTCGAGCGCCCTGACGGTCTCATCGGCGTTTTTCTGGGTCAGACTGGAAAACATCACCACGGGCATCGGACGCAAGCGCATCAGGTTGGCCAGGAATGTCAGGCCATCCATCTTCGGCATCTCGACGTCCAGGGTGCAGACATCGGGGTTCAGCCGTTTGATTTTTTCACGGGCAGCGTAAGGGTCCATCGCCGTGCCGATCACCTCGATATTGGGGTCGGAATTCAGCATCTCGGTGATCACCCGGCGCATAACCGCCGAATCATCGATCACCAGGACTGTGATGGTCTTGGAATCTGCGCTCATGCCATGGGCTCCTGACTCAAGCTACACCTGTACACGAAATAACTCTCTCTTCGGGTGTGGAAACGGTAATCAGAACAGGTCGATATCGCCGGCAATAGGCTTCGACTTGAGTGACTGTTGGTATTCGGCCTCGCGGCGGGTGATTTCCTGCTCGTCGTGGCGGCTCAGGCTGACACGTTGCATCATCACGCGGCCACTGGCGGGGAAGTAGATCACCTTGCGCGGATTGCTCCCGCCGAGGTCCTCGGCGGCAATGTTGAAACCTTCGGTGTGCAGATACTCGCGCACAAAGTTGATGTTCTTGGTGCCAATGGCAGTCATGGAGGGCAGGACATTACCGCCGCCAAACACCTTGACCTCGAGTCGCTCCCGTCGGCCACCATTTTTCAGGATGTCGTTGATCATGTGTTCCATGGCGAAGTTGCCATAGCGCGCGGACACATCGTAGGACGTGGCGTCTGACCGCTCATCAACCGGTAGCATGAAGTGATTCATGCCGCCGATACCCGTGGCCGGATCCCGGATGCAAGCCGATACACAGGAGCCAAGCGTGGTGGCAATCAGCTCGTCATGTCGGGTGACGTAGTACTCGCCGGGCATAATGCGCGCGCCGAAGCACTGGTGTGCGTGGTGCCACACTCGTCGGAAGGACTCGTAGCCGGGCAGGGCCTGTGGGGCTTCTTGCTTGGCCATTAGATGATCTTCCGATACATGGTTTTGCCAATCAAATCGAAGCGGGTGCACACCTCGGACATGGTTTCCGAATGGCCGATAAACAGGGCGCCCTGGTCGCAAAGTGCATCGGCATAGCGATTGAAGAGCACGCTCTGGGTGGGCTTGTCGAAGTAGATCACGACGTTGCGGCAGAATATGACGTCAAACTTGCCCTTCATGGGCCACTCGCTCATCAGGTTGAGCTGATTGAAAGTGATCATGCCGCGCAACTGGTCCGAGACTCGGACCATGCCCGTGTTGGCGCCGGTTCCCCGGGAGAACCACTTGTTCTTGCGCTCTCGGTCTAGCGCGTCGATGCGGTTTTCCGGGTACACCCCTGCGGCTGCGGTCGCGACCACGTTGGTATCGAGATCCGTGGCGAGGATTTTCACGTCGCGATCCCGGATGTTGGGGATCATTTCCGAGAGCGTGATGGCCAGGCTGTAGGGCTCTTCTCCGGTGGAGCAGCCCGCCGACCAGCAGCGCAGCTTGCCGTTGCTCGACAGTCGCTGCATCAGCCAGCTGCGCAGCGGCTCGTCTGAAAGCATCTGAAAATGATGGTTTTCGCGGAAAAACGACGTCAGATTGGTCGTGATGGCGTTGGTGAAGTGCTCGAGTTCCTCGTCCTGATTTTCCTCGAGGTAATTGCAGTAGTCGTGGAAGGCCTCAAAGCCGAGTGCTCGCAGTCGACGGGTGAGGCGTCCGTACACCAGCTCGCGCTTTTGTTCGCTGAGGCTGATACCCGTCATCTCTTTGACCATGACGCGCAGACGCGAGAAGTCCGCATCTGTGAACTTGAAGGTCGCCATCGCGTCTGATCGTCGAGCGGTACTCAAGTCATGTCCTCAGAAGAGCTCAATGTCGTCGTCTTCATCTGACGGTAGCGATGTTGCGGCCTCGTTGCCAGCGGCGATGTTGATGCGGGACAGCTGGGTCGCCGAGTACAGCGATGCAGCACTGCGAGGCACCGCGCCATCGGCGAAGAGGGTGTTGTCGTCGGGTGAGCCATTCCCGGCGAGCACGCGCATTTCGCGTGACGCCATGGCCAGCCGCTGCATCAGCCGGTCCTGGAACTGCAGGTCGACCACCGAGCGGCGCAGCAGTTTTCGCAGGGCCATGACCGATTCAAGAATTTCTGTGGGTTCCACATCGGCCATACCGTTCATGGCCGCTTCGAGCCCCTCCACCGCGCCGGCAGCGGCCTCGAAGGATTCGAGTACGCTGTTAATCGCGGATTCTGCATCTTCGGCGGCAATATCGAGCTGGGCAGACGTTGCGCTCAGTACCGATTGCAGCGGGAGTTCGTTGGGTTCAGAGGCCATGGTGACGGAATTTCAGGGCTTGTCCGCGATCCGCGTTAAAGTCCCAGATCTCCGGTAAGACCCAGCATTTCTGCCGATTTGGTCAATTTCTTGGACGCGCCTTCCCAGGTGATGCTGGCACCTTCCTGGGTGACTTCTCGCGTCAGTACCACGAGCATTTGCAGGGTTGTGGAGTCGACGCTGATCACGGCACTGCCGTCGATTCTGACGGTCTCCTGCTCGTCAGCGACCTCGCGCAGTTTGGCGAGCAGTTCATCGGCGGTGTCGATCCCTTCGACCCGCCCCAGTTTCAATATGCCGCCTTCCAGCTCTGCCATGTCAACAACCTCTCTTGTTCTGCTGTTTGCCGCTCGACGCTGATCGCGTGATCGCCGGGCTCAGGCCGTGACTTGAGCGCTCAGCTGAGCAGCCAGTGCCGGCTTTGGCCGGCGCCGTCGCGGATCAGGCCGCGCCGGAAACGTTGATAGCCTCGAGTACACCCTCGTTGATCAGTCGATCGACCTCGAGCAGGATGATCATGCGCTCTTCCTTGGTGGCCAGCGCCATGATGAAGTCAGCGCGGCAAGCGCCACCGAATTCCGGGGCCGGGCGCAGTTCATCCTGGGTGATGTTGTGGACCTCGGAGACCGCGTCCACCACCAGGCCCACTGTGCGCTGCTCATCCTTCTCGGAATCGGTAATGCGCACCACGATGACCACGGTGGTCTTGGTGAATTCGAGTTCATCCATCTCGAACAGCGACCGCAGGTTGATGATAGGCACCACGGTGCCGCGCAGGTTGATCACGCCGAGAATGTAGCCCGGCATGTTGGGGATCGGCGTCGCGCCTTCCCATCCCTTGATTTCCTGTACCTTGAGAATATCGACGCCGTACTCCTCGACGCCGAGCTTGAAGCTGAGGAACTGACGGCTGTCTCCGCCGATGTCGAGTACCTGGGATTCGCTGATTTCAGACATAGCTATTACTCCGCTTCGAGGGCGCCCTGGCCGGTGCTGGCGACACGTTTTGATTCTTGAGCCTTCATGGCGTCGAAGTAACCCATGACCAGCCCGGGTACATCAATAATGAGTGCGATGGTGCCATCACCGAGGATGGTGGCACCGGAAATTCCTTCAATCTGGCGGAAGTTGGTCTCAAGGCTTTTGATCACAACCTGCTGCTGGCCAAGTAGCTCATCAACCAGCAGGCCCACCCGTCGCCCATCGGACTCGACCACAACCAGCAAGCCGCCCACCAGATTCTCGCGGGAGGACGCCATGCCGAAGAGTTTGTCGAGCCGGATAATGGGGATGTATTCGTCGCGCAGTCGGTAGAGTTCCGCCTCTTCGGTGACAGCTTCGAGGCTCTCCTGGGTGATCATCAGTGATTCGATGATGGAGACCAGCGGCAGCACGTAGGTCTGGTCCTGTAGCGAGGCCAGCTGACCGTCGAGAATGGCCAGCGTCAGTGGCAGACGAATGGTGACTTCGCTGCCCTGTCCGGGCTCAGAGTTGATGGTGACGTTGCCGCCGAGGTCGCGAATATTTCGGCGGACCACGTCCATACCTACCCCGCGCCCTGATACGTCCGAAACACTGTCGGCGGTTGAGAAGCCCGGTGCAAAGATCAGGTTGTAGACGGCCTCGTCGGTCAGCATTTCGTTTTCTTTGACGATGCCTTTCTCTTGCGCTTTGGCAAGAATCTTGTCGCGCTTCAAACCGCCGCCGTCATCGATGACCTTAATGACAATGTCACCGCCTTCGTGGAAGGCAGAGAGGGTCAGCGTGCCCTGTTCAGGCTTGCCGGCTGCAACCCTGTCCGCCGGCATCTCGATGCCGTGGTCGAGGGAGTTGCGCACCAGATGCACCAGGGGATCGTTGATCTTCTCCAGAACGGTCTTGTCGACCTCGGTTTGCTCACCTTCCATCTTGAGCGCGATGTTCTTACCGAGCTTGGAGCTCAGGTCCCGCACCAGTCGCGGGAAGCGGCTGAAGGACACGGTGATCGGCAGCATGCGGATTTTGAGCACCGATTGCTGCAGCTCGCGGGTATTGCGCTCGAGCTGGGTGATGCCGTCCCGCAGGTGGTCGATGGAACCGCCCTCGGGGGAGTCAAACTGCTCGGTAACCTGGGTCAGCATGGACTGGGTAATCACCAGCTCCCCTACCAGGTTGATCAGTTCGTCGACCTTCTCAATGCCGACTCGAATCGAGCCGCCGTCTTTGGCTTTGGTGTTCTGTGCCTCGCCACCCTGTTTGCTGGTAGCGGCGGCCTTTTTGGCTTTCTTGCGGCTGGGCTTGGGGGCGCTGGCTGGCGGTTTTTCGGCGGCCGGCGTCGCTGGAGTCGGCGCCGCTGCAGCGGGTTTAGCTTCGCCGCCACTCATAGGTGCCAGGCTGATCGTCGCCTCGTCCTCCACCCAGGCAAAGACCTCTTTGACCTGGTCCTCGGCGAGCTCGCCCTTGAGGATGATTGTCCAGCGAATCGAGCAGACCCGGGGGTTGATATCGCCGAGCTTGGGCAGGTCGCTGACATCAGCGCTGACAGAAATTTCGCCGAGTTTGCCCAGCTCACGGAAAATACGCAGCGGCTCGTTGCCGCGCACCAGCATTTCCGGACCGGGAGCGAAGAGAATTTTCCAGCCCGGACCGCCCGCATTGTCGGCGCTCGCCGGTTCGGCTTGTGCGTCAGCGGTGGGTTCGGCGGCTTCACCGGATTCTGCAGGCGCCGCTGCCTCGGGCGCGGCGGCCGGCGCTGCGGCGCCGGCGAGCAGCGCTTCCAATCGCCCCTGCACGTCGTTAACGCGTTCTTCGTCGTTACTGCCGCCGCTTTGAGCCGCATCGACCATGCCGCGCAGCACATCCACGGACTCGAGCAGCAAGTCGACGGCGACGCGCTCGATTTCCCTGCGCCCGTCGCGCATCTCGTCAAGCAGCGTCTCCATGACATGGGTAAACGCAGAGATTTCGGGGAAGCCAAACGTGCCGGCGCCACCTTTAATCGAGTGGGCGGCGCGGAAGATGGCATTGATTTCTTCGACGTCAGTGGACTGGTCGAGCCTCAGCAAGCCCGATTCCATGACGTCGAGGCCCTCAAGGCACTCCTCGAAAAAAATATCCTGTACGTCGGACAGATCCATGGTCAGTCGAGCACTCTCTTCACGGTTGCAACCAGCCGATCAGGGTCGAATGGCTTGACGATCCAGCCACTGGCACCGGCCTGCTTACCTTCCATTTTCTTGTCGGCACCGGATTCGGTCGTCAGGACCAGAATCGGCTTGTAGCGATATTCGGGGAGCTCACGCAATCGTTTCACCAGCGTGATGCCATCCATATTCGGCATGTTGACATCAGTAATAACAACGTCGGCGCTGTAGGTCTGAGCCACTTCCAGGGCCTCTACCCCGTCACTGGCCAGCTTGGTTTCAAAGCCGGCGTCATTGAGAGTCTGGCTTACCATGTGGCGCATCGATCTCGAGTCGTCGACTGCCAGAATCTTGATCATGATGACTCTCCTGTCACAGGCACCTGATGCGGTCGGCGCCCTTGCACTTATTCTAACGGGCTCGGGTTTTACAACCGAGCCAGACCAACGCCCATAGAAGCACTCGCTATGCGACTAAGCAAGACCTTTGCATCGTTCTCAGCTCCCGATGAGTCAGTGTCGAGGTGGCAGAAAACGCTTTGACGGCCGGGGTTTGAGTCGATCTGGTCGGTCGGTGAGCGGGTTGCAGCACTGAAAAAAGGCGCCGGTCTGTCTGCGGACAAAACCGGAACATACTTGAGCGTTAAAAAAACATACTGTATGTTCAAATTCGCTGCTGCGCGCTCGCGTGGTTGCTCTCTGCAGGTCTTCGAGCGCGCCTCAAGAATCACAAATCAGAGCGGAGTACTCTTTATGGATCTTGGCGTTTCCAGCCGTGTGGCCCCCTTGTTGGCGCGCGTGCGCGCTTTTATTGATGATGTCATCCTGCCCGTTGAACCCGAGTATTGGGCCGAGGTTCGCGTCGGTAGTCCCTGGGAGTTTACGGCACGCCAGACTGAAATCATCGAGTCTTTGAAGAAGCAGGCTCGTGAAGAAGGTCTGTGGAACTTCTTCCTGACCGGTGAGCACGGCTCCGGCCTGAACACCGTTGAGTACGCTTACCTGGCGGAAGAAATGGGTAAGTCCCATATCGCCGCAGAAGTTTTCAACTGCAGTGCGCCTGACACCGGCAACATGGAAGTGCTGCACAAGTACGGTAGCGAAGCACAAAAGAAGCAGTGGTTGGAGCCGCTCATGGCCGGCGAAATTCGTTCCTGCTTCGGCATGACCGAACCCGCGGTGGCTTCTTCGGACGCCACCAATATCTGCACCCAGGCGGTACTCGATGGTGACGAGTGGGTCATCAACGGTGAGAAGCACTGGACCTCCGGTGCTGGTGATCCCCGCTGCAAGATCATGATCTGCATGGTCAAGACCGACCCGGATGCGCCCAAGCACGCCCAGCAGTCGCAGATTCTGGTGCCCATGGATGCCCCTGGCGTCGAGGTCGTACGCCACCTGACCGTGTTCAATATGGACGATGCGCCCCATGGCCATATGCAGGTTCGCCTGAACAATGTGCGAGTGCCCAAAGACAACATGATCCTCGGCGCGGGCCGGGGTTTTGAGATCTCCCAGGGTCGCCTGGGCCCGGGTCGGATTCACCACTGCATGCGTTCAATCGGTGCCGCCGAGCGCGCCCTGCAGTTGTTGTGCGAGCGCTCGGTTGCCCGCGAGGCCTTCGGCAAGCCCCTCGCCCGTCTGGGAGGCAACATCGATGTGATCGCCAATGCCCGTATGGGGATTGAGCAGGCGCGACTGCTGACCCTGAAGACGGCTTGGATGATGGACAACGTCGACGCCAAAGAAGCGCGTGTGTGGATCTCCATGATCAAGACCGCCGTGCCCAACATGACGCTCAAGGTGGTCGACGACGCGATTCAAATGCACGGTGGCATTGGTGTCTCCCAGGACACGCCGCTGGCCCAGATGTACTCGGGTCAACGCACCCTGCGACTTGCGGATGGCCCCGACGAGGTGCACCGCATGGTGGTGGGTCGCCACGAGCTCAAGAAATACATGGCCGGTACCGAGCCGGTGCGTGCCACGTTCCGGGACGGCTAAGCCGTCCCCGACTCCCTCAAAACACACTCCCAACCCCCTGCTGGAGGACACCCCATGGCGGTGAAGACCTACAACACTGAAGATTTGCTGGCACTGCCCGGCACCAAGCTTGAGCCCGGTGAGTGGTTCGAGATCGACCAGGCGCGTATCAATGAGTTTGCTGACTGCACGCTGGATCACCAGTTCATCCACATCGACGAGGAGAAGGCCAAGGCGACCCCGTTTGGTGGCACCATTGCCCACGGCTTCCTGACGCTCTCGATGCTGGTCAAGCTGTGTGAAGACGCCAATGTCGCCCACGAAAAGACCGTGATGGGCGTCAACTACGGTTTCGATAAAGTCCGTTTCTTGACGCCGGTACGCGCGGGCAAGCGGGTCCGCGCCCACGTTGAAATTGCTTCGGTTGATCAGAAGGATGCGAACCGCTTCCTGATCAAGCAGAACATCAGTGTGGAAATCGAAGGCGAGGACAACCCGGCGCTGATCGCCGAGTGGCTGTCCATGCTCTTCATCGCCTAATCAACATCCCAGACATTCAGGAGTAACTTCATGTCTATCCGATACGACGGCAAGGTAGCGATTGTTACCGGTGCCGGAAATGGCCTCGGCCGCAGCCACGCCATCGAACTCGCCAAGCGCGGCGCCAAAGTGGTGGTCAATGACCTCGGCGGCAGCGTCGACGGTTCCGGTGGCAACAGCGAAGCATCACTCGCCGTGGTGGCTGAAATCGAAGCCATGGGCGGTGAAGCCATGGCCCACGGCGCCAACGTTGCCAACTTCGAGCAGGTTCAGGACATGGTCAAGCAGACCGTGGACAAGTGGGGCCGGGTCGATATCTTGGTGAACAATGCGGGCATCCTGCGCGACAAGAGCTTCGGCAAGGGCACCATGGAAGACTACCGTCTGGTTGTCGACGTGCACCTGATGGGCTCGGTGTACTGCACCAAAGCCTGCTGGGACATCATGAAAGAGCAGAACTACGGCCGCATTGTGGTGACCACGTCATCCAGCGGTCTGTACGGTAACTTCGGCCAGACCAACTACGGCTCCGCCAAGATGGGCGTCATCGGCATGATGAACACCCTTGCCCAGGAAGGCGCCAAGAACAACATCAAGATCAATGCGCTGGCACCGACTGCGGGTACCCGCATGACCGAAGGCCTGATCCCCGAGAAGAGCTTCGAGTTGCTGACGCCTGAAACCGTGACCCCTGCGGTCCTGTTCCTGGTATCTGAAGATGCGCCGACCCGCACCATCCTCGGTGCCGGTGCGGGTTCATTTGCCGTGGCCAAGATTGTCGAAACCGAAGGTATGTACCTGCCCGATGACCAGCAGACCCCCGAGGGTATTGCGGCGAACTGGGAAGCCATCGCCAATGGTGGTGAGCGTGTGCTCCAGGCCGGTTTCGAACAGACCATCAAGATGGTCGGCAAAGCCGCTGAAGCCAAGGGCATCAAGCTCGACTGACCCATGGCGCCCCGCCGGGGCGCCCCCAAACAAGATGGTGCTGTTACCCTCCCGGGGTGACGGCGCCCAACAAACTCCACGGAGACTCCCATGAAAGAAGCCGTAATCGTTTCAACTGCACGTACCCCGATCGGCAAGGCCTATCGCGGCAGCTTCAACAACCTCAATGGCCCGACCCTGGGTGCCAATGCGATTCGTGCCGCCGTCGAGCGCGCCGGCATCGAAGGCGATCTGGTCGACGATGTGGTGATGGGCTGCGCCCTGACCCAGGGCACCCAGAGCATGAACATCGGTCGTCTTGCGGCCCTGCGTGCGGGTCTGCCGACCACCGTTTCAGGCATGACCATCGACCGTCAGTGCTCTTCAGGCCTGATGGCTGTGGCCACTGCGGCCAAGCAAATCATTGCCGACGGTATGCAAGTCGTGATCGGCGGTGGCCAGGACTCCATTTCCCTGGTCCAGAACGAGCACATGAACATGCATCGCGTTGCCGACGAGGCGCTGATGGCGATGCACAAAGACGTCTACATGCCCATGCTGCAAACCGCAGAAGTGGTTGCCAAGCGCTACGACATCTCTCGCGATGTGATGGACGAGTACGGTCTGCAATCGCAGGTACGCACCGCAGCCGCCTATGAGGCCGGTAAATTCGCCGACGAAATTGTGCCGGTGACCTGCAACCGCATCGTTTTCAACAAGGAAACCGGTGAGCAGTCTGAAGCCGAAGTCACTGTCAGCGCTGATGAAGGCGTTCGTCCCAGCACCCTGGAAGGCGTTCAGGGTCTGAAGACCGTCATCGAGGGCGGCACCATTACCGCCGGTAACGCCTCCCAGCTGTCTGACGGCGCCGCCGCTCAGGTGCTGATGGAAGGCAAGCTGGCCGAGCAGATGGGTCTCGAGCCCCTCGGTGCCTACCGCGGTATGGCGGTCGCCGGATGTGAGCCCGACGAGATGGGCATCGGCCCTGTCTTCGCCGTGCCCAAGCTGCTGAAGCAGCACGGCCTGTCTGTCGATGACATCGGTCTGTGGGAACTCAACGAAGCCTTCGCGGTACAGGTACTTTACTGCCGTGACCGTCTGGGCATCGACAACGACAAGCTCAACGTCAACGGCGGTGCCATTGCAGTGGGTCACCCCTACGGCATGAGCGGTTCGCGCATGATCGGTCACGCGCTGCTCGAAGGTAAGCGCCGCGGCGTCAAGTACGTGGTGATCACCATGTGCATCGGCGGCGGTATGGGTGCTGCTGGTCTGTTCGAGGTCTTCTGAGCATGACCCAGGCTCTGGTATGCCGCGAGCACGGTCTGCCTGACAAGCTCGACCTCACCACCGACTGGGATTTGCCCCCAGTCGGTGACAACGATGTCCGGATCCGCGTCAAAGCGGCCGGGCTCAACTTCCCTGATGTACTGATCATTCAGGGCAAGTACCAGTTCCAACCTGATCTGCCGTTTGTTCCCGGTGGGGAATGTGCGGGTATCGTGGAGGAGGTTGGCAGCGCGGTTACTCGCTTCAAGCCGGGCGACAAAGTGATCCACATTGGTCTCGGCAACGCGTTTGCAGCGGAGGCGGTGGTCAACGAACACCAGGTGCTGCCCATGCCCGAAAACCTCGACTTCGTCGAGGCCGCAGGCGTTGGCATGACCTACTTCACCTCCTATCACGCGCTGGTTCAGCGCGCCCAGATTCAGCCGGGTGAAACCCTGCTGGTCATGGGGGCGGCCGGCGGTGTAGGCAGTACGGCAGTGGAGTTGGGCAAGGCACTGGGGGCGCGGGTCATCGCCGCCGCCAGTACCGAAGAGAAGCTCGAGCTGTGTCGCAAGCTGGGTGCCGACGAGACGATCAACTACAGCGAGGAATCGCTGAAGGATCGTATCAAGGCGCTGACCGGCGGCAAGGGTGTCGATGTGGTTTACGACCCCGTCGGTGGCGACTACGCCGAACCCGCCATTCGCGGCATGGCCTGGAAAGGCCGCTATCTGGTCGTGGGTTTTGCCAGTGGTCCGATTCCCGAGATCCCGCTCAACCTGACCCTGCTCAAGGGTAGTGCGATTGTGGGTGTGTTCTGGGGTCGCTTCATGGCGGAAGAGCCCGCTGAACAGCAGAAGAATGCCGACACGCTGTGGCAGTGGTTTGCTGAAGGCAAAATCAAGCCTGTGGTGACTGATGTGTTCCCGATCGAGGCCTACGCCGATGGCTACGCCGCGATGATGGAACGTCGTGCCCGGGGCAAGGTCATCTTCACTTTCGGCGATGACTGATTACGCCTTTCACACGGTTCCCGAGGTTGCCGTAGGCGCCGGCCTGGCGCACAACCTCGGCCCTTATTGCCAGCGGCTCGGTATTCGCCGGCCGCTGCTCGTCACCGACCGGGGTCTCGTGGACCTCGGGTTGATCCAGCCGGTGCTGGATGGCCTCGCCGCTGACGGGTATCCGGCGACGGTCTTTGATGGCGTGGCCGCCGATCCAGCGGAAGCCATCGTCCACGCTGCCTACAGTGCTTATCAGGACGCCGGTTGTGATGGTGTGCTGGCCGTGGGTGGTGGCAGTTCGATGGACGTCGCCAAGGTTGTTGCCGCGCTCGCCGTGGGTCAGCAAACGTTGCCTGAGATGTACGGCGTCAACCAGGTGCAGGGCGGACGAGCACCCTTGTTGCTGGTGCCGACGACCGCAGGCACGGGTTCTGAGGTGACACCGGTGGCCATCATCACCACGGGAGAGACCACCAAGGCGGGTATCAGCACGCCGGTTCTCATTCCTGATATCGCCGTACTCGACGCCAGTTTGACCCTCGGTCTGCCCCAGGGTGTCACTGCGATGACCGGTATCGATGCGATGGTGCATGCCATAGAGGCTTACACCTCCAAGATCCGAAAAAACCCGATCTCAGACATGCTGGCCCTGCGGGGTCTTAAGCTGTTGTCTGAGAACATTCGCGTCGTACTGGAAACCCCGGGCAACAGCGCCGCGCGCGAAGCGATGTTGTTGGGTTCGATGTTTGCGGGCCAGGCCTTTGCAAACTCGCCGGTGGGTGCGGTACACGCCCTGGCTTATCCGCTCGGGGGTCACTACCACATTCCCCACGGGCTCAGTAACTCGCTGATGCTGCCCGCCGTGTTGGCTTTCAACGCATCGGTGGCGGCGGATCAGTATGCCGAGCTGGCCGTGGTACTGCCTGGTGTGGCGGAGTCTTCTGCCAGCGGCATGATCGATTGGTTTGAACAATTGATTGCCGACTCGGGTTTACCCGCAAGTCTGGCCGCGGCAAAAGTGCCTGAAGCAGACCTGCCCATGCTGGCCAGCGACGCGATGTTGCAGCAGCGATTGCTGGTCAACAATCCGGTTGAAGTCTTGGAAGCCGACGCTTTGAGTCTGTACCAAAAAGCCTGGGCGGGTATCCGGTGAGCGATCGTCCCGTACCCGCGCCTCGCGAACGCTACCGGCACTTCTACACGTTGCCCACCCGTTGGGCGGACAATGACATCTACGGGCACGTCAACAACGTCGTTTACTACGCCTATTTTGATACCGCGGTGAATCGCTATCTGATCGAAGAGGGTGGCCTGCAACCCGGCCGCGATACGGTGGTGGGTTATGTGGTCAACTCGTCAGCCAACTATTTTCAGCCGGTCACTCACCCCGCGGAGCTCGAGTTGGGTCTCGCCATCGTGCGTTTGGGGGCTAAATCGGTGACCTGGGAGGTAGGCGTTTTCCTCGCGGGTGATGCCGAGAGCCGGGTGACCGGTCAGTTCACCCACGCCTTTGTGGATACCCAAAATGAGCGGTCGGCTGTCATCCCCGAGGCTATTCGTACAGCTATCGAGCGCCTGCTCTAGAGGCTTGCAGGCGGAGCCGGAGGGCGGCGCCAGGCGTACAACAACACCAGTGATACCACCACTGCGGACGCCGAGGGCGCCAGCATGGGATCGATGGTGTATAGCGAGCCCGCCACGATCGGACCGATCACAAACCCAGCCGCGGGTGTTGCTGTGACCAGTCCCGCTGCGCCGCCCTGTTCCTCCCGGGCGACGGCGAGGGATGAGCCTGCGGCCACGGCGGGCATGATCAGTCCGATAGAGGCGCCCAGACAGGCCATTCCCGCCAGCAATGGGTAGAACCCCTGGCTGCCGGCGATGATCAGTGCGCCGATCAGCAGCACCGCCAGACCGCTCTGGACCAGGCGTATGGGCACACCCTTGAACCGCTGGGCGATCGTCAATTGCATGGTGAATGTCATGAACGCCGACACCATCAGGCTGATGCCAGTGTACTGAGCCGTTGCGGTATCGGTGAGCCCCAGGGTGTCCTGCAAGCGGTAGCCGAGGGTTTGCTGGATCCCTGAGAAGCCGATGAAAGCGCCAAAGGATGAGGCCAGGTAAACCCTCAAGCGCGGGTCAGTGAAACGCAGTTTCTGGCGGACTGCCCGGTCGGTGCACAGCACCCGGCTCTTGGGCAGCAGACGCCAGGTGGCAAGCGCTGCCAATGCCGACAGCATGGCGGCGCCGAAGAGTGGAACCAACAGCCCAAAGCTCGCCAGCGCGCCGCCAACGACAGGCCCCACAATCATGCCAACACTGGTGGCGGTGCCCAGACGAGCCAGGGTTTGCGTGCGCTTCGCCGGGCTGGAGTGATCCGCTGCGTAGGCAGTCGCGGCTGGGCTGGTTCCCGACATGATGACCGATTGCGAGCAGCGAGCGATCAATGCCAGCAGATACAAGGTCATCCCGGTGAGCAATCCCTTGAGCCCGATCAGGAATACCGTGGTGAAAACAGCGGTACCCACGGCGTAGCCAACCATGCCGATGATCATTACCGGCTTGCGGCCGAGTCGGTCGGACAGGCGACCCCACCAGGGCGAGCAAAGGGTGAAGATCAACGCTGACATGGAGATGATGGCGTTGGTCTGCACCTCGCTGAAATCTACCGAGCGGCCCAGCGGCGGCAAGATGGCAAAGATCAGCGACTGACCAATGGCACTGCTCAGCAGCCCGCTGATCAGTACCAGGAACTGGCCGGTGCTGAGGGTCTCCTGAGCGCCGTTTTCGGATGAGGGCAGCTCAGACAACGTCGTTCAGTCGCGCAGTCAGAAAGTGGTAAGTCGTGGGGAAGAATTTGGTCACCATCTGGATGATCCAGGCATCGGGGCCGACCAGGATGCGCCGTTTACCGCGAGCCGCACCGGACAGGATGATCTCCGCCGCCCGGGCAGGGGTAGTGCGGGTGTGCTGCTGGAAATTGCGATCCCGTTCATCCGGGTCGGTGCTGGCGGCCTCGCCAGATACGCGGGCATTGCGGGCGATATTGGTACTGATCCCCCCCGGGTGCACGCAACTGACCTTGAGCGGGCCGTCGATGTACTCGGCCTGCAGTGCCTCGGTGAAGCCCCGGACGGCAAACTTCGCCGAGTTATAGGCGGTTTGACTGGGCACGCCGATGATGCCGAAGATCGAGGAGATGTTGACCAAATGGCCTTGGCTGGACTTCAGCAACAGTGGCAAAAATGCACGCGTGCCCCAGACAACACCCCAATAGTTGATGTTCATCAGCCACTCGAAATTGTCGTCGGTGGAGTCCTCGAAGCGGGCGCCATAGGCGACGCCGGCGTTGTTGATCAGCAGGTCGACATGGTCGGTCTGCTCGCCAATGCGCGCTGCCCAGTCATAGATCGCCTGACGATCCCCGCAGTCGACAATGGCGTAATCCACCGGAATGTCGGCGCGGGTGAGCATCGCCCGGGTACGCGCGAGCTTTTCTTCGCTGATGTCACAGAGCCACAGTTGGGCGCCTGCCTGGTGTAATTGCACGGCCAACTGCTGGCCGATGCCGTCTCCGGCTCCGGTGACGACGGCTTTTTTATTGTTGAAGTACAGCATCGAACCTCCTGATCGCTCGGTGCATCGTAGTCGATCGCTCGCTTCAGTGGGACTGGAGGAAAACCCATGGACGCTCAGCGGCGCCGAACGTACAATGCCGCCCCAGCCTGCATAGGCAGCGATCGGTGCCCCCAATCCGCGACGAGTGGATGTAACATGCCGATCTAGTCCTGAATTCACCCTCTGTTGTCGCCGGACTGTCGCCTCGGTAGCCTGACCCCGAGCGCGCGCGCCCCAGAGGGACCGCACAGACTGGGAGGTCCACGTGGCAACAAAAGCTATCCTCGCACTGGAAGATGGCTCGGTATTCATCGGCCAGTCGATTGGTGCAGACGGTCAGACGATTGGCGAGGTGGTGTTCAACACCGCCATGACCGGCTATCAGGAGATCCTCACGGATCCCTCCTATGCCCGCCAAATTGTCACCCTCACTTACCCCCACATCGGCAACACGGGTGTGAACAGCGATGACGAGGAGTCATCGGGTGTTCAGGCCGCGGGTCTTGTGATCCGTGATCTGCCGCTGCTGGCATCCAACTACCGCAGCGAGCGTTCCTTGTCCGATTACCTCCGTGCCACCAACACGGTCGCGATTGCTGAAATCGATACCCGTCGCCTAACCCGGTTGTTGCGCGAAAAGGGTGCCTTGTCGGGCTGCATCGTGACCGGAGACGAAGCGGACGGCGATGCCGCAATCGCAGCGGCCAAGGCGTTTGCTGGCCTCAAGGGCATGGATCTCGCCAAGGAAGTGACCACGGCCACGCCTTATGAATGGCGCGAAGGCAGCTGGCGCTGGAATGAAGAAAAACAAACCATCGCTGACCCGGCATTCCGCGTCGTCGCACTCGACTTCGGCATCAAACGCAACATCCTGCGCATGCTGGTGGATCGTGGCTGCGCAGTCACCGTATTGCCCGCCCAGTCAGGGATCGAGACGGTGCTGTCCTATGAGCCTGATGGCGTCTTCTTCTCGAACGGCCCGGGTGACCCCGAGCCCTGCGATTACGCGATTCAACTGGCCCAGGAAGTCATGAGTCGGGGGATCCCGCTGTTCGGCATCTGTCTGGGGCACCAGATCCTGGCGCTGGCCAGTGGCGCCAAGACCGAGAAAATGAAGTTTGGCCACCACGGTGCCAACCATCCGGTGCAGGTACTCGCCAGCGGAGAAGTGATGGTCACCAGTCAGAACCACGGATTTACGGTGTCGGAGGCGGACCTGCCCGAGCACCTCGAGGTCACTCACCGCTCGCTGTTCGATGGCACCCTGCAGGGGATTGCCCGCACCGATGTGCCGGCTTACAGCTTCCAGGGTCACCCCGAGGCGAGCCCGGGGCCCCATGATGCGAGCCCACTGTTTGACCCCTTTATTGCGGCCATGCGCAGCCGCGGCCAGCACTGAGGAGGACGCCCAATGCCAAAACGTACCGACATTGAAAGCATCCTGATCCTGGGTGCAGGCCCGATTGTGATCGGCCAGGCCTGTGAGTTCGATTACTCCGGTGCTCAGGCCTGCAAGGCGCTGCGCGAAGAGGGTTATCGGGTCATTCTGGTGAACTCGAATCCGGCCACCATCATGACCGACCCGGCCATGGCCGACGCGACATACATCGAGCCGGTGGAGTGGCAGACCGTTGCCCGGATCATCGAGCGCGAACGCCCGGATGCCATCCTGCCCACCATGGGAGGCCAGACGGCACTCAACTGCGCGCTGGCACTGGCCGAGCAGGGCGTGCTCGCCGAATACGGCGTCGAGATGATTGGCGCCACCCAGGAAGCCATCGACAAGGCGGAAGACCGGGACAAGTTTGACCAGGCTATGCAGCGCATTGGCCTCGAGACCCCGCGTGCCAAGTTGGCACACAGCATGGACGAGGCCTGGGAAGTACTCGACGCCATGGGCTTCCCCTGCATTATCCGACCGTCATTCACGATGGGCGGCTCAGGGGGCGGCATCGCTTACAACCGCGACGAGTTTGAAGAAATCTGCCTGCGCGGTCTCGAGCTGTCACCGACCCGCGAACTGCTGATCGACGAGTCGTTGATTGGTTGGAAAGAGTTCGAGATGGAGGTCGTTCGCGACAAGAACGACAACTGCATCATCGTGTGTGCGATCGAGAACTTCGACGCCATGGGTGTGCACACCGGTGACTCGATTACCGTTGCCCCGGCCCAAACCCTGACCGACAAGGAATACCAGATCATGCGCGACGCGTCCCTTGCGGTGCTGCGCGAGATCGGTGTGGAAACCGGCGGCTCGA
>CAYZWL010000009.1:0-73191 GCA_964482195.1 uncultured Alteromonadaceae bacterium | reverse complement strand
GCATAAAAAAAGGCACCCTAAAGGGTGCCTTCTTAAGAGTGGCGGTGGGCCAGGGATTCGAACCCCGGGAACCTCTCGGTTCAACGGTTTTCAAGACCGCCGCTTTCGACCACTCAGCCAGCCCACCGTAACTTCAGCACTTGCCGAAGCGAGCGCGCATTATAGCGACGCGCTCGCGTTGAGCAAGGGTTTATCGCTCTGCGGACTCCTGAAAAAGGTCTTCTGTCACAGGCTCAGACGCTGATGCCTCTTGAGCGGGCCGTTCTTCGGTGTCTTCCGCCCCAGCGATGCCCACGGCACGGGGGCCGCGAGGATCGTTGCTGGCGCGTGGCACGTCGCGGGCGACAACCGTCAAAGCAGGTGCCTGATCGGCTGCGAACAGATGGGCCTGTTCGCTGCGAACGGCAACCTGGTTGATCGGCTTTGGACTCACCCGCGGATCGTTGACAGCACGACCATCGGCGTTGATACCACTGGTATCAACTGGCTCGTCTTGTGCAGCTGACTCACGCACGTCGACGACAGGCGCGGGCGACGGTTCGGGTACTGGTACGGACGTTGCTTCTGCCGTCGCTGCTGTTTCGACAGGCTCTTGGCTTGCGTCGACAACGGCGGGCGTGGTCTCGACGCCGGTTGAGGCTTCAGGTTCGGCCACAGCTTCTGCAACAGCTGCCTGCGCTGCGACGGCTTCTTCACCGGCCTCTACCGTTGATTCAGTCGACACGTCAGCGACGGTTTCAGCGGTCTTGGTGGGCGACTCAGTCTGCTCTGCGACGCTAGCCACCGGGGTATCGGTAGTGGGTGCTGGCGTGTCTTCTGTGCTTGTAGCTGGCGCATCGGCCGACTCAGGCTTTGGACCCCGACGACGACGGCGGCGACCCTGGCTGCGCATTTCTGCGGGGCGATGACGCAGGCCTTCATCCTCCTCTGCGGATTCTTCACCGGCGGCATCGGTCACTTCAGCGTCGGCGGCTTCATCCGCGACTGCATCAATCGCATCTTCCTCTACCGCGTTCTCGCCGCCTTCACCGTTGCCTTGACGGCGACGTTGGCCACCGCGGCGACCGCGGCGTCGGCGCGAGCGCTTGGGCTTGTTTTCATCACCTTCGCCGTTGGTGCCTTCGCTGCCAGACTCAGCAACGGCATCTGCAGTCACTTCCTCTTTGTCGGCGTCTGCTTTGCCTTGCTGCTGACGGTTGCCGCGTTCGCCTTGGCCTTGGCCGCCCTGGCCTTTACCGCCGCGACGACGGTTACGACCGCCACGAGAGCGACGCTGACCGGACGATTTGCCGTCCCCGCGTTTGCCATCTTTTTTCTCGTCCTCTGCAGGCGATTCTTCAACGACAGGGGTCGGTTCGACCTTGGCTGCCGGTGCAAACAGCTTGCTGAAGAATCGGCCGATGACGCTCCCTTCGCTGGGAGCCGCCTTCGCGGCAGGCGCTGCTGCTGGCGCTTCAACGGTTGCCGTTGGCTCAGCCGCCTCGGCTTGTACGCTCTGTGGAACGGGCTCTGTAGGCGTGACGCTGCGAACAATAGGCTCGGGCGCTTGATTGGCTTCGGTCTGGTCATCGCGCGCTGCAGTGATCTCAGGACGATCAATCTCGATTTCATAGCTCGGGCGCACGGTCTCTTCGACCTCGTCATCGCGCAGGCGCAGGACTTCGTAGTGGGGCGTTTCGATGTAGGGATTCGGGATCACCACCACGCGCACGCCACTGTTGTTTTCGATGTCGTTGACCGCTGAGCGCTTCTCGTTGAGCAGGAAGCCTGCGACTTCGACAGGAACCACCGCGCGCACTTCACCGGTTCGGTCCTTCGAGGCCTCCTCGTTGAGCAGACGCAGGATGGCGAGTGCCAGTGACTTGGTGTCGCGGATCGTACCGTGGCCCGTACAGCGCGGGCACACGATGGCGCTGGTTTCGCCCAGCGACGGGCGCAGGCGTTGGCGTGACATTTCCAGCAGGCCAAAGCGCGAAATACGGCCGACCTGTACGCGGGCGCGGTCGATCTCGAGCGCATCGCGAATACGGTTCTCGACCGCGCGTTGGTTTTTGCTCGCGTTCATGTCAATGAAGTCGATAACCACCAGGCCACCCATGTCGCGCAGGCGCAGTTGGCGTGCAATTTCATCGGCAGCTTCGAGGTTGGTTTGTAGCGCAGTCTGCTCGATGTCCGAACCTTTGGTGGCGCGGGCCGAGTTGATGTCGATAGAGATCAGCGCCTCGGTGGGGTCAATCACAATCGAGCCACCGGAGGGCAGGCGAACTTCCCGTTGGAAAGCCGTTTCAATTTGCCCTTCAACCTGGAACCGGTTGAAGAGGGGGATCGGGTCTTCGTACTGGCGAATGCGCTGCTTGTACTTTGGCATCACCATGCTGACGAAGTCATTGGCCTGTTTAAAGGCCGACGGGTCATCGATCAGTACCTGGTCGATGTCGTCACGCAGGTAGTCCCTGACCGCCCGGATGATGACGTCGCTTTCCTGGAACAACAGCACCGGCGCCGCGTTTTCTTGATTGGCGGTGGAAATCGCATCCCACAGTTTCAACAGGTAATCGAGGTCCCACTGCAGTTCCTCGGCGCTGCGGCCAACACCTGCGGTACGGATGATGACACCCATGCCCTCGGGGATCTCCAGTTGTGCCAATGCTTCGCGCAACTCGGAGCGGTCGTCGCCTTCGATGCGTCGCGAAATACCACCGGCGCGGGGGTTGTTGGGCATGAGCACCATGTAACGGCCGGCAAGACTGATGAAGGTCGTCAGTGCCGCACCTTTGGTGCCGCGCTCTTCCTTGTCGACCTGGACGATCAGTTCGGTACCTTCTTTCAGTACGTCTTTGATGCGGGTCTTACCTTCGCCAGTGGGGGCGTTGGAGCGGAAGTATTCGTGGGAGATTTCCTTCAATGGCAGAAAGCCATGTCGGTCGGCACCAAAGTCAACGAAGGCAGCCTCAAGGCTGGGTTCGACCCGGGTGACCTTGGCTTTGTATACGTTGGCCTTGGTCTGCACGCGGGCGCGGTTCTCAATATCGAGGTCGTAGAGCCGTTGTCCATCGACCAGCGCAACGCGGACCTCTTCAGGCTGCGTTGCATTGATGAGCATTTTTTTCATTGGATCAGATCCAGTTGGCGAACCAACCAGCGGGTGCGCGAGCCTGGGGTGGCTCGATCAACAGTCGTCAACCATTGAGAAGCTGATCGCGGCGGCAATGCCTGCGCTCAGTTCTGGGTTTTCCGACGCCCGTTCGTGCAGGGCTGTTGTGGGTGGGACTGGCCCGTGGCCTGTCCCGGTATTCGCACCGCGCTGTGATTCGCGGGTTTTTTTCATGTTACCGGCGCGGCGGCGCTCTAACGGAAAATCCGGAGTGGCCAGTCGCGGCAAAATAACGTCCAATATGTCAGCAGGAAGATCTGGCCCAATGATTCGCGTGCGGCTTGGGATTTTCGTGACAGTGCACAGCGACATCGGGGAGGGCGCGCCGCAAACTGAGCGGTAATGCGCGCCGGCTCGGGAAGGTCGTGGGCCGTACCGGCCCGCTGACCGGCGGAATGTAACACTGTGCTTTTGTAGGTTCAACGACGGAAAATCAGCGTGTCCGACACCGAGTCGCCCCGCCCAGGGGTGCGTTTCATCACAGTCAGCGACGACGAAGCAGGTCAGCGTCTCGACAATTATTTACTGCGCAACCTTCCCGGGGTGCCCAAGACGCGGGTTTATCGAGCGGTCCGCAAGGGAGAGGTGCGGGTGAACAAGGGGCGCGCCAAGGTTGAAAACCGGCTCGCCGCGGGCGATGTCGTGCGGGTGCCGCCGCTGGTCGTGCCTGACCGCAAAGCGTCACCCAGTGTCCCTGGTCAGTGGGCGCGTCGAATCCGCGAGGCGGTGGTGCTTGATCAGGATGGCTTGATGGCCATCAATAAGCCGACCGGACTTGCGGTGCATGGCGGTAGTGGTGTCAACATCGGGCTCATCGAGAGCCTGCGGAAGCTATATCCCGAGCAGCGCTACCTTGAGTTGGTCCACCGACTGGATCGCGACACCTCAGGCTTGATCCTCGTGGCCAAAAAGGCATCCACGCTTCGGGAACTGCATGGTCAGTTGCGTGGCGATAGCATGGACAAGCGGTACTTGGCACTGGTGGCCGGGAAGTGGCCTGCCCATCTGAAGGAAATTGATGCGCCTCTGGAAAAAGTCTCCCTCAAATCCGGTGAGCGCATGGTGCGTGTCTCAGCGACAGGCCGTCGGTCAAGAACGGCATTTCGTGTGGTGGAGCGTTTTCCGGGGGCAACGCTGATAGAGGCCAAGCCCATCACCGGTCGCACACACCAAATCAGAGTGCACGCCCAGCACGCTGGTCACCCCATTCTCGGAGATGCCAAGTACAGCTTTGAGGATGGCGAGTCGCTGGCCGACGACATCGGGTTGAAGCGATTGTTTTTACATGCAGCGAGCTTGAAGTTTCGCGTGGGCGATGACCGATTGTCGCTGGAAGCGCCGCTGGACGATGAGTTAGAGGGTGTCTGCCGCCGACTGCGGACGCGGCGGTAGGGTATACCCGCAGGCGCGCAGCATGCGACCAAGGGTGATCAGCGGCAATCCCTCCAAGGCCGTAGGGTCTTCTCCGTGCATACTGTCGAACAGTGTGATGCCCAGGGATTCCCACTTGAAGCTGCCCGCGCAGTCGAGTGGCTCGTCCAGGTCGACGTAGTCGGCAATCTCCTGGGGAGACAGTTGGCGCATCAGCACCTGATAGGGCAGCGTTTCGCAGAGCAAGCGGCCGGTATGGGGTTGCCAAACCGCCACACCCGTATAAAAGGTGGTGGTTTTGCCGGAGCATTGGGCCAGTTGCGCACAAGCGCGCGCTTTCGTGCCTGGTTTGCCGAGAATCACGCCGTCGCAAACAGCCACCTGATCACTGCCTATATAGGTAGCGGCATCCGCTCCGGCGGCTTTTGCTTTCAGGATGGCGAGGCGCTCAGCCAGTTGTGGGCCTGTTTCGCCGGGTAGGGCGGCCTCGTCTACCTCGGGCGCGATCGTTGAAAAGGGCAACCGCAGGCGGGTCAGCAGGCGGGCTCGGTACCGGGAAGTCGAGGCGAGCACAATGGGTTCTTTAACGCTGTGGGGCATGATGAGGCACTGTTCTGCAAAGCCCCTGAATTGTAAGAATTTTTTTTGACACCCGTCGAGGGGCTACGTATGATCCGCCGCCATGTCCGCTGGGGCCCTGCCGCATATTATTGATTTCCGCGCTCTGGCCGCCCGAGGCGTTCGCGTCTCTGGGTATCTGAAGCCGGAAAATTTGCACCGTCTGCAATCCGAGATCTGTTCTGCTGATCCAGCACAGGTCGTTGCTCAATTCGAGCGGGATGAGATGGGCCGTTACGTGTGCGAGTTGCAAGTGGAGATGACAGTGGCGTTGCCCTGTCAGCGTTGTCTTGAGCCCATGGATGTGGCGCTCTCGACGGGCAGTAAAGTGGCGGCCTTGTGGAGCGAGACCCAAGCCAACGACCTGCCGGATCATCTCGACCCGTTGGTGACAGAGGAAGACACTGACCTCTGGCTGATGGTTGAAGAGGAGCTGCTACTGGCGCTGCCGCCGTATCCGCTCCATGAGGCGATTGACTGCGGCGAAGCAGTCGGGCGAGTGATTCCCGAGAGCGATGATCCTGTCGTGGATGTGGCGCCGGAGCGGGAGAACCCATTTGCCGTGCTCGCAACATTGCGGGACGGCGGGAAAAAAGACAGCTGACGCTGTCAAACAGATTTAGAATAGGGGCGCTCAGGCGCCTGTGACACCAGAAGGAGGCCATCATGGCTGTACAGCAGAACAAAAAGACCCGTTCGCGTCGTGGCATGCGTCGTTCACACGACTCACTGGACGGTTCAACCCTGACCGTTGATCAGACTTCGGGTGAAACCCGTCGTCGTCACCACGTCAGCGCTGACGGTTTTTACCGCGGCAAAAAGGTAGTCGAGACCGGCAACGACGACTGAGTCCGTCGATCGTGGCTCTGGCTTTTGTTTTTCCGGGGCAGGGCTCACAAGCCGTTGGCATGCTGGCTGACGCGCGCGAAGCCTTCCCGGTCGTGAATGAGACGCTGGCGGAAGCCAGCGATGCCCTTGGCTATGACATGGGTGTACTTTACAGCGATGGACCGGCTGAGAAGCTGGCGCTGACGGAGTACACCCAACCCGCCATTCTCACCGCAAGTGTGGCCCTGTATCGCGCCTGGCTCGCCGAAAGTGGTCCGGTGCCGGCGATGGTGGCTGGACACTCCCTGGGTGAGTATTCGGCACTGGTGGCGGCAGGGACCCTGAGCCTGGCCGACGCGGTTCGCTTGGTGCGTCGTCGCGGTCAGGCGATGCAACAAGCCGTGCCCGTCGGTGAAGGTGCCATGGCGGCCATTATCGGCCTGACCGATGATGTCATCGTCAGCACCTGTGCCGAGGTTTCCGCTGCAGTAGACGGTTTCGTCGGTGCGGTGAATTTCAATGCGCCCGGCCAGGTTGTCATCGCCGGGAGCGCCGCCGCGGTTGATTCGGCGATCAGCGCCCTTAAAGAGGCCGGCGCCAAGCGTGCGATGCCGTTACCCGTCAGCGCACCCTTCCATACACCGCTGATGCAGCCCGCTGCAGATGTCATGGCAGAGGCATTAGCCGACATCAACATGGCGAATCCTGCGATGCCTGTTCTCAGCAATGTTGAGGCAACAGGGCAGCAAGAGGCTGAGTCCATCCGCCGTCTTTTGATCGAACAGGTGGCCAGTCCAGTGCGCTGGACTGAGTGCGTTGGTTGGATGCGCAACAATGGCGGCGAGCATTTCGTTGAGTGTGGTCCTGGCAAGGTGCTTGCGGGTCTGATGAAGCGCATCGATAAGTCGGCTACGGCCTACAATATTGAATCGCCCGACGCACTGCGAGATGCAGCCGCGGCGCTGGCCCAGTAGGAGAAAGCGAATGACGGATCAGAGTGCCGAACAGCGCGTGGCGCTGGTGACGGGTGCTTCCCGGGGGATCGGGCGCGCGATCGCTACAGCGCTCGCCGGTGCGGGCCATGCGGTTGTCGGTACGGCAACCAGTGACTCCGGTGCCGCCAACATCGAAGAGTGGCTGGCCCCCTTGGGCGGCGCTGGGATGAAACTCAACGTGACCGACGCCGACGCGGTAACAGCCGTAGTGGCTGCAGTGAACGAGCGTTTCGGTGCACCCACCATATTGGTGAACAACGCCGGCATCACCCGCGACAACATCATGATGCGCATGAAAGGGGATGAGTGGGATGATGTCATTGACACTAACCTCAATGCCCTTTATCGAGTCAGTAAGGCGTGTCTTCGGGGCATGACCAAGGCGCGCTGGGGCCGCATCATCAATATTTCATCGGTGGTGGGATCCATGGGCAACGCCGGGCAGGCCAATTACGCGGCCACCAAAGCGGGTGCCGAGGGCTTTACCCGCGCGCTGGCTAAAGAGCTGGGTTCCCGTGCCATCACCGTCAACGCCGTGGCGCCGGGCTTTATCGACACTGATATGACCCGTGAATTGACTGATGCCCAGCGCGAGTTGATGCTGGGGCAGATTCCGTTGGCACGGCTGGGCCAGGCCGAGGAAATCGCATCAGTGGTTGCGTTTTTGGCGGCAGATACGGCAGGCTACATCACCGGCGAAACCATCCACGTTAACGGTGGAATGTACATGAGTTGATTTTGCTGCGTTGCCAAGGGTTTTTCTTGGCGAATTTGCAGGTAGAATCGGCACCGAGACAGCGGGCTACCCGCCCACTACCATCCTTGGGGAGATAGAAAAAAACCATGAGCAGCATTGAAGATCGCGTCAAGAAAATCGTTGCCGAGCAGCTTGGCGTCAAAGAAGACGAAGTCCGCGCAGAAGCGTCGTTTGTAGACGACCTGGGTGCAGACTCGCTCGACACCGTTGAGCTGGTAATGGCGCTCGAAGAAGAATTCGAGACCGAGATCCCCGACGAAGAGGCGGAGAAAATCACCACCGTCCAGCTCGCCATCAACTACATCAACGAAAATCTGACCTAAGTCAATTTTCGACGACGAAACGCCGCTCTACGGTAAAGTAGGGCGGCTTTTTTTTGCCCGCGCCCTGACCAATCATGAGCGCGGTGTAGTTGGAGTAACGGGAGAAGAACAATGAAGGGCAACCGAGTGGTCGTGACTGGTCTGGGTGGTGTCACCCCTGTCGGTCTGGATGTTGCGAGTACCTGGGATGCGATCTGCAATGGTGTCAGCGGCGTTGCACCTATAGACCGCTTTGATCCTGATGGCTTTGCGACCCAGTTCAGCGCCAGCGTCAAGAATTTCAGCGTCGAGGGATTTATCCCGCCAAAAGACGCCAAGCGAATGGACGAGTTTGTGCAGTTCGGTATGGTGGCGGGGATCCAGGCCATGCGCGACAGCGGCCTGGAGGTCACCGAGGAACTCGCCCCCCGGGTGGGCTGTGCCATTGGTTCAGGTATCGGCGGTATTGGTCAAATCGAGAAGAACACCGAAGTGGTGCGTACCTCCGGCCCACGTCGCATTTCCCCGTTCTTTGTTCCCGGTGCCATCATCAACATGATCTCCGGCAACCTGTCGGTCATGTACAACCTGCGCGGTCCTAACCTGGCCATCGTCACTGCCTGTACGTCCGGTACCCACAATATCGGGATGGGTGCACGTTTGATTGCGACGGGCGAGGCTGATGTGATGCTCGTGGGCGGCGCTGAAATGGCGACGACGCCCGTGGGCGTAGGCGGCTTTGGCGCCGCCAGAGCCCTATCTACCCGCAACGACGACCCCCAGGCTGCATCCCGCCCATGGGATCGTGATCGTGATGGCTTTGTGCTTGGTGATGGCGCCGCTGTGTTGGTGCTTGAGTCGCTCGAACACGCCCAGGCTCGCGGTGCACGTATCTATGCCGAGTTGACGGGTTTTGGCATGAGCGCCGATGCACATCATATGACGCAACCCCCTGAAGATGGTCGCGGTGCCGCCATGTCGATGGAGAACGCGTTGCGAGATGCTTCGCTCGATCCCTCGGAGTTGGCCTACGTGAACGCCCACGGCACCTCCACGCCCGCGGGTGATGTTGCTGAGTCGATGGCTGTCAAAAGCGTGTTTGGCGCGGCGGCAGCCGACCTGGCGGTGAGCTCTACCAAGTCCATGATCGGCCACCTGCTGGGTGCTGCGGGCGCAGTTGAAGCGATGTTTACCGTGCTGGCAGTGCGCGACGGTGTTGCGCCACCCACGATCAACCTCGATAACCCGGACGAGGGGTGTGATCTCAACTACGTGCCTCACACGGCGCAGGAACGTGAGATTCGCCACGCCCTGTCCAACTCTTTTGGTTTTGGTGGCACCAACGGCTCGGTGATCTTCAGTCGCTTCGACTGAGCCGGGCATGACGGGCAACCAGATCTGGGTCGACGGCGAGTCCGCGACCCGGGTGCCAGCCGATGACCGCGGCTTTCTGCTGGCTGATGGGGTCTTCGAGACGCTCTGGTGCAGCGATGGACAATTGCATTGTCTTGAACTGCACCGGCAGCGCCTGTGTCGCGGATTGGCGGTATTGGGTTTTCCGGCGTGCGATGCCCTTGCTGATGAGGCCTTGGGGCAGGCGTTGGACATCGTCAGCGAACACGCAACCTCTGCGGCCGTTGTTCGGGTGACCGTCACGCGTGGTTCAGCGCCACGCGGGTATACACCGCCGGAATCACCGGTGCCACGCATCGTGGTGGGGTTATACCCCTCGAATGAAGCATCGTTTCGACCGTTGACCCTCGGTTGGGCCACGGTACGTTGGGCCCGTCAACCGTTTTACGCAGGGAACAAGCTGCTGGCTCGTACCGAGCAGGTATTGGCCGCCCAACAGGCGGTCGAGCAAGGTGTTGACGATGTCCTCATGTGCGGCGACACCGGCCAGGTGATCTCTTCCAGTTGCGCCAACATTCTGGTGCGTTTCGGCCGGGAGCTGTTGACGCCCATGCTTGATGGCGTGGGGATTTCGGGTACCCGGCTGCGCTATGTCCGCGAGACGCTCGCGGCGCGCCACCAGCTCACCGTACGCGACGTACATCTCAGTCCCGAGGATCTGGGAGACGCGGATGAGATCATGCTTTGCAACAGCGTGCGCGGCATTCAAGGCGTCACTTCACTGGGCGCTCATCACTGGGATGATCACGATCTCGCCGAAGCCTTGCATCACGATCTGTTTACGCTTGGGGGCGCACCGGCATGAGCAAGCGTTGGATCACAGCGTCGGCCTCACTGCTGGCGTTGCTGGGCCTCATAATGGCTCTCGCCTACGGTTGGTTGGAACAGCAGTGGCAACAGCCCTTGCGTGTGCCAACGCAGGGCGCCCGACTGACCGTCGAACCCGGGGATAGTCTGGGACGGGTGCTCCATCGGGCGGAAGCGGCGGGGTGGCTGGCGCACGCACGCTGGGTGGGTTTTGTCGCTGCCCGACAGGGGCTCGATGGCGGTTTACATGTTGGTGAATACGAATTGCCGTCCGGGCTCACCGCTGAGGGACTGGTGGCCAAGCTCGCGTCGGGGGAGGTGGTGACCTATAAAGTCACCCTGCCCGAGGGCATTCGGTTGGCTGATGCGTTGGAGATTCTTTGTGCAGCGGAGGCGCTCGAGTGCACCCTGACAGGTGTTGCGGACGCAGATTTACTTGCCTTGTTGCCCGACGGGAGCTTGCCCGAGGGTTGGTTTCTACCTGAGACCTATCACTACCGTCGCGGCGAGCGCGACATCGATGTTCTGGCGAGAGCCCATGAATTGATGCGTGAAACGCTGGTAGCGTTGTGGACAGATCGGGATATGGGGTTGCCGCTGACCAGCGCTTACGAGGCGCTCACACTTGCATCCATTGTAGAGCGGGAGACCGGCGTGGTTAGTGAGCGTAAGGCCATTGCCGGTGTGTTTACTCGCCGATTGCAGCAGGGCATGCGATTACAAACCGATCCGACGGTCATTTATGGGCTAGGCGCGGCCTATCAGGGTAATTTGACCCGGGCCCACCTGCGGGATACCGAGAACCCGTACAATACTTACCGCATCGACGGTCTACCGCCCACGCCGATTAGCTTGCCGGGCAAGGCGGCGCTGAGCGCGGTGATGCACCCAGCTGACGGACATGCGCTGTACTTTGTGGCTCGCGGCGATGGCACACATGCTTTTGCGGCGACGCTCACCGAACACCAGGAAAACGTCCGCAGATTCCAACTCAAACGGCGCAGTGATTACAGGTCCTCACCACCATGACCGCACGCGGTAAGTTCATCACCATCGAAGGGGGAGAAGGGGTCGGTAAGACCACTAACCGCGAGTTTGTCGCTGATTGGCTGCGTCGCAGGGGTATCACCCTGCGTATGACCCGAGAGCCTGGTGGCACCGAGCTCGGTGAAGCCCTCCGCCGTCAATTGCTCAGCACGACAGGCCCAGCCCCCGCGCCGATGACCGAGCTGTTACTGATCTTCGCGGCTCGGGCGCAGCATCTCGCGGAGGTCATCGAACCGGCGCTTGCCGCAGGCGAATGGGTACTGTGTGACCGGTTTACCGATGCCACCTTTGCCTATCAAGGCTTTGGGCGGGCACTCGATATCGAGGCGATCGCAGCCCTGGAGCAACTGGTGCAAGGCTCGCTCCGACCCGACCTGGTGCTGCTGCTGGATGCCGATCCTCGTGTCGGTATGGCACGGGCTCGCGAACGGGGTGAACCGGATCGATTCGAACGCGAAGACATGCCATTTTTTGACAAAGTCCGGGAGGGCTATTTGGCGCGCGCTGCGGCTGCACCGAGTCGCTATCGGGTGATCGATGCCAGCCAGCCATTACCGAGCGTCACTCAGTCGCTGAGCCAGTGCCTTGAGGCCTTCGTCGATGGCTGAAGCGACCAGATCCAGTACGCACTGGCAGTCGGGCCCCTTGCCCTGGCAACGCCAGCAAATGGACCGGCTGGCTGAACAGCACCGGCAGGGGCGCTTACCCCATGCGCTGTTGCTCGCTGGGCCTGAGGGAATTGGTAAAACCTGGTTTGCTGCCGCCGTCTCGGCTGGACTGTTGTGCAGCGAGGCCAGGCAAATGCAGCCTTGTGGTCGCTGCGATGCTTGTCAGCAGGCCATGGCTGGCAGCCACGGAGACCAGCGTTGGGTGGAGGTACTGGCCGATAAAGACAAAAAGGCGATTGGGATCGATCAGGTGCGCGATGCCATTACCTTCGTACAGAAGACCGCGGGCTACGGTCAGCGCAAGGTACTCGTGGTCAATCCCGCCGAAAAAATGACTGTGGCCGCAGCCAATGCGCTGCTGAAGACACTTGAGGAACCCAGTGCGGACACGCTGCTGATTCTGGTGTCTCACCAGCCCTGGTTGCTGCCGATTACAGTGCGCTCGCGTTGCCAGCAATGGGCGATGCCGAGTCCCGAGGATGACCAACTGCGGCGCTGGCTGACCGACGCCGGGGTTGCAACAGAGGCCTTGGATGACTTGATTCGTTTAGGTGGTGGCCGGCCGCTGTCGGCGCTGGCGATGGCGGATCTCGAGCGCCGCGAGCAGCGTGAAAAAATGGACGCGGTCTGGCAGGCGCTGTTGTCGGGGCGGGCGGCAGGTCCGGGGGCCAGTGAGTCACTGAAAAATATCCCTCCTGAAACCGCACTTCAGGCACTGCAGCAACGACTCGAGTTTGAACTGCGCACGATGGATGTGGACCCGTTGAAGCGCAGGGGAACTCGGCTGCTGTTACTGCATCGCCTGGTGGGCAATTTGCTAAAGCGTATGCGCAGCGGCGCGAATCCTGGTCGTGATGTGCTCATCGATAATGTTTGTTCCGCTGCTTCAGCGGTCAATGATGAGCGGGGTGGGGCGGTACTCATCAATCGGCTGGGTGCAGTGCTTGGCATCGCTGGCAGTAGCGAGTAGATTGGCGCCATGAGTGAAGGTACCCGGCAGGGCATTCTGTCCCTGACCATCAAGGACAAGGCGGTTCTCTACGCTGCCTACATGCCGTTTTTGAAGAATGGCGGCTTGTTTGTGCCTACCAATAAGCAATACCGCGTCGGTGATGAGGTTTTCATGCTGCTGACGCTGATGGACGAGACCGACAAGATCCCCATCGCCGGGCGTGTTGTTTGGATCACTCCAGTGGGCGCCCAGGGCAATCGGCAAGCTGGCATTGGCGTGCAGTTCTCGGAGCAGGATGCGGCAGCCAACGCGAAGATCGAGAATCACCTTGGCGGCGCGCTCAATTCGGATCGTCAAACCCATACGATGTAATGCGTGGTCCGCGGAGCCGATTTGCTTCGCCTGGCTGACTCCGCCGCTGGCAAGCCACACCTCTGGACAAAAAAAGGGGCCTGCTCAGGCCCCAATTAAAGACTGCTAGGAGTGTTGCACCGGCGCGTTTGGTCTGCCCGGTACGGGGTGCCGCAGCACCAGAGCGTCTGTGGTGAGTGCCTCTCACCAAGACAGCTTTGATTATGACGAAACAGCCGCCAGAATCCAGATTTTGAGCTTGCTTTTTTAGAATGTTGAGACATAAGTCTCAACTTCGATTGCTTTTTCGGCAATTGACTTTATGTCTATCTCATAATTTATTGATATTGAAATGAATTATCTCAACGTCCGTTGTTCTTTTGCTATCCGGGAGCGACATCTTATTGTGCCGGTGAACAGCTTCGACTTGATTTGCAGACCCACACTCGTGGCAAACAGGTCCCGGCGTTGAATCTGCGGGGCAGCTGTGACAGACTCCGCGCCCTTGCGTTCGGCGCCTACGCGCTCCGCGGGCGCAGCACTACGCGGAAGTGGCGAAATTGGTAGACGCGCTGGATTTAGGTTCCAGTGCCGCAAGGCGTGAGAGTTCGAGTCTCTCCTTCCGCACCACACTCGCTGCCGAAATACCTTATTTGACGGTATAGCGCCGTCATTTTGCTTCAGGAGTTAACCATGCAGGTTTCAATCGAGACGACTTCCGGACTTGAGCGACGTCTCACCGTTGGTGTCCCTGCGGATCGAGTCGATTCAGCAGTAGACCAGCGTCTGCGCGAGGCTTCGCGCAATGTTCGACTGCCGGGTTTCCGCCCGGGTAAAGTGCCCATGCGAGTCATGCAGCAGCGTTTTGGACCGGGTGTTCGTCAGGAAGTACTGGGCGAAGTGATCAGCCAAACGTTCCAGGAGGCTGTGCAGTCAGAGAATCTGCGCCCCACGGGTCAGCCGGCCATCGAGGCACGATCCATCGAGCCCGGAAAAGACGTCGAGTACACCGCAACCTTCGAAATCTTCCCGGTGGTCACCGTGAAGGAAGTCGACAGCTTCGAGATTAAGCAGCCCAAGGCTGAGGTCACCGAGGCAGATATCGATGACATCATTGAAATGTTCCGCAAGCAGCAGGGCAGCCTCGAGACCGTCGAGCGTGCTGCGGAAGAGGGTGACACTGTTGTCATCGACTTCGCGGGCACCAAAGATGGCGAGGCGTTTGAGGGCGGTTCTGCTGAAGACCAGTCCTTGGAGTTGGGTTCCGGCCGCATGATTCCCGGCTTCGAAGACGCCATCGTGGGCCTGTCGGCAGGCGAGACGAAGACCGCCGATCTGACCTTCCCCGAGGATTACCAGGCTGAAGAACTTGCCGGTGCTGCAGTGCAGTTCGAGATCACCGTCAAGGAGGTCAAGACTCAGGAACTGGCACCGCTGGATGAAAAGCTGTTCAGTGCTTACGGCGTTGAAGAGAACGACGAGGCGAAGTTCCGAGCCGAAGTTCGCAAGAACATGGAGCGCGAGTTGCGCACCAGTATCGAGAACTACACCAAGCAACAGGTCATGGACGCCGTTATCGATGCCCATGATGATCTGGAAATTCCCACCAGCCTGATCAGCCAGGAAATCGATGCGCTGCGTGCACAGACCTTCCAGCAGTTCGGCGGCATGGCCAACCAGGACCTCGATCTGAAGTCTTTGTTGCCCGATGACATGTTCAAGGAGCAGGCCGAGCGTCGCGTCAAGTTGGGTCTTTTGCTTGCCGAGATGGTGACCAAGTTCTCTGTGACCGCAGAACCCGCTAAAGTGAAGGCGCTGATTGAAGATATCGCGTCCACCTACCAGGAGCCTGAAGAGGTGATCAACTGGTACTACTCGGAAAACGAGCAGCTGGCCGGTATCGAGTCCCGCGTCATGGAAGACGGCGTTGTGGACAAGTTGCTTGAAGTGGCCAAGATCGAGACCACCGACTGCAGCTATCAAGAAGCACTGGCCATGGCCCGCGGACAGCAGGGCTGATCGACTCGATCCGGAGGAACCATAAAACCATGAATACGGACCGCAATCCGGCACTGGACATACAGAATCTCGGCCTCGTGCCGATGGTGATTGAGCAGACATCACGGGGCGAACGCTCTTTCGATATCTACTCTCGGCTGCTGAAAGAGCGGGTCATTTTCCTGGTCGGTCCTGTCGAGGACCACATGGCGAATCTGGTAGTGGCACAGTTGTTGTTCCTTGAATCCGAGAACCCGGACAAGGATATTCACCTGTACATCAACTCTCCCGGCGGTTCTGTCACCGCCGGCTTGTCAATCTACGACACCATGCAGTTCATCAAGCCCGACGTCAGCACAATGTGCATTGGTCAGGCGGCTTCGATGGGGGCATTCTTGCTCTCCGGTGGCGCCAAGGGCAAGCGCTACATCTTGCCCAATGCGCGGACCATGATCCATCAACCCAGTGGTGGCGCCCAGGGTCAGGCGACTGACATCGAAATCCAGGCCAAAGAGATTCTTTTCCTGCGCGAGCGCCTGAACAAGCTGATGGCTGACCACACCGGCCAGCCGCTCGATGTGATTGAGCGTGATACCGAACGGGATCGCTTCATGAGCGCCGAGCAGAGCGTTGAGTACGGTTTGGTTGATCAGGTCATCAGCGCCCGCAGTCAGGGAGCATCGGACTGATCCGACGCCCTGTGTCACCCTTCCGGTGGCTTGCATTGCCACCGCAAACGTATCAAGGTTACCCAAGGGTGGGCGTACCGTGTCTGCCCTGGGCGGAGATTTATGGCTAAAGACAGTACGACCGGCGACGACAGCGGCAAATTGCTGTATTGCTCTTTCTGCGGCAAGAGCCAAAACGAGGTGCGCAAGCTGATTGCGGGTCCGTCGGTGTTTATTTGTGACGAGTGCGTTGACCTTTGCAACGACATCATTCGTGAGGAAGTACAGGAAGCCGCGGGTGAGCACAGCCAGGAGCGTCTGCCTGTGCCTCACGAGATCAACGGTATCCTCGATCAGTACGTTATCGGCCAACAGCGCGCGAAGCGTGTGCTGTCTGTAGCGGTCTACAACCACTACAAACGGCTCCGGTACGCCCCTGAGGGCAAAGGCGAAGAAGTTGAACTGAGCAAGAGCAATATCCTGCTGGTCGGTCCGACCGGCTCGGGTAAAACGCTGCTCGCAGAGACGCTGGCCCGACTGCTGGATGTACCGTTCACCATCGCCGATGCCACCACGCTGACTGAGGCGGGCTACGTGGGCGAAGATGTCGAGAACATCATCCAGAAGCTGCTCCAGAAGTGCGACTACGATGTTGACCGAGCCCAGATGGGAATCGTCTACATCGATGAGATTGACAAGATTTCTCGCAAGTCTGACAACCCCTCAATTACCCGCGACGTGTCGGGCGAGGGTGTTCAGCAGGCACTGCTCAAGCTGATCGAAGGCACGGTGGCATCGGTGCCTCCTCAGGGTGGCCGTAAGCACCCCCAGCAGGAGTTTCTGCAGGTCGATACCAGCAACATTCTCTTCATTTGTGGCGGCGCTTTTGCTGGCCTCGACAAAGTGATTCGAAACCGCTCTGAGAAGGGGGGCATCGGCTTCGCTGCTGAGGTCAAGAGCAAAGACGAGACCCGCAAGTTTGGGGAGACGCTGGCCGACCTCGAGCCGGAAGATTTGGTCCAGTATGGCCTGATTCCTGAGTTCGTTGGACGTCTGCCGGTCATTGCGACCCTCGATGAACTCGACAACGATGCGCTGGTTCGCATCCTGACCGAGCCCAAGAACGCGCTGACCAAACAGTACGGCAAGATGTTCGAAATCGAAGGTGTCGAAATCGACTTCCGTGAAGACGGTCTGCGAGCCGTCGCGGAACGTGCAATGGAGCGTAAAACAGGCGCGCGGGGCCTGCGCTCGATTCTCGAAGGCATCCTGCTCGACTCCATGTACAACATTCCGTCCCAGCCGGATGTGGCCAAGATCGTCATCGACGAATCTGTCATCAAGGGTGAGTCTGACCCGCTATTGGTCTACGAGTCTCAGGACACACCCAAAGTCGGGACCGAAGACTGATCCTCTGCCCGGGGCAATGCTGCCCCGGAATGGCCTGGCGGGACCTTGTAATCCCGTCCATTCATCCCCACCTTAGGTGGAAGTCAATCGGGAGAGTGTAATGACCGACGCCATGGCCAATGAGCTACCTTTACTGCCACTTCGCGACGTTGTCGTGTATCCGCACATGGTGCTGCCCCTGTTCGTGGGCAGGGAGCGCTCGATTGAGGCGCTCGAGCAGGCAATGGCGGGCAATAAGCAGGTGGTCTTGGTGGCGCAACGCAATGCCGCCGATGACAACCCCACCGTGGACGATCTGTACCAGGTCGGGACGGTGTCCAATATTCTTCAGTTGCTCAAGTTGCCTGACGGCACGATCAAGGTGCTGGTTGAGGGCAATTTCCGGGCGGCCATTGAATCGATGGATGATGAGGGCAGTTGCACGATTGCTGCTGTCCGCCAGATCGAGAGCGATCCCATTCCTGAGGCTGAGTCTGCCGAGCTCGTCCGCACCGCGGTTGAGCAGTTCGAAAAGTATGTGAGCCTCAGCAAGAAGGTGCCGTCCGAGGTGCTGACGTCGCTCTCTGGCATCGATGAGCCCGGTCGACTTGCCGACACCATCTCGGCTCATATGAGTGTCGATCTCGAACAGAAACAAAAAATTCTGGAAACCGCCTCAATCCAGGGCCGGCTTGACCATCTGATGGGGTTGATGGATGCGGAAATCGACCTCTTCCAGGTCGAGAAGCGTATCCGTGGTCGGGTCAAGAAGCAGATGGAGAAAAGCCAGCGCGAGTACTACCTCAATGAGCAAATGAAGGCGATTCAAAAAGAGCTCGGCGAGATGGACGATGCGCCGAACGAAATCGACGAACTTCAGGCGCGCATCGACGAAGCCAAGATGCCCGAGGAGGCCCGCGAAAAGGCGGCTGCAGAGCTCAACAAACTCAAGATGATGTCTCCGATGTCAGCCGAGGCCTCGGTTGTTCGTGGTTACATCGAGTGGATGTGTAATGTCCCTTGGAACAAACGCAGCAAGGTCAAGCACGACCTGAAGCGCGCGGCGAAGGTACTGGACGAAGACCACTTTGGTTTGGAAGAAGTCAAAGACCGCATTCTTGAGTATCTCGCTGTGCAAAAGCGAGTGCGCAAGGTGAAGGGGCCGGTCCTGTGTCTGGTAGGTCCGCCCGGTGTGGGCAAGACCTCGCTCGGTGAATCCATCGCTCGTTCAACCAATCGCAAGTTCGTACGCATGGCCCTTGGCGGCGTGCGTGACGAGGCAGAAATTCGCGGCCATCGCCGGACCTACATTGGTTCCATGCCCGGCAAGCTGCTGCAGAAGATGGCCAAGGCGGGTGTTCGAAATCCGCTCTTCCTGCTCGATGAAATCGACAAGATGGGTATGGATCACCGTGGTGACCCGGCCTCGGCGATGCTCGAGGTGTTGGATCCCGAGCAAAACCACGCGTTTAATGACCATTATCTGGAAGTCGATTACGACCTGTCAGACGTGATGTTCGTCTGTACCTCCAACACTATGAACATTCCCGGTCCGCTACTGGATCGTATGGAAGTCATTCGCATCCCCGGTTACACCGAGGACGAAAAGCTGAGCATTGCCCAGCGATATCTGGTGCCCAAACAGGTTAAGCAGAACGGCCTGAAGCCCGATGAAATTGCCATGGCGGAGGACACTATCCTCGACATCGTGCGCTACTACACTCGCGAAGCCGGGGTGCGCGCACTCGAGCGTGAAATTGCCAAGGTGTGCCGAAAAATGGTGAAGCGTATCGCCATCGGCGAAGGCCACGAAGACGCGGCAGTCACACCCGAGATGCTCGAAGATTTGTTGGGCGTACGTAAGTACAACTTCGGTATTGCCGAAGAGAGCAATCAAATTGGCCAGGTGACCGGTCTTGCGTGGACCTCGGTTGGCGGTGAACTGCTCACCATTGAGGCGGTGTCCGTGGCGGGTAAAGGCCGCCATGTAAAAACCGGTTCGCTTGGCGATGTGATGCAGGAGTCTATTCAGGCTGCGATGACCGTGGTTCGCTCGCGCTCGCAAACACTCGGCGTACCCGCGCGCTACCACGAGCAACACGACCTACACATCCACGTGCCCGAGGGGGCGACGCCCAAAGATGGTCCGAGTGCAGGCATCGCTATGTGCACCGCGTTGGTCAGCGTCGCCAGTGGTATTCCGGTTCGCGCCGACGTTGCAATGACCGGGGAGATCACCCTGCGCGGCGAAGTGCTGCCTATCGGTGGTCTTAAGGAAAAGCTGCTGGCAGCGCGCCGCGGTGGCGTGAAAACTGTGATCATTCCCAAGGAGAATGAACGGGATCTCAAAGAGGTGCCGGACAACATCAAGGAAAACTTGGAGATCCGTGCAGTTAAGTGGATCGACGAAGTGCTGGCCATCGCACTCGAACGCGCGCCCGAGCCAATCAGTGATGAGGAGTATCTCGCTGAGTTACCCTCAGCGGTAACACCTGAAGAAACGGGTGACGTCGGCAACAGGCCTCGATCGCACTGAAATCCCAGTCTTTCCGCCATTCTCAATTGACCAGAGAGACCGGCAACGGTACTCTCTGTCCCCTTCGAAATTCGGCCCTGAGCTGTCCCGGCCAAGGCCTATGTCCCTGAACCTGAGGTGCTACTAAGTGAACAAAAACGAACTCATTGACGCTATCGCCGCTGAGGCTGATCTTCCCAAAGCTGCTGCTGGTCGCGCGCTCGACGCTGCTATCAACGCCATCACTGGCGAACTTGTGAAAGGTGAATCGGTTGCCATCGTTGGCTTCGGCACTTTCGCAGTTAAGCCCCGCGCAGCTCGCGAAGGTCGTAACCCCCGCACCGGTGAGACCATCAAGATCGCAGCGTCAAACACCCCGAGCTTCAAGCCGGGTAAGGGTCTGAAGGACGCCGTCAACGCCTGAGGCGCTGCACGAAACCTTTCCAAACTCTATAGTTCTAAAGGCGCCACTGAGCGCCTTTTTTGCGATTAAGGAACCCGCCAATTTCGCAGGCGGTCTGACAACCGAGAGAAACACCCATGCTGCAATCCATGCGAGACGGTGCACAAAGCACAGCCGCCAAAGTCATCATCGCGTTGATCGTGATTTCATTCGCGGGCTTCGGACTTGAATCTTTGCTGCCCGGCGGCGCTGGTACGTCGGTGGCCGAGGTCAATGGTGAAGAGATTGCACCGCAAGAGCTGCAGGTTGCCATCAATCTGCAAAAACAGCAGTTAACACAGATTCTCGGTGATCAAATCGACCCGGCCATGCTGGACGACGATCGACTGCGCCCCGGCGCCCTGGACAGTCTGATTCAGCGAAAACTGTTACTTCAAGAGGCCCGGGCGCTGGGGCTGACCGCCTCCCAGAAGGAAATTGGGCGATCGGTAGCGTCCATCGAGGCATTCCAGCTGGATGGCCGCTTCGATCCTGAGCAGTACCGTCGTGCGCTGGCCGCCAATGGCTATACGCCAGAGGGCTTCCGTCGGGCGCAGAGTGAGGACCTTGTGCTGGCGCAGCTGCAGCAGAGCCTGTTAACCAGCGAGTTTGTCACACCGTTGGAGCAAAAAGCCGCTGCCAACGTTAGCGCCGAAGAGCGAGATGTGCGTTTTATTGAAGTGCCATCCGAAGCGCTCCTGGATGAGCAGGCCGTTTCTGAAGAGGCGGTCGCTGAGTACTACGAGGCCAACCCGGAGCAGTTTATGGAACCGCTGCGGTTGGTGGCGGAGTATGTGTTGTTGTCCTCGGATGATTACATCGAGCCTGTACCTGAAGACCAGCTTCGCGAAGAGTTCGAAGCAGTCAGGGATGACTACGTTGTCAAGGCGCAGTCTCGGGTAGCCCATATTTTGCTAACCCAGGACGATGGCGAAGACGATGCTGCCTATTTGCAGCGTATTGGCGATGTGGAAGTCAGATTGGCGGAAGAGGGCGCCGATTTTGCAGCCCTCGCAGCGTCCTACTCTGATGATATTGGTTCGGCTTCGCTGGGCGGTGAACTGGGCTTTACCGATGGTGAAGCCTTCCCGGAGGCAATGGAGGCTGCGATTGCGGCCCTCGAGCCCGGCCAGATTTCCGCGCCCGTTGAGACCGATGCGGGTACGCACTTCATCTTGCTGCAAGAGCGTCTTGCGGGCGAGGCGCCAACGTTTGAGGAAATGCGTTTCGAGTTGGAGTACTCCATCCAAACCGCAGAAGCCCAGCGTCAGCTGCTTGTCGATAGCGACGTTCTCCGCGACGTGGCCTTCACTGCGCCTAGCCTCGCTGAGCCTGCAGAGGCTATTGGTGCAACGGTACTGAGGTCTGAGCCTTTCTCCGCGATTAACGGCGAAGGACTCTTTGCCAATGAAGCACTGCGCAGCGCCGCCTTCTCTTCAGAAGTGCTCGAGGACGGTAACAACAGTGAATTGATCGAACTGAGTGAAAATACGTTTGTGCTGCTGCGAGTGGCGGAGCGAATTGAACCCGGTCGTCAGCCGCTTGAGGATGTCGCAGCGCAGATCCGCGGTCAGCTAACCGCCGATGCTGAGCAGGCGGCCCTCGAGGCGCTGGTCATGGAGGTCGATGCCCGTGTGGCGGCAGGGGAAACCATCGAAGCGATTGCCGGTGAGCTGGGCTATGAGTGGAAGGTAGAACTCGGCGCGACGCGGATCGGTAGCCAGCTGCCTCGCGAAGTGTTGAACACAGCTTTCGGCATGACCGCCAGCGACGTCAACCGAGTGCGCAGCGTTGCATTGCCCGCGACGGGCTTCGCACTGGTGCAGTTGGTCCGTGTGACACCTGGCAGCCTGGATGCGCTGGGCAGCGCGCAAGCACAGGTTCTGACTCGGCAAACCAATACGGAATTCCAGCGCGCCACTTTCCAGGAGTACACCAGCAACTTGCGCAACGCCGCGGACATCATCACTCGCTGAGCGGGTGGCTTAAGGCGAGTCGGTGGACCACGAACCCCAACGCCTGAGCACCGATGGCGGGCTCGCCGAGCTCGCCAAGTCTATTGGTGAAGCCACTGGGGCCGATGCGAGCGAAGTCTTCGTCGGCTCCGTCAATGGCCGCAGGCCCGCACCTCTGCATCTTTGGAACCCCGAGTATTGCGGTGAGATCGACATGGCGATCGGGCGCGATGGCACCTGGTATCACGAGGGTACGCCCATTCGTCGTCAGGAGTTGATGCGGCTCTTTGCGGGTATTTTGCGTCGGGAGTCGGACGGCGAGTACTACCTGGTGACTCCGGTTGAGAAATGTCGGGTTGCGGTAGCCCTTCACCCCTTGATTGTTATCGATGTGACGCCGCTTACGGGCGCTGAACTGCCCACGCTGGCACTCACATTGAATAGTGGTGGCACTGTCTTGCTCGATGCAGAGCACCCGCTGGCGCTGGAACCCCGCGCGGAGGGAGCTGCGTACGTTTCGCTGGAAAATGGCCTGTCGGCCCTGTTCTCAAGGGCAGCTTGGATCCGATTTGTCGATATGGCAGACGAAGAGGGGTGTGTGGAGAGTGCGGGCCAGCGGTTTAGCCTGGTTGCGCCCTGACAGGTCGTCCAGAACGGCAGTTCTCTTCCCCTTAAGAAGGTGGGGTGGGCGTTGACCACGATAGCCAAGCCCACCAGTCAGGCTTACATGTTCGGGTAGTTTGGTCCGCCAAAGCCTTCAGGGGTTACCCAGTTAATGTTCTGCGCAGGGTCCTTGATGTCACAGGTCTTGCAGTGCACACAGTTCTGGGCGTTGATCTGGAAGCGCTTGCCGTCCTCGTCTTCAACCACTTCGTAAACGCCTGCCGGGCAGTAGCGCTGCGCGGGTTCGTCGTACATGGGCAGGTTGTCCCGGATCGGCAGATCGGCATCCTTAAGTGTCAGGTGAACCGGCTGATCTTCCTCATGGTTGGTGTTGGACAGGAAAACCGATGACAGACGATCGAAAGTGATCTGATTATCAGGTTTGGGATAATCGATCTTCTTGGCTTGTGCGGCGGGTTCCAGGCAGGCGTAGTCAGGCTTCTTGTCATGCAGGGTGAAGGGCATGCGGCCGCCAAAAATGTTTTGGTCAATCCATACCAGTCCGGCGCCAACCATCCAGCCAAACTTGTGCATGAAACCGGCAAAGTTCCGGGTGGTGTACAGCTCGTCGCCCAACCAGGATTTCTCCACCGCGTCGGCAAAGCCAGCGAGGTCCCTCGGGGCGTCCTCGCCCTGTGCAAGCGCTGCCATCACCGACTCAGCGGCCAGCATGCCGCTCTTCATGGCGGTGTGATTGCCCTTGATCTTCACGCTATTCAGTGTGCCGGCGTCACAGCCGATCAGCAGACCGCCGGGGAAGTGCATTTTGGGCAGTGAGTTATGCCCGCCTTTGGCGAGGGCGCGAGCGCCATAGGCAATGCGGGTCGCACCTTCAAGATACTTCTTGGTCTCTGGATGGGTCTTCCAACGCTGGAATTCCTCAAACGGGCTGACGTGTGGGTTCGAATAATTGAGGTCGGTAATCAGGCCAAGGTAGACCTCGTTGTTTTCCGCGTGATACATGAACGCACCACCTGAACTGGCGCTTTCTGAGAGCGGCCAGCCCAGCCCGTGAATGACCAGGCCTTCCTGGTGCTTCTCGGGATCGATTTGCCAGATTTCCTTGATGCCGATCGCGTAGTGCTGCGGGTTCTTGCCCTCGTCCAGACCAAACTTGTCGATCAGTTGCTTACCCAGATGACCGCGGCAGCCCTCTGCGAACAGGGTGTAGCGTGCGTGCAGCTCCATGCCGGGCATGTAGCTGTCCTTCTGCTCGCCATCCATGCCAATGCCCATATCGCCGGTGGCAATGCCTTTGACCGAGCCATCCTCGTGGTAGAGCACCTCAGAGGCCGCGAAACCGGGGTAGACCTCGACGCCCAGACCCTCCGCCTGCTCTGCCAGCCAGCGACACACGTTACCCATCGAGACAATGTAGTTGCCCTCATTGTGGGTGGGCTTCGGAATCAGGAAGTTGGGCAGGATGGTCGCTTTTTCAGCGCCGGTGTAGAAATAAAAGGTGTCGTGGGTGACCTCGGTGTTCAGCGGGGCACCCAGCTCCTTCCAGTCGGGGATCAGCTCATTGAGCGCCTTGGGCTCCAGCACCGCGCCCGAAAGGATGTGGGCACCGACCTCAGAGCCTTTCTCGACGACGCAGACCGTGGTTTCCCGCTCTTCGGCCTGGGCCAGTTGCATGATCCTGATCGCAGCCGACAGCCCCGCAGGGCCTGCACCAACGATGACAACGTCAAATTCCATTGACTCGCGTTCCACGGTCTCACCTCGTCTATATCAAGTTGTATCTGAACTTGGAGTAGTATTTTTGAACTTTGAGTATGTTACACTATGCGCGCTCGAATCGCAGCGTGTTGGTGGGGGCGCGTTAGAGATTTTTCTCACCCGTGGCTCTTGTCTAAAAGCACCGGTAGCGCGACCATTCGCCTGCGATTTTACCGCAATGTCGGCAACTTCACTGCATTTAGAAGGTTTTGATGCTGGGTTGTCGACCTCCCTGAAGACAAGCTACCAAGTGGAGACACTATGAAAGCACTGGTCGCAGTGAAGCGCGTTGTTGACTACAACGTCAAAGTACGCGCCAAAGCGGACGGTTCCGATGTGGAACTGAATAACGTCAAAATGGCAATCAACCCCTTCTGTGAGATCGCGGTCGAAGAAGCCGTACGCCTCAAGGAAGCGGGCACCGTTTCTGAGATTGTCGTGGTATCGGTCGGCGACAAGAGCTGCCAGGAGCAGATCCGCACTGCGCTGGCGCTGGGTGCTGATCGCGGCATTCACGTCGAAGTCGAGGGTCGCCCTGAGCCGCTCGAAATCGCCAAGTTGCTGAAGGGTGTGGTGGAGAAGGAATCACCGCAACTCGTCATCATGGGCAAGCAGTCGATCGACGGCGATAACAACCAAACCGGCCAAATGCTGGGTGCGTTGACCAACATGCCCCAAGGTACCTTTGCCTCTGAGGTCAAGGTCGACGGCGACAAGCTGAACGTCACCCGTGAAATCGATGGCGGTCTGCAGACCATCGCCCTGAACCTGCCGGCGATCGTCACTACCGACCTGCGTCTCAATGAGCCGCGATATGCCTCGTTGCCGAATATCATGAAGGCCAAGAAGAAGCCGCTGGATGTGATGACCCCCGCCGAAATGGGCGTTGAGGTCCGCACTCACGTCACCCAGCTCAGTGTGGCACCGCCGCCCGAACGTTCTGCTGGCATCAAGGTGGAAGACGTGGCCCAGCTGGTCGACAAACTCAAGAATGAAGCAAAGGTGATCGCATGAAGACGCTCGTTATTGCTGAACACGACAACGCGACCCTCAAAGCCGCGACCCTGAACACGGTAGCCGCGGCCCAGGCACTCGGTGGCGACATCGATATTCTGGTTGCCGGTAGTGGCTGCGAAGCGGCTGCGCAAGCTGCGGCTGCAGTGGCAGGCGTCAGCAAGGTACTGAACGCGGATAACGCGGCTTATGAGCACCAGCTTGCTGAAAACGTCAGCCTGTTGATCGCCGAAGTGGCAGCGGACTATGACAACGTACTCGCACCCGCCACGGCAAACGGCAAAAACATCATGCCGCGTGTTGCGGCACTGCTCGACGTTGCCCAGATCTCCGACATCATTTCGGTAGAGAGCGCAGACACCTTCACCCGACCGATCTACGCAGGCAACGTGATTGCCACGGTCCAGTCAGCGGACGCCAAGAAAGTCATCACGGTACGAACCACCGCATTCGATGCAGTGGCTGCCGAAGGTGGATCTGCCGCGGTTGAGGCGGTTGCCGCCGCTCATGACGCCGGCATCTCTGCTTTCGTTGGTGAGGAAGTGGCAGTTTCCGACCGTCCTGAGCTGACTTCCGCTTCGGTGGTTATTTCCGGTGGTCGTGGCATGCAGAATGGCGACAACTTCAAACTGCTCGAAGGCATCGCGGACAAGCTGGGCGCTGCGATTGGTGCGTCTCGCGCTGCGGTCGATGCAGGCTTTGTGCCCAACGACTACCAGGTCGGCCAGACCGGTAAGATCGTGGCACCCGAGCTGTACATTGCTGTCGGTATTTCGGGTGCGATCCAGCACCTCGCGGGCATGAAAGACAGCAAGGTCATCGTTGCAATCAACAAGGACGAAGACGCACCGATCTTCCAGGTTGCTGACTACGGACTGGTCGCTGACCTGTTCGAAGCGCTGCCCGAACTCGAAGCTGCCATCTGACCCGCAGCACGCTAAATCTAAAGCGCCCCTCGGGGCGCTTTTTTTATGTCCGTCAACACACGAGCAGAGCTCGAAGTCGTGGGGAGTTAGGCCACAGACCTTCTTTGGCCATGGATGGCCAAAGCAGAGCGCCCAAGGACGGCTAGAGCGTGTCTGGGGCCTAACTCCCCACGGCTGCGAGCGAGTCTAGGGCACCTGCGCCTCTATTCCATTACGACTGGCAGGGGCTCTGGCGTGCGAATTAATCCCGGCGCAGTTCCTCCCGAACAGCAATCGGGGTCGGAAAGTTGAATACGACGATGTAGGAGGAGACCACCAGTGTGATGATGGTGGTGGCCTGAACGAGCGTCGCCGCGTTGTCACTGAGATGGCCCATACCGCTGGCGAGGAAGGCAATGAGCAGGGCGAATTCGCTGCATTGCCCAAGGCGAAAGCCCAGATTCCAGGCAAGTGACTTGGTTTCGCTGACACCGCGCAACAGCACCATGTAGACGAATGGCTTCACGATCAGCAACAAGGCTGCAAGGCTAAAGGCCGCGACACCCACCGCGGGCAGCCGGGTGAGATCGAATTGGGCACCCACCGCAAAAAAGAAAATCACCAGGAAGAAGTCTCGTAACGGCTTCAGGCTGACCGCGATGTATTGGGCGATCGGGCTGGTGGCCACTGTGACGCCTGCGATAAACGCGCCGATCTCCGCCGAGAGACCGAGTAGGGCGGCGACTTCGGCAACGCCGAGACACCACCCAACCGATAACAGGAAAATGTATTCGTGATAGCGATCGAAGCGCGCTATCAGTGGCAGCAGCACCCAGCGCACAAGACCCCAGCAGGCGACACTGAGCAGGGGTAGCATGGCCAGGGGGCGCAGCAGGCTGAACAGGCCCTGTTCCCCCATATCGAGGTTCTGCAGAACGACCAGCAGGATGATCGCGAGCAAATCCTGAAACAGCAGTAGTGCGACCAGTAACTCACCGATGTGTCGGTGGTGCAGTACGGTGGTGGGTAGCAGTTTGATACCGATGATCGTCGAGGAGAACATCAGGGCCGCCCCAATCAAGAGCGCATCGCTGAGTCCAAAGCCAAACCCCAGGGCCACAGCTGCGGCGATGATCGTAAACAGCAAGCTGCTGAACAGGGCGACGACCGAGGCCGACCGCAGACTGTTGATCAGGGCTTTGGGCTGCATATCCAGCCCGAGCAGGAAAAGCAGGAAAATGATGCCGATGTGTCCCGCCTGGGCGACCAGTTCGGTATTGTCGATGACGCCGCTGCCGAATGGCCCCAGCGCCACGCCGAGCGCAATGTAGGCAATGATGATTGGCTGACGGGTGTACAACGCCAGCGAGGCCACGACGGCAGCCCCGAGAAAGATGGCCGAAAAGATAAATGTGATGCTGCTGGCCATGTTCGCAATTCTCTCCCATTCCGGGCTGCATCCGGCTCAGGAAACTGTACAATACGCAGCCGTCGCTTGGGCTACTCTCTGTCGGGAGATTTGCTCGTCGCGACGACCAACCCTCAACTCAACAGGATCGGAAGAAAGAAGATGGCCAAGAGCAATATGGAAGATGGTGCCGCCGACAGCTTCGCAGCCGCAGCACTGGTAGTCGTTGTGGTCGTCTCTGTCGCCTTCTGGCTGAGCGGAATGCCTGCCTGAAAACGCCTCGTTCAGCGGGTGGCCAGCACCCACTGAACGATTGCTGCCACCGTACCTATAAACAGTACGGTGAAGATGATGCCGGCGGCGATATAGACGCCGGCACTTCCCTCTTGAAAGTCCCGCTCACGGTTCTTGCTACTCTGCACGCCGAGTGCTGCCGCAAAAACACTACTCAGAATCGCTGATAGACCGAGCCCTCGTCGTTTCTCGGCAGGTGTGCTGTCGGTGTTGGTCTGACTGTTGCTCATCGTGAACTGCTTCCAATCTATACGTGGCGGGGCGCAGTGTAGACAACACCGCACCGTGAGGCGAGTCCGCTCTGGGGGTATTCCTCAGGGGAATATCAGGGCAGGTTGGGCGCCAACCAGCGGCTCATGACGGCCTCATCCATAGACTTGCGTTCAGCGATACTCGCAACCTGGTCGGCGCCAATTTTTCCCACCGAGAAATAGCGCGCTTCGGGGTGCGAGAAATAAAGCCCGCTGACCGAAGCGGTGGGGGTCATGGCGAGTGATTCGGTCAGTGACACCCCACAGTGTTGTTCGGCGTCGAGCAATTCGAACAGCGTCCATTTCTCGGTATGGTCCGGGCACGCCGGGTACCCGGGCGCGGGCCGAATGCCCTGATACTTTTCACGGATCAGAGCCTCGTTGCTCAGGTCTTCATCGTCCGCATAGCCCCAGAATTCTTTGCGAACGCGGCGGTGGAGGTGTTCTGCGAACGATTCAGCCAGCCGATCCGCCAGCGACTTCAGCAAAATGGCGTTGTAGTCATCGTGCTCTGCTTCATAAGCCGCCACGCGCTCATCGACCCCGTGGCCGGTGGTGACGCAAAACGCGCCCACCCAATCGTCTACCGTGCCTTCGGGTGCGACATAGTCCGCGAGCGACAGATTGGGCTCACCAGGTCGCTTGCCCAACTGCTGGCGCAGCTGATGAAGGGTTGCCAGCGTGTTGCCATTGTCATCCCGAACGGCGATGTCATCGTCACCAACACGCGCCGCGGGCCAAATACCGAATACGGCGTTTGCCGTTAGCCAGTTTTCATCAATGATGCGCTCGAGCATCGCCTGCGCATCGGCGAACAACTGCCGAGCCTGCTCGCCGATCACCGCATCGTCCAGCAGGGCAGGGAACTTGCCGTGCAGGTCCCAGGTGATAAAAAACGGTGTCCAGTCGATGGTGTCGACCAGCGCCTCAATGGGATAGTTCGCGAGTACTTCAATGCCGCTTTTCTGGGGCGCAGGTGGTGTGTATGACTCCCAGTCGAGCCTGAGTGCGTTGGCGCAGGCGGCTTCGTAAGTGAGCAGGTCGCTCTTCTTCTTTCGGTTTGCCACACGCTCCCGAACCACTGCGTATTCCTCGGCGATTGACTCGCGAAAGGCTGTTTGCTGGCTACCCAGTAGCTGGGTTGCGACCGCGACACTGCGCGATGCATCTGGCACGTAAACCACCGTGTTGTTCTGATAAGCGGGCGAAATTTTCACCGCGGTGTGCGCCTTCGATGTGGTTGCGCCACCAATCATCAGCGGCACCTGAAAATCATTGCGCTGCATTTCATCCGCAACGTGTACCATTTCTTCCAGCGACGGCGTGATCAAGCCGCTGAGTCCAATGATGTCCACTTTCTCCTCGGCAGCGACCCGCAGGATCTCCTCGCAATGCACCATGACACCAAGGTCGATGACCTCGAAGTTATTGCACTGCAACACAATGCCGACAATGTTCTTGCCGATGTCGTGCACATCGCCCTTGACCGTCGCCATCAGGATCTTGCCGTTATTACCCGCGCCGTCGGCTTTTTCATCCTCGATAAATGGCTGCAAGTAGGCCACGGCCTGCTTCATCACGCGGGCTGACTTGACCACCTGTGGTAGGAACATTTTCCCTTCGCCAAACAGGTCGCCGACCACGTTCATACCATCCATCAGCGGGCCTTCGATGACCTGGATGGGGCGCTCGAATGACTGCCTGGCCGCTTCGGCGTCCTCTTCAATGTAAGTGGTAATACCTTTGAGCAGTGCGTGCTCAAGTCGCTTGGCGACGGGTTGTTCTCGCCATGAGAGGTCTTCTGTGCGGGCACTGCCGCCTCCGGAATCGCGAAAGTCGGCTGCAATGTCGAGCAGTCGCTCGGTCGAATCGTCGCGGCGGTTGAGCACCACGTCCTCGACCGCCTCGCGCAGGGTTTCGGGCAGATCGTCATAGACTGCCAGTTGACCTGCGTTGACGATGCCCATGTCCATACCGGCACGAACCGCGTGCAATAAGAAGACCGAGTGAATGGCTTCCCGGACAGGGTTGTTACCACGAAATGAAAACGACACATTGGAGACGCCCCCCGAGACACGAGCGCCCGGGAGGTTTTCCTTGATGAAGCGGGTCGCTTCGACGAATTCGACGGCGTAATCGTTGTGTTCCTCGATACCCGTGCCAATGGCAAAAATGTTTGGGTCGAAGATGATGTCCCAGGGGTTGAAGTCGAGTTTTTCGGTAAGCAGTTTGTAGCTGCGCTCGCAGATGGCATTGCGTCGCTCCAGCGAATCAGCTTGGCCGTTTTCATCAAAGGCCATCACGACAACCGCTGCGCCGTAGCGCTGGCAAAGTCCCGCTTGCTCGAGAAATTCTTCTTCCCCGGCCTTCAGGCTGATCGAATTCACCACGGCCTTACCCTGCACGCACTTGAGCGCTGACTCGATCACCGACCACTTCGACGAGTCGATCATGAAGGGGACTTTGGCGATATCGGGTTCCGCGGCACACAGGTTCAGGAAGGTGGTCATGGCGTACTCGGCATCGAGCATGCCTTCGTCCATGTTGATGTCGATGATCTGGGCACCGTCCTCTACCTGAGTCCGCGCCACATCCAGTGCGGTGGTGTAGTCGTCAGAAAGAATGAGTTTCTTGAAGCGCGCACTGCCAGTCACGTTGCAGCGCTCGCCGACATTGACAAAGTTGCGGCCGGCAAACTGGAAGGGCTCCAGTCCACTCAGGAACGTGTCGTTGCTCTTTCCTTCACGGATCCTGGGAGTGATGCCCTGGGTCGCGTCGGCGATGGCGGCAATGTGCGCCGGACTGGTGCCGCAGCATCCCCCGGCGAGGTTGAGAAAGCCGCGGTTTGCAAAGCCTTCGAAATCGTTGTGCATGTCCTCGGGGCTCTCGTCGTACTCGCCGAAAGCATTGGGCAGGCCTGCGTTCAGGTGTGCGCTGAAGTAACAGTTGGTGGCGTTGGCGAGCTCTTCGAGGAAGGGACGGATTTCTTTAAACCGACGTCCGCAATTGGAGCCGACAATGAGTGGTTTGGCGTGAGCGATAGAGTGCCAGAAGGCCTCTGCTGTCTGCCCCGAGAGCAGTCGACCACTGGTATCAGGGAAAGTCGCGGTCAGCATCAGTGGTAACTCGACACCGCGGCGGTTCATCACTTCACGAGTCGCGAAAATGGCTGCTTTGGCATTCAGGGTGTCGAAGATGGTTTCGATGAGCAGTAAATCGACGCCGCCCTCGATCAGCGCATCGCACGCTTCCGAGTAGTCGGCAACGAGATCATCGAAACTGATGTTGCGCGCGCCGGGATCGTTAACGTCGGGCGAGATGGATGCGGTGCGGGGTGTTGGGCCGAGTACACCCGCGACGAAGCGTGGTTTTTCAGGTGTTCGCGCGGTGTAGACGTCAGCGGCTGCTCGCGCAACCCTTGCCCCCTGCAGATTAATCTCCCGAACCGCTGACTGCAGGTCGTAGTCGCCCTGTGCCACCGCTGTGCCGTTGAAGGTATTGGTTTCTATGATGTCGGCACCGGCCTCAAGATAGGCCTCATGGATGGCCTGAATGACATCAGGGCGGGTAATGCTAAGCAGGTCATTATTGCCCTTGAGCTCCGAAGGGTGATCCGCAAATTGGCTGCCTCGGTAATCGGCTTCCTGGAGACCGTACCCCTGGATCATGGTGCCCATGGCACCGTCAAGAATCACGATGCGTTGCTCCAACGCGTCAATCAATTGCTGGATGCGTGGACTGGTATAGCTGGGCATGGGGTTGCTCTCGATAGGTGCGCAGCGGGACTATATCAAAATATTTTGATGAAAGGTTCCCAGGCGGCGAATTGTGTTAACCTAGCACCATAGTCAAGTATTACCCCGGACGACATTGCCATGATTACCATCACCGAATCCGCCCAGGCTTACCTCGCTGAGCTGCTGTCCAAGCAGGAGGATGCACTGGGTGTGCGGATCTTCATCAACCAGCCGGGTACACCGCGCGCCGAGACCTGCATTGCCTACTGCCGGGATGGGGACGTCAAGGCCGAGGATGTCGAGCACGCATTCGAAGGTTTCACGGCGTGGTTTGAGGCCCGCAGTGTCCCGTTTCTCGAAGATGCGCTGGTTGACTACGGTACCGATCGGATGGGCGGGCAACTGACCATCAAAGCGCCGAACGCTAAAATGCCGCGGGTCGACGCTGATAGCCCCATGGAAGATCGTATCAACTACATTCTCTACAACGACGTGAACCCTTCACTCGCTGCGCACGGGGGTGAAGTGTCGTTGGTAGAGATTACCGATGATGCTTTTGCGGTTTTACGCTTTGGCGGTGGCTGTCAGGGATGTAGCGCGGTCGACGTGACTCTGAAGGACGGTGTTGAAAAGACCCTGCTTGAGCAACTGCCTGATCTGGCCGGAGTGAAAGACGCCACCGACCACAGCGATCGCAGCCAAGCCTACTACTGAGGTTTTTAAAGAATCGGCGCACAGCGCGCGCCGATCTACTTGCCTGCTGACAGAAGGCTGGAGCAGAGGTGGCTCAGGACAACTGTTCCTGACGGGCCTTCAAAGCGGGGCCGATTTTCTCGGCGAGGCCTTTCAGCGTTGCCTCGGTACTCTCCCAGTCGATGCAGCCGTCGGTGACTGACACGCCATAAGCTAGGTCATCAAGGTTGGCTGGAATTTTCTGGTTACCGGCATTGAGGTGGCTTTCAAGCATCAGGCCAATGATGGACTGATTGCCCTCCAGAATCTGGTTACCAACGTTCTCTGCCACCAGCGGCTGCAACTCTGGACGCTTGTCGGAGTTCGCGTGGCTGCAATCCACCATGATGTTGGGGGCCAATGACGCTTTCGCCAACGCTTCCTCACACAGCGCAATGTGGACGCTGTCGTAGTTTGGGCCATGGCTGCCGCCGCGCAGCACCATGTGGCCGTAGCGGTTACCGCTGGTTTCAAACACTGACACTTTGCCTTCGCTGTTGATGCCGAGGAATCGGTGGGGATTCTGGACCGATTCCATCGCGTTCAGCGCGACTGCCAGTCCACCATCGGTACCGTTCTTGAACCCGACGGCCGAGGACAGACCGCTGGCCATCTCCCGATGGGTCTGCGATTCGGTCGTTCGCGCACCAATAGCGGACCAGGTAATCAGATCTTGCAGGTACTGGGGAGTAATGGGGTCCAGCGCCTCGGTGGCGGTGGGCAAGCCCAGGTCGAGAATATCGCGCAGCAGGGTGCGTCCAATGGTGAGGCCGGCCTCGATGTCAAAAGAATCGTCGAGGTGCGGATCGTTGATCAGCCCCTTCCAACCCACTGTGGTTCGCGGTTTTTCGAAGTAAACACGCATGACCAGATACAGCGCGTCCGAGACTTCATCGGCCAGCTGGCGCAGTCGCCGGGCGTACTCCATGGCTGCTTTGGGGTCGTGTATTGAACAGGGGCCAACAACCACCATCAGTCGGTGATCTTTACGGTCCAGGATGTCCTGAACGGTTTGCCGTGAAGAAGACACCCATTCGAAAGTCTGTTCGCTCACCGGCACAGAGGCGCGCAAGGCGGCCGGTGCCATGAGGACTTTCTGTGAGGCGACGTTGACGTTGTGAATTCGTGGATTTGCCATGTTAGGGTCAAGACAGCTGAAAGAAGAGCCGGGCAGTCTAGCCGAGGGCATGTGGCTCGTCACGGACTACCCGTGCTACCGACCATGTCGGCAGTGAATACCAACCCCGAGCACCCCAGGAGGTGATGGATGGCGGCCGCCGCGCCCAGCCAGATTGAGACCCTTTTGTCAGAGATTCGTCAGGGTGTTCCCGTGCTCACGCCGACACTGCGGCTGGCGCGTGCGCTGCGGGGCGCTCTCACACGAGCCATGGCCAATGAAAGTGGCGTGCTCGAGACGCCCTCGGTTCAGGTTTACGGGGCATGGCTTGAGGCGCGTTGGCTGAACCTGGTGGAACAGGGTTTAACTGCTGGAGGGCGTGTACTCACAGGGCTCGAGGCTGAAGCGGTTTGGTTGGAGATCATTGAACACGAGCTGCAACACAGCACAGATTTCTCGTTGATCAGCGCTCAGGCAGCTGCCCAGTCGGCGCACCAATGTCGGGAATCCCTGCGCCAATACATGGCACCCGGTGATATCCATGGGCGTTTCGCACAAGATCCAGATTGCCTGCGATTCTATGGCTGGATGCAGCGCTTTGAGGCGCGGCTTCGGGAACAGGGGTGGTTGACCGCAGCGGACATGGAAGTCGCTGTCGCCGAGACGGTCAAACGCGACCATGAGCGCATTGTGTTTGTCCGCGGTGCGCCCATGACGCCGGCTGCGTTGGCGGCGCTGGATGCAGCCTGTGATCGGGTGGATTGGCTGCAACCGCCTGCGGCAATCATCCAGCCCACATCATTGAAGTTTCCCGACCCGCACTGTGAGCGGCGGGCGGCAGCACACTGGGCCGCGGAGCGGCAGAAGGCTAGGCCCGGTACCTCTGCGATCGTACTGCTCAATATGGGCGAGCAACGAAGGCCTATGGAGCTGGCTCTGCGAGAAGCTTTCAATCGCCTGGACGCCCGATATGACTCACTGCCAGTGAACTTCTCCCAAGGTGTGTCCTATGCTGACACACCGATGTATCGAGACGCGTTGCTCGCACTTGGCGTGTTGACAGGCGCGGTCTCGCGAAGTGATGTGCTGGCAATCGCCCGCTCACCCTATCTGCAACCCTTTGCGGGCCTCGGTGAACCCCAGTTGCTTTCGTGGATACGCGACGTCATGGCATTGGGTGTTGACCCCATTCCTCCGCAGACCTTGCTCGATTCCTTGACGCGATACAGCGATTCAACCATTGCCAAACTATTGCGACAGTCCATGACCACGCGCTTGCCGCGAATCAAGCAGCGGGGCCACGAATGGCGTCCGGTCATGCTCGAGACGCTCCAGGCCTGGCAATGGCCGCGTCGTGCTGATATGGACTCTTTCGAGTATCAGCTCGTCGAACGTTTTGAGCAGGTGTTGGACGATTTCGAGCAACTAGCGTCGATCAGCGCCGAAATGGGCTTTCATGAAGCGCTGGGGGCGTTGCGGAAGGTGCTTGAGCGTCGACAGTTTCAGCCACGCACAGAAGACGATGCCATCCAGGTGCTGAGCGATAAGGAAGTGCGTGGCCTGAAGTTCGAATCGGTTTGGGTACTCGGTGCGCAATCAGGGATCCTGCCGCGTAAGGCCGAGCTATTACCCTTTGTGCCTGCCCGGTTACAGCGGGAACTCAGCATGCCTGTGGGCATCGACCCCGAGGGGGTGCATGCCGCAACGGATTGGCTGGCCGGGCTCGGCGCGCTCAGCGACGAGGTGATTCTCAGCTGCCACGCAGAAGCAGATGGCGTCGAACAGCTACCGTCTCCGTTGATACCCGAGCCCAGGCTTGTTACCGATCTGCCGGTGCCGGTCACCCATCGTTGGCAGGCGAGCCAGCTCGGCGATGTCGCCACTGAGGTGGTTGAGGACCAATATGCTCAGCCATTGGTTCTCGATGGCAAATCGATTCAGGGCGGTAGCGGTTTGCTGCGTGACCAGTCCCAGTGCCCGTTTCGTGGATGGGCCCGGCATCGCTTGCAGTTAAAACCTCTAGGCGAGGTTGCCCAGGGGCTGACACCACTCGAGAAGGGCGAGCTGATACACGATGGCCTCGCGGCTGTGATGGCGGAGATTGGCAACTCCCAGCGTTTGCATGCACTCGATCAGGCCAGCCTCGGGGAAATCATTGATAAATGCACCAGTGCAGCGATAGGCCGGCTATCCCTGGCCGTGCGGCGTCGGGTTGGGGGGAATTGCCTTGATGTTGAGAGCCGGCATCTCAGGGATTTGCTCACCCGCTGGCTGGAGGTGGAAAAACAGCGTGACAAGCACTTTGAAGTCATCGCGAGTGAAGAGTCACATGTACTGAAACTGGCAGGACTTGAGCTTGAGCTCCGTGTGGATCGTATCGATGCGCTCGAGGATGGACGTCATCTGGTGATTGACTACAAGGCGGGCAGTCAGTTCAGTCGCAGTGCCTGGTGGGGGGAGCGTATCAAGGAGCCTCAGCTACCGAGCTATGCGTTGTTGGATGACCGGGCTGAGGGTGTGAGTTGGGCGACATTGGGTGGCAAGCAACCAGGCTTCGTACCATTGGGGGAGTCGCTGGGTGTCGGTGAAAAAGGCGCCCTGGCGGATCAACTGCGCGATGAGGATGTCATCAGTTGGGCCGTGTTGCGCGACAGCTGGCGGCAACAGTTGGAACAGGTCATGACTGGCTTTGTGGCTGGCGATGCGACGGTAGACCCCATGCCTGGTGCGTGCCAGTACTGCGCCTATGAGACGGTTTGCCGCATCGGGCAGGAGATTGACGTCGGGGAGCAGTCGCTGTGATTGCCGATCAGCATATCCGGGACCGCGCACTGGATCCGCAGACCAGTTTCTGCGTCACGGCTCCCGCGGGTTCTGGCAAGACGGAACTACTCACCCAGAGGATCCTCAACTTGTTGGTTCGGGTCGATCGGCCCGAGCAAGTATTGGCAATCACATTTACCCGCAAGGCAGCGGCGGAGATGCGCGAGCGACTGGTCGGTGCGTTGGCCGACGCTCGGGCATCGCGGCCGGTCGGCAGTGAACATGCGCAGCGCACCCGAGATCTGGCCCTTGCTGTCGTCGCCCACGCTGATGTCCAAGGGTGGTCGCTTGATGACCCCGAGATCTTCAACATTCGTACCATCGACAGCCTCTGTCATTACCTGACCCGCCAGATGCCTCTGCTCAGCGGCCTGGGCGGCAAGGTATTGCCCACCGACGATGCTGGCCCGCTCTATGAGGCAGCGGTCGACGCGCTCTTTGAACAGGGTTTTAGTGACCCGGTTACCGCCGAGGCACTGACCTCGCTGCTACTGAGTTTCAGCAACAATTGGTCGAGGCTACGCACGCTTTTGGTCACCTTGTTGGGGCGCCGGGGTGATTGGGTGCACCGCTCGCTGGGCCAGGGTGGTGTTTCCGATCCTGAAGCGCAGATGCAGCAAACCATGGTGGATCTGCTCACGGGACATCTACAGCGACTGCGTGATGCCATGGGCTCAGTCATGACGTCGCAATTGCGGGACATGGCTGTGGCCGCCGGAGAATCGATCACGGTACTCGCCGATCTAGACGAGCTTGGCAGGGGGGCGCTGGCGCCCGCACCACCTGATCTTGATCTGTCCGCAAATGCGGCTCAGCTCCATCACTGGCAATGGGTTGCGGAACTGCTGTTGAAGAAGGACGGCCAGTTCCGCAAACAACTCACCAAGAACCAGGGATTCCCGCCGGCGGATAAAGCGCGCAAAGCGGCGGCCAGCGAGCTGATCGCCGCCATGTCAGAGAACAGCCAGTTGCATGCCCTATGGTATGAACTCAAGGCGCTACCCAGCATCTCCGTGGACGACGCCGCTTGGACTCGGGTGATGCAATTGGTGCATTTGTTGCCGAGGCTTGAAGCGCATCTACTGCTGGTGTTCCGGGAGCGCGGTGAGGTCGATCACATTCATGTATCGCTGGCTGCTGAGAGTGCACTGGGTAGTGATGAGCAGCCGACTGATCTGGCACTCCGCCTCGATTACCAGCTCGAGCACATTCTGATTGACGAGTTTCAGGACACTTCAGACTCCCAGTTTCGCTTGCTTGAGCGACTGACTCGGGACTGGGCTACGCACAACGCCACCGGGAGTGCGCCACGAACGGTATTCGTGGTGGGTGATGGCATGCAGTCAATCTACCGATTCCGCAATGCCAATGTTGGTTTGTTCATCGAGGCTCGTGATCGCGGTATTAATGGATTGCAGCTGGAACCCTTGGCGCTGACCAGTAACTTCCGCTCACAGGGGGCTTTGGTTGAGTGGGTGAACCACACTTTTTCCCAGTTGCTGCCGGACGATGACGACCCTTCGCGAGGACAAATTCGCCACAGCGCAGCCAGTGCGGTGCACGAACCGCTGCCCGGCGATGCCGTCGCCATGCATTTGTTTGAGCAGGGGCAGGGTGGCGCAGAAGCACAATGGATTGTGAATCAACTGAGCGAACTCCGCAGCGTTGAGCCCGAGGCATCGATTGCCATCTTGGGGCGCAGTCGTCGGCATTTGGCGCCACTGATGAGTGCTCTCAAGATTGCCGACTTGTCATTCATCGGTCGGGATCTGGAGCCGCTGTCGCGCTCCCCGGTGGTCATGGATTTAATGAGTCTTTGCCGGTGGCTGTCGAATCCGGCAGATAGTATTGCTGCCGTTGCACTGCTGCGATCCCCTGCTTGCGGCCTTCGGCTTGAGGATATCGCCAGGTTGCTGGAAGGCTCACCGCGCCCGATCTCGCTGCTGGTGCTACTTGGCGATCCGCCCGCGTCCCTGACTGACGATGGCATGGCGCGGGTGCGGGCACTTGCCGAGGTGCTGTCATGGGCGGAGTCAACCCGGGATCGACTGGGTCTGTCGGTGTGGGTCGAGCAGATATGGCTTCGGCTGCAGGGGCCAACCCTGACGCCAACTGCCCAGTGGCAGGAGGCGGCACAGTTCTTTGATTTACTGGAGCAGGCAGAGGCGGCAGGTGTGGGCCTGGACGTCGAAGGACTCGAACGTTTGCTGGCGAATCGCTATGCCGAACACGACGCCTCGGACAACCCCATCGAATTATTGACCATGCACAAATCCAAGGGGCTGCAGTTTGATTACGTCTTCATCCCCGGTTTGACCGCGGGTGTCGGGGGTAACGACCGAGATCTGCTGCGCTGGCATTGGCACCAGGGCGTGGGCGGACGGGGACTCCTGATTGCCGCCGATGATGGCAGCGAGGCGGGTGACAACAGTCTCTACCAATACCTGGGATGGATCGACAAGCAAAAGGGGGAGGCAGAAATCCGTCGCCTGCTTTATGTGGCAGTGACTCGCGCACGAAAACGCGTCTGGCTCACGGGTGAAGCAGATAACGCTGAAGATTGGGGTAGCAGGGGAAAGGGGCGATCTCTGATGGCATTGCTGGCCGAAGGCAGTGGTCAAGCGCCCGTCGTGCACGAGCCAATTGAAGAGCTCGAGTACGAGCACGACAACGGGAATTTGTTACGCAGGACAGGCTTCTCCACGGTCGAGGTCTCGCCGCCGCTGACTTCGGCAGGGACTGCCGTGCCCATGCTGCCCGCCAGCACGGGAAACTTGATCGACCGAGCGTATGGCACGGCTTTGCATCGAGCGCTCGAATTGGTCAGCGCGATACGGCCGCTACCCACGGGGTTTACCGATCCAATTAAACGTGCGGTTGTGCAAGTCCTGCGCACGCAGGTCGAAAATCCCACGCAGTTAAGGCAGCTGAGCGCTCAGGTGCTCACCGACGTTGACCGCTGTCTGCGTTGCGAGCAGGGACGGTGGGTGCTGGGCGCCGATCGCGAGGCGCGCAGTGAGCTGGCGCTGGTGGACGCCGCCGACGGTGGGCGAGAACAAATCATTGATCGAACCTTCGTGGACGATCAGAACACCCGTTGGATCGTCGATTACAAGAGCAGCAAACCTCAGGATGAGGATATCGAAGGCTTTCTCGCTGAGGAGTCCGCGCGTTATCGCGAGCAGCTCTCAGGCTATGCCCGATTGATGCATCGACTGGATGGAAGCCGTGGGGCGTCGCGCACTGTTCGCTGCGCGCTGTACTTCACAGCACTGGCGCGATTCCATGAGGTGCCTGTTTCGGTGACCTGAGCAAAGTTCTGGTTTAGGGCCGCAACCGCAGGGTCTGCCCCGGCTGCAGATAGGCGTCTGCGGATAAGCGGTTCCAGCGCACCAGTGTCTCAACGGTCAGATCGTAGCGGCGCGCAATACGCCACAGGGAGTCGCCTTTGCGAACCTTGTGATTGCGCGGACGACTGTTACTGGCGACCCTATTGCGACGCGCAAGCTTCAGACTCTGTGACCAATTCCCCCCCTTGGGAATGAGTAACTCGTCACCGGCGCGTATGAGATTGCCTGACAATCCATTGACCTCACGGATTAAATTGACCTGGCTGTCGAAGCGGCGGGCGATGCGGATCAAGCTGTCGCCGGGGACAATTTCATAGCGATTCCATTGCACACGCTCATCGGGTGACAGCGTGGCAAGTCCAGCTTGTAGGGCAGCCGCCTTGTCATCGGGCACCCAAAGCGAGGTGTTTGCCTCGGGAGAGGTGGCCCAGCGGAGGTGCCCGGGATTCATGCGGCGAAGATCCTCTTCGTCCATGCCTGCAAGGCTTGCCGCACGAGCCAGTTCGATTTGCCCGCCGGTTTCTACCGCCACCCAGCTGGCTCGAATGGGCGTGTCAGGCCACTTATCAGCATCATACCCCTCGGCATGCAGCAAACTGAGCAGACCGAGTAGCTTGGGAATAAAGCCCCGGGTCTGGGGTGGCAGTTTGAGGTCCCAGTAAGCGGTGCTCTCGCCAGCTTTAGCCGCACGTCTCACCGCGCGTTCGACGCGTCCGGGCCCCGCGTTATAAGCCGCAAGCGTGAGCCACCAGTCGCCTTTGAATCGGATGTTGAGTTCGGTGAGGTAGTCCAGTGCTGTCCGTGTAGCGGTCGGGATGTCGTAGCGCGCGTCGTACCACCAGTCACGGGTCAGCTTGTAGTGGTTCGCGGTCGGGGGATTGATCTGCCATAGGCCTGCCGCGTGCTGGCTCGAGTACGCCCAGGGGTTTAGCGTACTTTCGAGGATCGGGATGAGTGCCAGTTCGACAGGCAGGCCACGGCGTTCAATCTCAGCGACGATGTATTGCAACGCAGGAGAAGCCCGCTCCCCCAATGCGTTGAACAGCCCATTCTGTGACAGCCATCGTTCTCGGGCCTTTCCCACATCTGACTGAGCGCGCTCGGGCGCTCTCCAGGTGGATTGCTGCCCAATGTACAACCAAAGGTTGGCGGGTTCCGGTGGCGATTCCAGTACTTCATTCAGCGTGGGTTCTGGTGTCACCTCGGGGGGCGCTGGGGCCGCCTCGACAGTGGGTGCGTCTACGACCTCCAAGGAGGGCATTTGCGAACATGCGCTAAGCAGCGCGACGCTGACGGCGATGAGCAGTGTCTGGAAGCAAAGTCGCATAATCAAAAGGTGTCCTTCCAGCCGCGCAGAGCCGCAAAAACACTCACCGGGTCGCTCTGCTCGAGTTTGCCCTGGCTGCCAAGCGTTGCCCGAATCCCGGCTGAATCAGCGCGCAGAAAGGGATTAGTCGCCAGCTCGGTGGCAATGTCGCTGGGCAAGGTAGGCAGGTTCCGCGATCGCAGTGCCTTGCAATCGGCCTCGCGCTGCATGAGTGCCAGGTTTTGGGGTTCCGCGGCGCGTGCAAAACTGAGATTGGCCAGTGTGTACTCGTGTGCGCAGCAGACCCGTGTCTCACCGGGCAGTGCGGCCAGCTTGCCTAGAGAGCTGTACATCATCGGAGCATCGCCCTCAAACATGCGGCCGCAGCCACCCGCGAACAGCGTGTCTCCGCAAAACAACAGGTGCTCACGGTTTGAGTGGAAGGCAATGTGATCGAGGGTATGGCCAGGCACTTCGATGACATCAAACGTGCAGCCCAGCACCGAGACTGTATCGCCGTCCACCACCCGTTGTTGTATGGCCGCGATGCCTGGATTCGTCGGACCAATCACCTTGGGGCTATGAGCACTGATCAGTGCATCAAGACCACCCACATGGTCGAAATGGTGGTGGGTGACCAGAATGCCTTCCAGGCGCAGCTCTCGCGCCGCCAAAGCAGCTTCTACCGGTGAAGGATCTCCCGGGTCTACGACCCAGGCAGAGTGGCCGTCGTCCAGCATCCAAATGTAGTTATCGTTGAAGGCAGGTATGGGGGTCAGATTCATGGGGTCAAGTACGGCTTGCTGTGGGGTTCGGGGTGGCGCTATTGTGGCAAGAATGATGAATGGTACACACAATCAGCAGGCGAGGGTGACACGGCACGCGCTTGAGCGCTGGTACCGATCCTCCCGAAATGGCGCAAGGCTGCGCGATCAGCTCGAGACTGAGCTGTGTGATCGCTTGGACGAAATGTTCGGTTATCACTTGGTGGTGCTGGGTGTCGAAGGCGGTCTCGCCTTCACTGAGATGACGCGAGTACAGCAGGTGATTTGCTCGTCACCGGTCGCAGAACGGGCGAGTCAGATTCGCCACCATGTCTTGGCGGAAGACGAGGAATTGCCGTTCGACAGCGATTCGGTGGATGTCGTGGTGGCCTTTCACGCGCTGGACTTGAGCGAGCAGCCTCACCAAGTGCTTCGTGAAATCCACCGGGTGCTCACGCCTCACGGTCATCTGCTACTGATTGGCCTGAATCCCAACAGTTTGTTGGGCGCCTGGCGTCGTGTGCACGGATGGCATCATCGTTCGCGCTGGCGGGACCTGGCGTTTCTGGGCGTCAATAAGATGGCGGACTGGTTGACACTGCTCGATTTCGGCAGTGAGCCTGCTCGTCACAAATTGCCACTGCCGTCTCTCGGGCATGGGCGCTTCGCACGCTGGGTCAAAGCCGTCGATAGCCGGTTTGTTCGCTGGAACGCCCCAGTCGGTAGCGTGTACGTCATTCAGGCCAACAAGCTGGTTCGCGGTCACTTACGCGGTGCCCAATTGCGGCAAAAGCCCGCGAGACTGATCCCGATTTCCGTCGCACGGCCCGTGGCCGGTAAACTACGCCCCCTACGCAGAAACGATCGCGACGATCCGAGTCCTGAGCCAAGACAGTGAAACAAGTATCAGCATTTACGGACGGGGCCTGTCGGGGTAACCCGGGGCCCGGTGGTTGGGGCGTGTTATTGCGCTTTGGCGATGCCGAGCGAGAATTGTTCGGCGGCGAACCTGAGACGACCAACAACCGAATGGAGTTGCGCGCTGCCATCGAGGCACTCAACGCATTAACCCAGCCCTGTCGTGTGGATCTGACGACTGACTCGGTCTATGTCCGGGATGGTGTGACCCGCTGGATGGCCAACTGGAAGCGCAACGGTTGGAAAACCGCCGCCAAAAAGCCCGTCAAAAACCAGGATCTCTGGCAGGCGCTGGATGTTGCAGCAGCTCGCCATGAGGTGGACTGGCACTGGGTCAAGGGCCACAGCGGGCACCCTGAAAACGAACGGGCTGACGATTTGGCCAATCGAGGCATCGACGAGTTGGAGAAACACTGAGATGGCAGATCGACAGGTCGTACTCGACACCGAAACCACCGGACTTGAGGTCTCTCAGGGACATCGGATTATTGAGATCGGATGTGTTGAGCTCATGAACCGACGCCCGACCGGCCGTCACTATCATCAGTACATTCAGCCAGAGCGCGAGATCGATGCCGGCGCCATGGAAGTCCACGGTATCACCCCCGAATTCCTGGCTGACAAACCGGTGTTCGCCCGTATCAGCGAAGATTTTCTGAACTTCGTACGCGGTGCTGAACTGATCATTCATAACGCACCCTTTGACGTCGGCTTCATCGATGCCGAATTGCGTCGGCTTGACGCCGGACATGAGCTCACCGAGCAGTTCTGCACAGTGACTGACTCGTTGTTACTGGCGCGCAACAAGCATCCCGGGCAGCGGAATAACCTCGATGCACTGTGTCAGCGCTATGGCATCGATAATTCCAACCGTACTTTGCACGGGGCGCTGCTGGACGCGGAGATTCTCGCCGAAGTCTACCTCGTCATGACCGGTGGCCAGACCAGCCTTGGGCTGTCGGGCAGTCAGTCTGACGGGCCAGTGACCGCGGCTGGTGCCGAAGCGATACGGCGCTTACCGGCTGACCGACCTCGATTACGCGTGGTGAGGGCTGACAGTACAGAAATTGACCGCCACGAGGCGCGGCTTGATGCGATCGCTGCGAAAAACGGCGGGGAAGTGGTCTGGCGGGCCGCAGAGCAGCCCGCTGAATAGTCCGTACTCGATCAGAGGAAGTACATCACTGCGCCAAGACCAACCCCGCCAAGTACGATGGTGTACGGGAAGGCCATGATGACCATCCGCCCATAGGATAGACGAATCAGCGGCGCGAGCGCCGAGGTCAGCAGGAACAGGAATGCGGCCTGGCCATTCGGCGTCGCGACGCTAGGCAGGTTGGTACCCGTATTAATGGCAACCGCCAGTTGGTCGAATTCTGCGCGGGTAATCTCGCCGGCATCGAGCGCGGCTTTGACCTCACTGATGTAAACCGTTGCCACAAACACGTTGTCCGAGATCATCGATAGCACGCCATTGGCGATGAAGAACATCGCGGGGCGGATACTGCCGTCCATGGCCAGTACGGCTTCGATCACGGGCGAGAACAGGTGCTGCTCGTGGATTACGGCCACAATCGCGAAGAACACCACCAGCAGCGCGGTGAAGGGCAGAGCCTCTTCGAAGGCGTGGCCCAATTGGTGTTCTTCGGTGATGCCGTTGAAGGCGGTGAGCAAGACGATAATCATCAGGCCGATCAGACCTACGGCTGCGAGGTGCAGTGCCAGGCCCACCACCAGGACCAGTGCGACGAGCGCTTGCACGACAAGTCGTGCGCGCGTGCGGGCATTGGAGCGCTTCATTTCGCGTTCCTGGAACTCTTCGAGCACTTTACGGACGTTGTCGGGCAGTTTGGCGCCGTAGCCAAACCAGCCGGTGGCTTCCAGCAGCAGGCAGGTGAGCAAGCCGAGGGCCAGCACCGGCATGGTGATCGGCGCCATGAGCAGGAAGAACTCGATGAAGTCCCAGTCCGCAACGGTGGCAATGAGCAGGTTTTGCGGCTCACCAACCAAGGTGCACACACCGCCGAGTGCGGTACCCACAGCACCGTGCATCAGCAGGCTGCGCAGGAAAGCACGGAACTGTTCCAGATCTTCGTGGTGATGGTCCATGATCCCGGCGTCATCACCGTGGTCATGGTCATCCTCGTGGTGGATGTGTTTGCCCGAGGCCACCTTGTGATACACCGCGTAGAAACCCACACCGACCGAAATCAAAACAGCAGTCACCGTTAGCGCGTCGAGGAAAGCTGACAGCACTGCAGCCACCAGTGAGAACAGCAGGGACAGGACTTTCTTCGAGCGGACGTTGAGCAGGATCTTGGTGAAAACAAAGAGCAGTAGCTCTTTCATGAAATAGATCCCCGCTACCATGAACATCAGCAGCAAGATCACTTCAAAATTTTGCTCGGCTTCATGGAAGACGGTGTGTGGATCTGCCATGCCAATGGCAATCGCCTCAATAGCGAGAAGACCGCCCGGTTGCAGCGGGTAGCAACGCAATGCCAAGGCGAGCGTGAAAATGAACTCACCGATGAGTACCCAGCCGGTGAAGAACGGGCCAGCCACCACCAACAGGATCGGGTTTAGCACCAGAAAAGCGATAATGGTCTGCTTGTACCAGATCGGTGAGGGACCGAGAAAATTGTGCCAGAAAGCTTGCTGCGTCGATTCGCTCATCATAAAACCTTAGCGTCACTCGAGCGCGACAGAGTCGCTCTCTGTGAAAACGGGAAAAAGTTAGTGTTAGTGTTAGTCATGGCTACTCGCTTTGTACCGCGTTTAGGCTGCTCGATAAAGCGCAGCTCAGAATCCACTATTCGCCGATGGCGCTTGTGGAGCTGACACGGGCTCCCTACCATCGGTCATACTTCATTTTTTCGCCACCAGATCACGGATCTTCATGCTCGAATTTGTTCCCTGTCCGGCACCACCCTCGCCGGACGATGTTTGTTTCGCCTTTGATCGCTATGACGCCGTAGGCAATTTGTTGGTACCCCCGGGTACGCCCTGGCGTCGCGCTGAATTGTCTCGTGATTTTCCCGATGTGCCCGTGGGTTGCTACATCGGCGTCTGGGAGGGCACTCCCGCTTATGCCATCGACCTTGCGGGCGCTGAGACCAATCCCATGCAACATGCGCGAGGCAATCTGTATTCGATGCTGGGTCGCATCGATGATCGCCTGTTCGCTGCACAGGGTCGCGCCATGCAGTTCCTTCGCTGGCAGCGTGAGCATCGCTTTTGCGGCGCCTGCGGCGAAGCAATGACACTGGGTGATGGCGGCCGTGCCATGCAGTGTGCTGGCTGTGCGATTTCCCGTTATCCGCAGTTGGCACCCTGTGCGATCGTGTTGGTGACACGGGGCTCGGAGATGCTGTTGGCACGTGGAGCGGGTCGTGGCCCCGGTTTTTACAGCACACTGGCCGGGTTTGTGGAGCCGGGTGAAAGCGCCGAAGAGGCGGTCGCGCGCGAGGTGGCCGAGGAGGTCGGTGTTCGGGTCAAGAACGTTCGCTATTTTGGTTCACAGCCATGGCCGTTTCCCAGCCAACTGATGCTCGGTTACTTCGCCGAATATGTCGAAGGGGAAATTACCCCCGATCCGACTGAAATTGCCGATGCCCAGTGGTTTAGCCCGGATAACCTGCCTCCGGTACCGCCGCGACTTTCGATTGCTGGTCAATTGATTCATCACTTCATCAACGAGCAGGCTATCGGAGGCTGACATGGAGTTTCTCTACGAAGTTGGCGTGTTTGCCGTCGAGGCCCTGGTGTTGGTTGTGGCTGTGGTTTTGGCGGCACTGGGTATTGCCGTTGTCAGCCAGCGACGCCGTGGTGGTGGTGATGACGGCTATATCGAAGTTCGCCAGATCAACGATCGATATCGCGCTTACGAATCGGCACTGCGCTCGCTGACCGATACCAAGGAAGAGAGCAAAGCCCGTGACAAAGCCGAAAAGCAACGGCGTAAAGACGAGGAAAAGGCTGCCAAAGAGCGTTTCAATTCAGATAGCGAAGACGACGACGCGAAGCCAAGATTGTTTCTGCTGAGCTTTGACGGGGATATGCGCGCAAGCCATGTGGAATGTCTGCGCGAAGAGATTTCCGCGGTACTCTCGGTCGCAACCCCCAAGGATGAAATCATGCTGCGCCTGGAGAGTCCGGGCGGTATGGTCCACAGCTATGGACTTGCAGCAAGTCAGTTGGCCCGCATCAGGGCGGCGGGGGTTCCTCTGACCGCGGTGGTAGACAAGGTTGCCGCCAGTGGCGGCTACATGATGGCGTGTGTCGCGGACCGCATCATCGCTGCTCCGTTCGCAGTGATCGGCTCCATCGGCGTGTTGGCGCAGTTGCCGAATTTCAATCGCTTGTTGAAGAAGCACGATATCGATTTTGAACAATTCACCGCGGGCGAGTACAAGCGCACGGTCACCATGTTCGGGGAGAACACCGACAAAGACCGCGCCAAGTTTGTTGAGGACCTCGAGGATACCCATGACCTGTTCAAGCAATGGGTCAGCGACAACCGCCCCGATGTGGAGATCGATAAAGTGGCAACCGGTGAAGTTTGGTACGGCCAGCAGGCCGTTGATGTCGGCCTGGTCGATGAAATTTCTACCTCAGATACCTACTTGCAGTCGCGTCTTGAGCAAAACGATATTCTAGAAGTTCGCTACAAGCTCAAGCCGACGATCCAGGAGCGTCTGGGTATGGTCGCAGAGCAATCACTGGAGCGTGTGTTCTACAAGATCTGGCAGCAGGGCGTCACACGATTCCTGCCCTGAAAGTTTCAGACCCGGCAGAGCGACTGAACGGCTGCGTGCTGGGTGAGAAACACCTGGCCGCTAAGCCTCTCGAGGAAGTGGCTGCGTTTCAGTGCGTCCATCACCGGGCCTTTCACTTCACTCAGGTGCAGTTGCACGCGCTGTTCTGAAAGGCGCTGGTTAATCTCTTCCAGTGCCTCAAGCGCGCTCAGATCAATGCTGTTGACCGCAGGGCACATCAGCACCACATGCTGAACGCTGCGGTGGCAGTCCAGCTGGCCGTAGATGATTTCTTCAAGATACGCCGCATTGGCAAAGTAAAGACTTTCATCGATACGAATCGACAGCAGCTCCGGGTGCGTACGCACCTCGTGTCGTTCCACATTGCGATAGTGCTCGGTACCCGCTACCTGGCCGACAATAGCGAAATGCGGTCGTGCGGTTGTGTAGAGATGGCTGCCCACGGACGCCACCACACCGGATACCACGCCCATCTCCACACCGAATAGCAGTGTGACCGAAATTGTCAGTGTGATTGCCGCAAAATCGGCTTTGGAGTATCGCCAGGCTTCGCGAACAATACTCCAGTCAATCAGGCTGGAGACGGCGATGACGATCGTCGCGGCCAAGGTCGCCTTAGGCAGATAATAGAGCGCCGGCGTCAGGAAGAGCGCGGCAACGGCAATGCCAACTGCTGTCATGATCGACGCGGCCTGGGTGGCCGCGCCGGCATCGAAGTTGACCACCGAGCGAGAGAAGCCCCCGGTGACCGGAAAGCCCCCAGACAGGGCCGAGGCCACATTGGCTGTTCCGAGGCCGATGAGTTCCTGATTGGGGTTGATACGCTGGCGGCGCTTGGCGCCCAGCGTCTTGCCCACGGAAACCGATTCGACGAAGCCAATGATCGCAATCAACAGTGCCGGCACCGCGAGTTGCTTTGCCAGTGCCAGGTCCCATAGCGGCGTACTAAAGGCCGGTAAGCCCTGGGGGACTGAACCGACCAACGCCACGCCATACTGCTCAAGATTGAGGCTAACAGCGGCAAGTATCGTCATCAGAATGGCGAACACCGGCGCGCTCTTGCACACAACGCCGGCAGCATGGCGAGATACCCCGAGCCGAATCAAAAGCGGCTGCATTTGCGTACGGCACAACATCAGCAAGCCAATGGCGAAGACACCGACAGCGAGGGTGTAAGGATTTGTCTCTGCCAGGTGCTCGAAGAGTGTGCCCAGTAGTGTTGGCAGGTCTTCCCCGTGCGCTTCGATGCCCAGCAGGTGCTTCATTTGACTGAGCGCAATGAGAATGCCCGAAGCGGTAATGAAACCTGAGACCACGGGGTGCGACAGAAAATTTGCCACGAAGCCAAAACGTAGCAAACCCAGCACGATCAGCATCAGACCACCGAGCAGGGCCAGCATGATGGCGGCGGTGGCGTAGTCCGCCGTCCCCTGCTGGGCGACGGCGCCCACCGAAGTCGCAGTCATCAATGAGGCAACGGCGACAGGCCCGACCGACAGTGTGCGACTGGTACCAAAGCACGCATAGGCAATGAGCGGCAGGATGGACGCGTACAGGCCCATTTCCGGAGGCAAGCCCGCAAGCAGGGCATAGGCGAGTGACTGAGGGATCAGCATGATCGTCACGATCAGGGCTGCAATCAGATCACTGACCAGGCTCGCGCGGTCATAGTCGCGCGCCCAAGTGATGATCGGGACCACGCGGGAGAGTGTGTTCATGAACGTGTGTTCAAACCTGGTGAATGGGTTCCGCCATCCACTCGCGCCCTTTGAGCATGGCGTTCCAGTAGATCCATGGTAATAGTCGTGCTTTTAGCAACCAGGCCAGTGTACTCGGCCGCTCACCATTAATAATGAATTTTGGAAAGCTGGGGACAAGCTCGCCACCATAGGCGAATTCAGCGAGCACCACCTTGCCCCGTTCGACAGTCAGTGGGCAGGACCCGTAGCCGTTGTAGTGGGCGTGGTTGGGCTCTTTGCCTGCATGGTGCAACAGGTTGACGGCTACCACCGGGGCTTGCGCGCGAGCTGCCGCTGCCGTTTTTGCGTTAGTGGTATTCACACAGTCACCGAGTGCCCAGACGTTTTCCCAGCGGTTGTGCTGCAGGGTATCTGGGTTCACATCTACCCAGCCGCCGTCATCAGCCAGCGGGGATTCCGCGATGAAGTCCGGTGCGCACTGAGGCGGGCAGACATGGATCATGTCGAAGCCGGTGTTGATGGTTTCGCCGTCCGCTTTTTGGAAGGTGGCGACCTTGGCGTCACCGTCTACTTTGGTCAGCGTGTGCTGAAAATTCAGATTGGCGCCGTATTTGTCGACATATTCCATGAGTGCCGGCACATATGCTGCGACACCAAACAGGCCCGGGGTTGACGTAAAGAACTCGATGTCGACGTTGTTGAGTACGCCTGCACGCAGCCAAGCGTCCGCTGATAGATACATGGCTTTCTGGGGAGCCCCCGCGCACTTGATCGGCATGGGTGGCTGCGTGAACAGCGCGCGCCCCCCTTTGAGGTTCTTCACCAGCTCCCATGTGTAGCTACAGGTTTTGATCGAATAGTTGGACGTGACGCCGTTCCGGCCCAGCGATTCCACCAGCCCCTCTACACCTGCCCAGTTCAGTTTAATGCCCGCGGCTACGACCAGGCGGTCGTAGTACAGGCGATCATCATTATCGAGATGCAGACAGCTGTTATCAGGGTCGAAGCCAGCCACCGCCTGCTTGATCCAAGTGGTGCGATCAGGGATCACCGAGGCCATGGGCCGCCCGGTATCCTGAGCGTTGAAAATACCCCCGCCGGTCATCGTCCAGCCCGGCTGGTAGAAGTGCATGTCGGCAGGGTCAACGAGCGCGATGCGCAAATTGCGGTCGCGCTTCAACAGGCTCGACGCGGTGGCGATACCGCCCGCGCCTGCGCCGACAATAGCCACATCAAAATGCTTGGCACCCTCAGGGTGACGCGTGTTCACTGACATGATGTTTCCCCCTTAACCAACGCTACTGTTTGCGCTGTGTTTTATTTATCGGCTGCCATGCGCAGTAAATCTGCGCCACCAAACGCATTGAGCGGCAGTCGCAGGAACAATCGCTCATTGGCTTCCTTGGGCGGCAAGTGTCCGGCGCGCATGTTCACCTGCAGCGATGGCAATATCAGCGTTGGCATGCCCAGTGTGGCATCTCGAGCCTCGCGCATCGCGACAAACTCATCCTCGCTGATGTTGTCATTGACATGAATGTTACCGGCGCGCTGAGCCCCCACCGTACTCTCAAACGCGAGTTCGCGCCCGTCAGGTTGATAGTCGTGACAGACGAAAACCCGGGTCTCGTCGGGTAGTTCGAGAAGACGGCGAATCGAGCGGTACAGGGTGCGAGCGTTACCACCGGGGAAATCGCAGCGCGCGCTGCCGCTGTCTGGCATGAACAGTGTGTCGCCCACGAACAGTGCATCGCCGAGCAAATAGGCCATACAGGCCGGCGTGTGGCCCGGCACGTGGAAGGCACTGCAGGCGATGCCACCGATGTCGAAACTGTCTTCGTCGCCAAGCATGAGATCGAATTGGCTGCCGTTGCGGGGGAAGTCCTCCGGTTCGTTAAACACACTCGCAAACGTCTGCTGCACAGTCGTAATCTGGGTGCCGATCGCTACTTTGCCGCCAAGCTGTTCTCGCAGGTAAGGCGCACCCGTCAAATGGTCCGCGTGCACGTGGGTCTCGAGGATATAGTCAACCGTCAGCCCTTGCGCTTCGACGTAGGCGATGACAGCGTCTGCGGATACGGTCGTCAGGGTGCCGGAGGGGTAGTCGAGGTCAAGCACTGGGTCCACAATCGCGCAGCGCTTGCTCGCGGGGTCCGACACCACATAAGTTAGCGTCCAGGTATTGGGGTCAAAGAAATGCTGAACCTCAGGCTTGCCGGTCTTGCTCAGATCGATTGCTGAGATGGCGTTCATGGTGTTTTCCCCCAACCAGGTCATGCTGGTGCTGCAATGAGTGTAGACGTGAAGCTTACCCCTTTTAAGGGAATAAGCATATTCCACTAAAGTATAATGGTTCGGAGAGCGCACAATGAAAGTCACAGGAGAATTTGAGGTTGATTTGCAGCCTCAGATTGAGGATTCGATCGCAGCGGGTCGCATGCTGATTTCCAAGCGCTACACCGGTGGGCTCAGTGGTCAGGCAGTCGGCCAAATGATTAGTGTGCGCACCGAAGGAGGTGAGTCAGTGTATTCCGCCATCGAATCCTTTGAGGGTGAGCTGGCAGGCCGGGCAGGGGGCTTCACCCTGTTTCATGTCGGTCGGATGTCTGCCGAGGGGCAATCGCTCGATGTGCGCGTGGTTGAGGGGTCTGGGACCGGTGGCTTGCAAGGTCTCTTGGGAACCATGACGATCATCATCGAGGGTGGTGAGCACCGTTACGAGTTTGATGCCGAATTGCCGGAAGGCTGAGGGTGATCCCCGTGGGTAGGGTGCGAGTCAAAGTATGCTGCATCTCCTCTCTGGAGGAAGCGGCCGTGGCGATAGCGGCGGGCGCTGATGCACTGGGTCTGGTGGGAGAGATGCCCTCGGGGCCCGGTGTGATCAGCGAGTCAGTAGCCAGGGAAATCGCCGCGGCGGTGCCGCCCACGGTAGATACCTTTCTTTTGACTTCCAGTACGACTGCCGAAGAAATCATCGAGCAGGTGCAGGTAACTCGGGTCAATACCATACAGGTGGTCCGCCACATTGACCCCAGTGTGCATGAAGCCCTGGCAAAGGCCTTGCCGGGGGTTCGTCGGGTCCAGGTTGTTCACGTCGAAGACGCCGGTTCTCTCGATTTGATTGCACCGTATGAGGCTCATGTCCACGCATTCTTGCTGGATAGCGGCCGCCCAACAGCGGCAGTTCCTGAGTTGGGTGGCACGGGTCGATCCCATGATTGGCGAATTAGTGCGGCGTTCGTCGAGCGCAGCTCGAGGCCAGTGTTTCTGGCGGGCGGACTGCGTCCTGATAATGTGGCTGAGGCTGTCAGTCGGGTTCAACCCTTTGGGCTAGATGTTTGCTCTGGGGTTCGGAGGGATGACCAATTGAATCCGCAGCTGTTGAATCGTTTCATGAATGGAGTCTGGCAGCGGCCAGACGCGTGAACAGGAGAGGGGTATGCCCTACGTCAACATCAAAATCACACGAGAAGGTGTGACCAAGGCGCAGAAGGCCGAACTGGTGGCCGGCGCCACCGAGCTCTTGCAGCGCGTACTCAACAAGAATCCGGCGACTACCGTGGTAGTGATCGATGAAGTCGATACAGATAACTGGGGCATTGGCGGCGAATTGGTGACCGAAAGACGGCGGGATGGCCGATGACACTGGGGGCCAACACCTGGCTCTATGCGGGGGTCATGTTTCTTGCGGGCATTGGTATCCCAACCATGGCGGCTTTGAATGCCGGTCTGGGCCAGCGCTTGGAATCACCGATTGCGGCGGCATGCATCCTGTTTGCATTGGCAACCGGGGTGGCCTTGCTCGGGTGGTTACTGTTTGACGGACGGACACCGGCAGCGCGGTTGATCCAGATACCGTGGTACCTGTTTACAGGCGGTTTGTTTGTCGCGTTCTACGTGCTGTCAGTGACCCACATCGCCCCGCACTTTGGCGTAGCTAATGCCGTGTCCTTTGTGCTGCTCGGACAACTCGTTGCCATGTCGATTATCGACCATGTGGGTTTTGCGGGGGCGCCGGTGGTGGCGATGACACCGGGCCGAGCTGCCGGGCTTGTTTGTATGGCCGCAGGTGTCTGGCTGGTGCTGAACCCAACCACAGCAGCGCGCTAAGCGATGCAGCAGAAAATTGTTCAGATCGCTTTGGTCGTCGATGACTACGATGCGGCAATCGCCTTCTACACCGAACAGCTGGATTTTGTCGTCACCGAAGATACGGTGATTCCCGAGCAGAACAAACGCTGGGTAACCTTGCAGCCCCCGGGGTCACCGGAAACTGCACTGCTGTTGGCGCGTGCCAGCGATGACACTCAACGCGCAGCTGTGGGGAATCAGAGCGGTGGCAGGGTGTTTCTGTTTCTTCAAACCGATGACTTTTGGCGCGACTACCAAAATTATCGCGAGCGCGGCGTCGTGTTTGTGCGTGACCCGGTGGAACAACCCTACGGCACCGTCGCTGTGTTTGAAGACCTCTACGGCAACCGTTGGGATCTGATCGAATACCGCCAGAAAGCCTGATCAGGCCAGGCGGGTGCCGTTGGGAACGGCAAACTCTGGCGTGGCGAGTACGACGCTCTGGTCTTCACGGTGAAAACCAGTGACCAGGCACTCGGACATGATGGGGCCTATCTGTTTGGGCGGGAAGTTCACCACCGCGAGCACTTGCTTGCCGATCAGTGATTCCGGCGTGTACAGATCGGTAATCTGCGCGCTGGATTTGCGCACGCCCAATGCCTCACCAAAATCCACGTGAAGGATGAAGGCGGGATTGCGGGCTTCAGGAAATGGCTCCGCGGAGACAATGGTGCCAACGCGTAGGTCAATTTTTTGAAAGTCACTCCAGTCGATTTGATTCACAGAAACAACCTCCCGCTTCGTGATTCAGTGACGCTAAGTGAGACACCTGACAGACGTGGACACACGCTGGCGCAAGGGTCTGCAGGGCAGGGGGCAGTGATCAGAAGATGTTCCGATCAATGTCCCGGTCGCTGCGCCAGAGGCCTTGCAGGCGGAGCCGGCGGGTAGGGGCTTGTCCGGCAAGCACCAACAGACCTGCCATGATGGCGAGATTCTTGACGAAGTTTTGCGTTTCACGGGCAACCACGTCGCCTTCCATGGTCCAGAAGTTATGCAGCAGCATATTGACCAGGATGACGTAGATCACAAATCCAAAAGCCGCGAGTTTGACGTGGCGCCCGGTCATCAATGCCAGACCGCCCACCAGACTAGCAGCCCCGGCAAACCAAAGTAGCGGCAGGGCGAATGGAATGTCATGGGACTGCATGTAGGTGACTGACTCATCTGCCGCGGTGAACTTGCGGATACCGGGCAAGAAAAAATAGAGGCCGAGCAGAAAGCGGCCGATGACCAAACTGATCTGTGAAAGCATGTTAGAACTCCTCTCAGGAACCGTAACCCTATCATCGTCGTTCAGATTCGCGAGCATCGTGCGCTCTAAAGCAAAGTCCAGTTCTCTAAGCCGGCAAACGTGCTTAGTCTCGGATGACATCACTCTCTGGAGACACACAGATGAAGCCACAACGTTTAATAGCTGCTGGCATTGGCCTCTTGGCGTGCACACCAGCGTGGGCAGCGGACGTGTACTTTGTGACGACTGAGGTTTTTCATCCGGATGACTCGGTGTCTGCGGCCGGCTTCTACATCAATGAAGGGCCCAAAGGTGCGGTAACCATCCGGGAAGACTCTGTCGAGCTGACCACGGTGGTCATTGAGGACCCGGCAGACGGCTGGCTACTGATCGCGGCGGACATCACGATCGGTGATGAAACCGTGCGGCCGGTGCTGCGGGTGTATCCCGGATCCGACAAATCCGTCCAGATGGATGACCTTAAGTTCAAGGTGCAGGCGTCGACAGTTCAGCCATAGGACGAAGCGGTTAGGCGGCTTACAGGCTTTCTTCGCCTGTGAAGTCGTTATGCGCTAGGTGATAAACCGCTCTGCTCAACAACCACCTCCAACTGCGCATAATGTTTATTATGTTAAATTGGCACTTTGCCGGTTATGGTCAGACATCCACTCTGGCACACAAGACCGATCGGGAGCTGATCCTTCAGCCAGCTACTGCTGTTAGTTCTTTCACAGTTGTTCTGTGCAGCAAACGGTCGTGTCCTTCATAACCGCCGGTTGCACGGTGCAGTACGCTTCGGTTGTCCCACACCAGCAGCGTGCCTGGCTGCCATTCATGCGAGTACACGAATGTTTCCTGCGTTTGATGCGCGTGTAGCTCCAGCAACACATTCAAGGCCTCGTCTTCAGGCATGCCCTCTATCCCGATCAGGTAGCCAATACAGCCGAATAGTCGCTCCTCACCCGTTAACGGATGCTTGGACAGCAACGGATGTAACTGCGTCGCGTCTGCGCTCACATCGGCGCGGATATCCATACTCCGATCGCTGGCACGGTCAGCGTCGCCATACAGGCCTTCCTTTGAATAAGGCATCTTTGCTGAATGGATGCCTTGTTTGCCGAGAATCATGTTCCGCAGTGCAGCGGGCAAGTTCGCGGCGGCTGCAACCTGGTTGGCGAACATCGTATGTCCGCCGACCGGTGGAATCGTGATGCCGTAGAGGCAGGTAGCAGCTGGAGGGTTTGCCTGAAAGCTCCAATCGGTGTGCCAGGCCTCAGCGAAGATGGGCGCGGTCTCGCTGGCGCTCCTGCACACCGCGATGATGTGCTCGTGGCCTTCAATCGGCTGGATAAATTCATCGACACCAAACGGCCCGAACTGCAAAGACGCGCGTTCGAGCGCGTCATCGTCGAGAGACTGGTTGCTAAAGGCGAGGACTTTATGGATAAGCAGCGCCTCGGCGAGTGCGAGGCGCTGGGGGTCGTTGAGGGGCTGCGAAAGGTCGATGCCCGTGACGGTGGCACCGCAACTGGCGCCACTTGCTTGAATGCTGATGGACATGCTCAGCCCCCTCTTTTTGTTGTTGGCGTGTCTAATACTTGCGGTGTATCTACCGCGGATTATCGCCCTTTCCAGTTGGGTGCGCGCTTCTCAGCGAAGGCGGTTGCACCCTCAATGGCGTCCTCACTACGGAAAACCGGGTTCACCATTTCTTGCTGCTGACCAAACATTTCATCGCTGGACCAGTCGCGGGATGCCCGGATGATCTGCTTGCTGACCTTGACAGCCAGCGGGCCATTGGCAGCGATTCGAGCTGCGAGATCATGCGCTGCGGCAACCGCGCCACCCGATGCACAGGTGCTGTTGATTAGCCCAAGATCGGCGGCGCGATTCGCGTCGAGGAATTCGCCCGTCAGGGCCAGTTCCATCGCCACGCGCGGCGGAATCTGCTCTGGCAGGCGCATGAGACCACCCGCTGCCGCAACCAGGCCACGTTTGACTTCAGGAATGCCGAACTTGGCATCTTCAGCCGCAATGATCAGATCACAGGCGATGGCGATTTCACAGCCACCGGCAAGCGCATATCCCTCTACCGCCGCGATCAACGGCTTCTCAGGCGCCTTTTCGGTCAAACCGGCAAAGCCCCTGCCCTCGATAAATGGCGTCTCGCCACTGACAAATGCCTTCAGGTCCATGCCCGCACAGAACGTACCGCCCGCTCCGGTGATCACACCGACACGCAGAGAGTCATCCTGGTCGAGCTGGTCGAGTGCAGCGGCCATACCCTCGGCAACCTGCTTGTTGACGGCATTCTTCGCCTTGGGGCGGTTGATGGTAATGGTCAGAACACCATTGCTGGCTTCGGTTAGTACTACGGCTTCTTCGCTCATATTGTTCCCCTTCCCCGTTTATCGCGGTTGCATGCGAATGCCGCCGTCCATGCGGATGCACTCACCGTTGATGTAGTCGTTTTCCATGATTGAGACCGCCAGTTGGGCGATTTCATCGGGGCGGCCCAGGCGCTTCGGATATAGCACCGACTGCGACAGGGTTTCCACGAATGCCGGGGTCAGGCCATTGAACAGCGGTGTATTGATGAGGCCAGGAACGATCGTATTCACACGAATGCCCAGTTTGGACAGGTCCCTCGCAATTGGCAGGGTCATCCCCACTACCCCGCCCTTGGAGGCGCTGTAGGCCGCCTGCCCCATTTGGCCTTCATAGGCCGCCACAGAGGCGGTATTGATGATGACGCCGCGGCCCATGTCATCGTTGAAGGGCTCGTTCTCTGCCATGATTTCGGCGCACAAACGCAGTACGTTGAAGCTGCCGGTCAGGTTGACCGCGATAACCTTATTCCACAGGTCCAGCGGGAACGGTCCATCTTTACCGATCGTGCGTGCGGCATTACCGATGCCCGCACAGTTCACATTGATGTGAACGGTACCGAAGGCTGCAACGCCTTTGGCAAGTCCGGCCTTCACCGAGTCTTCGTCAACCACGTTGACCATGGCGAAAACACAGTTGTCTGCGCCAAGCTCGTCAACCATGGCAGCGCCGGCTTCTTCATTGAGGTCAAAAATGATGGCTTTGCCACCCTTGGCGACTACGCCGCGAGCTACGGCCTGACCGATTCCGGAGGCGCCTCCGGTCACGACTGCTACTTTTCCCTGAATATCCATGCTGTCCTCTCTGGGTACGTTGGGCGTTGGGTCTTATTCACGCTCCCAGCCAGCACTCAGCTGAATTGGAAACGGTTCTCGGAATCTCCCGCCGACACCACCACGGCGCGGCCCAGCGGGTCTTGGTCCACACAGCCGGCAATCGTTTGACTGTCAGTGGGGTCAGCGACTGCCATGCAGCGCCGTTGGGTCTCGTCGAGCCGGATCACGGCGATGACCTTGGTGCCGACGTCCTTGCTGGACCTGTAGGTGTAAGACTCGATAGTCCCCTGCCCAGCCGGTGCAGTCTCAACAGTGGCGCCATCGGTCGGTGTTGCAATAGCTGCCGCGATACCCAGTTCGGCAGGGCGAGCGCTGTACACGCCGACGGCGTGTTTCGACAGGTGTCCGCCATTGGCGCCCACCAATGTGTAGCTGTCAGGGGTACTCACCGAAGCGTCATAGGCCTCGGCAATGGCGTGCAACGAGTAGTTGTTGATGGGGCCACCAAAGAAAGGTAGCCCGCCTGTCAGCGTCAGCGGGCGCGGGTCGTTGGCCGCGATACCCAGGGCTTCCAGTGCGCAAGACACGGCAATGGGAAAGCAACTGTAAAGATCAAACTGAGCAATTTGGTCTACAGAAATACCGGCAGTAGCGATCGCTGCGTGATACGCCCGCGTCATGGCCGGCGCGGCTCCGAGGTCGGGTCGCTCCAGCACGGTGGGCTCAATTGCAGCCGCATGCCCATGCAGGAAAACGCACTGATCCTCCAGGCCCAGTGTGCGTGCGGTGCCCAGCGTTGTAATCACAATGGCTGCCGCCTGGTTCACCCCATCCTTGGCCACCATCGCCTTGAAGTACGGCTCCGCAATGAGCCGGTTGCCGTTGTCCGGCGATGCGATGGCCGTTGCATCCATGGCTTTATGGAACATCGACAACGGGTTGCTGTTGGCTGTTTTCGCAAATCGCTCAAAGAGCTTGGCCATGTCTGCCAAGTAATCGGCGCGCCCCTCACCCAGGCGGCTGCGGCGAGCGTTTTCGAGCAGTGGGTAAATGTGGATGGGTTCAAAAGCCCCATGACGGGCGAGCTCTGCAATGAAGATGTCATCGATTTGCGGGCCGCGGTCGTCGAGAGTACCGCCTGGTGACTCGCTCCAGTCCACGGAACCGCCGGTGCGCTGCAAATGACGAACCGTTGCAATCGCCTCTGCACCACAGACAATGCCTGCACGTAGCTCACCACCGGCAACACGCTGGCAAGTTTCAGCGACCAAAATCTGCGGAATGTCACCACCCGCTCGCGAATACACCGCGTGCTCGGGGTTCGCTCCAATCCGTTTTGCGACGGAACGCGGGAAGTTGTCACTCGCCCCAAATGGCGCCACCACATCGCGGAACATATCAGGCACGGAGTCTGCAATATTCCGGGTGAAGGTGATGGCATCAATCAGCGGCAATAGCTTGTGAGCCTGGCCGTGTCTGTCGAGTGCTTGTTGTGCGGCGTCAGCGGCTAGATCTTGCGGGGAGCGTGCAGCGTAATCGGGTGAGTCCAGGCGTTCTGTCACCTGGCCGGCACCCAGTAACACGGGGGTGTTGTCCGGTAACGACATGCTTTTTGTTCTTTTTGGTGAGGGAGTGGGCGCTGTTTGTGGGGTTTATGCACCCGGCCTAAGGCCGGGTGCGATCAAGTCACGCGGGTCAGTGCCAGCCCGCGATCGTTGACTTTAGGGTGCTGAGGGCGGGTCGATCGTGGTGACTTCACCGCTCTCCTTATCAACGACACACTCTGCGACAAAGCGAGAGTCGCTCACGCCGCTGACGAACAGCTGAACCGTGTAGTTACCACGCTTCTTAATGCGCTTGAGCTTGGTGATCGCGCCATTGCCGTATGTTTCCTCTGCTTTGGCAGTGCAGGCGGTCAGCGCTTCATTCTTGTTGATTGCTGCGGCGGCCGGGCCCGCTACCGCGACAGCAACACCAAATGCGACTGCCTGGGCAACAGAGATTGCTTTTATTTTGAACATTGGGGTCTCCTAAGCGTCAATGTATGAGCGATTAACATCGATTATAAGCTATCGATTGCCAGATCGCTAAGTACATTTACCACGATACACGAAACCCGTGCCACATAGGATGGTTTCAAAACGATTTTCTTGTGGTATTGGCGGACTGGACAATCATCATTTTTGTTCACGCGAGGCCAATCCTCTGGTTATATCCGTATTCTACTCGTGGGCAGATGTCATTTGCAGGAATTGGGCTAGCCCGCTGATTCCGCCAGAATGTTGACAGGCGCCCTATCGAGGGCACCAAAAACACAGGAGTTGCCGATGCAACAACAGGCCATGCACCGTCGCTTGACCGGTCAATGCGCAGTAATCGCCACGTTACTGCTTACTTTGCTCGCCGGTCGCGCCTCCGCGCTGACCCCCACGCAACTGCAGGGCGATACCTTGCAGGACATGATCGACGTCCTTGAAGCCCGCCATTACTCAAGGGTGACCTACGACGACGCGCTCTCCGAGGCGCATCTTGACGCCTATATCGACAGCCTGGACCCGCAGAAGATGTTCTTCACCGCCGCGGACGTGGACGCATTTGATGTATGGGCAACCACTCTCGATGACCTCAGTCGGGATGGCGATCTCTCCCCTGCCTTTGAAATTTTCAATCTGTACCAGCAAAAACTGACGGCGCGACTGCAGACGATTCTCAGTGATCTGCCTGCCACAGTGGCCGGATTTGATTACACCCGTGAGGAGTACCTCTCGGTGAATGGGGACGATCGCCTCTGGGCAACCGATGCAGCAACGCTTGATGACCGCTGGCGCAAGCGCCTCAAGAATCAGGCCCTGAGTCTCAAACTCGCTGACAAGCCTCAGGATGAGGTGGCAGAGACGCTAGAGCGACGCTATCGCAACCAGCTCAAGCGAATCGAACAATACAATGCCCAAGACGTATTTCAGGTCTATGCCAACGCATTGACCGAGCTCTACGACCCGCACACCAGTTACTTCTCCCCCCGGCGCGCCGAGAACTTTGACATCAATATGTCGCTCTCTTTTGACGGTATCGGTGCGGTACTGCAGGCAGACGACGAGCACACCAAGATTGTGAGGTTGGTTCCTGCCGGTCCGGCTGAGAAACAGGGTGACCTGCGTCCTTCCGACCTGATTGTCGGCGTTGGGCAAGGTGATTCGGGTGCAATTCAAGATGTGGTTGGCTGGCGCCTAGATGAAGTTGTGGATCTGATCCGCGGGCCTCGCGGCACCACTGTGCGTCTTGAAGTCATGCCTGCGCGGGGTAAGGCCGACGCACGCCGCGTCGTTGCGATCGAACGAAACAAAGTCAAGCTGGAAGAACAGGCTGCTCAGGGCGAGATCATTGAAGTCAATGGTGAGAACGGTGATCCACGCAAGATCGGCGTGATCGACATTCCCGCCTTTTACATTGATTTTGCGGCCTTGCGCCGCGGTGATCCTAACTACAAATCTACCACCCGTGATGTGGCGCGTATTATTGAGGAACTGGAAGCCGAGGGTGCCGAAGCGCTGGTGATTGACCTGCGAAACAACGGTGGTGGCTCGCTTCAAGAAGCCAATGAGCTGACTGGGTTGTTCATCGAGTACGGCCCCACCGTGCAAATCCGGAGTGCTGAGCGCCGCGTTTGGCGTGATGGCAAGCGTCGCCGCTCTGCTTTTTATGACGGTCCTGTGGCGGTCATGATCAACCGTCTTAGCGCCAGTGCCTCAGAGATTTTTGCGGGCGCCCTGCAGGATTACGGCCGTGCGCTGGTCGTCGGTGATCGATCATTCGGCAAGGGAACTGTTCAGACCCTGCTCGACCTTCCCGAGGGCCAACTCAAGATCACTGAAAGCAAGTTCTATCGCATCTCCGGTGACAGCACCCAGCACCGTGGTGTGATGCCCGATATCTCCTTCCCCTCGCTGTTCAATCCGGAAGAGATCGGTGAAAGCTCGCTCGACCAGGCGTTGAGTTGGGACCAAATTTCGCCGGTTCGTCACGAGGACTACGACCGCTTCAATGGCTTGCTGCCCGCCCTGTCCCGCCGTCATCAAGAGCGGGTGATGGGTGATCCTGATTACGCCTTCTTGCTGGATCAGGTTTCGATGGCCGAGGAAACCCGCAGTATCAAGCAGTTGCCACTGTCAGAGCGTGAGCGCCGAGCGCTTCGTGAGTCGCAGGAAGCGCTGGCCCTGGAAATTGAGAACAAACGGCGTTTGGCCAAAGGTCTCGAGCCACTCGATACCCTGCTCGAGGATTCAGAGGAAGCCGAGTCAGACGACACCGTGGCCGCAGTTTCTGATGAAGGCGCTGCTGATAGCGAGCCGGTTTCAGAAACAGCAGGTGATGAACAGTTGGCGGACGCAAGTCCGAGTGCTGATGAAGAAGAGGCTGAGGACGTTTTGCTGCTCGAAACTGGCCGAATTCTTGCTGATGCACTTGAACTCAGCCGTGCCCAATATGCGGCCACTGCCCCGCTCGAGGGCAGCGACAGCTGACTAAAACGGCGGGGTTACCCGCCGATTTTATGTAAGTCGTTCATGTAAGGGCGCAGCTCGACGGGTACCACGATGCTGCCGTCGGCTTGCTGGTAGTTTTCCAAGATCGCCACCAAGGTGCGCCCTACCGCCAGTCCTGACCCGTTCAAGGTGTGCACAGGCTCAGGCTTTCCGGTCTCTGGATTTCGCCAGCGCGCCTGCATGCGGCGGGCCTGATAGTCCTTGAAATTGGAGCAACTGGAGATTTCCCGATAGGCCTGCTGGCCCGGAAGCCAGACCTCGAGATCGTAGGTTTTGGCCGCCGAGAATCCCATATCGCCGCCGCAGAGCAGCATTTTTCGATACGGCAGGTCCAGCTTTTGCAGAATGCCTTCCGCATGACCCGTCAGTGCCTCGTGCGCGGCTTCTGAATCCTGGGGACGTACGATCTGAACCAGTTCAACTTTCTCGAACTGGTGCTGACGAATGAGTCCACGGGTATCGCGACCGTAGCTGCCGGCCTCACTGCGGAAGCAGGGAGTGTGAGCCACGAATCGCAAACCTTGCTCGCCGAGTTCATCGGCATCGAGGATCCGGTCACGCACAATGTTGGTGACGGGGACCTCTGCCGTTGGGATCAAAAAATATTCCTGATCCCCCTCGATGCGGAAAAGATCCTCCTCGAACTTCGGTAAATTGCCGGTGCCGGTAAGCGACGCTCGATTGACCATGTACGGCACGTAGACCTCGGTGTAACCGTTGAGTGCCGTGTGTTCGTCCAGCATGAACTGAACCAATGCCCGATGCAGGCGCGCAATCTCGCCGTAGAGCACGGAGAACCGTGAGCCGGTAATCTTGCCCGCTGTCTCGGTATCCATCTGCGCCAGCGCCTCGCCCAGATCGACATGATCCTTGGGTTCGAAATCGAGAGCCTTCGGTGCGCTCCAGCGATTGACCTCCTGATTGTCGTCTTCGCTGTTACCCGGGGGGACGACGCCATCAGGCAGGTTGGGCGTGCCCAACAACAGCGCGTCAATGTCTGCCTGGATGTCCTTAGCCTCCTCGGTCGCGGCATCAATCTCTCCGCCTATTCGCTCGAGGGTCTCATTGACTTGCGCTTTGGCATCTTCAACCGACATGCCACCTGACACCAGCTCGCCGATCTTCTTGGAGGCGGTTTTGCGCTCGGCCTGCAGAGACTGAGCGCGTACATCGGCGCCCTTTCGACGGGCATCAAGCGCCATAAACGCTTCAACGTCGAAATCGTGACCGCGAACAGCAAGTTGGGTGGCGATGGCCTGCGGATCCTGGCGGACCAGTTTGATGTCGAGCATAGGGATGAACCTTTATCGGGTAGTGCGAGTTGTCCAGAGGGCGCACATCATACCTTGAAGCCTCGGGTGAGGCAGGCTCAAACGGTGTTCAGATTACGCTACGGGTGAGCAACACACCGCCGAAAACGCCGAGCAGGCAACTGGCGACGCTGGCGGCGGCATAGCCGAGCGCTGCACGACTGTCACCGGCCTCCAGCAGATGGAGCAATTCGAGCGAAAAGGTCGAAAAGGTGGTGAAAGCGCCAAAGAAGCCAACGACCAACAGCGCGCGAAGATCCGCGTGGATGCTGCCCCGCTCGAGCAATACAAACACAACGCCAATACCCAGCGAGCCGAGCACATTGACTAGCAGAGTGGCGGCTGGCCACTGGTCGACAATATGGCTACGAAGGGCCAGTCCGACCTGAAAGCGGGCCAGTGCCCCCATTGCCCCACCGGCGGCCACCAGCAGGTACTGCGTGATCACGGCACTTCGGTCCTGGAGTTATCGGCGGGCAGCAGCGGTGCCCCCTCCAACCACGTGACTGCCTCCGGCGGGGTGAACTGAAAGCGGGCGGGTTCTGGTGCCGGTCCGTCATCGAGCGTCAGGTCCAGCGAGACCCGCTGGCCGAGATTGTCGTCAATCACTAACTGCAGTTGGTCGTTGCCGTCGGAAAGCACCAGCAGGCTCGAAAAGAAGTCGTTGTCAGTCCGCGGCGTCAAGCGCACGCCCTCGCCTTCTTCGCTGATGCGGTAGCGTGCTTCGAGAGTCTGTCGGTCCGCTGTCAGTAACTGCAGCGGCGAGGCTTCGCCTGCGGGCGCCGGTCGCCGCAGTAGTGTTTCCAAATCCATGTCGTGCTGCCACAACCATTCTCCGTCGACGACAATGAGCTGCCGATCCGGCGATTCGATTTGCCAACGGAAAAGGCCCGGTTTGCGCAGCGCGAACTGACCGCTGCTCTCGGCCAACACGTCTCCGGTATCGCTACTGACCCGCTGGCTGAAAACCCCGCTGATTCCGTCGCGTAGGGCGAGTTCGTCCAATACATCGGCTTGCACGGGCAGCACGATCAACAGCAGTAACGTTGCAGCAAGCAATCTCATGGTTTTATTCCTCGGGCGGGGGCGGCGCGAGCACCTCGCGCTGACCGTTGCTACCCATGGCCGTCACCACACCCGCCGCCTCCATGGCTTCGATCAGTCTTGCCGCACGGTTGTAACCAATACGCAGTTTGCGCTGGACGCTGGAGATCGATGCCCGACGGCTCTGGCAGACGTAATGCACGGCCTCGTCGTAGAGCGCGTCAGCCTCTGGGTCTCCGTCTTCTTGGGCGGCGCTCTGCAACTCACCGGCAGTGACAGGCGTCTGACCGCCTTCATCGAGCAGGCCGTCGAGGTACTGGGGTTCGCCCCGGCGCTTCCAATCTGCTACGACCCGATGCACCTCATCGTCGGAACAGAATGCACCGTGCACCCGCATCGGTACATTGGAGCCGCTGGGCAGATACAGCATGTCGCCGTAACCCAGCAGTTGCTCGGCGCCTCCCTGATCGAGGATGGTGCGGGAGTCGATTTTCGAGCTCACCGAGAAGGCAATGCGGCTGGGGATGTTTGCTTTGATCAGGCCGGTGATGACATCTACCGAGGGACGTTGAGTCGCGAGCACAAGATGAATGCCGGCGGCACGCGCCTTTTGGGCGATACGGGCAATCAGCTCCTCCACCTTTTTACCGACGATCATCATCATGTCGGCAAACTCATCGATCACCACCACGATGCTGGGCAGCTTTTCCAGATTGGGCGCAGTCTGTTCTTCCTCCAGCAGCGCCAGTGCTGGATCTGGCACCCAGGTCGGATCGACAAGTGGTTCGCCGGCCTTTTCAGCATCGAGGACCTTGCGGTTGTAGCCCGCCAGGTTTCGAACCCCCAGCAGCGACATCAACTTGTAGCGGCGTTCCATTTCAGCCACACACCAGCGCAGGCCGTTAGCAGCGTCCTTCATGTCGGTGATGACCGGTGTGAGCAGGTGTGGAATGCCGTCATAGACCGACAGTTCAAGCATCTTGGGGTCGACCAGAATCAACCGTACGTCTTCCGGCGATGACTTGTAGAGCAGGCTGACGAGCATGCAGTTCACACCGACCGACTTGCCCGAACCGGTGGTACCGGCCACAAGGCAGTGAGGCATTTTGGCGAGATCCGCGACGATCGGCGTGCCAGCGATATCGTGCCCCAGTGCGAGTGTCAGCGGTGACTTGGCGTCATCAAACACCCGAGATGAGATCACCTCCCGGAAGTTAACCGTTTGACGATCTGCATTGGGAATTTCGATGCCAACCACACTCTTGCCTGGAATGACCTCCACCACCCGCACTGAGATAACGGCAAGTGAACGGGCAAGGTCTTTGGCGAGATTGGAGATCCGCGCTACTTTGACCCCCGGCGCTGGCTGGAGTTCGAAGCGGGTGACCACTGGGCCCGGGTAAACAGCGACGACTTCAGCCGTTACGTTGAAATCAGCGAGTTTGAGCTCAAGCAACTTTGAAAGCGAAGCCAGCTCTTCCTTTGAATAACCGCGGGACTCCGTGTCAGGCGGTGGATCCAACAGATCGAGCGGTGGAAATTCTCCCGCCACCGGCAAGTCGAACAGCGCTTTTTGCTTTTCTTTCTCTACGCGCTTACCCGTCTCCACCTGTTTTTTCGGCGACTTGATCTTGGGCGGTTTGCGCTTTTTCTCCTTGGCGACAAACTCATCAAGCTGAGCCTTGCGTGCCTCGAGTTGCTTCTCCCGGGCGCGTCTGTCGTTGAAGCGATCCCTGAAATCGAGCAGTGTGGTTCGGCTGCGTTGCAAGAGGTCGATCGTGCCCTTTCCGAGGCGCTCGCTGACCGCGAGCCAGCTGATATCCGCGAAAACGGTCAGGCCCAGCAAGAACACTGCGACCAAAATCAAACGTGCGCCCACGGGGCTGAAGGCAGCGTCAAATCCATTACTGACACCGGCGCCGAGAATGCCGCCGCTGCCCTGAGGCAGGTTGGAGCCGCCAAAGTCATTGAGGCTGGCCAATGCCGTACTGGCAATCACGACCAGTACCAAACCCACGCCCCGCAGGGACAGCAGCATCCAGTCAACGGGTTGATGATCGTCTGCAGCGACGAGAATTCGCCCTGCGCGCCAGGCCAGCAATAGCGGTACCAGGTACGCCGCGTAGCCGAGTAAAGAGAAAAACACATCGGCGATAAACGCACCCGTGACCCCGGTCAGATTGCGAATGGGCTGGTCTCCACCACTGGCAGACCAACCGGGATCGCTGCTGTCATAACTGAGCAGCGCCAGCATCAAAAACAGGCAGCCTGCCCCTACCGCAATGAACAAGGCGTCCCGCAATCGGCGGCGATGCCCCTCGGCGGAGGATTTTTGATTGGCAATGGACTTGGAATTGGCGGTTTTAGCCACAATATCGTTACCCAACAGCGATACGAAACTGTAGCACAGCTGACTGAAACCTGTGTCATAACGTCAACATTTCAGCAGCTTACGCCATTTTTCTAGAATTTTGGTCGCTTTAATTCGGGGTTTTGCGGGTCCACCCAATGCGCTAGCCTTGCCACCCCGCTTAGAACTCATCTCGCACCAGGAAACCAAACATGTCCGACATCGCCCATCATCGCCTGATCATTCTCGGTTCAGGACCAGCGGGCTACACCGCGGCCATCTACGCTGCGCGAGCCAACCTCAAGCCGGTGGTCATCACTGGAATGCAGCAGGGAGGCCAACTGACGACGACCACAGAGGTCGAGAACTGGCCCGGTGGCGAAGCGGACCTGCAGGGGCCGCAGTTGATGATGCAGATGCAGGCCCACGTTGAACGCTTTGAGGCGAGCATCGAGTTTGACCACATTGAAAAAGTGGATCTGTCGAGCCGCCCCTTCCGCTTGAGTGGCACTCATGAATACAGCTGTGATGCGCTAATCATTGCCACCGGTGCCTCTGCTCAGTACTTGGGACTGCCCAGCGAGGAGCAATACATGGGCAAAGGGGTCAGCGCCTGCGCCACTTGTGACGGATTCTTCTACCGCAACAAGCCGGTCGCCGTCGTCGGTGGCGGCAACACTGCCGTTGAAGAAGCGCTCTACCTCAGCAACCTGTGTAGCGAAGTGCATCTGGTGCACCGACGCGACAGTCTGCGCGCTGAAAAGGTGCTGCAGGATCGCCTCTTTGCCCGCGCGGAAGAAGGCAAGGTCAAGCTCCACTGGAATCAAACCCTGCAGGAAGTGCTCGGCGATGACCGCGGCGTGACCGGTGCGCGCCTGGCCGCCACAGCGGATGGCGCTACCAGCGATCTCGGCGTGGATGGTGTGTTCATCGCCATTGGTCACAAGCCCAATACCGATATGTTTGCCGGTCAGCTCGATATGGAAGGCGGCTACATCACTGTCCGCTCCGGCAGCGAGGGTGAGGCCACAACCACCAGTGTGCCGGGTGTTTTCGCCGCCGGTGACGTGGCTGACCATATCTATCGGCAGGCGATCACGTCAGCAGGTTTTGGCTGTATGGCTGCGCTTGATGCAGAACGTTTCCTCGACGCGCTTGCGGAGTCCTGACACTGGATTTCCCCCCGTCTGAGCACGCACTCGACGACCCCAACGGTCTACTGGCCGTTGGGGGTGATCTCAGTCCCTCGACGCTGTTGTCAGCCTATCGTCGAGGAATTTTCCCCTGGTACGACGATAGCCAGCCTATCCTCTGGTGGACACCCGACCCCCGCGCGGTCCTGGTCCCACACGAATTTCACTGCTCGCGCAGTCTGCGCCGGGAGATGCGCCGTTGCGATTGGCAGTTGAGCTGCGATACGGCCTTTGAACAGGTGCTCGACGCCTGCGCCGCCCCCCGCGCGGATGAAGCAGGCACCTGGATCACCCGCGACATGCGTGACGCATATATTGCGCTTCATCGACTCGGTTTTGCCCACTCGATTGAGGTCCACGATGGCGACACCCTCGTGGGCGGCTTGTATGGTGTGCGGTTGGGGCGCGTCTTCTTTGGTGAATCGATGTTCTCCCGACGCAGCAACGCCTCGAAGATGGCGATGGCCGGCCTGGTATGGCTGGGTAGTGGTGGGAGTCTCGCGCTGATCGACTGCCAGGTGGAAAGCGACCATCTGGCCAGTCTGGGCGCGCGAACAATCTCGCGCGGGGAGTTTGAATTACGCCTGACGGACGCTATAACTACTGACGATATTGAGTTGTCAGCCGTCGCTGAGCCCGGAGAGTCACTGGATCGGCGGATGGGGCGTTTGCTACCGACTCAGGTAAGGGGGTTGCTTTGACGGTATCGTTGCGGGAAATCAAGGTCTACACAACCTTTCCCCATCGCTGCAGTTACCTCGGAGATCGTGAGGCGACGACTTTGTTCGTCGATCCCCGGCAAAAGATCAGCCTGCAGCTTTACACCCAGCTATCTCAACTGGGCTTTCGCCGTTCTGGCGACCATGTTTACCGACCCCATTGCGCTAACTGCACCGCATGTATCGCATCCCGCGTACGGGTTCAGGACTTTGTGCCCAGTCGCAGTCAGCGCCGGATCCTGAAGCGCAACGCCGATCTGCGGGTCATTCGCAGCGTCGACATCGAGGATGACGAGGCATTCGCGCTTTATCGTCGTTACATCGACATAAAACATGCGGATGGCGATATGTATCCGCCAGATCGCGAGCAGTACAGTGCGTTTTTAAACAACGGGTTGGGCAGCACCCGCTACTACCGCTTCTATCACGGTGAGCGCCTGGTCGCTGTGACGGTGGCGGACGAGATGGAAGACGGGTTTGCGGCGGTTTATACCTTTTATGACCCCGATGCCGATCAGCGCAGTCTTGGCACGTACGCTGTACTGTTCCAGATCGAACAGGCGAGGCATCAGGGGCTTGCCCACGTCTATCTCGGGTACTGGATCGAAGACTGCGACAAGATGAATTACAAGACCCGATTTCAGCCCCTTGAGCTGTTGCTGGGGGGCGAATGGCAGCCTGTCGACGGTGCCGGCCGACCATCCACGTCAAATGTCATCGCCAGCAGTCAGGATTCCGTGTCTCAAGACTAGGTTTTTTGCCGCTTTCTAGCGGCGCTGCTTTCGGGTAAAGTGCGCGCCTCATTTCTCGAGGATCGCCGCTTAATGGCCAAAGAAGATCAGATCGAAATGGAAGGGGAAATCATCGAAACCCTTCCCAACACCACGTTCCGAGTCAAGCTTGAGAATGGACACGTTGTCACGGCTCACATCTCGGGCAAGATGCGCAAGAACTACATCCGCATTCTGACCGGTGACAAGGTTCGCGTGGAAGTCACGCCTTATGATCTGACCAAAGGTCGCATCACCTACCGCGAGCGGTGATTCTGGCGGGCTGGCGCCCGCACTCCCCTTCTTCAGCGCAGCACGACCGTCAGGCGGTCGCGTCGGCTTTGTTGTCGGCTGTTGATTCCGCGTCCACTTCGAGTTCGCTGCCATTTTTGTGCAGTCGAACGTGAGCAGTGCCCCCTTTCTTCAGCGCTCCGAATAGCACCAGATCCGCCAGTGGCTTCTTGATGTGCTCCTGGATGACGCGCGCCATGGGTCTGGCACCCATATTACGGTCGTAACCCTTCTCGACGAGCCACAAACGAGCGTCCTCATCGACATCGAGCGTCACCCGCTTCTCATCGAGCTGGCCTTGCAATTCGGTGAGGAATTTGTCGACAACCGTCAGAATGACGTCTTCGGCGAGCGGCTCGAATGGGACTACGGCATCGAGACGATTGCGGAACTCCGGTGTGAACATCTTGTTAATGGCTTCAAGGGCATCCGTGCTGTGATCCTGAAGAGTAAAGCCGATCGAGCGGCGGCTGATGTTTTCAGCGCCGGCATTGGTGGTCATCACCAGAATCACATTGCGGAAGTCGGCCTTGCGACCGTTGTTGTCAGTCAGCGTGCCGTGGTCCATCACCTGCAAAAGCAGGTTAAAGACTTCGGGGTGGGCCTTCTCAATTTCATCAAGTAGCACCACTGAATGCGGGTGTTTTGTCACGGCATCCGTGAGCAGGCCACCCTGGTCGAAGCCAACATAGCCCGGTGGTGCGCCGATCAAGCGCGACACGGTGTGACGCTCCATGTACTCCGACATGTCGAAGCGGACCAATTCCAGCCCCATTTGCAGGGCCAGTTGCTTGGTCACCTCGGTTTTTCCGACACCGGTGGGTCCTGCCAGCAGGAAATTGCCAATTGGCTTGTCGCCGGAACGCAGGCCCGCCCGGGCGAGTTTGATCGCGCCAACGAGCTGCGTAACCGCTTTGTCCTGACCGAAGACAACCATCTGCAGGTTTTGCTCGAGCTTTTCGAGCAGCTCCTTGTCATCGGCAGACACCGTTTTCGGTGGAATACGGGCGATCTTGGCGACCACTGACTCAATGTCACCGGGACCAATGACCTTCTTGCGCTTGCTGGCGGGCAGCAGCTGTTGGTAAGCCCCGGCCTCGTCAATCACGTCGATCGCCTTATCAGGCAGGAATCGATCGGTGATATAGCGCGCTGACATTTCGGTGGCGACCCGCAAGGCTCGGTCGCTATAGCGCAAGCCATGATGGGTCTCAAAGCGACTCTTCAGGCCCTTGAGAATCTTGTAGGCGTCATCCACGGACGGTTCCAGTACATCGATCTTCTGGAAACGACGGCTCAGCGCCTTGTCCTTATCGAAGATGCCTCGGTACTCAGCGAAGGTTGTCGAACCGATGCAACGCATCTTCCCTGAGCTCAACAGGGGTTTGAGCAGATTGCTGGCGTCCATGACGCCACCCGAGGCGGCACCCGCACCGATAATGGTGTGTATCTCGTCAATGAACAGAATCGCACCTTCGCGCTGCTTGAGGTCACCCAACAGGCCCTTGAGGCGCTTTTCGAAGTCACCGCGATACTTGGTGCCGGCCAGTAGCGCGCCCATGTCCAGCGAGTACACCACTGCGTTTTGCAGCATGTCGGGCACATCGCCGTCGACGATTTTCTTGGCCAGACCCTCGGCGATTGCAGTCTTGCCGACGCCCGATTCGCCAACTAGTAGGGGATTGTTTTTGCGGCGGCGAGCCAAAATCTGGGCAACTCGCTCCACTTCGTCAACACGGCCAATCAGCGGGTCTATCTGCCCGGATTGGGCCTCTTCATTCAAATTGGTGGTGTATTTGTCCAGCGGGCTTTCCTGGCTCTCGGCATCGCCTTCACCCGTCGCCGCGAGACCCTCGTCACCCTCTTCCCCTTCATCTTCCGCTTTGGCGATACCGTGGGTGATGAAGTTGACGACATCGAGGCGGGACACGTCCTGGGTCTTGAGGAAGTAGACCGCCTGGGATTCTTGCTCGGAGAAAATCGCGACCAAAATATTGGCGCCCTTTACCTCGCGCTTTCCAGAGCTTTGCACGTGGAATACTGCTCGCTGAAGCACTCGCTGGAATCCAAGTGTCGGCTGGGTATCCCGCGCCTCATCATCGTCAGCCAGCAGCGGCGTGGTGGCGTCGATAAATTCAATCAGGTCGCCCCGTAAAGCCTCAATGTCGACATCGCAGGCGTTGAGCACTTCGGTAGCGCTGGAATCGTCGAGCAAGGCCAGCAGCAAGTGCTCGACCGTGATGTACTCGTGCCGACGACTACGCGCGGTGCGGAAGGTCTCGTTGAGGACCTGTTCAAGTTCACGGCTCAGCATGGTGTTACTCCTCGTCCTGCGAAGGCTCTACCTCACACAATAGTGGATGTCCGCTGTCCCTGGCATGTTGATTGACCTGCTCGGCCTTCGTTTCAGCGATGTCACGGGGATAAATCCCGCACACGCCCTTACCCTGGGTGTGGACAGCCAGCATAATTTGGGTGGCTTTTTCGCGGTTCATGCGGAAGAAGCGCTCAAGAATCTCAACCACAAACTCCATCGGTGTGTAGTCGTCGTTGAGCAGCACTACTTTGTACAGCGGCGGGCGCTTGAGTTTCGGTTTGGCAGGCGCCAGTGCGACACCCGAGTCGCCATCTTCCTGGCCCGGGTCATCGTCAGTGCTGGCACGCCATTGATTGTTCACTCTGATCACACTCATGGATATGGGGTCTGTTTGCCTTGCTTCAAGAGTATAGATGAATCG
>CAYZWL010000008.1:0-77500 GCA_964482195.1 uncultured Alteromonadaceae bacterium | reverse complement strand
AAATCATCGCAACCCAGCCCAGAGCGCCAGAGTGCACGTGGCCGATCGTCCAGTCGGTGTAGTGAGACAGTGAGTTCACGGTCTTGATCGACATCATTGGGCCTTCGAAGGTGGACATGCCGTAGAAGGACAGGCTCACCACGAGGAAGCGCAGGATGGGGTCATCGCGCAGTTTCTCCCAGGCGCCGGACAGGGTCATGATGCCGTTGATCATGCCACCCCAGCTGGGTGCCAGCAGAATCAAGCTCATTACCATGCCAAGGCTTTGGGCCCAGTCGGGCAGGGCGGTGTAGTGCAGGTGGTGCGGACCGGCCCAGATGTAAATCGCCACCAGTGCCCAGAAGTGCACGATGGACAGACGGTAGGAGTAGACGGGTCGTTCGGCTTGCTTGGGAACGAAGTAGTACATCATGCCCAGGAAGCCGGTGGTCAGGAAAAAGCCCACCGCGTTGTGGCCATACCACCACTGAACCATGGCGTCGACGGTGCCAGCATAGGCGGAGTAGGACTTCATGGTGCCCCAGACCGGCAGTGCTGCGCTGTTAACGAGGTGCAGTACCGCGATGGTGACGATCATCGAGCCAAAGAACCAGTTGGCCACGTAGATGTGCGATACCTTGCGCTTCATGACAGTGCCGAAAAAGACGATTGCGTAAGCCACCCAGACGAGGGTGATCAGCAGATCGATCGGCCATTCCAGCTCGGCGTATTCCTTGGAGGTGGTGTAGCCCAAGGGCAGGGTAACGGCGGCGGATACGATGACCAGCTGCCAGCCCCAGAATACGAACGCGGCCAGTTTGTCCGAGATGAGGCGAACCTGGCAGGTGCGCTGCACCACATAGAGTGAGGTGGCCATCAGTGCACAGCCGCCAAAGGCGAAAATCACGGCGTTGGTGTGCAGCGGACGCAACCGGCCAAAGCTGGTCCATGGCAGATCAAAGTTGAGGGCTGGCCAGGCCATCTGTGCGGCAATCAGTACACCAACCAGCATACCGACGATACCCCAGACCACCGTCATGATGGCGAACTGGCGCACAACCCCGTAGTTGTACGTTGGATGATCCAACGTTGCAGTGGCTTCAGACATAAGCGCTTATCTCCGTGCTGTATGTCGGGGCGTTATGAGCGCCCCTTTCCCCAGATGCCCGCGATGCGGACAGCAAAAAATGGTGTGAGATCAGTTGGTGAAGTCAGGTCCTGCGCCCCATTCCCAGGCCAGCGTGGTGCCGACCATCAGGCAGATGAGGATGACCAGAGCGATCGCGATGATGGCGCTGGCGAACAGGAAGCCCCTTTCTTGAGGGATCTTCATGACGATGGGTACACCGAGATAGAGCAGGTAGACCGCCCAACTGACCGCGGCGACACCCAGCAACATGTCCAGCCACAGCAGCGGGTGAAAACCCACCAGGCCGATAACGAATAGTGGGGTCGCGGTGACGCTGGCGATCATGATGCCCTTGGTCAGGGTTGAGTCCCCGCCGTAGGTATCTGACATCCAGTGCACGAAATAGCCGATGGCGACCACACAGGCGACCATGGCAGCGTAGAACAGGAAGCTGATGATGGTGGCACTGGAATCGGTCAGCTTGATGGTTTCCCCATCTCCGACGGTCCAACCCACCTGTGTGGTACCGAAGTACCAGGCGACAGCCGGCGCGATGGCCAGCAGGACCGGATAGAGCAACATGATGGTGCGCTGGTGCTCGTCAATGTCACCCAACTTTCGCCAGGTTTCGGATGGGCTTGTGAGAATCCCTACCGTGTACTGCAGCATAAACTGTTCCCCCAGATAGTTCTTTTGGCGGCATTGTATAGCCGTGTTAAAGGTGGGGGCAATAATTGATGTGGTATTTTTAATGCGACTTTGGTCTTGTTATGCCTGTAGCGACTAAAGTGAATGTAAGAGATTGATTCGCATTAAGTTTCCGACTTGGGAGGTCGGGTATTTTTCGGCCGAGCACGGGGCGTTTTTATCGGTCTGGACACGGGGAAGCGTGGGCCGGAAAGCCCGTTTTTCAACTAGCGTTGAACCGCCGGTAGGTGTTCGGCGAGCTGGGGTGGTTCGATTTCGTCTGGATCAAAGAATTCAACGAAGTCGATGCCAACCTGGGCAGCTGCAGGCCGGTCGCGGTTGTCCCGCAGCACGACATGTTCTCCCACCAGGTGGTGGAGATCACTGATGGCCTGGTGCAGCGCAGGCAGTCTCTCGCCGCCCTCTGCGGGCGGCCATAGACTGGCATCGAGTGCCAGCATATGTGGACTCATGATCTGGAGCTGTGATGTCGATCCCCGGGCGGGATTGACATCGCAAATGGCAATCAGGCAGCCGATCGATCGTAAGGTGCGTGCAAAATCGGCGACCTTGGACTCTTCTCGCAGTCGATTCGAGTCGCGGAACTCCAGGCACAGTCGGTCGGTGCCAATACCGCTTTCGGAGACTTCATTGAGCACAAATTCCAGGAAGTCATCGTGCAAAGCGGCATCCGTGGAAATTCGGACGTTGAACACAGGCACTGCACGGCTCGCACCCGTCAGGTCCTCTGCCATACGGCAGGCCGAGCTCACCTTGATGTAATCAAGGGCGATCGACAGGGCTGAGGAGTGGTATCCGGCGCTGCGGGCCATTTCACCCCCCGCGTCGGGCATGCCATCGAGCAGCACCTGGAACGCCTCCTCAATCTGGCTGGAGTCGGTGGTGCGGGTTCGCAGTACCCTGCGCAGCGACAGCCGGGGTGGCATGTCGTTTTTCAGCCGCTCGTAGGTGGTTTCAACGGCGCCGGCCAGGTCAGTGGGACTCGCTTCACGTTCAGCGATGACCCCGGTGTTGGGTGCCAGGGCCAGCCCGCGCTTGGCGGTATCCTCGACTGAGCGCCAGAGTTCATCGGCGCTGTCGTAGTCTGGATCGATAGCGGCGATGCCGATGCCGGCATCGGCTTCGGCGTCGAGCCCGTCGCGAACGGCCTGCTGCAGGCTCTCAGAGGTCACGCTATCGACGATAAACCCCTGAGTGGAGGGTGAAAGTTGGCCCCGTGCCACCACGTTGATGTTGATCTGCTCCAGTGCCTGGCCGAGCGAGAGTGGCAACTGGTCGCCGTCGGTATGCACCGCGATGGCGCTGTGACTGGCGCCTCGTCGCCGGGCACGGCGCAACATGCTTTGTGCCCGGTCGATCAATTCGACGCGATTGAGGCTGTCCTCGTCGCCCGCGATTTCCTCGCCAGTGAGGTCTGTTTGCTTTCGGGCCAGCGTGGTGAAGACGCTGCGCTCGATAATCGACAGTTTTTCCGACGGATTAAGCGGTGTCAGGCGAGTGCTCAGCCAATGGGCCAATTGCACCACGTTGACTTCGCGAACCTTTTGCCCCTGTTCATTCGAGAACGCGAACTGTGTCCGGTCGGCGTCTTGGTAGATCAGTTGCAGATTCCGTTGACCACCTTCCGGCAGTGCTTCTACCAGCCAGGATGACGCCTCGAGCTCCCGGGCCCTGCGGACCCAGCGGCGCAAGCGTGGCAGGCGCTTGAGGCGCTCGCTGAAGCCGGGCTCTGCGAAAGTGTCGGTAACGCCCAGCGTGCTCGGTACCAGTTCGGTCGCAGCTTGTCCGAGCAATGCCCCATTGATGGCATCGAACAGTGCGATCTGCTCGGGGGGCATGTAGCCGGTGTCGTCGACGCCGTCGCGGACGGCTGAGACGAGTGCCGTGGATTCATCGGCGGTGAATCGAGCTTCACCCTCAGCAACCTGCAGCAGCGCCGTGTTCAGCCGTGCAGTCGGTTCGATTTGTGTACCCAGTGCCGCTTCATCGGCACCTTTGACGGCGTTGAGGATCCACTGGTCGCGCAGGACGCCGTCAATCAGTGCCAGCAGCTTGTCGGGCAAGCGCGCGTTGGGCAGCGCGGCTTGCAACGCTCGCTCCACGAGGACTGCGGCATCGCTGCGCTTCTCGCGGCCTTGCTCGGCAGCCACCGAGCGCTGGATATTGCGCTGCTGCTGTTTGAGAAGGCCGAGCGCGAGCTCGGTAACCTGAGATAGCGCCTGGTCGAAGATGCCGACATCGCCGTCGAAGCCACCACTGACCTCGCTCAAAATGTCAGCGACGCGACTCTCCATGCGCGGATTGTGATCCGGGGACAGCGAAGTCAGTTCGCTCAATCGCTCGACCAGCATTCGCGCCGGGTGCTCGCGGTTGCTCAAAAAACCCGGGTCGGTCAGTGAGAGTTCCGCGAGGGGAAGTTTGAGCAGGTCGATCTTCTCGGACATCCCCTCGCCGACGGCGAGTGCGTTCCGGAAGGTGGAATAGAGGTCCTCCACCAGTTGCACGCTGGCCCTGAGGGGTTCGGCTTCAGGACCCAGCTCGTCAAGTCGAAGCTGCTGTACCAGCGAGCCCTCGCGGGAATTCGCGACGATGCCCTGCTGCCGTAAGGTGGCAATCTCACCAGCCAATTCCGCTGACTTAGCCGTGAGCTCCTCGGGGGAGAGCAGTGGGGCGCTACCACCATATCCAGCGCCACTGCCGAGTCGGTTGATCACCTCGCTGTCGACGGTGTGCCCCAGCTGCTGGTCGCCACGACCCGGCAGATAACTCACGTTGCCCGAGTCACCCGCCAGAGCGTCGAGCGCTGAAGGGGCGATCAACGGGGTGTCGCTCTCCAGAAAACTCGGCCCGTCATGGGTCATCGAAGGGGCGGCAAACAGCTGTTGGGTGTCCAGTCGTTCAGGGACCGGTTGCATGGCTAGCGCAGCACTGCCGGTCGCCATCCCGGGTGTGACCCTGGAAGCCGCTGACAGAGCGGTATCGCTGACGTTGGCATCGGACAGCCAACTGCCGCCGGCGCGCAGTGCATCGCCACTGGCCCCTGGGCGTCGTTGCGTCTCGGGTGGCGGTCGCAGTCCAGCGCCAGGAGGCGGTGCTTCTGGCGGGGCGGATCGCTCAACGGGCTTCGCGCTGGCTTTGGCCGGATTGAGTCGGGAGCCAGACTGTTCAAGCTCCTGCTCGATATCCGGTAGCAGCCCCGACTCAGCCAGATGAGCACCAATCTCGCTGTATATCTTGCCCAATTCCGGAAGCAGGTTGCGAGCAAAGGCGCGGTCGAGTTCGCCGACGATAAAACGATTGAACCCCAGGGGGCGTATCGTCTCCCGGTAATGGGTACACAGCGGTTTGATAGCGAAAGGCAAGTTCAGGGTTTTCGCGTCACAGTCGAGCATCGCCGCGACGCGAAACACAATGGCCTCCCACTGAAGCCAGTAACGTTCATTGCCAGCCTTGACGATTTTGTCGATGGCGAGCGTGTCTTCGAATTCCTCGAGATCGACCAGATTGAGTTCTGCATCATCATCGAGGCTGAAGCGGCTTTTGGGCTGTTGGTCACTCAGGTGCGAAAAGCCATCGTCGATGCGTGCTGTCAGCACTTTGTTGAGGTGCTTGCTTTGACTCTTGACCGTTGAAAAAGCCTCAAAACAGTTCGAGCGCTGCTCAGAGGTCAGCTGGGCGCTGCCTGAGATATTGAACAGATGGTCGGTCAGTTCTGTGATCAGCGTCTGGAACCGAGGCTCAAGCAGACCAACCACGTAAGTTCTCAGCGATGCGAGCGCTTCGCTGCTGTCAGTGGTTGCACCTGTGTTGTCGGAGTCGCGACTCATCAAGACCGGGGGGCTCGTATAGAATGTGTCATGTTACAGCCCAGAGCCAAAAGCACCAGTAGCGTGACCTCTACAAAAGCATTCAATCCGTCGATACTACTGCGCGAGGAGTGGCAATCGGCCCTTCACGACGAGTTCACAGCGCCCTACATGGAAGCGCTGCGTGCGTTCCTTCGAGCGGAGATTGCCGCGGGTAAACAGATCTATCCCGCCGGTGACCGTGTTTTTGCGGCCCTGCAGGCGACCCCGCCGGCGTCGGTGCGGGTGGTCATTCTTGGGCAGGATCCCTACCACGGGCCCGGGCAGGCGCAGGGGCTGAGTTTTTCGGTTCCTCGCGGCATGCCGCTGCCGCCGTCACTGCGTAACATCTATCGCGCATTGGCAATGGATTTGGGCATTGCGCCGGCGCGGCACGGTGACTTGACTGCCTGGGCAGAGCAGGGCGTCCTCTTGCTCAATGCGGTGTTGACGGTAGAGGCGGGCAAGGCCGGCGCGCATCAGCGCCAAGGCTGGGAGCAATTCACCGATCGTATTGTCGATTTTCTCAGTGCTTCAGCGCAGCCCACGGTCTTTGTACTGTGGGGTAAACCGGCACAGCAAAAAGGTGCCCGCGTCGATGCCGAGCGGCATCTAGTTTTGAAGGCGCCTCATCCGTCTCCGCTGTCCGCTCATCGGGGGTTTTTCGACTGCCGGCACTTCAGCCAGGCGAACGCCTTTTTGCAGTCCCGCGGACGCGGTGCAATCGACTGGCGGCTGCCCGACTAGTTGCCGGGGGCCGTTGCCGACAGTGCCAGCGCCCCGTCAGCGGTTTCCAGACCCTGGGCGAGCGCATCTTCGGTGGCTTCGATCAGCAGTGCGACGCCGCCGGGTGCCAGCGCACTGTTCACAATACTGCCCTGAGTCCGTCCACTCCCGGACAACACCAAGGCAGTGCCGGGTGTGGGCGCGGTACTGCCCTCGGTCCAAGCCGGGTACAGTCGGCGCTTGGGGGTGCCGCGGTAGTGCAGGCGAGCCACAATTTCCTGTCCTGTGTAGCAGCCTTTGGTAAAGCTGACGGCGCCGTTGAGGTCGTAGTTCAGATCCTGGGGCAGGTACTGACCCTGGGTGCTGGCTTCGATGCGTGCCTCGCCCAGTGCAATCTCCGCCAATTGTGCGGCGTTATTGTCGAGGGTGCCGGCAACGCTATCACCGGTGGTCCAAACCTCTGTGAGGCCGCGGCCTCGGGGGATGGTCCAGAAACTACCCGAGTCGATCAGCGTGTCACCTTCACTGTCTTCAGCCAGCGCGCCGACCTGCCAGTCGGTCCGTGTCAGCGTGGCTTTGGAAAACATGAGATAGCGCTTCAGGTGCTCGACCAGCGCTTCGGCGATGGACGCCCTGACGCGGAGTACGATGTCGTCTTCGGCGATAGACGCGGCCAAAAAGTCGGCCAGAACCCGACCTTTGGGGTCGCAGAAGGCGCCCCGCCTTGTACTGCCCGCGGTGGGCTCAGCGAAATCGGCGGTGGTTTGGCCCTGTAAAAACTTGGCGGCGTCGATGCCATGCAAGCGCAACAGGGTCTCGCTGGTTAGAATAGTCATGATGGGGCTGTGTCCTCGCGTGGTTGCGGCAAGGTCCGCAATGGATGCCATGACGCGCCCCCAAGTATGAAGCACTTGTGCCTTAGAGAGCTACGGGAGGATCACCAGCGGTGGCAGAAGACGAAGAAATGCGGCGCATGCGTTGGGCCAGCCGACGGGGACTGCTCGAGCTGGATTTATTGCTCGGTCCATTCATGGACCAGTGTTTTGCCGATCTCGAGCCCGAACTGCGCGCCCAGTATCGGGAGCTGATGTCTTCAGAAGACCAGCAGATCCTCAACTGGATTTTGGCGCGTGACGAGAACATTCCTGCGCCCCTGGTGGCGATTGTGACTGCCATCCGCGCCAATAATCTCAGCCAGCAACCCGTCGTCTGACTCACTGCTGGGCAGTACAGCGCCCTCAGTCCAGCTCGCTTCGATAAGCGGGCAGCGAATGCCAGGCCTCGGTATCAGCCAGCGGGCTGTTCTGCGGACGCAAAATCGTGTCGGTGGGCTCTGGGTGGGGTTCGGGGTGGTCACTGTTGAAGTGTAAGCCACGGCTCTCGTGGCGCTGGCCCGCACAGTTGACCATTAACTGGGCGACCTGGCACAAGTTGCGCAGCTCCAGCATGGGCCGACTCACTTCGAAGCGGTGGTAGTAGTCATCGATTTCAGGGCTCATCAGTGCGATGCGCCGCTGGGCATATTCCAGCCGGCGGTCGCTGCGCACAATGCCGACGTAATCCCACATCAGCCGGCGCAGGTCCTGCCAGTTGTGTTGGATGACCACCATTTGGTCTGACGGAATGGCGCCACGGGGATCCCAGGCAGGTACTTCGCCGTCATAGGGCGGGGCGAGTTGTTGGGCAATATGCGCCGCCGCGGCATGGGCGTAGACAAAACACTCCAGCAGCGAGTTGCTCGCCATGCGATTGGCCCCATGGAGTCCGGTGCAGGCCGTTTCACCGATGACATAGAGACCGGGAAGATCGCTGGCGCCGTGCTCGTCAACGACCACGCCACCGCAGGTGTAGTGAGCGGCGGGCACAACAGGAATTCGCTCGGTGGTGATATCGATGCCAAATGCCAGGCAGCGTTCTCGCACGGTCGGGAAATGGCTCTCGATGAATGCCGCGGGGCGGTGAGTGATATTGAGGTACACGCAGTCGAGGCCCAGGCGTTTCATTTCCTGATCAATGGCCCGGGCCACAATATCCCTGGGGGCCAGTTCACCCCGCTCGTCGTAGCGCGCCATAAAGCGCTCCCCATTGGGAAGTTCGAGGGTGGCCCCCTCACCGCGAAGTGCCTCGGTCACCAAGAAGGACTTGGCTTCCGGGTGGTACAGACAAGTGGGGTGGAACTGGTTGAATTCGAGATTGGCCACCCGACAGCCCGCACGCCAAGCCATGGCGATGCCATCGCCGCTGGCGCCGTCGGGATTACTCGTATAGAGATAGGCCTTGCTGGCACCACCAGTGGCCAGGGCAACCGCCCCCGCCAAAAAGGTCTCCACACGCCCCGTACTGCTGTCGAGGACATAGGCACCCACCACCCGACCCTCGCGAACGATCAAATCGACGCCGCAGCGGTCGGTCAACAGGGTGATGTTGTCGGCGCTGCTGGCTCGCTCACCCAGCACGTCGGAGATGGCCCGGCCGGTGCGATCAGCGGCGTGCAGAATGCGTCGATGGCTGTGCCCACCCTCCATGGTCAAGTGGAACTCCCTGAAATCGTCACCGGGTTTGTCCTGGCGCAGATCAAAGTCCACACCCTGTGCGACCAGCCATTCGACCGCCTCCGGGCCCTGACCAACGGTTAATCTGACCGCGGGCTCGTGGCACAGCCCGGCGCCCGCAATCAGCGTGTCAGCGACATGGGCATCGACCGAGTCCCGGTCATGCAGCACGGCGGCCATACCGCCCTGCGCCCAGGGGGTGGATCCCGATGCCAGCCCCGCCTTCGACAGCACGGCGATCGACAGGGTTGCAGGCAGTTTGAGGGCCAGGCTGAGGCCGGCTGCGCCGCTGCCGATGATCAGCACGTCGAAATGTTGCGATGAATTGGGCAAAACTGTGGATCCGGTGGGCTGGGGTGCTCTGGGTGAGACTATCATTTAACCTCTATGGTGAGTGGCCGGAACTTTTCCGGTTGCCGGTAGTCAGAATGGCAAGTTCGGTGGGCTGATTGGTGTGCCCGCGGAGTTGCGATATGGGAAATAGGCGGTTTAGTGACATCGCGGGAGACCGATCAACAACTGGTTCGCCGGGCGCAGCGGGGAGATACCCGCGCCTTCGACCTGTTGGTATTGAAGTACCAGGGAAGAATAGCGACTCTGGTGGGTCGTTATGTGTCAAATTCTGCTGAAGTTGAGGATGTTACACAGGAAGCGTTCATCAAGGCCTTCAGGGCCCTGCCCAAGTTCCGTGGGGACAGCGCTTTCTATACGTGGCTCTATCGGATCGCCAGCAACGCCGCCAAGAATCATCTGGTGGCCAAAGGCCGGCGGCCGAGTTCGGACGCGGATATTGACGACGCCGAGTATTTCGATGGGGCGGATGCACTCAGGGATGCGGAGTCTCCTGAGAGTCAGCTGTTCGGGGAAGAACTGGCTGCTGTCGTCAGGGGGGCGCTTGAAGACCTTCCCGACGATCTTCGGACCGCGCTGACACTGCGCGAATTCGAAGGCTTGAGTTATGAAGATATTGCCGAGGTGATGGATTGCCCGGTGGGGACCGTCAGGTCCAGAATTTTCAGGGCACGTGACGCGGTGGATACGCGCGTGCGCGCCCAGATGGACGGTGAGTAGGAGCTCGCAGATGAGCGATATGAAGGCAACCCGTGAAGCACTGTCAGCATTGATGGACGGCGAAGCCAGCGAGATTGATCTCGCCCGGGTGCTCCGTGATGTTGACGACCCTGCACTGCGGGCTGATTGGGTGCGGCAAACACGAATTCAACAAGCCCTTCGTGGCGAACCGGCGCCGGCATCGCTGATCGATGTCAGTGCGGGTGTGAGTGCGGCGATTGCCAAGTCGCCCTCGCGCCGCCCGAACCCTCTGGTAGGGCTCGCCGTGGCTGCTTCGGTCACGTTTGCGGTGGTATTCGGTGGGCAGCAGCTGCTGACCGCCCAGGCGCCTTCACCCGTAAGCAATTTGCCCGGCGGTGTTGTCTCGGTACAGGGTGGTTCAGCGCTGCAGGCCAGTCTCGGTAGTCAAAGACCGGAAGCTGCACCTGCCCGCAACACCGTGAATCGTGTGCTGGTATCCCCTGCTGCTGCACCGGCCAGTGCCCGTTACGAACAGTTGGCGATTGATCAATACCAGCGACTGGGGATTGAGCACGCCGCTGCCAGCGCCAACCTGCAACCGAGTGCGCTCGTACCGTATGCCCGCGTTCCCGAGCAAAATCGCTGATACCGGGTTCCGCCTCACGCTGACACTCTGCGCGTTATTGGCTAGTGCAGGTGTTCGTGCGGAGGGGGACTGCTCGTTGCTGCCCAGCGAAGTTCACGTGGTGCTGGATCAGTTCTTGTCTGCCAAGCACAGCTACAGTTACAGCGGCACCTTGCTGCTGGAACAGAACAACCAGCGCAAGTTCCTGACGGCGAGTTCCGCCCCCGGGTCTGAAGTAACCTTGCGTCAAATGAACAGCCCCACACCCGCAGCGCGGGAGCGTTTTCCTCTGCCCGGTTCATCGCCGGGTCTTGATGCCTGCGACATCGGGGTGAGTTATCGGGTTGCGGTAGAGATTGGTGCTGCAGTTGCAGGGCGACCCACACAACGGCTCACCATCCGTCCCAGAGATCGTCTGCGATTTGGTTACATCATGGACATCGACACCGGGACTGGACTGCCGCTGCGAGTGGTGACGGCGACCCCCGACGGACAGATGATTGAACGCTACGAGTTCGCGACCATCGAAGTCACCGATATCTTGACGCCAGCGAGCGAGGTATCGGGTACCGATGCCACTAGCGTTGCAGACGCACCACCGCTACCGCTGACCCGTTTGCCCGATGGATTTAAGGTCGCCAATAGCCGCCCGGGTCAAATTGTTGTCACAGATGGGCTCGCTACCGCATCACTGTTTGTGTCAGCGCTGCCCACTGATTTGGCGCCCGGCGAGGGCACCGTTCGCCAGGGCAGCACGTTGACCTACACCCGTGGTTTTGCTCAGGCGGGCAGCCAGTATCTTGTGACTGTGATCGGTGAGGTGCCGGTCAATACCGCACGCCTGCTCGCCATGGCCGTCGAACCCACCGTGGGCGGCTAGTGGTACCTCCCGTATTGCTGTCATGCTGAGAGAGTCAGGTCGTGTCGTCGCCATCGAGCCAGGCGCTGTTTGGGTAGAAACCATTCGTTCAAGTGCCTGTGGGCGATGTGCAGCCAGGGCTGGCTGTGGGCACGGTGCGCTCGCTGGTGCGCTCGGCGTGGGTCGGGGGCTCATCCGGGTACGCGAAAGCGTCCAATTGGCGGCCGGTGACTGTGAACTCAACGACACGGTTGAGATCGAACTCCCAGAGTCGGCGGTGATCTCAGCTTCCGCTATGGTTTATGGCTTGCCGTTGGCAACGGCCGCGGCCAGCGCCTTGCTGATGACTCCCCTGGGGGAGTTGGCCGCCGTCGGCGGATTTTTCGCGGGTCTGGCCCTGGGTTTCGGCGGCGTGCGGTGGCTGACAGCTAACGCTGGCCGTGACCAGGGATTTGAGCCCCAACTGGTGGGGAGAGCTGGCGCTGATGCCAGCGATATGATCGTGCGCTCGTCGTCTCCCTGACGGGGCGCGTTTTGGACTGTTTTTGCATGGAGGCAAAACAATGACACGCTTTATCATCGGTTTGACGCTGCTCTTCGTCGCAGTCGGCGCGCGGGCGGATCTGCCCGATTTCACCGAAATTGTGGAAGAAACTTCACCTGCGGTGGTCAAGATTATCGTCGAATATGACGGGCGCGCAGAGCGTGAGCCGTCGCAGATGGATGAAATTCCCGAGTACTTGCGCCGGTTCTTTGAGTTTCGCGGCGAGCAGCCGCGCCCTCGCCAGCGTGAACGCGGTGGCATGGGTTCTGGTTTCGTGGTCTCTGCCGATGGCTACATTGTCACCAATAACCACGTCGTTGAGGGTGCCGACAGTGTCATCGTGCGCATGACCGACCGGCGCGAGTTCGACGCCGAGGTCATCGGCCTCGACGAGCGTTCTGATCTGGCGGTGTTGAAGATTGACGCTACGGGCTTGCCAGCGCTGTCCTTGGCCGATGACGACGTCAAAGTGGGCGAGTGGGTGCTGGCCATTGGTTCGCCATTCGGCCTCGATTTCTCGGTCACCGCTGGCATCGTTAGTGCCATGGGACGCAGCCTGCCAACGTCGAACGGCGAGAATTACGTGCCGTTCCTGCAAACCGACGTTGCAATCAACCCGGGCAACTCAGGCGGTCCGCTGTTCAACTTGGATGGTGAGGTTGTTGGGGTCAATTCGCAGATTTTCACCCGTAGCGGTGGATCGATTGGCCTGAGCTTCGCCATTCCTGCCAATGTGGTGCGCAATGTCGTCGCCCAGTTGCGTGACAATGGCGAGGTCGTTCGGGGCTGGCTGGGTGTGAGTATTCAGGATGTGGATCGCAATCTGGCGGATTCCTTTGGCCTGGATCGTCCCCGTGGCGCCCTGGTAGCGCAGGTGGGTAGTGACTCACCTGCTGCGCAGGCGGGCATCGAGAGTGGTGACATCATCGTCGAGTTCGATGGCGCTGAGATCATGACGTCTTCCGATCTTCCCCATGTTGTGGGTCTGATTGCCCCAGGTAGCGAGGTCAGTGCGGAGGTCATTCGCGATGGTCGCAGCCGAACAATTGATGTGACGGTTGGTGGTCTGGACGCCGGGGAGCGCCCCACGGTCGCAGCCGCCGGGGAGCGACGACTGCGCGACGGGGTGTTGGGCCTGCGTCTCGAAGCGGTCGATGCTGAAGCCATGGCGGAGCTGGGGCTCAGCGGTGGCGTGGTGGTGACGGCAGTGACACCGGATTCCCCCGGCGCGGAAGCCGGTATCCGATCGGGTGATGTGATTACCCGCCTGGGCAGCGTCGCCATCGGCGACCTCGACGACTTCGAGCGCGCGCTCGAAGGCGTGGCAGCTGGTGATTCAGTACCCGTGCGTCTGATTCGCCGTGGTACACCGCTGTTCATCGGCATCCGCATTCCCGAATCCGACTGAATCCACAATTCTGGCTGGATCAGAGTCGGTGCAGTGGGGCGGGGACTGCGCTAGAATCGCGCGCTCGCAACGGGTGGGGCCATCGCTTCACCCTCCCACTACTTCCACTCGCAAGGGCTCTCGGTGACCGAACTCAGTCACATTCGCAATTTTTCGATCATCGCGCATATCGACCACGGCAAGTCGACGCTGGCGGATCGCTTCATTCAGCATTGCGGCGGACTCACCGACCGCGAAATGGCTGATCAGGTGCTGGACTCCATGGATTTGGAGCGAGAGCGCGGTATCACCATCAAGGCCCAGAGCGTCACGCTGAACTACAACGCGCGAAATGGTGAGACCTACCAGCTGAACTTTATTGATACCCCGGGGCACGTGGATTTCTCCTACGAGGTCTCGCGTTCGCTGGCTGCGTGCGAAGGCGCATTGCTGGTGGTGGATGCGGGTCAGGGTGTCGAAGCCCAATCGGTGGCCAACTGCTATACCGCCATTGAGCAGGGCCTGGAAGTCCTGCCAATCCTCAACAAAATGGATTTGCCTCAGGCTGATCCTGATCGCGTCAAGGTCGAGATCGAAGAGATCATCGGCATCGACGCCACCGAGGCCTGCGAAGTCAGTGCCAAAACCGGCCTGGGTATCGAAGACGCCCTTGAGTACCTGGTTGAAAACATTCCTTCCCCTGAGGGGTCCCGAGAGCAGCCGCTACAAGCGCTGATCATTGACAGCTGGTTTGATAACTATCTCGGCGTTGTGTCGCTGGTGCGGGTCAAGCAGGGCGTGTTGCGCAAGCGCGACAAGTTTGTGGTCAAGTCCACGGCCAAGCAGCATCAAGCGGACATGGTGGGTGTGTTTACTCCCCGCCGTACCGAGACCTCCCAGCTAATGGCCGGCGAGGTGGGTTTTGTGGTCGCCGGGATCAAGGACATCAAGGGTGCGCCGGTTGGTGACACTCTGATTGCTGCCAATGCTGCGGATACCCCAGCGTTGCCCGGTTTCCAGGAAGCGCGACCGCAGGTGTATGCGGGTATTTTTACGGTATCGGCAGATGACTACGAAGACTTCCGAGACGCCCTCGGGAAGCTGACGCTGAACGACGCGTCATTGTTCTACGAACCTGAGACTTCCGATGCCCTGGGTTTTGGATTCCGCTGTGGATTCCTCGGCATGCTGCACATGGAGATTATTCAGGAACGACTCGAGCGCGAGTACGACCTGGATTTGATTACCACTGCACCGTCGGTGATTTACGAAGTGGTGAAAAAAAGCGGCGAGGTTGTCAACGTCGACAACCCGTCCAAGCTGCCCGATGTTGGCGATATCGATGAAATGCGCGAGCCTATCGCCCGTTGCAATATCCTGGTTCCACAGGATTATCTCGGCAATGTCATCACACTCTGCGTCGAGAAGCGTGGCGTGCAGGTCGATTTACAGTTTCTTGGCCAGCAAGTGTCGCTGACTTACGACATTCCGATGGCAGAAGTGGTGCTCGATTTCTTTGATCGTTTGAAGTCGGTGAGTCGCGGTTACGCCTCGCTGGACTATGGCTTTGAGCGTTTTGAGGCGGCGCCGCTGTCTCGCCTTGATGTGCTGATCAACGGTGATCGCGTGGATGCATTGGCGATCATCGTGCACCGAGACCACATTCAGGGTCGCGGTCGGGTACTCACCGAGAAAATGAAAGAGCTGATTCCGCGGCAGATGTTTGACGTGGCAATTCAGGCGGCGGTCGGCGGCAAGATTGTTGCTCGACAAACGGTCAAAGCGCTGCGTAAGAACGTCACCGCCAAGTGTTATGGTGGCGACGCAACTCGCAAACGCAAGCTGCTCGAGAAACAAAAGGCGGGCAAGAAACGCATGAAACAGGTGGGCAACGTGGAGATTCCACAGTCCGCCTTCCTCGCTGTTTTGCAGGTCGACAGCTGACCCGACAGCGAACGAGCCGGAGAACTCTGTGAATATCGACTACCCATTGATCCTCGTCATTCTCGTGTTTGGCAGTGGCGCGATCTGGCTGGTTGACGCCTTGCTGGCCGCCGGTCCCCGGGCGCGACGCAGGGAGGCGCTCGAGGCCAAGTTTCCCCAGTGGCAGCAGGCCGACAGTGGTGACGCCAAGCTGTTTGCCGAGGCGGTTCACCGGGAAGCCCGGGTGCCTACTATCGTCGATTATGCGCGGTCCTTTTTCCCGCTATTGGCGGTGGTCTTTGTGTTGCGCTCGTTCCTCTATGAGCCTTTCCAGATCCCCTCGTCCTCAATGGCGCCCACGCTTGAGGTGGGCGACTACATTTTGGTGAACAAATACACCTGGGGTTTGCGGTTGCCGGTACTGCGGACCAAAGTGGTGGACATCAACGCACCCGAGCGAGGTGATGTGGTTGTGTTCTACCCACCGCACCTCAATACCACTTATTTCATCAAACGAGTGATCGGCCTCCCGGGTGACCGCATCACCTATCGCAACAAGCAACTGAGCATTAATGGCCAGCCGGTGCCGCAGGAGTGGCTGGCGGCAGTGCCCGATGGCCGAGGCCGACTCGCTGTAGGGCAAGAGGCGCTGGGCGCTGCCGATGGCCATCTCATGCAGGTGGATGCGGGGCGGCCCGGTCGTGATTTTTCCGTCACCGTGAAGCCCGGTCATTACTTTATGATGGGCGATAATCGCGACAACAGCAGCGACAGCCGAGTCTGGGGACAGGTGCCCGAACGAGATATTGTGGGTAAGGCCGTGGCGGTCTGGATGCATTGGGAATCCCTGTTGAGTATTCCCAGTTTCGGTCGCGCGGGTGCGATTCACTGAACAGTCAGGGGGCAGGTATGAGCGGCATCGGACGAGCGGGCAGTATCTCGGGGCAGGGTGGTTTTACCTTTTGGACGGTGGTTCTGAACGGCACCCTGTTGGCCGTCGTGTTGATTCTGATTCTGCGTGTTGCCCCGAACTACATGACCTATATGACCGTTCGCGATGTGGTCAACCGTGCCGCTGCGGAATTCGACCCGCGTGAAGAAACGCTACAGGATTTGCGCATCAAGATCGGCAAGCTGATGCGAACCAGCCAGGTCTATGCCGTCACGGTGGATGACATGGAAATCTACCGCGAGAAAGGCACGGTGATTATCGATGCCACGTACGAGGCAAGATTCCCCATCTTCTGGATCATCGATGGTGTGATGACCTTTGATGACCTCGTCATCGAAGCGGGAACCGCGAGCAGCAATTGAGTTCCGATTCACGGCAACTGCAACTCGATACCCTCGAGCGGCGTTGCGGCTATCAGTTTGAGGATCGCGACTGGCTCGAACAGGCGCTGACCCACCGTAGTTTCTCCAAAACCAATAATGAACGCCTTGAGTTTCTCGGTGACTCCGTGGTCAACCTGGCCGCTGCCGAAGTGTTGTTTGCACGTTTTGGTGAGGCGCCCGAAGGTGCGTTGAGCCGTTTGCGCAGTCGTCTGGTTCGGCGCGAGTCCTTGGCAGAGCTCGCCCGGGGATTCGAGCTGGGTGAGTTGTTGCGGCTCGGTGTGGGTGAGCGAAAGAGTGGTGGTCGCCAGCGCGATTCGATTCTCTCTGATGCCCTCGAGGCTCTTGCGGGGGCGATCGTGCTCGACAGCGACGTGGGTCGTGCGGTGAGTTGCGCGCGCGAGTGGTTTATCGGCCCTGCAAGTGAGCTCGGGGTAGAGGATGGCTATGACCCCAAAACGCGGCTGCAGGAGTGGTTGCAGGCGCGGAGCATCGAGGTGCCACTTTACGAGGTCACCTCGACCCAGGGCGAGGCCCACGAATTGAGTTTTACGGTGAGCGCACGTATCGCCAGCCTTGGCGCCAGTGCCGAGGGCACTGGAAGCAGTCGACGGCGAGCGGAGCAGGCCGCCGCACGAACATTATTGGAGCAACTGGATCGTGACAGATCACCCTGAGAATACAGCGACTCGCTGCGGCTACGTGGCCATTGTGGGTCGCCCCAATGTGGGCAAATCGACACTGCTCAACTATCTGTTGGGGCAAAAGCTCAGTATTACCTCGCGTAAACCCCAGACAACGCGTCATCAAGTGCTGGGCATCAAAACCGAAGGTAACAACCAGATTGTTTTCGTCGATACACCCGGCATTCACGCCGACGGTGGCAAGGCGCTCAACCGCGTGATGAACAAGGCGGCCACCAGCGCATTGGCGGATGTTGATCTGATCCTGTTCGTGGTGGATCGGGATCGCTGGACTGACGAAGATGAGCTGGTGCTGGCCTCGCTGACCCATGCCAAGGCACCGGTCGTGCTGGTGATCAACAAGCAGGACCTGATGGACGACAAAGGCAAGCTGCTGCCTTTCTCCGAGTCCATGCTTGAACGGCGGGCATTTGCCGGTGTGGTGCCGGTATCGGCGCTACGCCAGCAGCGTCTCGATGGTCTTGAGTCTTTTATTGTTGATCATTTACCCGAGGGTCCCCACCATTTTCCCGAGGACCAAATCACGGATCGCTCCGAGCGTTTTCTCGCGGCGGAGTTGATTCGCGAGAAGATTGTTCGCCAGTTGGGTGATGAGCTGCCTTATTCCACCGCGGTTGAGATCGAGTCCTTCAAGCAAGAGGGCAAGGTCCTGCATATCCACGGATTGATTCTGGTGGAGCGCGACGGTCAGAAGAAAATTGTCATCGGCGAAGGTGGTAGTCGTCTGCGCAGCATAGGCACCGATGCGCGCAAGGATATGGAGGCAGCTTTTGACAGCAAGGTCATGCTGCGGCTCTGGGTAAAGGTCCGATCTGGCTGGTCCGATGATGCCCGGGCATTGCGCAGTCTCGGCATGGACGACCGCGGCGACGGATGAATTCGGGGCTGGCGCCAGCCTGGGTGATCTCCCAGCGTCCCTACGGCAACAGCGGTCGGCTGGTGGAGTTTTTCACCGCGAATCAGGGGCGCCTCTCGGCGGTGGCGCGTGGTGTGCATCGAAAAACAGCGGGCGGGCAACCGGCACAACTGTTACAGGTGTTTTATCCGCTGCTGATCGAGGTGGCTGGCCGGAGTGAGTTGAAGACCGTTACGCGAGTGGAGTCCGCAGGCGTGGCCCTGCGACCTGCGGGCAACGCCGCGCTCTGTGGCATGTATCTCAACGAACTCGTGCTTCGTCTTCTGCCCCGATTCGATCCGCATCCCACCTTGTTTGCGAAGTACGGCGAAACGCTGGCGCATTTAACCGCAGGGGAACTCGAACCCGCACTGCGCCGATTTGAAATACTGTTGTTGTCAGAACTGGGTTACACCATCAACTGGCGAGCGGATGCTCGCGGAGATCGGATTGATCCGGGGTGTCACTACGAATTCATCACGGATCAGGGATTCGTTCCGCGTGCGCAGGCCGGCAGCGCCACGGCTTCCGGTCAGCTGTTGCTGGAGATCGCCCGCTGGGTGGACGCGGGTGCAGAGCCACTATCTGCGGAATCGCTGCGCTGGGCCAGGCAATGGACCCGTCAGGCAATGGCACCTCTGTTGGGGGACCGGCCGCTACAGACCCGGGAGATGGCGCGGCAGATGGACTGGAGTGTGCAGCAATGACGGCGACGATTGTTGGCGTTGGAACTGATCTGGTGCGGATCGACCGCATCGCGGGCGTGCTGGAGCGGCAAGGCAGTCGTTTTGTCGAACGGATCCTCTCTGCACAGGAGCGAGAGCAGAGTGGTTTGCTGGGTGTCCCCGCAGACGCGCGTAGCCTGGCCAAGTATTTCGCTGCCAAAGAGGCCGTGGCCAAGGCCCTGGGAACTGGATTTCGCCTGGGCGTGTCTTGGAAGGATATTGTTGTCAGCAGGACAGAGTTGGGGGCGCCCACTGTGTCACTGTCGGGGGCCGCGCAGGCCCGCTCAACGGCGTTGGGTGGCCGTCAGGTGCTGCTGAGTTTGTCGGATGAAACCGATCACGTACTCGCGTTCGCGGTTCTCTGTTGATCGCGCAGTAATCCGGGTGTCTGGCAGCGGTCAGGGCTATACTGCGCAGCTTCACGAGTACTGTGTGCGTTCACCGGGAGCAGCATGAGCGACATTCCTGATTACCCCACGATTGAGAGTACTATTGGGCAAACGCCGCTGGTGCGCCTGCAGCGCATCCCCGGTGCCACCAGTAATACGATTCTCGGCAAGCTCGAAGGGAACAACCCGGCGGGCTCGGTCAAGGATCGACCTGCGATGAGCATGATTCGTGAAGCCGAATCCCGGGGCGCCATCAAACCTGGCGATGTGCTTATCGAAGCCACCAGCGGCAACACCGGTATCGCTCTGGCGATGGCCGCAGCCATCCGCGGCTATCGGCTCAAACTGATCATGCCAAGCCACATGAGTAGCGAGCGCAAGTGGGCGATGTCTGCTTACGGCGCTGAGTTGATCGAGGTAAGCACTGAAGCGGGCATGGAAGGTGCCAGGGACCTGGCGCTGGAAATGCAGGCCCGCGGCGAGGGCCTGGTGCTCAACCAGTTTGCCAACCCTGACAACCCGCTCGGTCACTTCCATACCACCGGTCCTGAGATTTGGGCCCAGACGGCGGGCCGTGTGACCCATTTCGTGAGCTCCATGGGTACGACTGGCACCATCATGGGGGTCTCGCGGTACCTGAAGTCGAAAAACCCCGATATTCAGATTGTTGGCCTGCAACCGGAAGATGGATCACAAATCCCCGGTATTCGCCGTTGGCCCAAGGAATACCTGCCGACGATTTTCGAAGCGCAGCGAGTCGATCGGGTGATGGATATTTCCCAGATCGAAGCGGAAACGATGATGCGGCGCTTGGCTCGAGAGGAGGGCATTTTTGCCGGCGTATCCTCGGGTGGGTCGATCTCTGCAGCGATGCGCATTAGCGCCGAAGTCGAAAACGCGACCATTGTGGCCATCGTGTGTGATCGCGGTGATCGCTATCTTTCCACCGGCGTTTTTGAGTCGCCCGACGACTGACCCATGGTTGAAGTCCGCAAGTTACCGAAGGCTTCCGAACTCGATCCAGCCAGCCTGCACGACTGGCTGAGTGAGGTTACCGAGCACCTCGACGAACAGCGCATCGATACGTTGGCGGCAGTCATCGAGATTGTTCGGGATCTGGGCACGGTCGCGCCGGTGACCACCAGTGACTGGGTAGGTGAGGTTGACCCGCTGATGGTTGGGTTGGAGATCCTGCACATCCTCGGTGAACTGCACCTCGATGTGGATACCCTGGCCGCAGGGCTGATCTACCGCCCCGTGCGTGAGCAGCGTGTCGATACCGGCTTGGTACGCAGTCTTCTGGGGAGTGGTGCGGCGGACCTGGTCGATGGCGCGCTGCGCATGGCGGCGGTCAGTGAACTGCGCACCGCGAGCGACGCCCCTGTGCTGGGCCAGGCCACAGCGCCCAACGTGAACATTCGTCGCATGCTGGTGGCGATGGTGGATGACGTCCGGGTTGCATTGATCAAACTGGCCGAGCGCACCGTGGTCATGCGGGCATTGAAGAATGCGCCGCCGGCACAGCGGCATCGCATCGCCCAGGAGGTGTTTGATGTCTATGCGCCGCTGGCGCATCGACTCGGCATTGGCCATATCAAATGGGAGTTGGAAGACCTGTCCTTCCGTTACCTGCATCACGAGTCCTACCACCGTATCGCCAAGTTACTTGACGGTAAGCGCAAGGACCGGGATGTGTTTATCCAGCGCATCAAGACAGACCTGCATCGCGCGCTGAATGATGCCGGTCTGACATTCGAGATCTCTGGTCGGGCCAAGCACATCTACAGCATTTGGCGGAAAATGCAGCGCAAGGGCATCGGCTTTTCGCAGGTGTATGACATTCGTGCCTTGCGCATTTTGGTCCCCAATGTGCAGGACTGCTACCACACCCTCGGCGTGGTGCATGGCATGTGGCGGAATATCCCCAACGAGTTTGACGATTACATTGCCAACCCCAAAGAGAATGGTTACCGATCGTTGCACACCGCCGTGATTGGTCCAGAGGGCAAAATTCTCGAAGTGCAGATTCGCACCAACGATATGCATGAGGAGGCGGAACTCGGTGTTTGTGCCCATTGGGCGTACAAGGGTAGCGATGCCCAGTCTGGAAAGACCGATACCTATGAAGCCAAATTGAACTGGCTGCGCAACGTGCTGGAGTGGCACGAATCGGTGGGTGATGACGCCGAGGTGGCCGAGCAGTTCAGTTTTGAATCGGCCCAGGACAGGGTTTACGTGTTTACGCCCAAGGGGGATGTGGTGAGTCTCACCGAGGGTGCTACACCACTGGATTTCGCCTATCACGTGCATACGCAGGTCGGTCATCGCTGTCGCGGTGCCAAGGTCAATGGCGTGATCGTACCTTTGACCTATCGTTTGCAGACCGGTGAGCGCGTGCAAATTCTGACGGGTAACGACAGCCACCCCCGCCGCGACTGGTTGCAGTCCGGATCCGGTTATCTACGCACATCAAGAGCGCGAACCAGCGTGCAGCAGTGGTTCAAGTCGCAGACCCGCGATGAAAACATTACCGCGGGCCGCGCCCTGGTGGAGCGCGAGTGTGCACGACTGGCGCTGACCTCACTCGACTATCGCGCCATTGCAAAACAGCTGGGCTACAAAGCTGTAGAGGACGTATTCGCTGCTGTTGGCGCGGGCGATATCACCTCGGCGCAAATTTTGCGGGTTGCCCAAAGTTTTACTGCCGAGCAAAGCGACGAGCCCATTACCCTCGTGGCGCCTACCGACCAGCACCACGCTGACGCGGTGCAGGTGGACGGTGTAGGTAACATGCTGACCAACTTCGCCAAGTGCTGTCTGCCGGTACCCGGTGACAGCATCGAAGGCTTTATCACCAAGTCGCGCGGCGTGACGATACACCGGGCGGACTGCCCGAGGGTGCTGGCGCTGCAGGAGAACTCCCCCGAGCGGATGATCGCCGTATCCTGGGGGGATCCCGATGGCGAGCGTTATGCGGTGGATATCGAACTGAACGCCTATGACCGCCAGGGTTTGCTGGCTGATGTGACGTCGTTGCTGGCACGGGAGCGGGTCAATGTCACCGCGATCAATACGCTCAGTAATCGCGACGAGAACACGGCGAAGATGCGCATACGTGCAGAGGTTTCGTCGCTGGCGGCCTTGGGTACGACACTTGCTAAGCTGGCCCGCCTCGACAATGTCATCAGCGCCAACAGAATCCGGGAGTGATCATGAGCGAGCAAAGCGCGGGAAATCGCTATGGCATGGCGGATCTGCTGCGGGTGATGGCCCGGCTGCGTGATCCTGACACCGGGTGTCCCTGGGACCTGCAGCAGGACTTTGCCAGCATCGCTCCACATACACTCGAAGAAGTCTACGAACTGGTCGACGCCCTGGAGCGTGACGATCTGCCTCATGTCGCAGATGAATTGGGTGACGTGTTGTTTCAGGTCGTGTTTTACAGCCAACTGGGCAAAGAGCAGGGCGCATTCGATTTTGAATCGGTGGTCCATGGGGTAACCAGCAAGTTGCTGCGACGGCATCCTCATGTGTTTGCAGATGGCGACATCGAAGGAGTGGTTCGCGATCGTGCTTCCATTGGTGATATCAAAGCCCAGTGGGAAGCGGGCAAAGCCAATGAGCGTGCGGCGCGACAACAACATGGCTTGTTGGCGGACGTCCCCGCGACCTTGCCAGCACTGAGTCGAGCGCAAAAAATCCAAAAACGCGCAGCGCGAGTCGGCTTCGATTGGCAGTCCGCTGAGCCCGTGCTCGATAAGCTGGCATCTGAGGTGGAAGAGTTGCGCGAAGCCATGGCTCAAGCATCGATCGAGGCGAGCATTTCAGAACTGGGCGATGTGATGTTCAGTGCTGTGAACATGGCCAGGCATCTTGGTGCCGATGCCGAGCAGGTACTGCGCGATGCAACAAGACGTTTCGAACAGCGTTTCGAGGCGATGGAAGCCAGTGCGAACGCCGACGGCAGTCATCTTGGTGACGAAGCCCCGGAAGTGCTCGAAGCGCGTTGGGAAGCCGCCAAGCAACAGATCGATGGATAGCGGGTAAACTGTCGCCCCCTACCTAGGTCGACCTTGTCACACCTCTGTGGTGTGTGTAGTTTTGCAGCGTTCGCTGTGACAGACAGCCAATTACCAAGCAAGAAGGACAATCAATGCGCATCATTCTCCTCGGCGCTCCAGGCGCCGGCAAAGGCACTCAAGCGAAGTTCCTCTGCGAGCACTTTTCCATTCCTCAAATTTCCACCGGGGACATGTTGCGCGCTGCTGTAGCTGCCGGGACTGAACTTGGTCAGCAAGCCAAAGCCATTATGGAGTCTGGTGGCCTCGTATCCGACGACATCATCATCGGTTTGGTCAAGGATCGCCTAACGCAGCCTGACTGTGAGAACGGCTGTCTGTTCGATGGTTTCCCGCGAACCATTCCCCAGGCGGAAGCGATGGTAGACGCCGGGATTGAGATCGATCATGTGATCGAAATCAGCGTTGATGATGAAGCGATTGTTTCGCGACTCAGTGGTCGTCGCAGTCATCCCGGTTCTGGACGGGTCTATCACATCGAACACAATCCACCACGTGTACCCGATGTCGATGACGAGACCGGCGAACCGCTGATCCAGCGAGACGATGACAAGGAAGAGACTGTTCGTCATCGCTTGAAGGTTTACGCTGAGCAGACGCAACCCTTGGTCGCTTTCTATCGCGATCTCGAAGGACCTCGATATCACCGCGTCGAAGGTGTTGGTTCAGTCGATGCAATATCCGCAGAAATACAAAAAATGCTGGGTTAACAGCATTTTGTCGACGAGTTGGCTTGTCAGTAAAAATAAACGCTGCTAGCTTCGACTTGTTGCCCGCTCAATAACGGAGATAACGATGGCCACTGCAAAGAAAGCTAAAGCTTCACCGAAGAAAGCACCTGCGAAAAAAGCAGCGCCCAAAAAAGCCGCTGCCAAAAAAGCACCGGTAGAAAAGCCGGCTGCTGTACTCCGCGCGGAGGCTGCGCTTGCCAAAGCGCTGGCTAACGTTGAAGCGGATGTCGCCAAGCTCGCTGAAGCTCGCGACAAAGTTAAGGCGGCTGCCGACGCGAAAGCGAAGGCCTCTGCCAAGAAGGCTGTTACTCGTTTGAGTGATCGCGTGAAGAAGCTTCGAGAGAAAGCGAAAGACAGTCGGGCACGACTGCGTGCAGTGGTAGCTGCAGCACGTGAAGCGGCCAAGAAGCGCGCAGCCAAAGAAAAAGCAGCGGCAGCTAAGGCCAAAGTAGCGGCTAAGAAGGCGGCGGCCAAGGCCAAAGCGGCGGCCAAGAAAAAGGCGCCAGCCAAGAAAAAAGCTGCTGCCAAAAAAGCCCCGGCCAAGAAAGCTGCAGTGAAGAAAGCGCCGGCCAAGAAGAAGGCGCCTGCTAAAAAGGCTGCGGCCAAGAAAGCGCCAGCCAAGAAAAAAGCGGTCGCCAAGAAGGCACCCGTCAAGAAGGCACCCGCCAAGAAAAAAGCGGTAGCCAAGAAGGCGCCTGCCAAGAAAGCACCGGCCAAGAAGAAGGCCGCAGCCAAGTCCAAGAAGAAGTAATTTTTCTTCGCTACAGGCGAGGGGGATTGCCCTCGCGCCGAGAGACCCCAAAAAACCGACGCTTTGCCGTCGGTTTTTTTTTACCTGACGCGCCGTTGGCGCCAGCAACGAATCCCCCAATCGTTACCAAGGATCTCCGATGTCAGCACACAGCCTTATTCTCCATCACTACGAAGCTTCCCCCTACGCCGAGAAGATACGATTGATGTTCGGCATTGCCGACGCTGAGTGGCAATCGCTGTTGTGTCCGCCGCAGCCGCCGCGTCCAATGCTGGACCCGCTAACCGGTGGTTATCGACGGATTCCCGTCGCACAACTGGGCGCAGATATCTTCTGTGATACGGCACTCATTGCTGAAGAAGTCGCCGCGATGACGGGCCATACGGAACTGGCACCTTGTGTCGCTGGTGACCCAGGTAGCGATATCGCGGCGCAGGCGGAGGGGCAGGTGTTTTTTGCGGCAATCACCAGTATCCCGCCGCTGAAACTGATTGGCACACTGTTGGGCAACTACGGGTTACTCGGCACGCTGCGATTTGTTAAAGATCGATCGGGCATGATGTCGGGGGGTACCGTCAAACCGCCCCGGGGTGCAGACGCAATGGCCGTGGTCACTGCGTTTATGGCGCAGCTCGACTCGCATTTAGAGGTGCAGTCCTTTGTTGCCGGGGACACGATCACTTATGCAGACCTCGCGGTCTTCCATCCGCTGTGGCTGCACATGCGAGTCGGTAACAAACAAGTGCCTACATCATTACCCAATGTCAAAAGGTGGTTCGCGGGCATCGAGGCCTTGGGGCATGGTCGTCGCCAGGAAATCGATCAGCAGGTGGCGTTTAGCGCGGCAAGCGATGCCGAACCGCGTCCACTACCCGAGGGCGGGTTGAGTGAGGGACCACTGGGTAAAACGGTCTCGGTGTCACCCGCGGACTACGGCCGCGACCCGGTTACCGGTGTGCTCGTCTGGATGGGGGATGATCGGGTGATTGTCGCGAGACAGACCGATGAGTTCGGCACCCTGCATGTGCACTTTCCCCGACGCAACTATCAGGTAGACGCGCTGTGAGTCGGCCGGGAGAGGGCCGCACAGCCCTGATTACCGGAGCATCTGCAGGACTGGGTGCAGAGTTTGCGCGCCAGCTGGCCACGCAGGGCTATCAACTGGTTCTGGTAGCCCGCCGTCTGGAGAAACTCGAAGCCGTGGCATCGGGGTTGCCCACCGAGGTGACACTGATTCAGGCAGACCTTTGCGACGAGGCCGCGCCTGCGTTCATCGAATCTGAATGCGCTGCGCGAGGCATTGAGGTTGATTGTCTGGTCAACAATGCCGGTGTGGCTGGTCCAGACTTACTGCTTGACCGCGATTGGCAGCAGCAAGAACTGTTTTATCGGTTGATGATGACTGCGGTAGCAGAGCTCTGTCACCGGTTTATCCCCGGGATGTGTGCCCGCGGCTTCGGTCGTGTGATTAACGTCGCATCGGTGGCGGGTCGCATTGCGCGACCCGGTGGTTGCAACTATGGCCCATCGAAAGCCTATCTGGTGTCCTTGTCCGAGGAGCTGCATTTGACCGTGGCCCACCAAGGTGTCCACGTGACGGCTTTGTGCCCGGGATTTACGCATACGGACTTCCATGACACTGCGGGGATGAGCGAACAAAAAGCGGCCATGCCCAAATGGCTTTGGTATGACGCCGATGTCGTTGTTCGCGATGGCATCCGCGCTGTCGACCACGGTAAGCCCGTGGCAGTTTCCGGTCGACTCTATCGCTGGCTGGATCCCTTGATGCAGAGTGTTTGGACGCGGCGTCTGTTTATGCGTCCGGCCCGTGCTCGCTGACCGGCGCTGACTGCTGTTGTAACCAGACCGAGGGCGAAACGCCGTTCATGGATCGAAATGAGCGACGGAAGTTAGCGGGGTTGTCGTAACCGAGTTGCAAAGCGACCGCCTCGACGCTGATGCCCTCCTTGAGAAGACGCCGAGCCCATTCGTGGGTGTTCTCGAGGCGCAGTTGGCGGAAGGTGGTTCCCTCGGCGCTCAGCCGTCGGTTCAGTGTCCGCGTCGAAAGATGCAAGGACTCTGCAGTTTCCTGCAATTCCGGTAAGGGTGGTGTGTGTGCCGCCAGGTAGGCACGCAGATGTCTTGTGAAAGGGGTTAGCTGAGAATCCATCGCTCGTTCCAGTTGTGCGGCGAGGTGCTGGCGGGACATGGTCCACAGGTCTGGGTCAGCAAACGGCGAGAGGGTATCCAGCCAATAGGCGGGGAAGTGGATCGCATCCCGGTCTTGGTCGAACTTTACCGGGCCGTGTAAGTAGCGATCGTAAAGCTCGGCGTGCTCAGGTGCAGGCAGCGCGACGCTAAAGCGCATGCCCTCTGAGCGGGTACCCATAATGCTCTCAAGATAGCTCTGCATCAGTAGCAACACCGCTTCGGTGTGGATGTCACGACAGTCCACAATGAGCGGTTCAAAATTGAGTACGAGTTGAGCCTCCTGCCGTCCGGCGCGAACCTCGATGCGAACGTATTCGGCGGCGAGTACCGAATAGCTGGCCATTGCCTGTAAACCATCCCGAAGTGTGGGTGCGGAGGTCATCGCCATACCGGTCATGTTCACCGTCGGTGCACGGTGCAGGGTGGCCACAAGAAAGCCCACCGGTTCCGGCGCCACCAGCTCGCGGGTGTTGCGCAGAAACTGCAGAAAACCCTCGTTGGGGAGTGCGGGCGCAGACCACAGTTGTGCGACGCTCAAACCTGTCCGGTGCAGAATGCGCTCGTCGTTGAATCCACGACCCGACAATTCGCGGTACAACAGCCGGGCGAACACTGAACTAATCAATATCAGCCACCTTTTGGCGAAAAATGACACCTTAATGTCGTGGTGCCACCCCTGACAAGCGGTAACTGTGGGTAGCATGAAGGCAGATCAACACCCCCAATCAATAAGTACAGGAGCGTCAAACGCATGACCGTCGTCACTTTTATCGAATTCGATGGCACCGAACACCAGGTTGATGCGGAGGCGGGTGCCTCCATCATGGAGACCGCGATGAAGCACGATGTGCCCGGGATCGACGCGGACTGCGGTGGTGCAGCTGTTTGCGGCACTTGCCACTGTTTTGTCGAGGCCGATGGTCTGCCGGCGATCGAGCCCCAGGAAGAGTCCATGTTGGGCCTGCGTCCGGATCGTGCAGACAACTCGCGACTGGGTTGCCAGGTCAAGATCGCGGCCGATATGCCCAACTTCACCGTCAAGCTCCCAGAATTTCAAATGTAAAGAAGCGCGCAAACAGAGCCCAGGAGGACAGTAAATGAATCAAGCAATAAAAGACCCACTGGCAGCCATCGACGCAATGTCGGTCAAGGATTTCGACCTATCCGATCCCACCATGTTCGAGCAGGACACCTGGGCCCCCGTGTTCCAGCGTCTGCGCGAAGAGTCTCCCGTGCACTATCAGGAAGACAGCTATGCAGGACCGTTTTGGTCGATCACTCGCTACGAGGACATCGTCGCGATTGAATCTGATACCGACACTTTTTCTTCGGACCCGTCGATCGCGATTCTGGATCCTGAGCCCGATATGGTGCTGCGCATGTTCATCGCCATGGACCCGCCTGAGCACGATGATCAGCGTCGTGCGGTGCAAGGTGTTGTCGCGCCCCGCAATCTGAAGGAGTTTGAAGGCCTGATTCGCGAGCGCACCATTGCCGTGCTCGAAAACCTGCCCGAGAACGAGACATTCAACTGGGTTGAGATGGTCTCCCGCGACCTGACGACCAAAATGCTGGCGACGCTATTCGATTTCCCCTACGAGGAGCGCCGTCGTCTGGCGGATTGGTCGGACGCTTTTACTTCCGACAAGCGCATTACGGGTGGTGAGGGTTTAGATCTGGAGGAACGCCGTGCCATCGTGCTTGAGTGCTTGCAGTTTTTCACCGAGCTTTGGCACCAGAAGAAGGACGATGGCAAAGAAGCATTCGATCTGATTCGCATGCTGCAGAAAGACCCCAAGACCGCGAATATGGTCGACGATCCCCTGACCTATATGGGCAATATCATGCTGCTCATCGTGGGCGGTAACGACACCACCCGTAACTCCATGTCCGGTGGTTTGTGGTTCCTCAGCCAGCATCAGGATCAGTTTGCGAAGCTGCGTGAAAATCCTGAACTGATTCCGAACATGGTCTCTGAGATTATTCGTTACCAGACGCCGCTGCCCCACATGCGTCGCACGGTAACCCGGGATGTTGAATTCCAGGGCCAGCAGTTCAAAAAGGGCGACAAGGTCATCCTCTGGTACATCTCGGCCAACCGCGATAACACCGTGTTGCAAAACCCCGATGAGTTCCTGATCGATCGCGGCGATGCGCGACGTCACATGTCATTCGGTTGTGGTATCCACCGTTGCATGGGGAACCGCCTCGGTGAGATGCAGTTGCGCATTCTTTGGGAAGAGCTGCTGGCGCGCTTCAAGTCGATTGAAGTGGTCGGCGATCCGGTTCGCACCAAGAACCTGTTTGTTCGCGGCTATAGCGACCTACCAGTGCGCGTTCAGCGCTACTGATATCGGCTTCACAGGTGCCCGCCCGTGTTGGGGGCACCTGATTCATCCCCCTGTGGCTCAGGCCACTGTTCTGATTCGGCCACTCATGCGCAGCAGCACAACGGTTTGCTGAAGGCGCTCAAACTGCAGTGGTTTGCCCAGCAACTGATCGGCACCTGCCAGTACCAACGCCTCTACATCGGCAGCGCCACTGGACATGGTCACCACAATGATGGGCACATTGCAGTGCTGACGACGCAGATCGGCGATCAGTGCGGGCCCCTCGGTGTCAGGCAGATGCAGGTCGGCAACGACCAGGTCGAATTCCCGTGCTGCCATGGCTTTCAGCGCTTCGGCGGCGTTTGCTGCAACTGTAACGGCAGCACCCATGCGTTCCAGATTGCGCGCGGTTAAAAGCCGGGTGAGTTCGTCATCCTCGACGACCAGAACCTCTAGGTCTTGCAGAGCGTGGGGTAGGTCTGGGGCGGTTACTGCGTCGCCTCTCGTGGCGTACTCGTTGGTTTGCACGGGTACCCATAGCTCAGCCGATTGCCAGCGTCGATCTGGTGGGTTCATCGTCAGTTTGCCGCCGGTCGCCCGAATCAAGTAAACCAGCCCTCTGACTGCCACGTTCGCAGCATGGCCTGCGGGAGAGGCGCGCCGACTGGGTATGGCCTCCGGGTCCGATTCGAGTTTGATCAGCACCCTGACGTAGGTCGTCTGATCGGGCAGCGTTTCGACACCTGAGCTCACGTGTATTTGACGAATATCTTCGCGCAAGATGGCATCACGGGTTAGATACGCCACACTCAGGGCGACCTCCCGGGCTGGCATGAGCATCAGCCGATCGCTATTGGGTCCATAGGTGATACGGGTCTCAATATCGACCATGGGTGCCAGTCGGCGGGCCTGACTGGTAGACAGGGTCACGATATCAGACAGGCAGAAAAGCTCAGTCGGTTGTGCCTTCGGCGCGCGAGATTTCGATTCTGTGGCCAGGAAAGCCGCCAACGCAGTGAGCTGATGGCCGATGACGCCGAGCAGTGCGCTGCTTCGCGCGTCGGTTTCCCGTTGCTCCGCCAGCTTATGGAGTGCGTTACCCGGTACCGAAAGCTCAGTGGCAAATGCCACCAGCATGTCACTGCGCAGCCGCTCGAGCTGCCGCGCGCTTGAACTGGCTCGTGTGAGTTGGAAACAGACACCGTGGGTGACCAGCGATACGACCGATGCGATGGCAATGCCAATCAGGTTGCCCAGCGTTGGGTGGACCGCCGCCGGATGTGACCATTGAAAGAGCATGTTCAGCACCAGCGATCCACTCACGACCAGGAACAACGAGCTCACGAAGCCAAATGCCAGGGTGGTAATACTCGCGGTCGCACACGCCCAAGCGACGATCCACAGGGGGCCCAGTGTCACGCTCACGGGTTGGGTCATGGTCAATGCGACGAAGACAAAGACGACGACGGCTTGGATCAGCACCGGCGTCTGGGCCACCCACTGTCGTGGGTACGCCCACCATCCCGAGATGAGCACCGCGCTGCCGATCATCGACTCCAGCCAGGGTAGTTCCACCTGTGCGCTGATTTGCACAAGCAGAAACCCCATGGCGAGACTTGCCCAGGCAACCGATGAGCCCAGCATCAGGATGTCCCCCATCCAGCGCAGGGTGTCATCCTCGAGAGGTGCCTCGAGCAAAGAACGCAGCAGTGGTCGTGGCATGACCGGGATGCGTGCCTTGTTATTGTTATGGGCGTTGTGGTCCGTCATGGGTTTCCGCCATAGTTGGCGCCCTCGGCAGGACTCGAACCTGCAGTACGCCCTTAGGAGGGGCGGGGTTTATCCGGTTAACCGACGAGGGCGTGACGCCATTATGCCAAAAGCCAGGGGCGCTAGGGAGAAACGAACGGCAACCAGACCCAAGCGTTCGGTCCAGGGCCGTGTTCAACCACCTTTTGAGGCCAGCGTACGGGATCTGGCCAGTGACGGTCGCGGTGTGTTGCAGGCTCCCGATGGACGCGCGGTGTTTGTACCCGGGGTGTGGCCTGGCGAGCGCGTGCGCGTGGTCGTGACCGGCCGGCAGGGCAAAGTGGTGCAAGGCGAGCTGCTCGAGGTACTGGTACCCGCAGCCGGTCGCAGGGACGCGCCGTGTCCGCATCATGGCACGGGCGACCACGCCTGCGGCGGTTGCCCCTGGCAATTCGTAGACTACCCGACTCAATTGCAGGGCAAACGTGCGCGGCTGCAGTCTCAGCTGCGCGCGCTTGGCTGCGAATCGATCCCGGTTGAGATGCTCGCCGCACCCGATGAGTGGGTTTACCGCAATCGCGCCCAGTTCAAAACCGATGGCAAGCGATTGGGCTATGTTGCACCGGGCAGCAGGCAACTGGTCGACGTGTCCCGCTGCGCGGTGCTGACGCCCGGTTGTCAGGCGAAAATGGACGACTTGCGGTCCCGACTGCCACATTCAGCATGGCGCCCACGCCGGGGTCGGGACTGGACGACCCTCGATGTCGATGATCTTCGGGAGGGCGTCATGGTGAATCAGCGCCAGACCTTTCGACAGGGCAACAGCGACCAGAATACGGCCATGAAGGCCTGGGTGTCCGAGCGGCTTACCGACCAGCACAAAGGCTTGCCGGCCCTCGAACTGTTTGCCGGCGCCGGTAATTTCACCGAAGTGCTGATCGAGGCAGGTTTGTGTGTGACCGCTGCCGAAGTGCAGACGGACGGGCTGCTCGACCGGGCACGAAGCGACTGGCCGTCGCTGCAGGTGGCGACCTGTAATCTGTACGACAACCGTGCCGCGGGTGAACTTGCGCGACAAAAGAGTGACACCGAATTTTTGTTTCTCGATCCGCCAAGGGATGGCTTTCTCAGCCGCGAATCCATGCTGCCGCAGTTCAAGGCCTTGGCAGAGGTCATCTACGTGTCCTGTAATCCCGCGACCTGGCAGCGCGACAGCGCCTACCTACAAACGCTGGGTCTTGAGCTCGTTGAGGTGGCCCTGATTGACCTGTTTCCACAGACACCGCACATCGAACTGTTGAGTCGATTCAGACGCGCCGGCACGTGAGCGTTCTGGCCACGGTATCAATCGGACTGGGCGCAGCCGCTCAATAGTTGTCTTGCCAGGGTGTCGGGGCTGCCGCGAGCGATGACTAGCTTGCCCCGGTCGCGCAGTTGGTATTCATACATCGGGTCGTAGTAATCCCGCAACAAGGTTGCAATCCAGTCTCGGTGCAAGCTCGGATCGTTGTGCTGACGGTGCGCGGTCAGGGCGCGCTCCAAAACCTTGAGTAACGCTTGGTATCGCTCGCCACCCAATCGTTTGGAGATGTTTGACAACGCGGTGCGCAAACCGTCAGCGAAGCGGTCGAACGGGTCGGTGGGGTCCCCGGTGTGACGCAGCTGCTCTTGGAGATTGGCAAGAATGTAGTTGTGATAAGAGTGCTCGACCCGCGCTTCAAAAGGACACTCCAACAGCATCAGTGGTGCTGATTTCAGTGTGCTCAAAAAAGCTTCTGGCAGCGCACAGCGGCCGATCAGCCGTCCTTCGTCTTCCAAAATCAGCCGACGGTGCCCAGCGGCCTCGCGCTTGAGTACTTCGATCGCCAGCGCCATTTCGAAGCCAATTTGGCTGGGCTGTCCCCCAACCCGACGTCCAAAAGCACTACCGCGATGATTCGCGAGCCCCTCGAGGTCGATACTGTCTGGAAGGGGCTGCCCCTCTGCGGCGGTGTTGATGAAATCGGTCTTGGCGCTCCCGGTGGGTCCGCCGATCACCAGGAAGTCGAGGGTCTGTGTGGCGCGCTCGAGTGTTTCCATCAGAAAGCTGCGCAGGGCCTTGTAACCGCCGGCTACACGGGGCATGTCGACGCCACGTTCGGCCAGCCATTGTTGGCTGATCTGTGAACGCAGGCCACCGCGGAAGCAAAACAGCACGGTTTCGGGCTGTCGACGGTGCTGAGCTTCCCAGACATCGACGCGCGCTTGCTTCACGTCACCACACACCAGTTGGTGGCCCAGTTCGATGGCAGCCGCCTGGCCCTGTTGTTTGTAGCAAGTGCCCACCTGGGCGCGTTCGTTGTCGTCCATCAAGGGCAGGCTGATGGCGGTGGGCGGGCTGCCGCGTCTAAATTCGGCCGGCGCCCGGGTGTCGATCAACGGGGTATCCGCCAGCAACAGCGTTTTCAGGTCGGTGACAACGTCCATTCAACGATCCAGCAGAATCGGCGTGTCACCGCCCTGTGCTGCCAGCAGGGTGCCGATGGCTCGCTCGGGAAGCCCTCGATCACGCAGCAATGACTGCACTTGTCCGACCGTATCGGGTGCCACCGCGAACAACAGCCCGCCACTGGTCTGTGGGTCACACAGGAGGTGGCGCTGGGTCTCCGACAGAGGCGGGAGTCGTTCGCCATAGGCTTCGAAGTTGCGGCCGCTCCCGCCGGGGATACAACCCGCAGCGAGGTACTGATCCACCCCCGGTAGAACCGGCACTTCGTCGATGTTGAGATGAACGTCGACCGCACTGGCATCGCAGATTTCGAGCAGATGGCCCAGCAAAGCGAAGCCCGTGACATCGGTCATTGCATGGACACCCGGCAGGGTGGCCAGCTCGCTGCCGATGTCGTTGAGTTGACACATCGTGTCGGTCGCCAGCGAGCTGTGTTCAGGCGCCAGTTTGCCTTGCTTTTCAGCGGTGGTGAGGATGCCGATGCCCAGCGGTTTGGTGAGAAACAATGCATCCCCAGGCTCGGCACCGCCGTTGCGTTTGAGATTCGCGATCTCTACCTCACCCGTGACGGCCAAACCAAAGATGGGCTCCGGCGCGTCGATACTGTGCCCGCCCGCGAGGGGGATACCGGCTGCCTGGCAAACACTGCGGCCACCGGCGATCACCCGTCCGGCAATGTCTGGTGGCAGCAGGTTCACTGGCCAACCGAGAATAGCGATGGCCATACTGGGTTTGCCCCCCATCGCATAGATATCGCTGATGGCGTTGGTGGCGGCGATTCGGCCGAAATCGAAGGGGTCGTCGACGATCGGCATGAAAAAATCCGTGGTGCTTAAAATGGCGCGCTGTCCATCGATGGCCAGTGCGGCTGCATCATCACGCTGGCTGTTACCGACCAGCAGGTTCGGGTATGTGGTGTCGCCACCCGCTACCGTGCTGCCCGCAAGGATTTGACCCAGCACGTTGGGCGCTATTTTGCAGCCACAACCGGCGCCATGGCTGTACTGGGTGAGTCGATACTGCTTGTCCTGCAAGTTGAGTTTCCTCGATGGGGGAACAGATTGCCTATCCTAGCGCTCAATGATTGAAAAACCGAAGTCGTACACGCATCCTGCGTGGGAATGTCGGAGTTCATATGCGCGTGTTTCTGATCAAGCCAGCTCAAATCAGGCTGTTCCTCGCGGGACTGTTGTTGTTACTGGCGCCGTTCACCGGCGCTGACACCGATCCCCTGGCGCAGCAAAGGGCGCTTTACACCGAGGCCGAGCGCGAGTTGCGTTCGGGCGCCGGACCTCGGTACCGAGCGCTGCGGCAGCAACTCGATGATTATCCGCTAACCATTTACCTCGACTATGACCACCTGCGCGACCGGCTGCGCAAGGCCACTGCGGCCGAGGCGCTGGCGTGGTTGGCCAGAGCGGAGGGATCACCGCTGGAGAATCGACTGCGGGAGGCCTGGATCAGCGACCACGGGCGTCGGGAGCGATGGCAGGCTTTGCTGGCTGTACAGCCTCAACCGCCGCGAGACGAGCGACTGCAGTGCTTTTACTATCGAGCCAAGCTCGCGACCGGGGCGCGTGAGCAGGCCATGGCGGCCGCGGCAAGACTCTGGAACGTTGGCAAGTCGCAGGACCGGGCCTGTGATCCACTGTTCAGTACCTGGTTCACTGAATCTGGACCTGACGATGCATTGGTGTGGTCCAGGGCGCTGAAGGCCTTTGACGCCAGGTCGGTGCAACTACTGAGTTATCTGACCCGTTTTGCATCGCCCGAGCTACTGCCGCTGGTGCAAGAGCTGTACGCGGTGTATCGGCGCCCCGATCGTTTGTTGCGTGATCAACACAGGGCCGATCCTCGCCATGCCCAACTCACGGCCGTCGGTATTCGTCGCCTGGCCCGGGTCAATCCAGAACAGGCGCTGGCAGCACTCGAGCGTGCGCGGGGTGTGCAGCCATTTTCCGACCAGCAGCTTCAGGCGATGGAGCGAATGATCGTCAGGCACAGCTTGTTCACCCAGAGTTCGGCCCCTGACCCCTGGATCGCTGAGACGCTCGATCGTTTACGTGATGATGAACTGACGGAGATCTATCTACGCAATCAGCTCCGGGATAGCCATTGGGGGGCTTTGCTGGAGGGCGTCGAGTGGCTATCGCCTGCCAAGCGCGAGGAGGACATGTGGCGCTATTGGCGCGCGCGGGCGTTGGCAGAAGCCGGCCAGGCCGAGGCGGCGGCGGATTTGCGCAGGGCGCTAGCGCAGGAGCGCAGTTTTCACGGCTTCCTCGCCGCCGAACAACAGTCGCTCCCTTACCAGTTGAATGAGCGGCCCTTGCAGGCAGTGGGTTCACCAGTGGATGACCCCGGGTTGGCTCGCGTCCGGGAGTTGATGGCACTCGATCGCTTGAGCCAGGCGCGCGGTGAGTGGCAGTCCCTGCTGCTGCGTGTAGACGAGGTGGCCCAGCGGGATCTCGCGGGCATTGCCCGTGCTGAGGGTTGGTCCTCGTTGTCGATTGTTGCCACCAATGTGTCGCGCAGTTGGGACGCGCTCGACTGGCGATTCCCATGGCTGTACCGGGGCGAGTTTGAATCCGCTGCGGTGGATCAGGGATTACCGCCGGGAGAACTGGTTGCCATCGCCCGCCGGGAGAGCGCGCTCTATCCACGGGCTGTTTCCTCGGCGGGTGCTATGGGGCTGATGCAACTGATGCCCGGGACTGCGCGACAGGTTGCCCGCAAGGCTGGCGTTCGCTATCGGCGGTCGTCGCTGCTACAGGCGGACTACAACATCGGCCTGGGCGCTCGCTACTATGGGCAGCTCAAGGCGCGGTTCGATGATCTGCGCCCAATGGCCTTGGCGGCCTACAATGCGGGCCCCCATCGGGTAGATCGGTGGTCGGTCGGTGATCTGCCCGTTGATCAATGGATCGACAGTCTGCCGTTTTATGAAACCCGGGAGTACGTGCGGGCGGTCCTCGCTTATGCTCTGATATACCGATTACGGGATGGCGAGTCTGCCACGTTGTTCTCTGAACACGAGCGCAGTTTTCGCTACTGATGACGCGCCATCCCCATTCACAAAAAAACAAGCACCCCAACTGAGGTATCCCCATGAAAACACTGCAAATGCAGTCCTGTGTCCATGAGAACGGCACCGTCGAGTGCGCACTCTTTGAAGTCGATGTTCCCGAACCCGGCGACGGCGAGGTTGTTATCGAGATCGAGGCGACGCCGATTAACCCGTCTGATCTGGGCTTGATGTTCGGTGCCGCGGATGTCAGCAGTGCACGCGCGTCAGAGCGCAATGGTCATCCCTCAGTGATCCTCGATATGCCCGCGCCGGCCATGGCGCTGATGGGGCCGCGCATCGGACAGTGGCTACCCGTGGGTAATGAGGCTGCTGGTCGCGTTATCGCTGCTGGTAGCGATGACGCCGCCCAGACGCTACTGGGTAAGCGGGTCGGTACCTTCGGCGGTGAAATGTACGCGGGCCACCGCTGTGTCAATGTGATGCAGTGCATGCCGCTGCCGGAAGCTGTCACGGCTGAGCAGGGAGCCTCCTGCTTCGTGAATCCGATGACCGCGCTGGGCTTCGTTGAAACCATGCGCATGGAAGGACACAAGGCGATTGTTCACACTGCAGCGGCTTCCAACCTCGGGCAAATGCTCAACCGTATTTGTCTTGACGATGGTGTACCACTGGTCAACATCGTCCGCAGCGAAGAGCAGGTCGCACTGCTCAAGGGGCAGGGCGCCAAGTACGTACTCAACAGCAGCGATGCCGACTTCCGCGATCAGTTGGTTGCCGCAGTGACCGAGACTGGCGCGACGGTATCATTCGATGCCATCGGCGGCGGCAGCTTGACCAACCAGATCCTGATGGCGATGGAAGCCGCGGCGCGTACTCGTATGCCCGAATGGTCTCGTTATGGCTCGGAGGAGTTCAAGCAGGCTTACATCTACGGCGCACTCAGTCTCGATCCCATTACCCTGGGCTTCGGCTATGGCTTTGCCTGGAGCGTCAGCGGCTGGCTGTTGACGCCATTCCTGCAAAAAGCGGGACTGGAGCGCTTGGTTGCGATGCAGCAGCGTGTCGCCAGCGAACTCACCACCACCTTCGCGAGCCATTACTCACAGCGGGTTTCACTCGCGGAGTCGCTGTCGGTAGCAGCGGTGCAGCAGTACGGTGTGCGTCGCACTGGGCAGAAGACGCTGATCGTCAACTGATTCAACCGCCCGCAAGCTTGCAGGGGTGACCCAGCTCGGTCAGCGCTTTTTCACAGATCGAACGCTGGTCCCCCTGAATTTCAATACGGCCTTCTTTAACGGCGCCGCCGACGCCGCAGCGTTGCTTGAGTTGTTTGGCGAGCTGTTTGAGGTCGGCGCCGCTCAGGGGCAGCCCGTCGATAACGGTGACTGCCTTGCCGCCACGGCCCTTGGTCTCCCGGCGAATGCGAGCGATGCCGTCCCCTGTATAGGCGGGCTTATCGGCGCCGCAGACACAGGACTTGAGCGCGCGCTGGCACTGGGGGCAGCGTCCTCCAGATTCAGTGCTGTAGACGAGTTTGCTGTCTTTTTGTCGGCGACCCATGATTGCAACCCAGGATGTATTCAGGCGCTATCCTAGACAACAACCCACTGGAGACAACACATGAAATTTCGCACCGGCCTCATGGTGCTCGCTGCTTTCGTTGCGGGGATCTATGTACTGATCAGCATACTGACCCGTACCCCTGTCGGACCCGAGCATCAGGTGTTTTTCAATGGCACTGTGCTGACCATGGACGGCGACAACCGTATTGCAGAAGCCGTGAGTGTCCGCGACGGACGTATCGACATGGTGGGCAGCTCGGAGGAGGTTCTCGCCGGGATTACCGACGCCACGGATGTTGTCGATCTGCGCGGCCGTGCACTGTTGCCGGGGTTTATCGACGCCCACGGGCACTTTCCAGGTTCGGGTCAAGTGGTGTTTGCAGCGGATCTGCAGAGTCCGCCCATTGGTGCTGTCGCGGATATGAACGATCTGCTGGCGCGCTTACGCGAGCATGCTGAGCGTCGTCCAGAGGGCTGGATCACCGGTTTCGGTTACGACGACACCTTGCTTGCCGAGGGGCGACACCCGACCCGCGACGACCTCGACAAGGTATCCAGCGAACGGCCCATTGCCATTGCACACATTTCCGGCCACCTCGTGGCGGTGAACTCTGCCGCACTGGCGGCGCTCAATATTACGGCGCAAACCCCGGACCCTGATGGTGGCCGAATTGTCCGCGACGGCGGCGGTGACGGTGAACCCACCGGCGTGTTGGAGGAGACAGCAGCCCGAGCAGCGATGGAGCCGATGTTCGACATCGGTCTGTCCGAGCTGGTGCGCATGACGACGCTGGCGTCAGAACAGTATTTGTCGGTCGGCGTGACCACCGCGTCGGCCGGAGGAATGCCCAGGGCTTTTGTGCAGATTCTGCACTGGCTGAGCAGGGTGAACATTTTCCCCCAGCGCGTCGCGCTGTTTCCGCTGTTTGAAGAAATCGAACAGGAAGTCTGGCGCGGGGAATTCGCGTTGGCGGATTACGAAGGTGGACGGGTGTCAGTGCCCCGCGTCAAGTTGATCGCGGACGGCAGCATTCAGGGTTTTACGGGTTATCTGAGCGAGCCTTATCACACGCCTTACCACGGGGACCCCGACTATCGCGGTTACCCGTCGATCCCGCGGGACGCCTTGTTCGAACAGGTCGACGGTTTGTATGAGCGCCGCATCCAATTCGCCATTCATACCAATGGTGATGCGGCCATCGATGACGCCCTGGACGCGATTGCCGCTGCGGCACAAACCCACGATTGGCCTGAATCGCGACCGCTGCTGATCCACGCTCAAATGGCGCGCAAGGATCAGGTGCAGCGAATGGTGGAGCTGGGTGTGACCCCGAGTTATTTCCCGACGCACACTTACTACTGGGGGGATCGCCACGCTGACATCTTTATCGGTCCGGAGCGGGCCGCGAACATCAGTCCAGGCCAGTGGTCTATCGACGCGGGTCTGCGGTTTAGTGCCCACAGCGATACCCCAATCACGCCGATGCTGCCGCTGCAATTGGTGTGGAGTCAGGTGAACCGCGAGACCACCGGTGGACGAGTACTGGGTGAGGCGCAGCGTATCGAGGTAATGGCCGCCCTTCGGGCGGTGACGATTGATGCCGCCTGGCAGGTCTTCATGGATGACGAAGTGGGCAGCATTGAGGCTGGCAAGGCTGCCGACTTGGTGATTCTGTCCGGCAGTCCGCTGGCGGCGGGTGATGTACGCGACTTGGTGGTCGAGCGCACCGTGATAGGCGGTGCCACCGTCTATTCGAGACGCTGAATGGGGCGGCCCTGAGGCCGCCTTGAGAAACTGGTTTAGTCGAAAATACGATGTTTGGGTCGAACAAACATCGCCTCGGCGGTGGCAGTCAGGGTCTCGTCACAACGGAGTTCCGCCTTAACGAGCGTGCGGCGCTCACCCACGCGCTCCTGGGTCGCCACCAGGCTGAGTTCTTGCCCGATAGGGGTGGGTGCCAGGTAGCGAATTGTCAGGCCACCGGTCATACCCGGTTTACCGCCACGCATGTGGGCCATTCCCATGAAGTGATCGAATATGGCGGCGATCCAGCCGCCGTGTACGTGTCCTGGGGGGCCTTCGAACGCCCAGCTGCAGCACACGCCACCGCGGGTGAGTTCACCGTCATGCCACATGCGGAGTCCGGGGGCAGCTGGGTGACTATGGCCACCCACGGACAACAATTCGTGATTGATGACTGCCACGCTGCCGTGCCCAGAGTCCCGGGCAAAGGCGACGACGCCTTCATATTGCGGGCTCGCGGCCAGCTTTTGGTTTTCTGCGCGCAGCAACGCCGCGAGCTCACGCGCCTTTTCTGGGTCGATGTCTGATGTGCAAAGCAGCGCTTGCAGTTCGCGAGCCGCGGCTGCCAGCTCTCGGCGTGATTCCCAGTAGGGCGAGTGGGGCGCGTCTACGTCCTCGCTGAAAAATGGCGAGACAAACTCGTCGTTAGGACTCATGGCAACACTACCCCGCTCTCATTGAGGGCGGCGAGCCAGGCTCGAATCTCCGACAGTAACAGCTCGGGTTGTTCGAGAGCGGCAAAGTGTCCGCCGCTTGCGATCCGATTGTTGAAGTAACTGAGCCGCTGATAGCGGCGCTGTGCCCAGCGCTCGCTGCAGCGGTAAATTTCTTTCGGGAACACCGAGACACCCATGGGCGTGGAAATGGGGGAAATGTCGGGCGTGTTGAAGCTCTCCCAGTAGAGGCGCGCGGAACTGGCGCCACTGTTGGTGAGCCAGTACAGGCTGGCGTTATCAAGCAGCGTATCGCGATCAATGACGTTTTCGGGATGCCGCACACCATTGACTTCACAATCGGTCCACTCTGCAAACTTTTCAACAATCCAGGTCATTTGCCCGACCGGTGAGTCCGCCAGGCCGTAGCCGAGGGTTTGGGGGCGGGTGCTCTGTTGTCGCGAGTAGCCCGAACCCCATTGCTCGTAGTACTGAAAAGCGGCGAGCGCATCGAGTTCATCGGGGTTAGGTGACTCCAGTGTAGCGGGATCTGGTTGCAGGATGGGCAGGGTGACATGGGCAGCGCTGCAGACATCACCATGGTGCAACGCCAGCGCATGGGTGACGGCGCTACCCCAGTCGCCGCCATGAGCAAGGAAGCGGTCATAGCCCAGCCGTCCCATCAGTTCACGCCACAGTCCAGCAATGCATTCGATCGATGTGCCAGGGGCCGAGGGCTTGCCTGAGAAGCCGTAGCCCGGCAATGAAGGGATGACGATGTGAAACGCTTGCTCGGCTGAGCCACCGTGTTGTGTCGGATCAGTGAGTGCGGGTATCAGCGGCAGGTATTCAAAAATAGATCCCGGCCAGCCATGGGTGAGTATCAGCGGGCGCGCTTGAGAGTGTCGACTCCGCACATGGACAAAATGAATATCGACCCCACCCAGTTCGGTTTTGAAGCCCGGCCACTGATTGAGCATCGCCTCGGCTCGGCGCCAGTCATAGCGGTCGGACCAATAGTCAACGAGTTCTCGGGCGTAGCTGAGAGGCAGTCCCTGGGACCAGTCCTCGACAGTTTCAGGATCTGGGAATCGTGTCAGAGCGAGTCGTTGTCTGAGATCCTCCAGGGCCGTATCGGCGACCTCGATACGAAAGGGGTGAATAGCTGGGTCCACGGTTACCTCCTCGTGATGGCGACACAAACGCTGCGCCGCCCCGTGGGGACAAGCCTATCAGCCCGCGGTGATCAAACGCATCCGCTCCTCCAGCCAGTGGCCGAGACCCTCGCGCTCCGCTGACAGTTCTCGCGTCTTGTCCAGCAGATAGGGGGTTCGGGGTTCTCGGTCAAGGAACAGCTTGCCGGTCACTTGATCGGCTTCGGTCGCGCGCGCCATCCAGATGATGGTATCGGCGCCTTCCTCCGGACTGCGCAGGATTAGCTGTGTCACCGTGCGGAAGGTGGGTAACGCGCCCTGGACCCCGGGGGTATCTGCCCAGCCAGGATGCATCGCGTTAACCACGATATTGTCGTCGCGCCACCGCTCGGCCCATTGCTCAGTGAGCACGGTCAGTGCGCGCTTCGCACGAGCGTAGGCGCGGGGCCCGTTGTAGGTGTCTGGCGTCATGACCAACTGTTTGAGGGACAATTGCTCCGAGTACATGCCACCTGACACCACGTTGATGACCCGCGCTGGGGTTTTGTGCCCGGTCAGCAGGGGTTTCAGGCCCTCGGTGAGCTTCCATGGACTCAGCAGTAGCAACGCTGCGCTGCGCTCAATACCCTCGCTGGTTTCTCCATATTCGTTGAACAGTGCGCCAGCATTGTTGATCAGTACATCGATGGGCTCGCCGCGGCTGAGCAGGCGGTCGACCAGTGCGTCGACCTCAGAGAGCAGCGATAGGTCCGCCAGTTCAATGCAGACTTTGTCGTTGCCGGTCTCCTTGAGAATGCGCGCGCGAAGATCCTCGGCATAGGCGGGGTTGCGGATGACCAATGTCAGGCGCGCCCCCGCCTCGGCAAGGGCTATCGCAGTGGCGAGCCCGAGCCCGGCGCTTGCTCCGGTCAGGACGACATGTTTGCTGTCCATCATCGCGCTCATGGGGTGCCAGTGGGCTTGTCCCCGCCGAAAACCCCATTTGCTGAACATGGCCAGTCCCGGCATGACCAAACGGTCGGCACGCGCGCTGAAATTTGAAATGGCCGGCGGGGGGTTGTTGTCACTCAGTGCCCTGTGCAGACCTTCGAGACTACTTCGCCCCATTTCCCGCAGCCGGGCTTCGCCGCTGTTGGCCAGGCGCTCAAGACCGAAGCGATAGCTGAATTCAGCGGTATAGCTGATGTGGGTGCCTTCTTCGACCTCGGTAAAAACGATGGTGTCGCGAACTTCAAAAAACTGGCTGCGGCCTACCAGTACCAGGCTGTGCCACGGCTGCCATTCGGTGATTTCGTAGTCGATAGCCACGGAGCCGGGGCCAGCCTTGCAGCGCAGTGCGAAGCGGCTGCCCAGTCCGATCGGTCCTGGGGTGGATTTTTCGGCGCGGATGGCAGTCGAGTCCCATTCGACGGTGGTCCGAAAATCGGCGACGTAGCGAAAACAGTCTTCTGGCGTCCGGGGTACGGTGATGTCTTCCTTGAGCGTGAGCATGGTTGGCTGCCATTGAGGGGTCTGCCCGGTGCTACGCCATGGCTGCGGGTTCAGTTCACTGAACCGGCACTACTCCTCAGACCAGATAACCCGCATTGGTTCGCCAAAATCGTCGTAGATCACCTGTTTGCGCGGCGTGGGTTTGGAGGGGCGGGCAGGCTTGCCGCGATTGCGTTTGGCTTCTCGACGCTCATTCAGGGCTGCCACCACATCGTCAACCGGTGTGCGATCACTCTTGGGCTCGGTAAACAACGGCGAGGGTGGTGGCCGCTCACCGGGCGCGAAAGCGCTTTCACCCTGAGCGACACGCACAATTTCCCCACCTTCTGCGAGGAAGCTATCGGTCTCAGCGCGTAGCTGGAGTCTTAACTCGCTTTTGTCTGGGGGTTTTTTCACGGTCTTGGGCCCTCGACCGGAAAGCGTAACTGCCAGACCTGCCGGGCCGCAAATACAGGCTGGACCAGATTTTGGTTTAATGCGTCGCGTTTATTGTGTCAGGAGTCAGATTTGTCGTTTTTGTGTCCAGGTCGTTGCACGCGCAACCCGCAGGAGGGTGAGCAGCAATGAGAGCTATCAGATCGTTTTTGGTGTTTTTGTGGATGGCGCTATCGGTGATCCCCTTTGCCACCGTATTGCTCATTTTGTCGCTGTTCGTGGGTAGCGTCCGCCTGTGGTGGTGGATTGCCAATCCCTGGCTCAGCCTGGCCATTGGCGCTGCCCGGGTCATTGGCGGGGTCCGCTATGAAGTGCAAGGGATGGAGAACCTGCCCGCCGCTGAAGACAACCAGCGAATCATTCTCTGTCCGAAACACCAATCTACCTGGGAGACGTTTTTTTTCCCCAGCATGATGCCCCACCCTCTGGCCTATGTGTTCAAGCAGGAACTTTTGCTGGTGCCGTTCTTTGGCTGGGCACTGGCGCGTCTGGAAATGGTGCACATTGACCGCAGCGCACGCAGCGAGGCGTGGAACAAGGTCGCAACGCTGGGTGCCGAATTGATGGACCGTGGCAAGTGGATCATCATGTTTCCCGAGGGCACGCGTACGCAACGTGGTGAAGCGGGCGTCTACAAGACCGGGGCGTCGCGCCTGGCGCTGGCAACCGGTGCTCGCATCGTTCCGATAGCGGTCACTTCAGGACGCTGCTGGCCGCGGAAAACCTGGACCTTCATTCCCGGCACGGTCACCGTCTCGATCGGTGAGCCGCTCGAGGCTGGCCCCGATGAAAGTGCGGGCGATTTGATGGCTCGGGTGGAGGCGTGGATCGAGACCGAAATGCGCCGAATCGATCCTGAGGCTTACCCCCAAGCATCGAACGTTGGCGAAGACTTGTTGTCAGAGGGCGAGACCGCCCGGCAGTTAGCTGAGCGGGCCGAGGCGGCCGGAGCGACTGCAGCAACCACCGTAGACGGAGATTGAACATGACCACGATTGAAACTCGCCTGGTTGAGTACGCCGACGGCGATACCGTTCTTGAAGCGGAAATGGCCTGGGATCCGACCCGCGGACCCGCACCGGTGGTGCTGGTGTCCCACGCCTGGGCCGGACGTGGCGATTTCGAAGGTGGGCACGCGCGAAAGCTCGCTGAATTGGGTTACGTGGGCTTCGCAATCGATATGTACGGCAAGGGTATTCGCGGCAACAACCCCGAGGAATGTTCGGCGCTCATGACGCCAGTGGTCTCTGACCGTACGGGTCTGCAGCGGCGTATTTCGCAGGCGTTGCAAGTCGCGAGAAGCCAGCCTGAAGTGGCTGCGGGGCCTGCCGCGGCTATCGGCTTTTGCTTTGGTGGCCTTTGTGTGCTCGATTTGGCGCGCTGTGGCGCCGACGTTGCCGGGGTGGTTTCTTTCCACGGTTTGTTCATGCCCGCCGATAATCTCGACAGTCCGACCATCAATGCGCGGGTCCTGGCCTTGCATGGTTACGATGACCCTATGGCGACCCCTGAGGCGATGATGGCCTTCACCCAAGAGATGACCGCCGCGGGCGCAGACTGGCAACTGCATGCCTATGGTCAAACCCAGCACGCCTTCACCAATCCGGCGGCCAACGACCCGGTCATGGGCACGGTGTACAGCGAAAAGGCAGAGCGTCGGGCAATGGCGGCAATGCGTGATTTCCTCAGCGAAGTGTTGGCCCACTGAGATGGGACTCTATGACCGTTACGTTGTGCCGAGGCTGGTGACTTGCGCGTGTGGTACCCGGCCGATTCTCAAGCAGCGCCAAAAGGTGGTGCCCAGGGCACGGGGCACGGTGCTAGAAATTGGCCTGGGGGGTGGGCAAAACCTGCCGCATTACGAGGCCAGTCAGGTAGAGCGAGTGATCGGTGTTGATCCCTGCGAGACCTCTTGGCAACTCGCTCAACCGCGTGTCGCCGCAGCGGACTTCGATGTCGAATTCATGGCGGCATCGGCAGAGTCGGTTCCTTTGCCCGATGACGCTGTCGATGCGGTGCTGTTGACCTTCAGTCTCTGCACCATCCCGGACCCCATGGCCGCGCTGGCTGAAGCAAGGCGTGTGCTAAAGCCTCGGGGAGAGTTGGTGTTTTGTGAGCACGGGCGGGCGCCTGATCCGCAAGTGGCGCGATGGCAGGAACGGGTGAACCCCATTTGGAAGCGTCTTTTCGGCGGCTGCCATCTCAACCGCGATATCGTGGGTATGATCCGGGAGTCCGGTTTTGCCACCCGCGAGCTCGAGCAGATGTATCTGCCAGGGACACCGCGAATTGCGGGCTTTAACGTTTGGGGCGTTGCCCAATCCCGGTAGCCGACCACTCTCTTCTTTTATCAATAACAATAGCGACAGGAAGCAAGTCATGCATCGACCAGAACCCAACTACAATCTTGCATCGCTCGTCTTGCGTCAGGCAGACCTGAGCCGGGACCGAACCGCCATCATCTTCGAAGAGACCGAGACCACCTACGGCGAGTTTGCGACCCGGGTGCGTGCCCTCGCGGGAAAACTCCGGGCTCAGGGCGTTTGTTTGGGTGATCGGGTCGGCTTCCTCGGCTTCAACCAGCCTGCGTTTCTTGAAGTCATGTTCGCGGCAAACACCCTGGGTGCCGTGTTCGTACCCCTGAATTTTCGTCTCACGGGTGAAGAGCTGAATTTTATCATCGGTGATGCCGGGGTCCACACGCTCGTGGTTGATCCAGAACTGGCGCCGGTGATCGACGGGGTTCGTGATCGATTGCCTTGTCGGAATTTTTACAGCGTTGGTGCGGGTATCGAGGGCTATCCGGGTCTCGAGGCGGGACTCGCTGAGGCAGAGCCCGTGCAGGACGCGGTGATGATGGGGGCCCATGACACGTTACTGATCATGTACACCTCGGGCACTACAGGGCTGCCCAAGGGGGCCATGTTGACCCACGGCAACATCGCCTGGAACAACATTAACGCGATGTATGCGCTCGGCGGTAATCGCGACGATGTGTCGTTGACAGTCGCGCCCCTGTTCCACATTGGCGGCCTGAATGTCATGACGCTCACGTCGCTGCAAATGGGTGCACCGCTGGTGCTGTTGCGTCATTTCGACCCGGCCGCGGTATTGGCAGCGATCGAGCGGTACCGGGTGAACCAAATGTTTGGCGCACCGGCGATGTACCTTTTTATGTCTCAACACCCCGATTTCGCCACCGCCAATCTCGAGTCTTTGCGTATGCTGGTGGTGGGAGCCGCGCCCTGTCCTGAATCGCTGATCCTCACCTACGGAGAGCGGGGCATCAAAGTGTCTCAAGGCTATGGTCTCACCGAAACGGCGCCGTTCGCTTCCTTCTTGCCCCCGGATAAGGCATTGGAGAAGGTGGGGTCGGCGGGCACACCGCCAGTCATGACTGATGTGCGAATCGTCGACAATGACAACCAGCCGCTGGCAACCGGCGAGCGCGGTGAAATCTGCGTACGCGGTCCCAACATCATGAAGGGTTACTGGAATCGCCCCGATGCCACCGCTAAGGCAATTGACGCCGAGGGTTGGTTCCACAGTGGTGATGTAGGCTACTTCGACGAGGACGGGTATCTGTTCATCTGCGACCGGCTCAAGGACATGGTCATCTCCGGGGGCGAGAACGTGTACCCCGCAGAAGTAGAGAGCGTACTTTATACCCACCCCGCTATTGCGGAAGTGGCAGTGATCGGTCTGCCGGACGATAAATGGGGGGAGGCGGTCACAGCTGTCGTCGCGTTGCATGCCGAACAATCCCTGGAACTCGCGGCATTGCGGGAGTTTGCTGAACCGCATCTCGCACGATACAAGCTGCCCCTGCGTTTGCACGTGGTCGATGCGCTGCCGCGCAACCCAGCGGGTAAGGTGCTCAAGTTCAAGCTGCGCGATTCGCTCGCCTGAGGCCAGAGGCGGAGTGACAATGCCCCAATGGTTGCGTAACTCCGCGACGTTTGTCGGCGTGCTGATGCTTTCAGCGTGCAGCAGCACACCGGCGCCCCAGGTGGTCGAGGGGCCGCGTGAAGCGGCCCATGATTTTTCCGGTCACTGGGAAGTAGACTTCGCTGCCAGTGATAGTCTCAATGGTCAGATCGCTGCAAGCCTGCGCCAGCGACAGCGGGATATGGAGCGGCGGGCACGCAATGCGGGTCGCAACGCGGCCTCGCTGACCTACAGCTTGGGGGGCAGCAGTTATCGCGACATCATCGCGCTGGCAGACATGGCAGAGATCATCACTGAGCCTCAGTTACTGGAAGTTTTGCAAACCGAGGACGAAGTTCGGGTGCGGCGGGAGAACACGTTTGCATTGGTTTGCGACTTTTCGAAGCAGGCTCCTGTCGTGACCGAGACGCCCTACGGGCGTGAGAGCTGCACCTGGCGCGGCCGCGAGCTGCTATTCAGGATCGACCTGCCGGAAGGGCTGACGGTTGAGCATCGTTTGTTGCTGGCCGAGGACAGGAATTCGCTGGCACTGACGACTGCAATGACGTCATCACGGGTTCGTGATCCTATGCAGGTGCGAAAAGTCTTTCGGCGCTATGATCCCGAGGCCGGTGGTTATCGTTGCACCGAGACGCTCAGTCGGGGCAAGGTCTGCACCACCGAAACAGCGGAATCCCCTTGAAGAAATTACTCCCTATCCTGCTGTGCCTCACCGGGTGCGGCCAGTCGCCCCTGTTGACCGATGTGCCGGTCGAGCCACAGCGTGATTGGCCGTTGGCAGTGGAGGCGACCGAGCTTTACGTGCAAAACGCACCCATCGAACCGCTGGTGGATGTGGGTATTGTGATCTTCGACGTGGGGCAGGGCGTTGAAGGAGATGTCGCGCAGGCGGTGCGTGACATCGAGGCTCGATTGATGGCACACCGGCTGCGAACGGTGCTCGTCGAGTCTGGTGCCTGGGGAGCCGTGCGCATTCTGCCCGCGCCCAGCGCGCTGGTGCCTGTGACCGTGACGGCCCGACTTGAGCATAGTGACGGACGTGATCTGGTGCTTGACGTTAGCGTGCAAGACAGCAGTGGTGAGGTCTGGATCGATCAACAACTGCACGGCGTGGCCAGTGACAGCGATTACCCTGTGGCGTCGGGCGCCGACCCGTTTGATGAGCTCTGGTTCAATATCGCCAATCGAATGGTGGCACGCTGGCAGTCGCTGTCTTTGTCCGAGCGTGAGCGGATCAACCAAATCGCCGAGCTGCGCTATGCACGGCAATTGGCGCCCCAGGCCTTTGCGGGTTTTCTGGACGAATCGGGTGAGGTGACACGGCTGGCTCGACTGCCCTCACGCGATGACCCCATGTTGGGGCGCATCGGCCGCTTAAGGGACTATGAGCTGATGTTTATCGACGCCATTGATGAGCAGTTCGTGGACCTGCAGCGCGATGTCGGCCCCACCTACGATGCCTGGCGAGCGGCGACCAAGGCGCAGGCAGATTGGCTCACGCGATACAATGAGCGCGTCACCGATCGCGAGATCGATGCCTCCCGGGGCAGTTTTGCCAGTATGCACGCGGTTTATGCCACCTACCGCGCCTCGCGAATTCAGCAGCAGGATCTTTACGATTTCGCGCTTGGGTTCAGCAATGAATCCTCTCCAACAGTGCTGGAATACCAGGACAGGGTGGTTGAACTCGATGGATCGCTGAGCCAGCGATATCAGCAGTGGCGGGAACTACTCGCCGATATATTTAGATTGGAGCAGGGTGTTGTCGACTGAACGTTTTCTGGCCACCTGTCCCAAGGGCCTTGGCGGTCTGCTGGGACAGGAGTTGTCCGCTGTGGGCGCTGCGGATATCCGTGAGGTGCCGTCCGGTGTGGAATTTACCGGGACCATGGCAGTTGCCTATCGAGCCTGCCTTTGGAGCCGGCTGGCCAACCGAATATTGCTTCAGGTGGCGACCTTTGCCGTCGCCAGCGCAGATGACCTCTATCAGGGTGCGCTCGCCCAACCCTGGCATGAGCACCTGTCCTCTTCGGATACGCTGGCGGTGGATTTCAGTGGCCGTTCGGAGGCGATCCGCAACTCCCAATTTGGTGCCCAGAAGATCAAAGACGGCGTTGTCGATGGTTTTCGGGCGAGGGGCCTCGGTCGTCCATCCGTAGATTTGAAACAGCCGGACGTGCGTCTACATGCACGGCTGAATCGCGGTCAGGTGGTGCTGAGCATCGACCTCTCTGGCGACAGCTTGCATCGTCGCGGATATCGACTGGATCCGGGCAAGGCGCCGCTCAAGGAAAACCTGGCGGCCGGCGTCGTGATGCGGGCCGGTTGGCCACGGGTGCTTGCTGGAGGCGGGTCTTTGATCGATCCCATGTGCGGTTCGGGCACGCTGTTGATCGAAGCCGCGCTGATGGCTGTGGATCGCGCCCCGGGCTTGGAGCGGCGCCGATTTGGGTTTGATCGCTGGCTGGGGCATAACCCACAGCAGTGGTCCGCCATCTTGGCTGATGCGAAACAGCGTCGCCAGGAGGCATTGCCATCGGGCGTGGAGATTCGCGGTTACGACGGCGATATCGCGGCGATACGGCGCGCAGAGGAAAACGTCGCCAGGCTTGGTCTGGAACGCGTGGTGAGATTCCGCGCCCGGTCCATCCGGGAGCTACAGAAGCCCTCGCACATCGCGCTCGAACAGGGACTGCTGATTTGCAATCCGCCCTGGGGTGAGCGGATTGGGCGCAAGGAGTCGCTACCATTGCTCTATCGCCAGTTGGGTGAGACTTTCGCGCGGGAGTTCCGGGGCTGGCAGGCGGCGGTGCTGACCAATGATGCGACGCTGGGTCGCGCTGTCGGGCTGCGCAGTCACAAGCAGTATCGACTGCACAGTGGCCCGCTGGATTTGTCGCTGCTGCTGTTTGCGCTGGGTGACGACAACCGTTTGAGCGAGAAAACGCCCGAGCCTGCGGCCAATCCCTGGGGTGGGAATGATCAGCAGGCGTCAACGCTGACCGAGGGGGCGGCAATGCTGGCGAATCGCTTGCGTAAGAACCGCCGGCGACTGCAAAGCTGGGTCAAGCGTGAACAGGTGGAGGCATATCGTCTCTATGACGCTGATATGCCCGAGTACGCCGCTGCCATTGATGTCTACGCTGGTGTGCCGCACATCGCCGAATATGCGCCTCCCAAGCAGGTTGCGGAGGCCGACGCAGAGCGTCGGATGGGCGAGGTACTGTCAGCGGTGCGCGATGTATTCGCCATTCCCGAGGGTGAGACGATTGCCTGCAAACGTCGTCAACGCCAGCGGGGTGCGCAGCAGTACGAGAAGCAGGACCGTCAGGGCGAGCGACTCACCATTCGTGAGGGTAGCGCCAAGATCTTGGTGAACCTGCACGACTACCTCGATACCGGATTGTTTCTGGATCACAGGCCGCTGCGGTTGCGCATCGGACGGGAAGCCGAAGGGCGCCATTTTCTCAATTTGTTTTGCTATACCGGCGTCGCCACCGTGCACGCAGCGCTTGGCGGTGCAGCGACCTCAACCAGCGTAGATCTCTCCAACACTTATCTGGATTGGTTTCGTGACAACTTGGCGCTCAATGGCTTATCGGAGCGTCAACATCGGGCCGAACGCGCCAATGTACTCGAATGGTTGCAGGCGACCGACCGTCAGTGGGATCTGATCATGCTCGACCCACCGTCATTTTCGAATTCCAAATCCATGGTGGACAGCTTCGATATTCAGCGAGACCACAGCACCTTGCTGGCGGCCGCCATGGCGCGTCTTGCCCCCGACGGCGTGCTGTACTTCTCGAACAATCGGCGCAAATTCAAGCTTGATAGCGCCATTTCGGCGCAATGGCAGGTTGTGGATATCACGGCCGAGACCCTGCCGCCGGATTTCCAGAGAGGACAACCTGCCCATCGTTGCTGGCAGATTTCTCACCGTCCAGCAAGCTGAAGTGTCTGCGGCCGGCACCGGCGCAAAAAAGTTCTCCACAAACCGCGAGTGGGGTTGACAGTTCTGGTGCATACTGCATTGGGTGGTATTTAGCTTGATGTTTCTATTTTAAGTTATTGATATATTGACATTAATAAGCCTGTAACATGGGTTTTTCTTGTTCCGCGCGGTACCGGCGCGCAGCGTTGAGCAAGCGGGTGAAATTCCTTCCCCACACTTATCCACAGGCTGTTTCTGGCGCTTTCGTCTGGTTGGTGCTGCTTTTCCACAGGCCGCTGGCGTGGGCGGCAGGGTTGGTCGTGCCCGTGCTATGCTTCGCGAGCCCCGTGGTTCAGTTCGTCTGCACGCGCATCAGTGCCCTCAACAGTGGTTGAGCGGGGGCGGCATCAACGGTTCACGGGAGTATCAGTATGGGGCGTACCCTCTACGATAAATTGTGGGCGGCGCACCTCGTCGAAGAGCGCGAGGATGGTACCTGCCTCATCTATATCGATCGGCACCTACTACATGAGGTGACTTCACCACAGGCCTTTGAAGGGCTTCGCCTCGCGGGGCGAGAGCCATGGCGCCTGGGCGCCAACATCGCCGTGCCTGACCACAATGTGTCGACGCTGGCCAGTGAACGGGCGGGTGGAATTGAGGCGCTGGAGGATGAGGTGTCACGCATCCAATTGCAGACCCTCGACGATAATTGCGCTCATTTCGGCGTCGCCGAGATACCCCTGAACGATATTCGGCAGGGCATCGTTCACGTCATGGGGCCCGAGCAGGGTGCCACCTTGCCGGGTATGACCGTGGTCTGTGGAGATTCGCATACTTCAACCCATGGTGCTTTCGGTGCCCTCGCGCACGGTATTGGTACGTCTGAGGTAGAGCACGTGCTGGCCACCCAGTGTCTGCTCCAGCGCAAGATGAAGAACTTCCGCGTGAGCGTCGAGGGTGAGCTTGGCTTCGGTGTTACCGCCAAGGATGTGGCACTGGCCATCATTGGTGAAATTGGCACGGCAGGTGGCACGGGTTACGCGCTTGAGTTTGCCGGCTCTGCGATTCGTGGATTGTCGATGGAGGGGCGAATGACCCTCTGCAATATGGCGATCGAAGCGGGTGCTCGCGCCGGCATGGTCGCCGTCGATGAGGTGACGCTCGATTACGTCAAAGGACGGCCCAATTCCCCGGAAGGCGAGGACTGGGACGCAGCAGTCAGCTGGTGGCAGACCCTGCACAGCGATGAAGACGCGGTGTTTGACCGCGAGGTGGTCATGGACGCAGCGGCCATTTTGCCCCAGGTGACCTGGGGGACTTCGCCCGAGATGGTGGGTGATATCAACGCGCGCGTGCCCTCGGTGGAGGACATGGCCGATGACACCGCGCGCACTGGATTGCAGCGAGCTTTGGAGTACATGGGACTTGAGGCCGGTATGGCAATCACGGATATCCGCCCCGATACCGTGTTTATTGGCTCCTGCACCAATTCTCGCATCGAAGACCTGCGAGCGGCGGCGGCCGTGGTGCAAGGACGTAAGGTCGCGCCCAGCGTCAAGCGGGCAATGGTGGTACCGGGATCCGGGCTGGTGAAGGCACAGGCCGAGTCTGAGGGCCTGCATGAGGTGTTCCTCGCGGCGGGTATGGAGTGGCGCGAACCGGGGTGCTCAATGTGTTTGGCCATGAACGCCGATCGACTGGCTCCGGGTGAGCGCTGTGCGAGTACTTCCAACCGCAACTTTGAAGGTCGTCAGGGGGCGGGCGGTCGCACTCACTTGGTCAGTCCGGCCATGGCGGCGGCAGCAGCGGTGGCAGGACACTTTGTCGATGTTCGTGACTGGCAGGAGGCGCAGTGATGGAAGCGTTTACCCAGCTCAATGGTCTGGTGGCGCCGATGGACCGCGCCAATGTGGATACCGACCTGATTATTCCCAAGCAGTTTCTCAAGTCGATTCGCCGTTCCGGCTTTGGTCCCAACCTGTTCGACAGCCTGCGGTACCAAGATGAAGGCGCACCGGGTATGGATAACAGCAGCCGGCCGATCAACCCGGAATTTCCGCTGAATCATGAGCGTTATGCCGGGGCTTCGGTGTTGCTGACCCGGGAGAACTTCGGTTGCGGCTCCAGTCGCGAGCACGCGCCCTGGGCGTTGCTCGATTTTGGGTTCCGTTGCGTCATCGCGCCGAGCTTCGCCGATATCTTTTTTGGCAACTGTTTCAAGAACGGCATCCTGCCAATTACCCAGCCTGCGGCTGTGGTTGAGCAACTGTTCACCGAGCTTTATGCCGCACCGGGATACTCGCTGACGGTGGATCTGGAGAGCCAGATCATTCGAAAGCCCGACGGCGGTACCTTGAGCTTCGAGGTGGATGCTTTTCGTCGCCAGTGCCTACTGCAGGGGCTCGATGATATCGGTATCACCTTGCAGAGTGCTGAGGTGATACGCCGGTTTGAGCAACAGCACCTCGCCGCCAAACCCTGGCTTGCCAAAACTTTGGAGGTTTAAGTGACGCGTTTGCTGTTGTTGCCCGGTGATGGCATCGGGCCTGAAGTCGTGTCGCAGGCTAAGCGCGTGTTGGCTGCAGTCTCCGATCGTTTTGCCCTGAACCTCATGTTTGATGAGGCATTGATTGGCGGGGCCGCCATCGATGCCGCCGGCAGCGCCTATCCCGATGCGACCCGTGCCAAAGCCCGCGAGGCGGATGCGGTGTTACTGGGCGCAGTCGGAGGGCCCCAGTGGGACGGACTCCCCGCCATGGAGCGGCCAGAGCGGGGGCTACTTGCGATTCGTGCAGACCTGGATTTGTTCTGCAACTTACGCCCGGCGATGCTTTTCCCGGAACTTGCGGATGCGTCGAGTCTCAAGCCGGAATTGGTAGCGGGGCTGGATCTGCTGATTGTTCGCGAACTCACCGGCGGCATTTACTTTGGTGAGCCTCGTGGCATTCGTGAGCTCGAGAATGGCGAGCGCGAGGGTTTTAATACTTACGTCTATCGCGAGAGTGAGATTGAGCGCATTGCGAGGCTGGCTTTCGACGCCGCCCGTAAGCGATCCGGTCGGCTGTGTTCGGTGGATAAGGCCAATGTTCTCGAGGTCACCATGCTGTGGCGTGAGGTGGTCGAACGGGTGTCGAAAGACTATCCAGACGTCGAGCTGTCACATATGTACGTGGATAATGCGGCCATGCAGTTGGTGCGCGCGCCCAAGCAGTTTGACGTCATCCTAACCGGCAACATCTTTGGCGACATTCTGTCTGATACCGCGGCCATGCTAACGGGTTCCATCGGGATGCTGCCCTCGGCTTCACTGGACGCCGACGCGAAGGGGCTTTATGAGCCGGTTCACGGATCAGCGCCGGACATCGCAGGGCAGGATCGGGCCAACCCACTCGCCACGATTCTGTCGGCGGCGATGCTGTTGAGATACTCGTTGGGGCAGGGTGCTGCAGCCGACGCCATCGAAGCGGCTGTGGCCCGGGTGTTGGGCGGTGGACTGCGCACTGGGGATATCGCAGATCCCGGGGCCGTGCCACTGGGCACCGAGGCCATGGGGGATGCCGTCTTGGCGGCGCTTGAAGCAATGACTGGAGAAGAGCAATGAGCAAGGCGGTCAATGTTGCCGTACTGGGCGCGACGGGTGCCGTGGGAGAAGCGATGCTGGAGATCCTCGAGCAGCGCGAGTTTCCCATCGGGGAGCTCTACCTGCTGGCATCGAGCCGATCGGCGGGCAGCAGCGTGCGTTTTCGCGGCAAGTCTTATGAGGTGATTGATGTCGCTGGCTTCGATTTTTCCCAGGCGCAGATTGGCTTGTTCTCTGCGGGCGGCTCGGTCAGTGCGGAATATGCACCCAAGGCGGCAGCTGCTGGGTGTGTGGTGATTGACAACACCTCACATTTTCGTCGCGATGCCGACATTCCCCTCGTGGTACCTGAAGTCAATCCGCATGCCATTGCCGGTTATCGCGACCGGGGAATCATTGCCAATCCCAATTGCTCGACTATCCAGATGCTGGTGGCGCTCCAGCCGATCCGAGATGCGGTAGGCATTACACGGATCAATGTCGCGACCTATCAGGCAGTCAGCGGTACGGGCAAATCGGCCATCGAGGAATTGGCCAAGCAGACGGCTCAATTGCTGAACGGACAAGGTGCCGAGGCGTCGGTGTATCCAAAGCAGATCGCGTTCAATGCGCTGCCCCACATCGATACTTTCCAGGAGAACGGCTATACCCGGGAAGAAATGAAGATGGTCTGGGAAACCCAAAAAATCTTTGAAGACGAAGCCATTCAGGTCAATCCGACTTGCGTTCGCGTGCCGGTTTTCTACGGGCACTCTGAGGCAGTTCACGTTGAAACCCGCGACAAGATCAGCGCGGGCGAGGTTCGCGCCCTGTTGGCCGAGGCGCCGGGGGTGACCGTGATCGATGAGCGCGAAGACGGCGGTTACCCAACGGCTGTGACCGAAGCCGCGGGCACCGATCCGGTGTTTGTGGGCCGTATCCGCGAGGATATTTCACATCCCAAGGGCATCGATCTGTGGGTCGTGTCGGACAACGTCCGCAAGGGGGCCGCGCTGAACAGCGTGCAGATTGCCGAGCTACTGGTGAAAGATTACCTGTGAATACTCGCGTGACGCGACTGTTCCTTCAGTGGTAAAAGAGATATGTTTCAGGCTAGTTACCGCAACGACTTCAGAACCTACTGGTAGCAAGAAGGCGACGACTTGATGATAAAAATCTGGCGACCGGTCGGGCTGGCTGCGATTCTTCCCTTGATGAGTTCAGCTTCCTGGGGCTTGGGTTTGGGCGACATCAACATGCGCTCTTATCTGAACGAACCGCTGCGGGCGGAGATACAACTGCTCGATGTGGCAGGCCTGAATCCCGAAGATATCCGCATACGCCTCGCCACCCAGGATGATTTCAATCGTCTTGGGGTGGAGCGAGCTTATTTTCTGACCAGTCTCCAGTTCACCGTAGAGGTCGACGCGGGAGGCCGTGGCAGGATTCTGATGACCACCGAGCAGCCGCTGCTCGAGCCCTACCTCGATTTTATTGTTGAGACCCGCTGGCCTTCGGGTCGTTTGTTGCGGGAATACACCGTATTGGTGGACTTACCGACCAGTGCCAGTGCACCGATTGTGGCGACTGCGCGCCAGGCGCCTGCGACCACGGTTGAGCGTGAGTCGCCCACGGTGACGACGCCTGCACCTGCGCCCGCTGCTGCACCCGCCCCGGCGCGGCCGGCCAATCGCCAGTACGATGCCGGCGCGTCCGAACGGCCGGCGAGCGGTGGCCAGTATTTAGTACAACAGGCAGATACCCTTTGGGCAATTGCAGAGCGGTCGCGGCCCGCAGGGGTGTCCGTCGAGCAAATGATGTTGGCCACGGTTGACCTCAATCCACGCGCTTTCGCTGCCGGCAACATCAACGGCCTCAAAGCCGGCTATGTCCTACAGTTGCCTTCTGAGGAAGACATCCGGGTATCCCAGCAGGATGCCACCAGCGAAGCCAATCGCCAAAACAGTGATTGGCAGACTGGTGTGCGTACCGCGCCCGCACTGCGAGTGGTTGCAGACGAGGATTTTGAAATACTCCCCGAGGAGGAGCTGGCCGAGTTCTCGGACTCGGAATCGGGGAGTGAGTCCGGGGCCGAAGCATCATCGGTTGCTGGCGATTCCGGCTCGGAAGATGACGCGGCCGGCCAGGAAAACCTGGCGGCCATGCAGTCACAACTGGGTGACCTGAGCAATCAGATCGAGTCACTGCGTGAATTGGTCAGCGTCAAGGACGCGCAGATTGCCGAATTGCAGCAGCGGCTGGCAGAAGCCGAGGCCGAGCAGGCAAGTCCGATGCCGGAAGTGACTGAGGCACCGCCTGCAGAGCAGTCTGAAGCCGCCATGCAACCTGCTGTGGCGGAGCAACCTGCGCCCACACCTGCCGCGACCCAGGCTGCGCCACGACCGAGCTCGGGTTTTATGGGCTTGGCTTGGTGGATGTGGGGTGCGTTGGGGCTGGTGGTTGCCGCTTTGTTGGGACTGTTGGTCGTGCGTCGCTCGCGCGATCAGGACGACGACCAGCCCACCATGGGGCAAATGTCCGGTCAGGTGGCAGGCAACAAGACTGAGGCTTCCACCAAAGAGTCTGCGTCGACAGAGACTGTCGTGGGTGAGTCGGCCGACCCAGAGGCGACCGCCGCCGAAGATGCCAATGACATGGAAGAGAGCGGGGAGCGCGGTTACGGCAAGCGCCTCTACAACGAGTATGCGGCCGAGAATCCCTTGTCTGATGCTATCGCCGAGGCGGACATTTACATCGCTTACGGTCGCTACCAGCAGGCACTTGATCTGCTGAACACGGCACTGGCCAACGATCCAGGCAATGCCAGCGGTCATTTGAAGATGCTGGATATCTATCTCAAAACTGATCGGCTTGACGAGGCCCGGGCACTGCTTGCGCCGCTGCGCCAGACCGGGGATGAGAGTGCCATCGCCGAAGCTGAGCAGCGGGTGGCCGAGCGTGAAGCCCAGGGTTCCTCCGCGGGGATTGATCTTGGGGAGCTGGCTGAGCCGATTGGCGAACAGGTCGATGCTTCCTCGGTGATGACGCAGGCCCCCGATATCGAGCCTGAGGCGGCGCCGGCAACCGATGACGATCAGCTCGAAGCGCTGAGCTTTGACCTCGCTGATGCCAGCGATGACAGCGAAGCCGATGTGACCCCTGGCTCTCTGGAGTTGGATCTGGAGATGGTGGCAGCCCCAACCGATCAGCTCGAGGACACTGAGCTGACGCTGGATGCCGCAGATGCGGATGATGAAGAGATTGTGCTTGAGGTGCCTGCTAAGCAAGAAGAGGGCAAGTTACCGCCCGAGCTCGCCGAGGTACTCGGTACCGATATCGCGCCCGCAGAACCCGCGGTTATCGAGCGTGATGCTGACGATGAGTTGGTTTACGCCAGCGAAGCGGATCCTATGGATACCAAGCTGGATCTCGCGCGTGCGTATCTGGACATGGGTGACGAAGAGGGTGCCCGGCCAGTGCTGGAGGAAGTGATCGAGGGCGGTGATCTGCAACAGCAGGCCGAGGCCCGCGAGCTGCTCTTGCGCATTGAGTGATTTATCCCCGGGTTTTGACCCGGTTCCCCAGCCCGTTGGAACGCGTTTTGCGGCACGCATTGAATACCACGGTGCCCGGTTCCATGGCTGGCAGGCACAGACGCACTTGCCGGTGGATACCGTGCAGGAGACGCTTGAAGCAGCCCTGAGCGAGATCGCCGCAGCACCGGTGAAGACGCTGTGTGCGGGGCGCACCGATACCGGTGTGCATGGGCATGGCCAGATTGTTCATTTCGATGACCCGGCAGGGCGCAGCGCCAAAGCCTGGGTCATGGGTGGCAACAGCCGACTGCCCTCATCGGTGCGAGTGCATTGGGCGCAACCGGTGGTTCCGGAGTTTCATGCCCGTTTCAGCGCAACAAACCGCAGCTATCGTTACGTCATCGCCAATACGCCGATCAGGCCTGCCCATCTTGCGGATCTGGTGACCTGGGTCCGCAAGCCTTTGGATGCTGAATCGATGCATGAGGCGGCACAGGCGCTGCTTGGGGAGCGAGATTTTAGTGCCTTCCGTGCGGCAGCCTGTCAGTCCTCCACACCCTGGCGGGAGGTCCAGCAACTATCGGTGAGTCGTTCGGGAGACTGGGTGTGGATCGACATCACGGCCAACGCGTTCTTGCATCATATGGTGCGCAACATAGCTGGCAGTCTGATGATGATTGGCCACGGCCAGCGGCCACGCGAGTGGATGGCTGAGCTATTGCTGGAAGCGGATCGCACACTGGCGGCAGATACGGCGCCGGGTGAGGGGCTCTACCTGGTGAATGTGGCTTATCCGGCACACTTCGGGTTGCCGGCCACGCCTCAAGGCCCAATGTTTTTGGATGCGGTGAATTCACCGCGGTAATGCCTGAGTTTTGCTAGACTCTCGCTCTTGTTTTTAGGGAGCGTTCCAGGTGCAGGTTAAGATCTGTGGCATTACACGGCCGAGTGACGGTGTCGACGCCGTTCTCGCCGGGGCACATGCCGTTGGCCTGGTGTTCTACGAACGCAGCAAGCGCGCGGTGTCCGTGGAACGTGCAATCGAGATTTGTCAGGCGCTGCCGCCGTTGACGCAGATCGTAGGGCTATTCGTCAACGCGGGCACAGAGTCAGTGCAACGAACGCTGGATCAGGTGCCACTGAATCTGTTGCAGTTTCACGGCGATGAATCAGCCGAATATTGCACGCAGTTCGGACATCCTTGGATCAAGGCCCTGCCGGCGCTGCCCGTGGCTGATCTCACTCAGCGAATGGAAGACTATGCGGCTGCCCGTGGCATCTTGCTCGACAGTGCCGCCGCCGGTCAGTTTGGTGGCACCGGCGAAGCCTTCGACTGGCAGGTGCTGCCGCAGTCGTTACCGCAGCCGATTGTATTGGCTGGCGGCTTGGATCCCGCTAACGTGGAACAGGCGGTGAGGATCGTCAGACCCACAGCAGTAGATGTCAGCAGCGGTGTGGAAAGCGCGCCGGGCATCAAGGACAAAGACAAGATTCAACGTTTCGTGGCCAATGCGATGGCCGCAGCTCAGGAGTGTGCAATATGACCGTCGATGTGACCCCGGAACTGTTTGCTTCCGTGCCCGACGCCCACGGCCGTTTTGGCCCCTACGGGGGGAAATTTGTTGCCGAGACGCTGATGTCAGCACTGGCTGACCTGGAGCATCTTTACGACAACCTGCGTCACGATCCAGAGTTCCAGGCAGAGTTCGACGCTGACCTGGCCCACTATGTTGGCCGGCCCTCGCCCTTGTATGAGGCAAAACGTTGGTCTGACGAGATTGGCGGCGCGCGCATTTTGTTGAAGCGAGAAGACCTCAATCACACTGGCGCCCATAAGGTAAACAACACGATTGGTCAGGCGTTGCTGGCCAAGCACATGGGTAAGAAACGTGTCATTGCAGAGACGGGTGCAGGGCAGCACGGTGTCGCCAGCGCGACGGTTGCAGCGCGACTTGGCCTGGAATGCCATGTCTTCATGGGTGAAGAGGACGTCCATCGACAATCGCTGAATGTGTATCGCATGAAGCTGCTCGGTGCTGAGGTCATTCCTGTGAAGTCCGGCTCCAAGACCCTGAAAGATGCGATGAACGAGGCCTTGCGCGACTGGGTGACCTATGTCGACGACACCTTCTACATCATTGGTACTGTAGCGGGACCACATCCTTACCCGATGTTGGTGCGCGATTTTCAGAGTGTTATCGGGCGGGAAGCTCGGGCGCAGGCGCTGGCGATGACGGGCAAGTTGCCCGATGCACTGGTTGCCTGTGTGGGTGGTGGTAGCAACGCTATAGGCCTGTTCCATCCCTTCCTGGCCGATGAGTCGGTGGCCATGTATGGCGTGGAAGCCGGTGGTCATGGCGTCGACACCGGCGAGCACGCGGCACCGCTGAGCGCTGGCGTACCGGGCGTATTACACGGAAATCGCACCTACCTCATGCAGGACGAAAACGGCCAGATCATGCATACCCACTCGGTATCCGCCGGTCTGGACTACCCGGGTGTTGGCCCGGAGCACGCCTGGTTGAAGGATATTGGCCGGGTGAACTACGTGGCGGCCAATGACGATGAGGCGTTGGCAGCTTTCCATCGCCTGACGCGAATCGAAGGCATCATGCCTGCGCTGGAAACGGCCCATGCCCTTGCCTATGCTGAGAAACTGGCGGCGCAGATGCGACCGGATCAGCATATCGTGGTGAATCTGTCGGGCCGTGGCGACAAAGATATTTTGACCGTCGCCGCCATCGACGGCATTTCTGTTTGAGGTTGTTGTGAGTCGACTTGCTGATGTTTTTGCCCACCGCCGAGCGGCGGGAGGTACTGCCGTTATTCCTTACGTGGTCGCCGGGGATCCCGCCCCGGAGAACACCGTCGGGCTGATGCACGATCTGGTGGCCGCGGGGGCCGATGTGCTCGAAGTTGGCGTTCCCTTTTCGGACCCTATGTCCGAGGGGCCTGTCATCCAGCAGGGTCATGAGCGCGCATTGGCGCACTCGGTATCGTTGACCGATGTATTGGGCATGGTTGCCGAGTTCCGCCAGAGTGACGCAGATACGCCGATTGTTCTCATGGGCTATGCCAACCCGGTCGAGCGAATGGGGTACGCGGTATTTGCAGACCGCTGTGCACAGGCAGGGATCGATGGCCTGATTACCGTCGATCTGCCTCCTGAGGAGGTGGACAGTGTCAACGTCGAACTGGAACGGGTCGGCATCGACAATATTTTTCTTATTTCACCGACAACCCCCGATGAACGCATCGCCACCATTACGGCGCGCGCCAGTGGTTTCATCTACTACGTCGCCGTGAAGGGTGTGACGGGTGCCGGACACCTGGACACTCAAGATGTTGCCGCGCACCTGAGCAAGATTCGCGCGACTTCTGACCTGCCCGTCGCAGTGGGCTTTGGTATCAAGGATGCGACCAGTGCAGCCGCAGTGGCCAGCGTGGCTGACGGCGTGGTGGTGGGTAGCGCTTTGATTGATACAGTGGCCAAGGCTCGTGCGGCAGGCACCCCGACGGTGGATGCACTGCAGGCAGGTGTGGCATTGCTCGCGGATATTCGCGGCGGTGTGGACGGAGTCTCTTCCGCCAGCTGAGCGGTGGCCGCTATAATGTGGCGCTTTACAATCGCTGGAGCGTCGCATGAGTTGGATGGACAAAATTCTCCCTTCGGGTGTTCGCAAGGACGCTGGGGAGCGACGCGCCAACGTGCCCGAAGATCTGTGGAAGAAGTGCGTCAAATGTGACTCACCACTCTATGGGCCCGATCTTGAGCGTAACGCCGATGTATGCCCAAAGTGCGGCCACCACATGCGAATTCGCGCCCGGCGCCGGCTGGACCTGTTCCTGGATGAGGACGGGCGCGAAGAGATTCTGGCGGATATCGAGCCTGTTGACCGGCTCAAATTCAAAGACAAGCGCAAGTACAAAGACCGCTTGAGCGCGGCGCAGAAGTCTACTGGCGAGCGCGATGCATTGATCGCCATGCGAGGGCGGCTCAAGGACCTCGAGCTCGTCGCGTTGGCGTTTGATTTCAGTTTCCATGGCGGATCTATGGGCTATGCCGTGGGTGAAAAATTCACCCGGGCAGCGACCATCGCACTCGAGCAGCGGATTCCCCTGGTCTGTTTCTCCGCATCCGGCGGCGCGCGCATGCAGGAAGCGCTGATTTCATTGATGCAAATGGCCAAGACGTCCGCCGTCATCGAGCGCATGAAGCAGGAAGGGGTGCCCTATATCTCGGTGCTCACCGATCCCATTTATGGTGGCGTCTCGGCCTCTCTGGCACTGCTGGGTGATATCAACATCGCTGAACCTGACGCGCGTGCGGGCTTTGCTGGCCCCAATATCATCGAGCAAACTATTCGCCAGAAATTGCCTCGTGGCTTCCAGCGCAGCGAATTTTTGCTGGAGCACGGCGCCATCGACATGATTGTCCACCGCTTGGAGATGCGTGACACGCTGGCGCGGTTGCTGGCCAACATGACGGCTCAGGACCAGCCAGAGACCGACGTAGAACTCGTGCTTGCAGACGAAGAACCGGCCATCGACGAGGCGGAAGTGGAACAGCCACTCGAGTCCGATGTCGACACTCCCGAGGCAGACCCAGAAGACGATGTCTGATCGTTCGCTGGCGGACTGGCTCCGCCGGCTTGAAGCCCTGCACCCCTCGGAAATCGAATTGGGGCTGGCGCGCGTGCGTGCGGTCGCAGAACGGCTCGAATTACTCGAACCCCTTGCCCGGACCGTGATCGTTGCTGGTACCAACGGCAAGGGCAGCGTCGTATCGCTGCTGCAAGCGGCGCTCGTTTCGCAGGGGGTGTCCTGCGGGGCCTACCTGTCGCCGCACCTCAATGCGTACAACGAACGTATCCGGGTCAACGGCGATGTTGTCGCAGACGACGACATCATCGATGCCTTTCAGGCGATCGATGATGCGCGGGGTGACATTTCGCTGACCTATTTTGAGTTTGGCACATTGGCCGCCCTGTGGATTTTTCGGGCTCGTGCGGTGCACTGGCAGATACTCGAAGTGGGTCTTGGTGGGCGGCTGGACGCGGTCAATATCATCGATGCTGATTTTGCTGCCGTGACCAGCATCGGTCTGGACCACCAGGAGTGGTTGGGTCCTGATCGCGAGCATATCGCGGTGGAAAAGGCCGGGGTCGCCCGGACGAACCGACCCTGTGTGGTGCTGGAACGCGCCCTGCCGGCGACGCTGCTGCCGACTCTGGACCAGGTAGGGGCCCAGGTGTTGCTGCTGGGTCGCGATTTCGAGCACGAGGACGGGATGCTGACCACCGTCGAAGGGGAGTGCGTGACGCTACCCAGACCGCCGGGTTTGCTGGCAGATAACGTCGCCGGCGCGGTTCAGCTGGCCGCTCTGCTGGGGCTCGACGTTGGCGATGCACAGTTGTTACATGCGCTCGAGGCTGTGCAATTGCCCGGGCGTCGACAGCGCCGGGAGTGGCATGGTGTCGAGCTGGTGCTGGACGTCGCCCACAACCGGGAATCGGTGGCGGCGCTGGCCGATTTTCTGGACCAACAACCCTGTCAGGGAGACACTTTTGCGGTCTACGCGTCGCTGAGTGATAAACCTATCCATGATATCCTCGCCGCCGTTGGTGGCCGGGTCGACCACTGGCACTTCCCGGACTTCGCTGAGGTTCCGCGTCGCGCGGACCCAACGTCCTATAGTGCACCGGCGCCCACCGCCACGACGCAACACCACGCAGATTTTGCCAGTGCCTGGCAGCAGGTACGCGACGAGGCCAAACCGGGAGATCGGGTGCTGATATTTGGGTCGTTTATCACGGTGGGTGCTGCTCTGCAGCAGCTCGAGCACCGGGTTGAAGAGCAGGGTAATTAATGGACCCGATTATTAAACAACGACTGGTCGGCACACTGGTGTTGCTGGCCCTAGGTGTGGTGTTCTGGCCGATTATCTTCGTTGAGGCGCCGCCGCCCCAACTGGTGGTGATGGAACCGATGGATCCTCGGCCTGAGATTGACACTTCTCCCATCCCGCTACCCGTCAGCCCCGAAGCAGAGATTGCCGCAGCGCTGCCCGAGCTGCCCGATGAAACCGAGGCCGAGCAGGCCGCTGATACCGCCACTGTCGTTGAGGATGCTGCATCGCTCGCCACTGTGCCGTCGGCGTCTGAACTTGACCCACCATCGCCTCGGGAACAGGCGCCGGAAACGCCGGTGCTGGATTCAGAGGGGCTGGGTGTGGCTTGGGTGCTTCAGGTGGCGACGGTCAGTAGTGCGTCTCGGGCAGAGACCCTGCGGGTCGAGTTGGGCGAAAAGGGATACAAAGCTTTCATTAAACCGATCACCCGTAACGGAGACACGCTCTATCGGGTCCAGGTCGGGCCGAAAGTAGAGCGCGAAAAACTCGAGCCCATCCGCAGCGCTGTTGATCGCGAGCTGGGCGTTGAGTCCGCTATCTTGAGATATGTGCAGTGAACCCCGCTGAACTCGAGCAACAGATTGGTCTTGCGACCCAGGGTTTCACCGCAGTCGACTGGTTAATCGTCGTGGTGGTGACCGTGTCGATGTTGTGGGGACTCGCCCGAGGATTCGCCCGCGAAGTCTTGTCGTTGCTGGGTTGGGTTGCGGCCTTTTTGCTGGCGAATCTGCTGGCGAGCACAGTGGCCAATGCGATCGCCCACCTGATCGGCGACGGCACCCTGCGATACCTGGTGGCCTGGGGGCTGGTCTTCATTAGTGTGTTGGCCGTCAGCGGCGTGGTCACTTCGATGGCGTCACGGCAATTGCGGCAACCGGGACTCGATATTGGTAACCGCTTGCTGGGTGCTGCGTTCGGCATGATGCGCGGTGTTGTGGTGATGGTGGTGTTGATTTGGACGCTGCGGGTCATTCTGCCCGACGCGGAGGAGGGCAACCTCGACCGCTCGGTGTTAATGCCGACAATCGACGCTGTTATCGAATGGGTTGATGAGAACATCGGTCACTGGCTCGAAGCGCCAGCGGTGACTGAAGCCAGCCAGGACCTGGTGCCTGGCGACATGCTCTAGGGAGAACTGCAGATATGTGTGGGTTGGTTGGAATCGTTGCAGAGAGCGACGTCGCGACAGAAATCTACGACGCACTGACCATGCTGCAGCATCGTGGTCAGGATGCCGCGGGAATCATGACCTGCCGGAAAGGCCGCTTTCTGAGCCGGAAGAACGAAGGTCTGGTGCGCGATGTGTTCCGCAGTCGCCACATGCAACGGCTGCGCGGCCGCTATGGCATCGGTCACGTGCGTTATCCGACCCAGGGCAGTTCGGGAAAGGAGATGGCGCAACCCTTTTACGTCAACTCACCCTACGGCATTGCGCTTGCGCATAACGGTAACCTCACCAATTCAGCGCTGCTGACTGCAGAGCTTTTCCAGACAGACCTGCGGCACCTCAACACCGACTCCGATTCGGAGGTGTTGCTCAATGTCTTTGCCCACGAGTTACAGCGACAGGGCAAACTGATGCCCGAAGCAGAGGACATCTTCGCGACCGTGCGCGCAGTCCATGAGCGCTGTGAAGGCGGCTATGCGGCAGTTGCCATGATTGCCAACTTCGGCATCGTCGCTTTCCGCGATCCGATGGGAATTAGACCGCTGGTTTTGGGTGTTCGTGATACGGAGAAAGGCAAGCAGGAATACATGGTTGCTTCTGAGAGCGTCGCCCTGGATGTGCTGGGTTTCAAACTCGTCGGTGACGTAGCACCGGGCGAAGCGGTCTACATCAGCGCCAAAGGTGAAATGCTGCGTCAACAGTGCGCCGAGACCGTGCGCCATACCCCCTGCATTTTCGAGCATGTTTATTTTGCGCGTCCCGATTCGCTAATGGACGGTATCTCCATCTACAAAACCCGGATGCGACAGGGCGAGCGACTGGCCAAGAAGATTCTGCGCGAGCGCCCAGATCACGATATCGACGTGGTGATCCCTATCCCCGATACCAGTCGCGTGGCGGGCCAGTCGTTGGCCTATCAGCTTGGGGTCAAGTTCCGCGAAGGGTTTATGAAGAACCGTTACATTGGCCGTACCTTCATCATGCCCGGCCAGCAGCAGCGCAAGAAATCAGTGCGCCAGAAACTCAATCCGGTACCGCTCGAGTTCAAGGGCAAGAATGTCTTGTTGATCGATGACTCGATTGTCCGCGGTACAACCTGCAGCCAAATCATCCAGATGGCCAGGGATTCCGGCGCGGCCAAGGTGTACTTTGCATCTGCAGCGCCGCCGGTACGACATCCCAATGTCTATGGTATCGACATGCCCGCGGCGCGTGAGTTAATTGCTTACGATCGCTCGGTACAGGAAGTCTGTGATGCGATCGGTGCGGATTGGATGATCTACCAGGACCTGGAAGATCTGCTCGCCGCGTCTCACGAGGGTAACGAGTCAATCACCGAGTTTGAATCCTCGGTGTTCGATGGCCATTACCCCGCTGGACGCATCGATGAAGAGTACTTGCGCGGTATCGAAGAGGCCCGTGGAGAATCGGTGTATGTTGCAGGGCGAAGTGGGTAAGCCATCATGACGAGTGATTGCGGAGACTGGCTCGACAATGCCAGAGCTGAGACGCTCGCGGTGCGAGCGGGTATCAACCGTGGCCCGGAAGGCGAACACTCGGAGCCAATTTTCACCACCTCCAGCTATATTTTTGACTCCGCCGCCGATGCCGCGGCGCGATTCAACGGTGAACGCGATGCCAATGTGTATTCTCGATACACCAACCCAACGGTGCGTGGCTTCGAACAGCGGCTCGCAGCACTCGAAGGCGGAGAGGGCGCGGTTGCAACCGCCTCCGGCATGGCCGCAATCCTCACCATGTGTATGGCCTTACTCAAGGCGGGCGACCACGTCATCTGTTCGCGGGATGTGTTTGGCAGCACCGTGGGGCTGTTTCAGAAGTATCTGGAAAAGTTTGGCCTCGAGGTGTCCTTCGTTGCCCTGAGTGATCTTGATGGCTGGGCGGCAGCTTGCCGTGATCATACGCGACTGTTTTTTTGCGAATCTCCTTCCAATCCGCTGTGTGAAGTGGGCGATATTCCGGCACTCGCACAGCTCGCTCATCAACGCGGTGCACTGCTGGCGGTGGACAATTGCTTTTGTACCCCGGCGTTGCAGCAGCCACTGGCCCTGGGAGCTGATCTGGTGATCCACTCTGCCACCAAGTATCTGGATGGACAGGGCCGCGTGTTGGGTGGAGCGATTGTCGGCAGCGCTGAACACATGGCGGCCATGACGGCCTTCGTGCGGACCTGCGGTCCGGCTTTGAGTCCGTTTAATGCCTGGGTGCTGTTGAAGGGCCTCGAGACGCTGTCGCTTCGCATGGCGGCACACTGCGAAAACGCCGCTCGTTTGGCGGGCTGGCTCGAACAGCAGCCAATGGTGCGCCGCGTGAATTACGCGGGACTGGTCAGCCATCCGGGCCACACACTGGCTGCCCAACAGCAGTCTGACTTTGGCCCCGTGCTGTCTTTCGAGGTGGAGGGCGGCCGAGAAGCCGCCTGGCGTTTCATCGATGCCACTGAGCTCATGTCATTGACCGCCAATCTTGGCGATGCCAAAACCACCATCGTGCACCCGGCTACGACGACCCATGGTCGGCTGACCGATACTGAGCGTGAGCAGGCTGGTATCGTTCAGGGTCTGATTCGCGTCGCGGTAGGCCTTGAGCACATCGATGACCTCAAAGCCGATTGTGAGCGTGGATTTGCCGCGCTGTTGCCTGTCGGGAACCCCGATTGATGCAAGTCAAGGCAGTGGTGGATGCCGCGGTCACGCAGGTGAGTCGTGTGCTGTTGGGCAAGGAGCCATCGGTGCGTTTGTCGCTCGCCTGCCTGATGGCGGGTGGTCACCTGCTGCTCGAGGATTTGCCGGGTATGGGCAAGACGACCCTGTCGCACGCGCTCGCGAGTGTGCTTGGTCTGAGCTACACCCGAGCCCAGTTCACTTCCGATCTACTGCCTGCTGATATTCTTGGTGTGTCGGTGTTTGATCGGGAAACCGGTGCATTCCAGTTCCGTGAAGGTCCCGTGTTCACGCAGTTGTTGCTGGCTGATGAAATCAATCGTGCAACCCCCCGTACCCAGAGTGCTTTGCTTGAAGCCATGGCTGAGGGGCAGGTGTCGGTAGACGGTGTGACGCGTCGCTTGCCCGAGCCGTTTTTCGTGATTGCGACACAGAATCCGGTGAATCAATCGGGTACTTACCCGTTACCTGAATCGCAAATGGACCGGTTCCTGATGCGCTTATCGCTCGGCTACCCAGACCCTCGTGCTGAGCGTAATTTGCTCACCGGTGGGCAGGCAGATTTGGCCAGCATCGAGCCGGTTGTTGACCCGGGTGCGTTATTGAAATTACGCGCGTCAGTCGTCGCTGTGTCTGCTTCAGAAAGCTTGCTTGATTACGTTCAGCGATTGGTTGCCTATACCCGTGAAGCACCTGAGTTTGCGCTGGGATTATCTCCTCGAGGGGCGTTGGCCCTGCTGAACTCCGCTCGCGCCTGGGCCTGTATGGCTGGGCGGGGACACGTCGTCCCGGAAGATGTTCAGGCCGTACTATCAGGTGTGGTCGCGCATCGGGTCTTACCGAGCCCGGCTTTTGGCGGCGACGGCGATGCCCTGGTTCAATTGCTGCGCCAGCACGTGGATGTCATCGCGGGCTGATACTCCAGCCCTGTCGCAGCGCTGGTTGCGACCGTTCCGGCAGCGCTGGGGGCGCTGGTTGGGCCGCAGACTGCCGCCCTCGATCGAAGTCGTTCTTACACAGCGGCGGTTGTTTATTTTCCCTTCTTACGCCGGGTTAGCCTTCCTGTTCATGTTGCTGGTGATGTTGATTGCCGCCATCAATTACCAGAACAACATGGCCTATGCGCTGACTTTTTTGTTGGGCTCGGTGTTCGTGGTTGCCGTACACCATACCTTTGCCAACCTGCATCGACTGAAACTGCGTTTTATTTCGGCTGATAGTGTTTTTCCAGGACAGCAGGCTGCTTTTGCGATTCGCTTGAGTGCCTCGGGCAATCGTCGCTACCAAGGTTTGCGTTTGGGTTGGCAGCAGCCCGAAATGATGGTGGAAATTCCGCCAGGCAAAGCACTGACTGTGTCGCTCTATCACCCGGTAGCGCAGCGTGGGTGGTACCGCCCAGGACGCTTTTTGCTGGAGACCCGATACCCCATCGGCTTGCTTCGCTGCTGGACCTGGCTCGACCTCGATATGCGGGCTCTGGTGTATCCGCGCCCGCTCGAGCCGCCGCCGCTCAAGCGCAGTGGTGGCTCGGACACCGAGGGCAGGGTGCCCTCCCCGGGGAGCGGAGAGGACATTGCCGACTTTAGAGATTATCGGCCTGGCGACAGTTTACGTGCGGTCAACTGGCGCGCCTGGGCCAAAGGACAAGCGCTGAGTACCAAAGTCTACGGCGAGCCTGCAGGCGACAGCCTGTGGCTCGATTTTCAGGACTTTGAGTCGGGAGGAACTGAGCAGCGTCTATCCTGGCTGTGTGCCATGGCGCTGGCAGCGGCTGAGTCTGATGAAGCCTACGGCCTGCGCTTGCCCGGCCAGGAGATCGCGCCTGCGACAGGAGGCGCTCATCGCGATGCGGTACTCCGTGCGCTCGCGTTATATGGGCTCGAGGATACCGCGTGAAGATCAGCGAACAGATCCCTCGTAACGCGTTGTTGTGGCTGATTATCAGTCAGTTGATGCTGCTTTTGCCGTTGTTGTCATGGTTGCCCCCGTGGATTCTTGCCGTGACGGTAGCGGTGGCGGTCTGGCGTCTACAGGTCTTCAGAGGACATTGGTCGTATCCGGGGCGCTGGTCCCGAGCGGCGATGGGTACCGGCGCCGCGGTAGCGGTGTTTGTCAGTTTTCAGTCGATGCTCGGGCTTGAGCCCATGGTGGCGCTGTTACTGGTCGCTGCCTCGTTAAAGCTGTTGGAAGCCAAGGCCATGCGCGACGGCTATGTGTTGGCGATTCTCGGTTTCTTCGTTTGTCTCACGCTTTTCCTGTTCGATCAGAGTATTCCTTCGGCGTTGTACACGCTGTTGTGCGTGGCGGTGTTGCTGTCGGTACTGATTGCGCTCAACCAGAGTCCGACCCAGCAGATGTCCCCTCGCATTGTCGGGATAAGCGCTGGGTTGCTCGCGCAGGCGCTACCGCTGATGCTGTTGCCATTCTTGGTGTTCCCGCGGATCGCACCACTGTGGAGCGTGCCGATTAAGCGCCACGGCGCGGAAACCGGTATGAGTGACACCATTCGCCCCGGCGATGTGGCCAAGCTCAGCCAGAGCGATGCCGTGGCGTTTCGGGTCAAATTCGATGGAGAGATTCCACCGCTACGCGAGTTGTATTGGCGGGGTCTGACCATGGGGCGGGTCGATGCGGGTACCTGGCGACAACATAGTCCGCGCAGTATGGAGAACTATGGCCGGATGGTGGCGGCGCCCGCGGTGGAGGGTGAGCCGTTGCGTTATCGCATTATTCAGTTGCCTACCCAGCAGCGCTGGCTGTACGGGCTGCGCTACGCCGAGGCGCCCGGCGCCCGCGTCATTCCTACCAGTGACTTTCGTTTTGTGGCGGCAGTGGCACTGGAGTTCGAGTTTGGCTACGAGGTGGAAAGCTGGACCGCGGCTCCCCTGGAGATCGCGCTGCCAGATTGGCGTCGGCGTCTGGAAGTCGAATATCCCACCGATCTTGACCCCCGGACCCGGTCACTGGTGGTGCAGTGGCAGTCTGAGACCGATGAACCGGCTCAGTTGGTGGCCCGAGCCCTGCGCTGGTTCCGAGAGCAGCCTTACTACTACACCCTGGAGCCGCCACCTATCGCCGATCGCGATTTTGTGGACACGTTTCTGTTCGAGAGTCGTCGCGGCTTCTGCGAGCACTACGCCTACAGCTTTACTGCCATGATGCGTCTGGCCGGGATTCCCGCCCGCATTGTTGCCGGATATCAGGGGGGGGAGATCAATCCTGTCAACGGCACGGTGGTGGTGCGACAACTGGATGCCCATGCCTGGTCTGAGGTCTGGTTGGCGGGGCAGGGTTGGGTGAGAGTAGACCCTACCGGCGCCGTGTCGCCTGATCGTATCGAACGGGGTTTGGCGCAGGCACTGCGTGACGAGCCCGCTTTCCTGGCCGATTCACCGGTATCGGTTCTGCGTTATACCAATATCGAATTGATCAACTGGTTGCGCATGCGTTACGACGCCATGGCGTGGCAATGGCAAACCATGGTGGTTGGATTTGGCGGTGAGACACAAATCGAGGTCCTACAGCGACTCATCGGCGAGATCACCACATCGCGCTTGTTACTGTTCTTCCTGGGGGGAGCCGTCCTGATCCTGGGGCCCGGTGCCTGGCTGTTGTTTCGTCCTCGTCCGGGAGAGCGACCGCCTGCTGCGGAGCAGGCCTTTCACAAGCTCTGTGTTCAACTCGCCAGGCAGGGCATTGAGCGCGAAAGAGGGGAGGCACCACGCGCTTTTGTGGATCGCGCCAAGCAGCATTTGAATCCCGAGCGGGCGGCGGCGTTGGAATCGCGGTTCACCGATATCGAACGGGCGTTATACTCCAACTGAGCCCCTTGTTGAGACCGCCATCATGAAAATGCTGCTATCGACTCTGCTGATCTGTTTCGCGGCATTCGCTGCGCACGCCGACAACCATAACCGAGGGCTTGAAACTGACTGGCTTGAGCTCGTTACCGGTCATCGTTGCGAAAAGACTGGCGCCGAAATTATGGCGGTGAGTGCACACCCGGAATCGGGTCAGCACTCGGTGATGATCAAGTTGCCCAAGGCCGGCCTGGACGCGACGCCAGTGATGGAAGAGGTCAGGGTCGTCGGGCAGGCGCCACAACAAATGGAAATGCCCGAGCTGTTCCCCGAGCTGGAGACCGAGTGGGTCGATGACTACGACAACGACCACTACGGCCTGCTGGTGAAGTTCACCAGTGACCAGAAGACACCTATCAGGCTTTACTTCTCCACGGGGGAGACAACCCTCGACGGGTCACCCTGAGCTGATTAAAAGCCCGAGCCGGGTTGCTTCAGAAACTCAGTCTCTTCAGCCGATGATTGTCGGTTGAGGATGGCGTTGCGATGGGGATAACGACCGAAGCGATCGATGATTGCCTTGTGTCTTAACTCGAAACGCAGGTTGTCCTCCATCCCCGGCTCTGAAAACAAAGTCACCGCGGTTTCGTGGATGCGTGCCGATTCCGAGTGCATAAACGGCATATAGATGAACTTGCGTCGGGTCTGCGCTAGTGCCAGATGATCCCCTGCGTTAATCGCCTCCTGGGCCAGTGCAAGTGCGAGCGGATCCTGACTGAAGGCATAGGGTGTGTCTCTGAAAATGTTGCGTGAAAATTGGTCGAGCACCAGGATTTCCGCAAGTCTTCCTTCGGGTGTGCGACGCCAGTCGGCCAATTCGCAGGCGGCAGCCGCGACCAGCGTATCGCCGAAGCGTTGGGTGATGGCGCGGTCCAGCTCTTTGTTCTTGCTGAACCAATCTTTGGGGGTCAGTTCCTCGAACCAGAATTTGTTGACTGCATCGGCGTCCATGGGCGGAGGCTTCCTTGGATTGAAGATGCGAATTGTCGCGTGTCTTGTCAGGCGAGGTCCATCAACACTTACTGAGGGGAAAATGGAGCTGGGCGGCGAATGAAAAAATCCTCGAAGGTCACGAGGAGCACGGTCTGCCCTTCAAAGTGAAGCGCAAAATGGTGGACGCCAATGAAGAACGATCGACACCGGTGAACCGGTGTCGATCGGAATGAGCAGAGCTGTGTTGATCAGGCGACCTGGTCGATGATGGTCGCAGCGATGCGCTTGCCGTCTTCGGCGAGCTTCTGGAAGTCCAGGATCTGATCGAAGTTCATGTAGCGGTAGATGTCCGCTGACATGGAATCGATCTTGGTCGCGAATTCCATGTACTCCTCAACTGTTGGCAGCTTACCGAGTACGCCACCCACGGCAGCCAGTTCGGCGGACGTCAGGTAAACGTTGGCCCCATCACCCAGGCGGTTCGGGAAGTTACGCGTCGACGTTGACAGCACAGTGACACCGGGCTCAACACGCGCTTGGTTACCCATGCACAGCGAGCAACCCGGCATCTCGGTACGCGCACCGGCACGCCCGAAGATCGAGAAGTAGCCTTCTTCCATCAGCTGGTGTTCATCCATGCGAGTAGGCGGGCAGATCCACATACGGGTCGAAACCACGCCGCCGTGATTGTCGAGCAGTTTGCCCGCGGCACGGAAGTGACCGATGTTGGTCATGCAGGATCCGATGAAGACTTCCTGCACAGAATCGCCGGCCACTTCTGACAGCAGTCGCGCGTCATCCGGGTCGTTCGGTGCGCAGACCACAGGCTCAGTCACTTCGGCAAGATCAATCTCGATCACCTCGGTGTATTCAGCGTCGGCATCCGCAGACATCAGCGACGGGTTCTCCAGCCACTCTTCCATCTTGCGGGCACGACGCTCGAGCGTGCGCGGATCACCGTAGCCTTCGGCGATCATGGCGCGCAGCAGTACGATATTGGAGCGCAGGTACTCGCTGACGGTGTCTTCGCTCAGCTTGATGGTACAACCGGCGCAGGATCGTTCCGCCGACGCGTCAGACAGTTCGAAGGCCTGTTCGACGGTGAGGTTCTCGAGGCCTTCGATCTCCAGGATACGTCCGGAGAAGATGTTCTTTTTGCCCTTCTTCTCGACTGTTAGCAGGCCCTTCTGGATCGCGTAATAGGGGATGGCATGCACGAGGTCGCGCAGGGTGATGCCCGGTTGCATCTCGCCCTTGAATCGGACCAGTACAGACTCGGGCATATCCAGAGGCATGACGCCTGTGGCTGCGGCAAAGGCCACCAGGCCGGAACCCGCAGGGAAAGAGATGCCCATGGGGAAACGCGTGTGGGAGTCACCGCCAGTGCCCACGGTGTCGGGCAGCAGCATGCGGTTCAACCAGCTGTGAATGATGCCGTCACCGGGCCGCAGGGCAACGCCACCGCGCGTCTGGATGAAATCGGGCAGCGTGTGCTGGGTATCGATATCGACCGGCTTGGGGTAAGCGGCGGTGTGGCAGAACGATTGCATGGTCAGGTCGGCGGAGAAGCCGAGACACGCCAGGTCTTTAAGCTCGTCACGGGTCATCGGGCCGGTGGTGTCCTGAGAACCAACGGTGGTCATACGCGGCTCGCAGTAGGTGCCAGGGCGGACGCCCTCCATGCCGCAGGCGCGACCAACCATTTTCTGGGCCAGGGTGTAGCCCTTGCCGGTATCTTCGGGCTGCTCGGGCTTGCGGAACAGGTCGCTCTCGCCAAGACCCAACGACTCACGGGCCTTGCTGGTCAGGCCGCGGCCGATGATCAGGTTGATACGACCACCCGCACGTACCTCATCGAGCAGCACGTCTGACTTCAGCGCGAACTCCGAGAGCACGTCACCGGATTCGTTCAGGATCTTGCCGTCGTAGGGGCGAATTTCAATCACGTCGCCCATGCCGAGATCATCGACGGGGGCCTCAAAGACGAGCGCGCCCGCATCTTCCATGGTGTTGTAGAAAATCGGCGCCACTTTGCCGCCGATGCAGACACCACCGCCGCGCTTGTTGGGTACGCCTTCCATGTCATCACCGAAGAACCACAGCACCGAGTTAGTGGCGGACTTGCGGGACGAACCGGTACCGACAACGTCACCGACGAAGGCCACGGGCATGCCCTTGGCCTTGATCTCTTCGATCTGCTTCATTGGACCGGTGGTGCCGTGATCATCGGGGCTGAGCCCATCGCGGGTCATCTTGTACATCGCCAGCGCATGCAGCGGAATGTCAGGGCGTGACCAGGCATCGGGAGCAGGGGAGAGGTCGTCGGTATTGGTTTCACCGGTGACCTTGAAAACCACCATCTTCATGGACTCGGGTACGGCATCTTGACTGGTGAACCATTCGCCGTCTGCCCAGCTCTGCATCACTGCCTGAGAGTTGGCGCAGCCTGATTTGGCTTTCTCTTCGACATCGTGGAAGGCATCGAACATGAGCAGGGTGTGCTTGAGTTCGGCCGCGGCCAGCTCACCCAGTTCGTCGTCGCAGAGCAGGGTGACGAGGGTTTCGATGTTGTAGCCGCCATGCATGCTGCCCAGCAGCTTGATGGCACGGGGCTTATCGATCAGCGCGCAGCTGGTTTCACCCTTGGCGATCGCTGACAGGAAGCCGGCCTTGACGTAGGCGGCCTCGTCGACACCGGGCGGAACACGATTGGTAATCAGGTCCAGCAGGGCCTCCTCTTCACCCGCAGGCGGGTTTTTGAGCAGCTCTACCAATCCCGCAACCTGCTCGGCGTTGAGTGGCTTCGGGGGAATGTTTTGTTCGGCGCGCTCGGCGACGTGTTTGCGGTAGGCTTCCAGCACGTTGAGACTCCTGTTGTTGGCAGGCGGATATTGAGAGGGTCACCCCCAAATCACCGCCGTTTGTGTGGATTTCGGAGACCGAATTATACCGCCGAGCACGGCCGCTGGGGTACCCAAGTGCTATGCATACTGTGCATTCGCGTGGCTCATCCCCTAGACTTTGCGCCATGCCCACATCGTCCCCCTCAAAATCAGCCGTGACCGCCCCGGAGGCGCCCTCGATCAGCAGGCCCCGGGTACGAACCCCCTGTATTGGCGTCTGCTCGACGGGCATTGGTGATCGCGTTTGCCGTGGCTGCAAGCGGTTCCAGCACGAGGTGATCGATTGGAACGCCTACACCGAGGCGGAGAAGCGCATCGTTGACCAGCGGCTGGCTGCTTTTCTGTCCCAGTCGGTCGCCTACCAGCTGGAAATCGTCGACCCACAGCTGCTGCGGTGGCAGTTGGAAGTCCAGCAGGTACGTTTTAACGAGCAGCACGATGAATACTGTTGGTTATTCGCCTTGCTCAAGGCGGGTGCCAGCCAGATCAGCGATACCGAGCAGTATGGGTTCCGGCGGCGGGCGGTAGCGGGTCTGCGGCCTCTGGTGGAGTTGCGGGACGAGATTGACCGGGCTTTCTGGGCGCTTTCCGAGGCGCACCACGAGCGTTACATCGCCACTGCAGACTTGTTTGAGGAAGTAAACCATGGCTGATCCCGTCGATTTGGCACCAGTGCTGGCCTTTGTGGGTTGTCGCACCTCGGACGCCTGGATCGCCGCCGCCTTGCGTCATCCAGAGATTTTGCTCATCGATCATGCCAACTGTGAAAAAAAGGCTGCGGCGACGGCGCTGAGCCTCATGCATCGCTACACCGACAATCACACACTGCTTCAGAAGATGTCTCGGCTGGCGCGCGAGGAATTGCGTCACTTTGAACAGGTCACCAAAATTATGCGTCGTCGGGGCGTGGATTACGTCCAGGTCAGTGCATCCCGTTATGCGGCGGGGCTACGCGAAAAGGTGCGCAACAAAGACCCGGGTCGATTGGTGGATACGCTGATCGTTGGGGCCCTGATCGAGGCACGCTCCTGCGAGCGTTTTGCCGCACTGGCACCCCATGTGGATCAGGAACTGGGTGATTTCTATCTTTCGCTGTTGAAGAGCGAGTCCCGCCATTTCATGGACTACCTCAAGCTGGCGGGGTCGGTGGCCAGTAGTGACGAGGTCGATGAGCGTCTCGCGGTGTTGCGCGAGATCGAGAACGATCTGGTCGAGTCTCCGGATGCTCAGTTCCGGTTCCACAGCGG
>CAYZWL010000007.1:0-92377 GCA_964482195.1 uncultured Alteromonadaceae bacterium | reverse complement strand
CCGGGCGCGACTGCGTGATGGTGGTTCCACATACTGTGGCGCACAATCGATAGTGCAACAGGCACAAAAAAGCCCGCACGAGGCGGGCTTTTCGGGATCGAGGCCGACTTACCAGCCTGTGATCTCAGCGAGTGCCTTACCGATGTCCGCGAGGGAACGAACGGTTTTGACACCGGCGTCTTCAAGCGCGGCGAACTTCTCGTCCGCAGTACCCTTACCACCCGAGATGATGGCACCGGCGTGGCCCATACGCTTGCCTTTAGGTGCGGTCACACCGGCAATGTAGGAAACCACGGGCTTGGTCACGTTCTCCTTGATGAACGCAGCGGCTTCTTCCTCAGCGGTACCGCCGATCTCGCCGATCATGACGATGGCTTCAGTCGCAGGGTCTTCCTGGAAACGCGCCAGTACGTCGATGAAGTTCGAGCCCGGGATGGGGTCGCCACCAATGCCGACACAAGTCGACTGGCCGTAGCCCGCATCAGTGGTCTGCTTGACCGCCTCGTAAGTCAGGGTGCCAGAACGTGAAACAATGCCGACCTTGCCTGGCAGGTGAATGTGGCCGGGCATAATGCCGATCTTGCATTCACCGGGCGTGATGACGCCGGGGCAGTTCGGGCCGATCAGGATCACGCCGAGCTCGTCACACTTGACCTTCGCTTCAAGCATGTCGAGGGTTGGGATACCTTCAGTGATGCACACGATCAGCTTGATGCCGCCATTGGCAGCTTCAAGAATAGAGTCCTTGCAGAACGGTGCCGGTACGTAGATCACTGAGGCGTCGGCACCAGTCGCTTCGACGGCTTCAGCGACGGTGTTGAAGACCGGCAGACCCAGGTGCTCCTGGCCGCCCTTGCCGGGGGTAACACCGCCGACCATTTTGGTGCCATAGGCGATGGCCTGCTCTGAGTGGAAAGTACCCTGAGAGCCAGTGAAACCCTGACAGATGACTTTGGTTTCGCTGTTGATAAGAATGCTCACGCTGCACCTCCCGCTGCCGCTACTACCTGCTCAGCCGCGTCGGTGAGACTGGTGGCGGCGATGATGTTGAGACCGCTCTCGGCCAGCACCTTCTGACCCAGTTCGGCGTTGTTGCCTTCGAGGCGTACGACGACCGGTACGGTGACGCCAACCTCTTCAACAGCGCCAATCACACCTTCTGCGATCAGGTCACAGCGGACAATACCGCCGAAGATGTTGATCAGCACGGCCTTGACGTTGTCGTCTGACAGAATGATTTTGAATGCCTCGGTAACGCGCTCTTTGGTCGCGCCGCCGCCCACATCCAGGAAGTTCGCAGGCGCACCACCGTGCAGCTTTACGATGTCCATCGTGCCCATAGCGAGGCCGGCGCCATTCACCATGCAACCGATATTGCCGTCGAGCGCGACGTAGTTGAGCTCCCACTGTGCGGCGTGAGCTTCGCGGGCATCTTCCTGCGACGGATCATGCATATCCATCAACTCGGGGTGACGGTACAGCGCGTTGGAATCGACGCCGAGCTTGGCATCGAGACAGTGCAGGTTGCCTTCGTCGGTGATCACCAGCGGATTTACTTCGATCAGTGCCAGATCTTTCTCCTGGAAGAGCTTCGCCAGGCCCATGAAAATATTGACGAACTGCTTGATCTGCTGACCCTTCAGGCCGAGCTGGAATGCCAGGTCGCGACCTTGATAGGGCTGTGCGCCGACCAATGGGTCGATCGTCGCGCGAAGGATCTTCTCGGGCGTTTCGTGGGCAACCTTCTCGATCTCGACGCCACCCTCGGTTGACGCCATGAAGACAATGCGACGGGTTGAACGGTCTACAACCGCACCGAGGTACAACTCTTCGGCGATATCTGTGCAGGCCTCAACAAGAATCTTGGAAACCGGCTGGCCGTTCTCGTCAGTCTGGTAGGTCACCAGGTTCTTGCCCAGCCACTGCTTGGCGAATTCGCGAATCTCATCGCTGCTCTTGACGAGCTTGACGCCGCCCGCCTTGCCGCGACCGCCTGCGTGGACCTGTGCCTTGACGACCCACATGTCGCCGCCGATTTGCTGGGCCGCCTGGACCGCCTGCTCGGGTGTATCAACCGCGAAACCGGTCGATACGGGCAGGCCGTACTCGGCGAACAGTGCCTTGCCCTGATACTCGTGAAGGTTCATTGCCTCACTCCGTCTATGTGATCAAACAAAAAGAGGCCACCCTGTCGGTGGCCTGTCCCGCGCTCTTGTCTCTAGCGCTTCTTGCGATTCGCAACATGAATAGCGTGATTATCCACTGCCAACGCCGCTTCGTGTACGGCTTCGGACAGCGTCGGATGACCAAACACCATCAGCTGGATGTCTTCAGTACTTGAGCCAAACTCAATGGCAATGACCATCTGCTGGACGAGGTCCGCGGCAGATGGACCCACCGCATGCGCGCCCAGAATGCGATCGGTCTTTACATCAGAAATGATCTTGACCAGACCGTCGGTATTCCCTGAAGCCAACGCACGGCCGCTGGCCGCAAATGGGAAGGTGCCCGTCTTGTACTCGACGCCTTCGGCCTTGAGCTCCTGTTCGGTTTTACCAACAGCAGCAACTTCGGGGTCGGTATAGATAATCGAGGGAATGCAATCGTAGTTCAGCTGTGTGGCCTTGCCGACAATGCGCTCGGCAACCATTACACCCTCTTCCGACCCCTTGTGAGCCAGCATGGGACCGCGAACGATGTCGCCGATTGCCCAAACGCCCGGCGCTTCAGTGGCGCAGTGATCGTTGACATAGATGAAGCCACGCTCATCCATAGTCACACCCGCATCACCAGCGACAAGGCCTTCGGTGAGAGGACGACGACCAACCGACACGATGAGTCGGTCGAACACTTCGTGCTTCTCTTCGTCGCCTGCCTGGTAGGTCACATGGACTTTGCCATCTTTGACTTCAGTACCGGTCACCCGGCTGCTGAGGCGTACATCGAGGCCCTGCTTCTTGAAAATCTTGGCGGATTCTTTGGCGATCTGGTTATCCATCGCGGGCAGGAAGCTATCCAACGCCTCAAGCAGCACGACTTCGGCACCCAGACGTCCCCAAACACTGCCGAGCTCCAAGCCAATGACACCAGCGCCGATCACACCCAGGCGCCCGGGGACTTCCGAAAACTCAAGCGCACCGGTTGAATCGACGATGTATTCATTGTCGACTGGCGCCGGGGGAATATTGACCGGCACTGAGCCTGCAGCCAAGACCACGTTGGCGGCTTCATAAGTCGTGGTACTGCCATCCAGCGCTGTGACCTCGACCTTATGGCCCGCGAGCAGCTGGCCTTTACCCTGGATCACCTCAACACCGTTGTGCTTGAGCAGACCGCCCACACCACCGGTCAGTTGCGCAACAATTTTTTCCTTGCGCGCCAGCATGGCGGCAACGTCAATGGTGGGTGAGCTCACGCCGATGCCGTGATCAGCAAAGTGAGACTGAGCCTCTACAAACTTGTGTGAGCTATCGAGCAAAGCCTTGGAGGGGATACACCCGACATTCAGGCAGGTACCGCCGAGGACCGGCTTGGCGTTTTCATCAGCCCACATTTCAACAACCGCAACCTGCTTACCAAGCTGGGCGGCGCGAATCGCGCAAACGTATCCCGCAGGGCCTGAGCCGATCACGATGACGTCGAAGGATTTTGACATTGGATCTTCCTCAATCAGTTGTTAGCGATGGCTCAAAGCTGCAGCAGCATGCGCGCGGGGTCTTCGATAAAGCCCTTGACGGTCACCAGGAACTGCACCGCGGTCTTGCCATCGATCAAGCGGTGATCGTAGGACAGGGCCAGATACATCATGGGTTGGATGACCACCTGGCCATCAATGGCTACCGGACGTTCCTGGATCGTGTGCATGCCAAGGATGCCGGTCTGCGGAGGATTGAGAATCGGTGTAGAGAGCAGTGAACCGAACACGCCACCATTGGACACGGTGAAGGTGCCACCGGTCATTTCATCGATGGTGAGCTTCTTGTCTCGTGCCTTGAGGCCGAGATCGCGAATGGTCGCCTCGACATCTGCAATACTCATGAAATCGGCGTCACGCAGCACAGGCACGACCAGGCCATCCTGGGTAGACACGGCAACACCGATATCCTGATAGCCGTGGTAGACGACATCGTTGCCATCAATCGATGCGTTGACTTCAGGGTAGCGCTTGAGCGCCTCGCAGCAGGCTTTCACGAAGAAACCCATGAACCCAAGGCGGGTGCCGTTGTGGGTCTTCTCGAACTGGTCCTTGTACTGCTTGCGCAGCTTCATCAGCGGCGCCATGTTCACCTCATTAAACGTGGTGAGCATCGCAGTTTGCTGGGTAGCGTCGAGCAGGCGCTCGGCAATGCGCGCGCGCATTCGAGTCATCGGCACCCGTTTCTCGGTACGTTCGCTGCTGGGCCCTGGCACAACCTCGGTTTTGGCCGCCGCAGGCGCTGCAGCCGGTTTAGCCGCTGCTTTGGGCGCGGCATCAATATGAGCCTGAACGTCTTCCTTGGTCAGGCGACCATTGGGGCCTGTGCCCTTGATGGCCGAGGCATCCAGTCCGTTTTCGACCAGCATTTGCCGTACAGCCGGGCCCATTTGGGCATCGCTACTGTCGTCAGCAGGCGCGGATACTGCGGCGGCGGGTTCTGCTGCCGCCGGCGACGCAGTCGCAACTGCGCCCGGTTCGAGCAGCGCCAGCACGGCTTCTGACTCGATGGTCTCGCCTTCGGCGGCGACGATGCTCGACAGAACACCTGATTCCGGAGCCACAACTTCCATGACTACCTTGTCGGTCTCAATCTCGACCAACAGCTCATCGCGTTGGACGGACTCGCCCTCTGACTTGTGCCAGGTAGCGACTTCGCCGTCGGCGACCGATTCGGGAAACGCTGGCGCTTTGATCTCTGTTGCCATTATTTTCTTCCTGTTCCTGTCGAGTCTCAGTTACCCCAGGGCATCGGGCCCAGGGCTTCGTTGATAAACTGTTCCTGCTCTTTCACGTGCAGGGCGGTGTAGCCCGCGGATACTGATGCCGATGCCTCTCGGCCGGTATAGCGCAGGTAAACATCGACCTTGTGTCGCTGAATCACCCGCCGCATATGGTGCTGGCTGGCATACCAGGCCCCCTGATTCATGGGCTCTTCCTGACACCAGACCGCGTCTTCGATGGCGCTGTACTTGTTGATCACCGCCTCGAGGTCCTGCTGCGGGAAGGGATACAACTGCTCGATGCGAATCAGCGCGACATCATCGAGTTCTCGCTCACGTCGCGCGGCGCGCAGGTCATAGAACACCTTGCCTGAGCAGAGAATAATGCGGCGCACCTTGGCGGGATCGGGCTTGTCGACATCGTCCAATACGGTCTCGAACTTGCCATCGGCCAGTTCTTCGAGGGTCGACGTCGCCTCTTTGTGGCGCAACAAGCTCTTGGGTGACATCACCACCAATGGCTTGCGCAGCGGACGGATCGCCTGACGACGGAGCATGTGGTAGACCTGCGCAGGCGTGGTCGGCATACACACTTGAATGTTGTGCTCCGCACACAGCTGCAGGTAGCGCTCGAGACGCGCGGAAGAATGCTCCGGCCCCTGCCCTTCATAACCGTGTGGCAGCAGCATGGTTAGGCCACACAGGCGCGCCCATTTGTGCTCGCCACTGGTAATGAACTGGTCAATCACCACCTGCGCGCCGTTGGCGAAGTCACCAAACTGGGCTTCCCAAATCACCAGATGCTTGGGAGATGTGGTTGCGTATCCGTACTCAAAGGCCAGCACCGCTTCTTCAGAAAGCAGGCTGTCGTAGATCTTGAACTCGGCTTGATCTTCCGCAAGATGCTGCAGCGGAATGTGGTAACCCTCTTCCTTTTGGTTATGCAACACCGCGTGCCGGTGAGAGAACGTACCGCGACCGACATCTTGCCCCGTCATACGAACTGGGAACCCTTCGGTCAGCAGCGTGGCGTAGGCCATCGTTTCGGCGAAGCCCCAGTTGATCTCCATCGCGCCCTGGCCCATCTTGTGGCGGTCTTCGAGCAGCTTCTTGACCTGGCGTTGCACCGTGAACCCTTCGGGGGTTTCACCCAGCTTGTCCGAGAGTTCGGTCAATCGACTGATCGGCGCACTGGTGTCGCATTCCGCAGTCCATTCGTGCCCGAGGTAAGGCGTCCAGTCGACGAATAGTGAGGTGTTGGGTTTCATGACCAGCGAACTCACCAGCGGCTCGCCCCGGTCGAGGGACTCCCGATAGCGCTCTTTGAGCTCGGTGTCTTCCTCAACTGTCAGCACGTTCTCGCTAATCAGCCGCTCGGCGTAGAGATCGCGGGTGGTTGGGTGATTCTTGATCAGCTGATACATGGCCGGCTGGGTGACCGACGGTTCATCCGCTTCGTTGTGTCCTCGGCGTCGGTAGCAAACCAGATCGATCACCACGTCACGCTTGAAGGTATTGCGGAAGTCGACCGCCAGCTGGGTCACAAAGACCACTGCTTCCGGGTCATCACCGTTGACGTGGAAGATCGGCGCCTGCACCATCTTGGCGACATCGGTGCAGTATTCGGTGGACCGCGCGTCCTCCTGGCGGCTGGTTGTAAAGCCAACCTGGTTGTTGATGACAATATGTAAGGTACCGCCGGTCTTGTACGCCCGGGTCTGGGACATCTGGAAGGTTTCCATCACAACACCCTGACCGGCAAAGGCCGCGTCACCATGCATCACAATGGGAACAACGGTGTCACCGACCGGATCATCACGGCGGTCCTGGCGCGCGCGCACCGAGCCCTCTACAACAGGAGATACGATCTCCAGGTGCGACGGGTTAAAGGCCAGTGCCAAGTGCACTTCGCCACCGGCGGTCATCAGGTTTGACGAGAATCCCTGGTGGTACTTCACGTCACCGGAACCGGTGTACTCGGCCTTACCTTCGAACTCATCGAAAAGTTCTGACGGGTTCTTACCGAGGATGTTGATCAACACGTTCAGTCGACCCCGGTGGGCCATACCGAGCACCACTTCCTTGGCGCCGTACCCGCCGATGCGGTGGACCGCCTCAGACAGCATGGGGATGAGGCTTTCGCCACCCTCAAGACCAAATCGCTTGGTACCCGGGTACTTGGACCCGAGTGACTTTTCGAGACCTTCGGCCTTGATAAGGCGTCGAAGAATGCCAACTCGCTGATCACGGGTGAATTCCGGTGCTGAGCGCACGGATTCCATGCGACTCATAATCCAATGGCGCTGCTCGGTGTCGACGATATGCATGAACTCGGCACCGACTTTATGACAGTAGGTACGCTCAAGTCCGTCGCGAATCTCGCGCAGTGTTGCGTCTGCCGAGCCAAAGTACAGGCTGCCTACCTGGAAAACGGTGTCCAGGTCAGCCTCAGACAGCTGATGAAAATGCAGATCGAGGTCCGGTACCGGCTCCCGCTCGACCAGATTCAGGGGATCGAGGCTAGCGCGCTGGTGTCCACGCTGCCGGTAAGCACCAATCAGTTGAAGTACGCGGACCTGCTTGCGCTCGTATTCAGTCGCCTGCGAATCATGGGCGACCGTCGCCTCGGTGCGGACCCGCATCTTGCTGATCTTGGCAAACTGGTCGCGGACCACAGAGTGCGGCACATCGTGGAGATGGAGTTCCTTGCTATCGACCTTGGGCAGTTTGTCGAAATAGTCGCGCCATTCAGGAGGCACGCTATTCGGCTCTGTGAGATAGGCCTCGTAGAGATCCTCGATATAGGCAGCATTGCCGCCGGCGATGTGTGAGGTGCTCCATTGCTCGAGCATCCCCGGAATCTTGGGTGGCTGATTCATGCCTTAACCCCGCCTTTTTTTGTTTTAGCTGCGAACTGTCAATCAGTTACATCCGCGATTGAGTCTAAACGCTGAGCATGCGAACGGACAGTCAAAACAGGCGTTCTGGGCGAGATTTTGGGTCAATATTTCAGTTCATAGTTCACAACATGCGTTAATCGCAGGCGACACATAACCACAGGTTATGCGCTATCGCCGCGCACCAAAAAGGGGCGCGAGCGCCCCTTTGCAAAAGCACTGACCCAGATCAGGTTGCGCGGTTGAGCAGCATGCCGCGAATATGACCGATGGCACGGGTCGGGTTGAGTCCCTTCGGACACACATTCACGCAGTTCTGAATGCCGTGGCAACGGAACACGCTGAAGGGATCATCCAGATTATTGAGTCGATCGTCGGTCGCTGTGTCACGACTGTCAGCCAGGAAGCGATACGCTTGCAGCAGGCCAGCGGGTCCAACAAAGCGATCGGGATTCCACCAAAACGACGGACAGGACGTCGAACAACACGCACACAGAATGCATTCGTACAAGCCATCAAGCTTGGCGCGATCTTCCGGAGACTGCAGTCGTTCGATCGCAGGCGCCGGTGTGTTGTTCTGCAGGAATGGCTGGATCTTTTCGTATTGGGCATAGAAAAGACTCATATCCACCACAAGATCGCGGATAACAGGCAGCCCGGGCAGAGGTCGGATGACCAGCTTGTTGCCTTTCACGGTTTCCGAGAGCGGCGTGATGCACGCAAGACCGTTTTTGCCGTTCATGTTCAGACCGTCTGAACCGCAGACACCCTCCCGGCAGCTTCGCCGGTAGGTCACGCTGCTGTCGGTATTGGCCTTGATCATTTCAAGTACATCCAGAACCATCAGGTCCTTGCCACCGGTGTCGACCTCAAAGTCCTGCATGTGCGGCGCTTTGTCGGCTTCGGGGTTATAGCGATAGATGCTGACTTGCAACATTGTCGAAGCTCCTGATCTCTAACTCAGTAGGTACGGATTTTGGGCTGGAAGGCGTCCATGGTGCGCGGCTGGAAGTTAACGCCCCGCTTGGCGACACGCTTACCATCGCTGTAGTACATGGAGTGGCACAGCCAGTTTTCATCATCGCGATCGGGCAAGTCCTCGCGTGCGTGCGCACCTCGGCTTTCAGTACGTGCCTCTGCAGAAATCGCGGTTGCCTCCGCCACTTCGAACAGGTTCTGGAGTTCCAGGCACTCGATACGCGCGGTGTTGAACGCCTTGCTCTTATCTTCAAGATGCACGTTTTCGACGCGCTCACGAAGATCAGCGAGTTTCTTCACACCCTCGGCCATGTAGTCACCACGACGGAACACACCAAAGTGGTTCTGCATGATGCCCTGCAGTTCTTTGCGCAGATCGGCCACTTTCTCGCCACTGGTGCGCTCATTGAGGGAGTTCAGCATGGCAGTCGCACGATCCAGGTCGCTGTCTGACGCATCGCGCATTTCAATGCCGTCGCGCAGCGCATTTTCAATGAAGAGGCCTGATGCACGGCCAAAGACCACCAGGTCCAGCAACGAGTTGCCGCCCAGACGGTTAGCGCCATGAACTGAGACACAAGCCGCCTCGCCGCAGGAGTACAAGCCCGGGATGACGTGATCATTACCATCGGCATCCATGGTGAGTGCCTGACCATGAATATTGGTCGGGATACCACCCATCATGTAGTGACAGGTCGGCACGACGGGGATCGGCTCCTTCACAGGGTCCACGTGGGCGAAGGTCCGGCTCAGCTCAAGAATACCCGGCAGGCGCGCATTCAAAACGTCTTCACCCAGATGGTCCAGCTTGAGCTTGACGTGGTCTCCATCGGGGCCACAGCCGCGGCCTTCCAGGATTTCGAGCACCATGGAGCGGGCTACCACGTCACGACCGGCGAGATCCTTGGCATTGGGCGCATAACGCTCCATGAAGCGTTCGCCATCCTTATTGATCAGGTAGCCACCTTCACCACGGCAACCCTCGGTCACCAGCGTACCCGCACCGTAAATACCGGTCGGGTGGAACTGCCACATTTCCATGTCCTGCAGCGGCACACCCGCGCGCAGGGCCATACCCGCGCCGTCACCCGTGTTGATGTGGGCATTGGTAGTGGATGCGTAGATACGGCCGGCACCACCGGTCGCAAATACGGTCGCCTTGGACTTCACGAATACGGTTTCGCCGGTTTCGATGGAAATGGCAATCACGCCAACAACGGCGCCGTCCTGGTTCTGTACCAGATCGACTGCGAACCACTCGTTAAAGAAAACGGTCTGGTTCTTGACGTTGTTTTGGTACAGCGTGTGCAACAGCGCGTGTCCAGTACGGTCGGCCGCGGCACAAGTACGGGCCGCCTGCCCGCCTTCGCCAAAGTTTTTGGACTGACCACCAAAGGGACGCTGATAAATGCGGCCCTCTTCGGTGCGTGAAAACGGCAGCCCCATGTGCTCCAGCTCAAAAATGGCCTCGGGGCCTACGGAACACATGTATTCGATCGCATCCTGGTCACCGATGTAATCGGAGCCCTTGATGGTGTCGTACATATGCCAGCGCCAATCGTCGTTCGGATCGTCGCTGGCGATCGCGCAGGTAATGCCGCCCTGGGCAGACACGGTGTGCGAGCGCGTCGGGAACACCTTGGAAATGACCGCGGTTTTGTAGCCGGATTGCGCCAGTTGTAGCGCGGCACGCAGGCCTGAGCCGCCGCCACCGACAATCACGCCGTCAAAAGAAATGGTTCGCATCAGTTTCTCCAGTCTATTGCTCGAGTCGTCACCGAGGCATTAGCGCCACAGGATCCCAATCACCCACAGCACAAATACAATCAGCACCAGCACAGTCCCCAACTGCGCCAGAATTCGCAGCGTGTTGCCGACCGGGCCGAGCATTCGCTCGGTGAGGTAGTCGGTGTACACCGCCCACAAGCCAATCCAGGCGTGGGCTGCCAGCGACAGCACGGCCAGCAGCGTGAAGACGCGCATGCCGGTGGTGTCGTGGAGCGACTTCCAAGAACTATAGTCAATATCACCCGCCATCTGGACGCCGATGAAAACAAAGTAAGCCAGAAGAATCAGCGAACTGACTCGCTGGATCAGCCAATCCGAAAGACCGTTCCGGCTGAAGCTCGTTACCGAGGTCACCATATGACAACTCCCCAGGCCACTGCGGCCACTACTGCAAGCACGACGACCAAGCGCGCCATCATCACGCCTTGGTCCATTTCCTCGCCGTAGCCCAGATCCGCGATGAGATGCTTGAGCCCGGCCAGCGTGTGGTAACTCAGCGCCACGGCCACACCCCACACAATGATTTTGGCGACTGGCGACGCCAGCAACACCAACAGTTGGTCAAAGCTCGCCTGTGACTGCAGGCTCTGATCCAGCGCCCAGACCAAAAGCGGGCTGGCGATAAACAGGATCACACCGGTGATTCGGTGGCTGATGGACGCCCACGCAGTAATGGGCAGTTTCATGGTGCCGATGTCCAGATTGACCGGACGACCATCCTTGCTGGCAATAGGTTTCAAGTGTCGTTACCCCGCTTTTGCGCGGCCTCTAATGAGCCGCAAATCAGTCGGCGCGGAGTATATATGTCACTTCTATGGGATTACAATTTGACCAACGTATAACCCCCATAGCCTGTTCAGCTTTGTGGGTTTGTGAAAAATTGACACGAACGGGCGCGGCCGCTAGTTTTGCGTCCGCAAATCATAGGACACCAGGATTTTTCCCATGAGCAACAAGAAAGCCAGTCTGATCATTGACCAGGGTGACGGCACGACCGACCAGATGGACCTGCCCGTACTGGGCGGCACTCTGGGCCCCGACGTTGTCGACATCGGCGCCCTCACCGGCCACGGTTACTTCACTTACGATCCAGGCTTTGTCTCAACTGCTTCCTGCGAGTCAAAGATCACTTTCATCGATGGCGCCAAGGGCGTTCTGCTACACCGTGGTTATCCCATCGATCAATTGGCGGAACACTCTGACTACCTCGAGACCTGTTACCTGCTGCTCAATGGCGAGTTGCCGTCGAAAGAAGAGAAGGAGCGATTCGTCAATACGGTGACTCAGCACACCATGGTGCATGAGCAAATTCGTACATTTTTCAATGGCTTCCGACGTGATGCTCACCCAATGGCTATCATGTGTGGCGTGGTCGGTGCGCTGTCTGCGTTCTACCACGACTCGACGGACATCTCCGATCCGCAGCATCGTGATGTGGCCGCTTTCCGGCTGATCGCCAAGATGCCGACTATCGCTGCGATGAGCTACAAGTTCTCGATCGGTCAGCCGTTCATGTATCCGGACAACTCGCTGGATTACGCTGCGAACTTCCTGCACATGATGTTCGGAAATCCTTGTGAACCCAGCAATATTTCACCCACTCTGGCCCGCGCCATGGATCGTATTTTCCTCCTGCACGCGGATCACGAGCAGAATGCTTCCACATCGACGGTACGACTCGCCGGTTCATCACAGGCGAACCCGTTCGCATGTATCGCCGCCGGTATTGCAGCGCTGTGGGGCCCCTCGCATGGCGGGGCCAACGAGGCCGTGGTCAAGATGCTTGAGGAAATCGGCAGTGTTGATCGTATCGACGAGTATGTCGCCAAGGCCAAGGACAAGAACGATCCTTTCCGCCTGATGGGCTTCGGTCATCGTGTGTACAAAAACTTCGACCCACGCGCCAAAGTGATGAAAGAAGCTGCCGACGAAGTGCTGGCCGAACTTGGCATCGAAGACGAAATGCTGGAAATCGCCAAGCGCCTCGAAGAAATCGCCCTGCAAGACCCCTACTTCGTCGAGAAGAAGCTCTACCCCAACGTGGACTTCTACTCCGGCATCATTCTCAAGGCGATCGGCATCCCGACTTCCATGTTTACCGTGATCTTCGCGGTTGGCCGCACGGTGGGTTGGATTGCGCACTGGAACGAAATGATTTCGAACCCTTACCGCATTGGGCGTCCGCGCCAGTTGTACACGGGTTACGAGCAGCGTGACTTTGTGCCCGTGGATCAGCGCTGAAGTTGACAGGTTCGGAAACAAGATAATGACAAATACCGGCGTCCTGATCACAGGAACTGGGCTTTACACTCCCGACGCGGCGATCAGCAATGAAGAACTGGTCGCCTCTTTCAATGCTTACGTGGACCTCTTCAATGAGGAAAACGCCGAAGCAATCGCCGCGGGTGACGTCGCCGCAAAGACGTACTCTTCGGCGGAGTTCATCGAAAAAGCGTCGGGCATCAAGTCACGCTATGTCATGGATAAGGTTGGGATTCTTGATCCCACCCGCATGACCCCGCACATTCCCGAGCGTCCCAACGAATCGCAATCGGTCATGTGTGAAATCGGTTGTGCAGCAGCTCGCCAGGCCTTGGAAAACGCCGACGTGACCGCCGACGAGATCGATATGGTCATTGTCGCTGCCTCCAACATGCAGCGGGCCTACCCGGCGATGGCGGTCGAAATCCAGTCGGCGCTGGGCGCCACTGGTTTTGCCTTTGATATGAATGTGGCCTGCTCCTCGGCGACTTTCGGCATTCAACAGGCACGTGATGCCATCCGCGCCGGCAGCGCCAAGCGTGTGCTGATGGTCAACCCGGAGATCTGCACAGGGCACCTGAATTTCAGGGACCGTGATTCGCACTTTATCTTTGGTGACGTGGCAACTGCAGTTGTTGTCGAAGCCCAGTCTGGCGCCCGCACCGAGAATGCCTATGAGATTCTCGATAGTCGCCTGCAGACCCTGTTTTCCAACAATATCCGCAACAATTTTGGTTTCCTGAATCGCGCTGATGAGAGCGGCATTGGTGCCGTCGACAAGCTGTTTGTCCAAGAAGGTCGAAAGGTCTTCAAGGAAGTCTGCCCAGCGGTGGCAGAGCAGATCACAGCGCAACTCGCCGATCTCAATATCTCGACCGACGAACTCAGCAGGCTGTGGTTGCACCAAGCCAACCAGAACATGAACTCGTTGATCGCGCGTAAAGTGATGGGTCGAGACCCGAGTCCACACGAGTCTCCCACCATTCTCGACGAATATGCCAATACTTCATCGGCAGGTTCGATCATCGCATTCCACAAATATCGCGATGACCTGCTCAGTGGTGATCTGGGCGTGCTCAGTTCTTTCGGTGCCGGTTACAGCATCGGCAGCGTCGTGCTACGCAAGATCTGATTCATCCCCGTTGATAATCTGCTGCAGCGCTGCCACCAGCGCTGCATTTTCCTCTCCATTTCCCACTGTAATCCGAAGCCAATTCTCTATGTTGGGCTTGGACCACCGCCGAACCAGGACTTTGCGTTCACGCAGCGCCCCAAAAATGGTTTCGCCATCCAGCTTCTGGTGCTGCACGAAAAGGAAGTTGGCACGCGATTCCAAGCACTCAAACCCCAGCGCGAGCAGGGAATCTCGTAGCGCCTCTCGCCAGTTCACCACCTGCGCGCTCGCATCATGGAACCAGGCACTATCCTGTATCGCGGCAGTCGCCACCTGTTGCGCGATCAGATCAACCGGATAGGAGTTGAACGAATCCTTGACGCGAATGAGGCCTTCGATCAACGCCGGCTGCCCAATGGCGAAGCCGACCCGAAGCCCCGCGAGGGCGTGAGACTTGGACAACGTTCGCGTCACCAATAGATTGTCGAACTGACGAGTCAGCGGCACCGCAGAGTCAGCGCCGAAACCGAAATACGCTTCATCAACAACCACCAAGCGGTCGGGTTGACTCGCCGCCAGCGCCGCGACTTCGGTTTCACTCAGAGCCAGGCCAGTGGGCGCATTGGGATTCGCGATCAAAACAGGACCAGGGGCCTTTTTAAGCGCATCGAGATCGATAGAAAAGTCTTCGCGCAAAGGCAACTTGTTGAGCGTGATGTCACAGAGCTGCGCCCAAACCGGGTAGAAGCTGTAGGTAATGGCGGGGATAGTGAGCGGCGTCTGCGCTTCCAGCAGTGCCATGAACACCAGCGCCAATACTTCATCGGAGCCGTTCCCGACAAACACCCGATCGGGGGCAACGCCTTCCGCGGCGGCGACCGCGGCACGGAGCGTGCTTGAGTGAGGGTCGGGATAGCGACGCAGGGCATCGCCTGAAATACGATCGAGCGCTGACAAGGCTTTGGGCGATGGCGGCAGCGGGTGCTCATTGGTATTCAGCTTAACCAGCCCTTCAACCCGGGGCTGTTCTCCAGGTATGTAGGGCGTCAGCGCAGCAGCTCGACGGTTCCAGAAACGGCTCATGTGGATGGGATTCCGATCAGTGGGCGCCGGATGTTAGCCCTCTCGACCTGCTCCCCGCAACGCATCAGTTGAGCAGGTCGCGAATCCCGTCATGCCCCTGGTGCCGCACATCGACACCATGGGCAAGGTAGACGACTTGCTCGGCGACATTGCTCGCGTGATCACCAATGCGTTCAAGACTGCGCAGCGCCCAAACGAGGTTCATGTAATGCGAGATCGCATCGCTGGACGCACTCATTTCGGCTTGTAACTTGCCCATGGCCAGATGGTAGTCCTCATCGATGTCATCATCACCGAGAATGACCCTGGCCGCTGCCGACACCTCGAGACGAGCAAAGCCGTCCAGGGCCTGGCGCAGCATTTGGATGACGTGTCCGGCGATGCGGCGGGTTTCGGCCTCGACCGGGTTGACGAGGCCCGCAGACGCCAAGCGCACTGCCTGCCGAGCCACCTTGGAGGCCTCGTCGCCAATGCGCTCAAGATCGGTGGTGATTTTGACAATCGTGATGATCAGCCGCAGATCGGAAGCTGCCGGCTGTCGCCGCGCGAGAATGCGAACACACTGCTCGTCGAGTTCAACCTCGCGCCGGTTGATTTCCTTGTCGAGAGCAATCGCTTCCTCAGCGATTCCGCTATCCGACAAAAGCAGCGCTTCGGCGGCAAGATCGATCTGTTGCTCGACGTTACCGCCCATCTCGAGCAGATCGTTCTTGATGGCCTCAAGTTCCGCGGTGAACTGGGCCGAAATATGCTGTCCTGGCACGTCAGTACCTATCCCTACTTCCACACATCTCAGGGCTTATCCGTAACGCCCGGTGATGTAATCCTCGGTTTCCCGTTTTCCTGGATTGGTGAATATCTGGTCAGTTGTATCAAATTCTACCAACCGCCCTTCATTCATGAACGCGGTCAGGTCGGAGACCCGAGCAGCCTGCTGCATATTGTGCGTCACGATCACAATCGTATAGATATGTTTCAGTTCGTAGATCAGTTCTTCGATGCGCAAGGTTGAAATCGGGTCTAGTGATGAGGCCGGCTCGTCAAGTAGAAGCACCTCGGGCTCAACAGCGATGGCCCGGGCAATCACCAATCGCTGCTGCTGTCCCAGCGACAAGGACGTCGCACCATCGAATAAACGGTCCTTCACCTCGTCCCAGAGCGCTGCTGAGCGCAGCGATCCCTCGACCACCTCGTCCAGATCCCGTTTGCCGCGTAAACCCGCGATACGCGGCCCATAGGCCACATTGTCATAAATGCTCTTCGGAAAGGGATTAGGGCGTTGAAAGACCATACCGACGCGCCGCCGAAGCCGAGTGACATCGGTATTCCGCGCCAATACATCGAGCTCACCCATCCAGATATGGCCCTGATACTGGCAGCCATCAATCAGGTCGTTCATCCGATTAAAACAGCGCAAGAGCGTCGACTTGCCGCATCCACTGGGACCAATGACCGCGGTAACCTGACCGGCCGGAATCGTCATGTCGATGTCGTTTAGCGCCTCCGGCTGGTCCGGGTAGCCAAGCGACAGGCCCTCAACGACCAGTTCTGGCGGTTGACGCTGCCCTCTCCGATCGCCTGCTACTGCCGGCATCAGGGCTTCATTGTCATTCATGCACTAAAAGCCTCGCTCTTCCTGGTAACGCCGGTGCAGCGCCTGCCGCAGGCTGATGGCAATGATGTTGAGTGCCACGATGACCGTGACCAACAGCAGCGCCGTCGTGCACACCAGCCCGATTCGCCCTTCGGGTATCGACGCGTGCAAGGTGGCGTCATACACATGGAAACCCAAGTGCATGAATTTCTGTTCGAGGTGGATAAACGGCGCTGACAGCGATACCGGTAGGGACGGCGCGTACTTGACTGCACCGACCAGCATGAGCGGCGCCACTTCACCAGCCGCCCGCGCAATCGCAAAAATCAATCCTGTCATCATACTGGGTGCCGCCGCCGGCAACAAAATTCGCAGTATCGTCTCCGCTCGTGTCGCGCCCAGCGCGTAGCTGCCTTCCCGAAGGCTATTGGGTAAGCGCGACAAACCCTCAAGGGCCGACACAATCACTACAGGCAGATTCAGCAACGCCAGTGTCAGCGCGGCCCAAAGCAGACCCGGTGTACCCAAAGTCGGTTGTGGCAATGACTGTTGAAACCAAAAAGCATCGAGCGAGCCGCCAATACCGTACACAAAAAAGCCGAGCCCGAAGACACCATAGATGATGGCCGGTACCCCCGCGAGGTTCTGCACTGCGACCCGAACGAGCTCGGTATACCAACTGCGCCGGGCGTATTCGCTGAGATAAATCGCGGCGGCAATGCCAAAGGGGCCAACCACGGCCGTCATCAGAATCACGAGTATTGAGGTCCCGACGATCGCAGGCAGCACGCCTGTGTAGCCAACCCCCTCCTCCGGGCGAGCGAGCAGGAAAGACATCAGGTTTTCACCGATGCTGACGCCGACCTTTGCAATGCCAATGCCGTCACCGCTGAGCCAGAAGACGGCACCGAGCACCAAACCACCGAGTAGGCAGGCCGTGATCAGAGCCAGCACCGAAACACTGGTCGCGGTCAGCCATATCATGGCAGCGCTGCGAACACGCTGCCATCGAGCGGGCGCGTTCATCACATTGGCTCCATATAACGCCGACCCGCACGTAAACGAACGATCTCTGCGAGTGAATTGAGCGCAAACGTAAGCGTAAACAGCGCGAGGCCTGCAGCAAACAGCACTCGATAATGCACCGACTCGAAGGGTGCCTCGGTCAATTCGAGTGCCAACGTGGCACTGACCGTGCGCAGGCCCTCAAGCAGGTTGACCTCCATGAGCGGTGTATTCGATGCCACCAGCAACACAATCATGGTCTCGCCGACCGCACGACCAAAACCAATCATACTGGCAGCGATAATACCTGGGGCCGCCACAGGCAACGCCACATCGCGATAGCTCTGCCAATGCGTAGAACCCAATGCCAATGACCCCGCGGCCAGCGTAGGCGGGACCGCATGAATCGCGTCCTCGGCCAGCGAAAAAACCATGGGCACCACCGCGATACCCATCGCCAGGCCGACCAACAGCGCGTTGCGGTGCACCGCGCCAATACCGAATTCCAGCTCCAACCAGGCGATCATGGACCCCCCCGGTAACTGCCCATCAAGGCTATCACCCGCCAGAAAACCCAGCGCCGCGAAGAGCAAAACCATGGGCATCAGTAGTATTGGCAACCACTCAATGCTTCGTCGGCCCGCGCTCGTCGCTGAACTGACCCGCCAAACAACACTGGCCAGCAAGATGCCCGCTGGGACGGCGAGCACGGCGCCCACCACACCGGGTAACCAATCGAGGAAACGTGGTGCCACAATCAGCGCAGCGAGAGCGCCCAGCACAACCGACGGAAAGGCGCCCAGCAATTCCAGCATGGGCTTGGCTCGATCCCGTAGCCGTGGTGACATAAAAAAGCCCACAAAAATGGCGGCGCCCACCCCCAGGGGAATGGCGACCAGCGCAGCGATGACGGCCGCCTTCAGGGTGCCCCAGATCAGCGGCAACAGGCCGAACTTGGGTTCGGCGTCCTGGGAAATGACAGGCAACCACCGGTGCCCGGGCTCTGCGTAACCTTCGTAACTGACCGGTTGCATCAAGGTCGATAAAGCCGCCGCACCTGCACTGGGGTCTATATCGAAATAGCGCACAGTGTCGCCTAGCCCGATCTCGATACCTACGTTGCCTGACCAAGCCAGGAAATCGATAGCTTGGTCGACCTCTATGCTGGTCAAAACGCGATCTGAGGTACTGTGCCAGATATGTAAGGCCGGCGCGGTGGTACTGACTGCCACCCGCTGCCCGGGGGCGGCCGCCACCTCGAGAATGGGGCGGGTAAACGTCCTGCGTCGCAGCGGCTCGACGCTGGGAGCTTGCCCTACACTGCCGGGCAGCCATTGCCACTGGGTCAAAACGCTACCCTCCCAGGTGAGAAAACTACGCCCACCTGGCATTGGCTCCAGATCGTCGATATCACCGAGATTGATCCAGCTCGGGGCCCGTTCGGGATCTTCGATCGACAAGAGGCTGCCGCCGCCGGCTTCGCCCACGGCCAACAGCCAGCGCCAACTCGGATCAAACAGAAAATGAGAGACAGGGACCGAAATCTTGCTAAGGATTAGCGGACGCTCCGACCACGCATCCTGGCGAGCATCATCACTGCCCGCAACACGAAAGCCCCGAGCACCTCGAAGGGTCCCTCCTTGATCGATACCGACCCAGATACGTCGATTAACCCTTTCCTGTGCCTGCCATAGCACGAGGTTTTCGGGTACCCACACGGGTCGCTGTGTGGACTGGCTTCTCAACCGCACGTCGGTTGGTTGCAGGGTCGTACCACTGAATAGTGGACGGGCCACCATGACCATCTGTGCGACCACGCCGACGATGGCAAGCAACACCAAAAGGCTCGCGACGCGGATCAATAGCGCGAATCCAGCATCGAGGCGATGCCGAGTGACTTCGCTCACAGAGCGCACCCTGCCGCTTTAAGTGCGGTGTTGTTGTTCTGTCGCGGGGAAATAAATCCGACCCGACGCATCAGACGGGCGCCCTGCTCCGATCGAATGTAACGAATGAATTCGCACTCCAGACTGGGTAGTCGTTGCTCGTCATCCAATCCCAAGTACAAATAGAGCGTTCGGTTAAAAGGGTAGCGGGGATCGGTCGCCATCTGGCTCAGCGGAATGGGCAGTCCATCACCGGTATCCAGCGCCGGCACTCTCACTCTCTCATCCACAAAGCCAATGCCAACATACCCGATCGCACCTGGGGTATTTGCGACTGTTTCCAGCATCGACGCATTGCCCGGCGATTCACCAACTCGGGCACTGGGGTCCCCACCGCAAAGCGCGATGTTGCGAAATAGATCATAGGTGCCACTGGCCAGAGTCCGCCCAAAGGGCTCGATACGCAGGCTGCTCCAGGGTGCGGTGACGCCGAGATCCCCCCAGTGCCTCGCGGTCTGACCGCTTCCGCAAGCATTGTGCCCGAAGACCTCAGCGATCATATCCAGGCTCAGTACAGACAATGGGTTATCTTGATGCACGATCATGGCAATTGTGTCGATTGCCAGCGGAACCTCAATGGGGACCGATCCGCGCTCGGCAACGAAACGGTCACGCTCCTCGGCGCTCATTGGGCGACTCATCGAGCCCAGATTGGCCGTGCCCCGCGTCAGTGCGATCGGTGCCGAGGCTGATCCACCGGCTTGCAATTCAACCGATACCTGTGGATGCAATGCAGTGAAGCCCGCTGACCACAAGGTCATCAACTCGGCGAGCGTATCCGAGCCAACGATGACGAGCTTTCCTTCGAGTGCTTCTTCGGTGCCTAGTGATACACCGGGCCACAGCAACACCAACAGCAGCAGCCTGCGGCCAAACGCTTCAATCATGCAGCGGCGTCCGCGCAAACGTCAGCGAAAAACAACTCCCCTGCCCCGCCTCACTGACAATATCGAGATCAGCCTGGTGAGACAGCGCAACGTGTTTGACGATCGCCAGACCGAGTCCGGTTCCTCCAGTACGTTGGCTGCGACTGCTGTCCACACGATAGAAGCGTTCGGTCAGCCGGGGAATGTGTGAAGCTTCGATGCCGATTCCCCGGTCGCGTACCGACAGTCGTAGACCTTGCTCAGTCACCTGCCAGTCGACAGTAACCTCAGTGCCATCCTCGCTGTATTTCAGCGCATTGATCACGAGGTTGCTGACGGCACTCTGTAACTCTCGGTCGTCACCAGAAATACCCTCGTCGGTACCGATGTTGAGTGTGATTTCGCGATCGGGATAGCCGGTCCGCAGTTCACTGACAATTTCGCGCAATAGTCGGGGAAAGTCGACCAGCTCGGTTTTACGCAGACTCTCGACACTCTCGATTCGAGACAACCACAGCAAATCCCGAAGCAGATTCTCCATTCGGGCAACCTGGTCACGCATCTGCCCCATGGGTCGCCGAACCGTATCGGTTTCATAGCGGGGTAAGTCGATGAGTGTATCGATGTAGCCCTTGATGACCGTCAATGGGGTGCGCAATTCATGCGACACGTTACCCACAAAGTCACGCCGCATGGTCTCAAGTCGGTACTGCTCGGTAATATCGCGAACGAAGACCAGTCGGTCACCTTCCCCAAAACTCGACACCTCGAATTGCAGGCAGCGATCACCATCCTGAGTAGGCAGAAGCCGTAGGGGGTCAGCGAAATCCCCCGTCATGAAGTAGTTGGAAAAAGCGGGTAGTCGCAATAGGTTCAGCAGTGGTCTGCCCCGGTCTTCCGGAAATCGCACGCCGAGCAAGTGCTCGGCGGACTCGTTTGCCCAGGCAATGCCGCCACGCGGGTCGATCACCATCCAGGCATCACGCATGGAGGCGAGGGAGTCCTGAAGGTACTCGAGCGCCGACTCCAGCCTGCCCTGGGCTTCACGATTTCGACGCTGCAACAGATAGATATTGTCAAACAGCAAGCCCCAGATACCGTAGCCTTGAGGCGGCTCGCTCTCAGGGCTTTCGAGCCAGCGCTGCACCCGATACAACTGAACTGCCCAAACCAACAGTATCAGCACGAGCGCAACCGTGAGCCCTGTGCCCGTTTGCTGAAACGAAAAGCCAACCACGCCTCCGATCAGGACGACAAGAACGACCCTTCGCAACTCCCTGAAAAATTCGAGGCGGCGCTTCACATGCCCTCGAGACCGCGGGCCGAGAAACGGTAACCCGTGCCGCGCACTGTTTGGATCAGATCGCTATAGTCGGTATCGCCGCTCTGCAGTGCTTTCCGCAACCGACGGATGTGCACATCGACCGTGCGTTCCTCGACGTAAACGTTGGCACCCCAGACATGGTCCAGCAACTGGTTTCGGGTATAGGCGCGTTCAGGGTGCGACATGAAGAACTGCAGTAGATTGAATTCGGTGGGCCCCATGTCGACGGGCCTGTCACCAAGAAAGATGCGGCGGCTTTCAGCATCGAGCACCAGTTCTTTGACCTGCAGACGATCCTTGTTTTCACCTCCGCCAACCCGACGTAGCAGGGCCTTGATTCGCGCGATCAGCTCGCGCGGTGCGAAGGGCTTGGTGATGTAGTCATCTGCCCCGACGTCCAGGCCCTGAATGACGTTGTCTTCAGCAGTCTTGGCGGTCAGCATGATCACCGGCAGTTCAGCGGTAGTGTCACTGCGCTTGAGGCGCCTAAGCAGTTCAAGACCGCTGCCGCCCGGCAACATCCAGTCCAGCAGGACGATGTTTGGGCGCTCATCAACAACCAGGCGGTGAGCGTCCTGGATGTTTTCGGCCTCGATGCATTCGAAATCGGCGATTTCCAGCGCCATTCGCAACATATCGCGGATAGCAAACTCGTCGTCGACGATTAGGACTTTGTTGTCTGGCATGGGCTGACTCACTCAGTCATCAGGGGGCGCCGCAATTAGATGATGAAAATATGACAAATGGGTGACAGTCGCAGATTTACCACCAATCCCACCAGCTTCGTGACTCGAGTGACTCGCGACAGCCGCTCAGTTGCTGGTTGTATCGCTTTGCTCGACTATCGACCTTGCGCGCCACGTCGACGAGCCAGGCTTTGCTGCGGTACGACTTGTTGCGATAGCCACCGTGTCCCTCGTGGTAGGCCAGGTACTGTCGGAAGGCGTCGTTGGTGGGAATGCCATTCTGTTTGAGGCTGGTCTGGCAGTACCAACCGACAAAGTCGACTGCGTCGCCGAAGTCGTCGCGATCGGCCCCGTAGTTACCCGCACTTTTTTGGTACCAATCCCAGGTGCTCTCCTTGGCCTGCGAGTAACCATAGGCATCTGAAGGTCGAGGACCGGGAATAAACCCCCAGATTTTGCGGCGAGGGGGTTTCGCGGTGGCCACAAAACGGGACTCCTGATGCATGATTGCCATCATGACCGTCACCGGTACACCCCAGCGGTCCCGACTCTGCTTGGCATCGTCGTACCAGTCATCCTTTTCTTCAAAAATCGTGCAAATGTTGTCGACGTCACTGGGCGGCGAAGTCACACACCCGGCGAGTAGCGCCAATGCCATGAGGATGGCGATTCTCAACGCCATGTCTCTATGCGCTCCAGGAACGTCGGCTCATCAAGGATTTCTATGGCGAGGGTCTGAGCTTTCTTGAGTTTGCTGCCGGCCCCTGGCCCTGCCAGTAACGCCGTGGTTTTTTTGCTCACACTGCCCGCGGTCTTGGCGCCGAGCTCGCGCAGCAGCGCTTCGGCCTCGTCACGCCCCATCGACGCCAACTTGCCTGTGACTACCCAGGTCTGGCCATCCAGCGGCCCCTTGCCTGTTGCTTCAGGTGCGGGCCAGTGAATCCCCAGCGCCAACAGGCGCTCGATCGTGCTGCGATTACGCGGCTCAGCAAAGAAATGCCGGATGTGTGCAGCGACGATGGGCCCAACGTCATCAACCGATTCCAACGCTTCGCTGTCGGCGGCCATGAGGGATTCCAACTCACCAAAATGCAGCGCCAATTGCCGCGCGGTGGCTTCTCCGACTTCTCGAATGCCCAATGCATAAATGAATCTGGCCAGCGTGGTGCTGCGACTTGCATCCAAAGCCTTGATGAGATTATCGACAGACTTACCGCCCATACGTTCAAGTGACAACCACTCGTCCCGAGACAACTCGAAGACGCTGGCGAGATCCTTGAGCATGGCGCGATCCACCAACTGTTCGATCAGCTTCTCGCCAAGCCCTTCTACATCGAGTGCCTTGCGCGACACAAAATGCCGCAGCCCTGCGCGCTGCTGGGCCGGACAGGTTAGACCACCCACACAGCGCTGCACGGCCTCCCCCTCAAGTCGCTCCACGTCGGAGCCGCAGACTGGGCACTGTTGCGGAAACACCACAGATGACGCGGCATCAGGACGCCGGTCAGCCACCACACCTACAACCTGGGGAATGACATCGCCGGCTCTTCGCACAATGACCGTGTCGCCGATGCGCACATCAAGGCGTTCGATTTCATCGGCGTTATGCAAGGTTGCATTACTGACTGTCACACCACCCACAAACACGGGCTCAAGTCGCGCCACTGGTGTAATGGCCCCAGTGCGTCCCACTTGAAATTCAACGTCGTGCAAAACGGTTGTCTGCTCTTGAGCGGGAAACTTGCGCGCGATCGCCCAACGCGGCGCACGAGCAACGAAACCGAGTGACGCCTGCTGGGTCAGGTCGTCTACCTTGTAGACAATGCCATCAATGTCGAACGGTAGGTCATCCCGCTCTGCCGCGAGGCGCTCGTAGTATTCCTCACACGCTGCGGCGCCGGAGACGATCGCCGCATAGCTGGACGTGGGCAATCCCCAGCGTCCCAACAGAGCGATGGTGGCGCTGTGGGTGTCAGGCAGGTCCCCACCCTCTACGAAACCGGTGGAGTACACCGTGAAGGCCAGCGGGCGCTGCGCGGTCAACCGAGGATCGAGCTGCCGGAGACTGCCGGCGGCCGCATTGCGGGGATTCACAAAGACTTTCTCGCCGCGTTCGCGGGCGTCTCGATTGAGCTTTTCAAAACCGAGCCGAGGCATAAACACCTCACCCCGAACCTCGAGCCAATCGGGGTGGCTATCACCGGTCAACTGCAGCGGGATCGAAGGCACCGTGCGCACATTGTGGGTAATGTCCTCGCCGGTGGTGCCATCTCCACGAGTCGCCCCCTGGGTGAGCACGCCACGCTCGTACACCAGGCTGACGGCGATGCCATCGAGCTTGGGTTCTGCGCAATACCGGGTGCTGGCAACTCCCAGTCGCTCGCAAACGCGTCGGTCAAAGTCCGCCAGATCCTCGGCAGAGAAAGCATTATCGAGGGACAACATGGGCAAGCGGTGTGCGACTTGCTGAAACGCGGCTATCGGTGCAGCACCCACCCGTTGGGTGGGCGAGTCGGGAAGCAGGAGCTCCGGGTGCTCTGCTTCGAGGGCGCGCAACCTCAACAACGCCGCATCGTAATGGGCGTCAGGCACGGTTGGCGCATCTTCCTGGTAGTAGGCCTTGCCCCACTCGCGCAGCTGCGCAGTGAGGGCTGCAACCTCCCTGGCGGGATCCATCACGCCGCTCAGCGCTCCTGCTCCAGCATCAACCGGCGTTCAAACTCGCGGATCTGCTGACGCATATGCTCGAGACTCTGGCGAGTGATCGCACTGCGGGTCTCGTCGAGTACATCGCCATCGAGATTTTTTGCCACCGTCATCGCGGTTTCATACATGTAGTCAAAGGCCTGAAGCATGTTCTCAGGTCCTGGCAGCGTGACAAAGAACATGAGGCCGCGCGTGTGTAGTTGATCCATGGCATCGATATCAAAAACGCCTGGATTCATCATGTTGGCAACGCTGAACTGGATAGGTCCACGCCCAGAAGCGGATTCATGGCGATGGAAAAAATCCATGTCGCCAAAGCGCAAATCGCAGGCGAGCAGGATCTGTAGAACATCACTCCCCCAAAAGCCGTCATTCGACCGGGAAACCACATTCAGCACGAACACGTGAGGGTCCACCTCACGGGGCAGCTTCGCCTCACGGGCTGTGGGTTTGCTAGCGCTGCTATCGAGCTCCTCGAGCCAGTCTAGGGTCTCTGGGGCGTCTGGATCCGTATTTTCCGGCTCGGCTCGCTTACTGCGACCTCGCCGACGGGTCGCGTTGGCTTGCTCCCTCGGCGGCGCAGACATCGAGAGCTCGGGCGAGGTATCAACCTCAGCAGTCTGGGTGGTCTCGACCTTCTCCACTGCTGCGTCCAGCTCGATGCCCGACTCGGCCTGCTCTGAGGCAGGTGCGGACACACCCTCGTCAAGGTCGGGCGGCTCAATAGCTGGATCTTCCAACTCTTCGGGGCTCAGGGGTGTTGCCACTGGCTGCAGATCGTCCCGAGCGACGATTCTCGCCCCGCCGTTGGGCAACTCGGCCAAAAGATTGAAGGCATCTTCAGTGCGCTCTTCATCATCAGCGCGAGTAATTTTGGCATTCAGGCGCACTTCCGCCCTGCGTTCCCGCCAAACCCGGCGAGCAGCGTCAACCAATACCGCCAGTATCATGGCCGCGCCGGCGATCACCATCCAATCCCTGATGGTCAACTGCTCCATAGCCCTGATCCTACCCTCTCCTCAGCTCGCTGCCAGTTGCGCGGCAGCCTCAATATCCACCGTGACAAGCCGCGATACGCCGGGCTCGTGCATGGTCACGCCCATCAGCTGGTCCGCGACTTCCATGGTGATCTTGTTGTGCGTAATGAAGATGAACTGAACCTTTTCAGACATCTCTTTAACCATGCGCGCATAGCGGCCGACATTGGCGTCATCCAGCGGCGCGTCCACCTCGTCCAGCATACAAAACGGCGCCGGGTTGAGCTGGAAGATCGAGAATACCAATGCGATCGCGGTCATCGCCTTCTCACCACCCGACAAAAGGTGGATGGTGCTGTTCTTCTTGCCGGGTGGGCGCGCCATGATGGCAACCCCGGTGTCCAGCAAATCTTCGCCTGTCATCTCCAGTGACGCTGTACCGCCACCGAACACCCGCGGGAACAACTCGGCAAAACCCGAGTTAATTTGGTCGAAGGTATCCCGAAAACGAGAACGGGTTTCCTTGTCGATCTTTCGGATCGCGTTTTCCAGCATTTCCAGCGCACTGACCAGGTCATCATTTTGGGCATCGAGATACTGCTTTCGTTCCCCAGCACGTGCGCATTCTTCAATCGCCGCGAGGTTGATCGGACCAAGTCGCTGAATGCGCGCTGCAATACGTTCCACCTTGACCTGCCACTCGGCCTCGTTGGCACCCTCTTCCAGGGTTTCGGCAACCTCTGCGGGCAGCGCCTCGAGTTCCATTAACTGACGCTCGAGGTTTTCAATCCGAACATTGCTCTCGGCAACCTGCAACCGGCGAGATTCGATCTCGCTGTGCAGCGCCTGAATCTGGTGCTCAAGCGATACCCGCTGCTTTTCCGCTTCGCGCAGGGAATGTTCTGCTTGACTGACTGCCTGACGGGCTTCGGTCAGTTGTTGCTCTGCCGCCACCCGATTGGCAAGCAACTGTTCCAACTCCGAACGCAAGGCCGCATCGGGATCCGCATCCGCGGGTAGCTGCTCGGTGAGTCGCTGCTCCTGCTCCAATAGTGATGCCAGCTGTTTCTCGAGACGGCTGATAGTGTCACCCACGGTGCTGATTTGGGTGCGCAGATTCTGCACATTCATATCGCAGCGGTGGCTGGCGTCACGCGCATCGCGAGAGGCCGTTCGCGCCGTGTTGACAGCTTCACGCAGCGCGTCACGAGTGCCGCTCAATCGGTCCCGCTCCTCCCCATCCAGCGCCATTTGATCAAGCGCTGTCGCAAGCTCACTGCGTGCAGTGGCAAGCGCTGCCTGCTCGCTGTCGAACTGCCCCCGCGCCTCAGTGATATCGTTGTCGAGACGCTGACGTTGCTGACGCTGGGTCTCTGCAGCAGCCAATCGGGTCTTACGGTCCGCTTGCAGCTCGGTTTGCGCCTTGCTCGCCGTCTGCAACTGGGCCTGCGCCTCACTGAGCGATTGCTCGGCACTGACCAGAGACTGGCGAAGTTCCACCAACTCGGCGTCGGTGGCCTCACCCTGTGTTACCAGGGTTTCAATCTGTTCACGCACGCGCGCCAGCTGGGCCTCGCGTTCAATCACACCCGCAGTGGTGTCGGCACTGGCTCGGGTCCTTGCCCACCCGGCGCCAAGCCACGTGCCGTCCCGACAAATGATGGACTGCCCAACAGTCAACTGCGGCTGTCGCTCGAGTGCTTCAGCGAGGCTTTCAGCGGTGACCACCTGGGCCAGCAGTGACTGCATCGCACCGGCACCGCTGGCGACCTCGGCGAGAGTACCCGCCGTCGCACCGGCCGCAGGCGCATCCGCATCGACCAGGAACACTCCTTCGGGTGCCTTGTCGCCAAAGGCTGCGACGCCCTGCTTGAAATCATTGGTACGCGTACCTGTCAGGCCAGCAGCCAGCACCTGCTCAACCGCAGTTTCCCAGCCGTCGGCAACGCTCAAGGCTTCGAACACTGAACCCTGGCTGCTAACACCCGAGCGATTAAACCAGGCCTTTTGCTCGGCATCACCTGCCGCGTTCCGCGCAGCCTCCTGCAGTGCCTCAAGAGACGACTCCTGGCCGCGTACCTGCTGCAGCCGGGAGCGCTGTTCATCCTGGGCCTTGCGAAGCGCATCTATTTGCTGACGACGCTCGGTAATATGCTGTCTCGCCTCAGCGACCATCTGCTCGTTGGCCTTGACGGCGTCGCCCGCTTCTTGAATCGCTGTTTCCAGGGCTTCCAACTCTGCGAGCCCCTCGTCTTCAACCAAGGACGATCGCTCGCTTTCCAGACGGCTCAGGCGCTCTTGCAAACGACTCAGCACCTGCTCCAGGTAGAGGATACGGCTCTGTTGCACCTCAGAAGTTCGGGTCGGCCCGGCTGCTCTCTGGTTGAACTCATCCCAGCTCGACTGCCAACTATTCATGGCTTGTTCGGCCGCCGACAGCTGTTCGCTGCTTTCGGTCGCGGCCGCTTTTGCACGTTCAAGCGCCGGCGACTGCTCGGCGAGTTCTGACTCCCACTGCTTCAGCCGCTCCCGGTCGGTATTGAGATGCGCACGGGTCTCTGCCAATGCGGCTCGGGTCTGGGTGAGTTCAGTGTTCACTCGTTCGCGACTTTCACGAGCGAAATTCAGGGCCTGTTCAACGCGAGTGACTTCGCCACCCACGGTGTAATAGTTAGCCTGGACTTCGTTGAAGGCATCAGTGGCCTCGGTGTGCCGCCCGCGCCAGGACTCGATACTGGTCATGACGGACTCGTGCTCGGCTGATAACGCCGCATGCCGGACCTCACGCTCACCAATGTCGCTGCGATGCCGTTCCAAATCGCCCCGAAATCCCTGCCATTGCAAGGTCAGCAACTGCGCCTTAAGCGTACGCTCTTCCGCCTTGTATTCAGCATAGCGCTCGGCGGCCTGTGCCTGTCGCTGTAAATGTGCCAGCTGACGTTCCAGTTCTTCACGCAGGTCGGTGAGGCGCTCGAGGTTTTCCGTCGTCCTGCGCATGCGGTTTTCGGTTTCTCGACGACGTTCTTTGTATTTCGAAATTCCGGCAGCTTCTTCAATAAAAACCCGCAGATCCTCAGGTCGGGATTCGATCAACCGGGAAATCATGCCCTGTTCAATGATCGCGTAGCTGCGCGGTCCGAGACCGGTGCCGAGGAACAAGTCGGTGATATCCCGGCGCCGGCAGCGACTGCCATTCAGGTAGTACTCGGACTGGCCGTCTCTGGACACCTGCCGACGCACGGAAATTTCGGCGTAAGCCGCGTACTCGCCGCCGCTCTTGCCCTCTGAATTATCGAACAACAATTCAATAGATGCCTGACCCACGGGCTGCCGATTGGTCGTACCGTTAAAGATGACATCGGTCATGGATTCACCGCGCAGCGTTTTGGCTGAGCTTTCGCCCATGACCCAGCGCACCGCGTCGATGATGTTGGACTTTCCACACCCGTTGGGCCCGACCACAGCTGACATGTTGCTCGGGAATTGCACATTGGTCGGGTCTACAAAAGACTTGAAGCCCGCCAGTTTTATTGACTTGAGACGCATGACATTCCTGTTACAGCGGCGACCACACCTTCGGTATGCCGCCAATGGACAAAGACACCATCATGGGTGCCGTCCAGCGAATTCTTCTCTTCATTGCGAGTGCCCTGAGGCCGTTTAACAGCAGTAGACGTTCAAGGGGCAGGCGAAAGACTGAGGCTCACCGTCGCATCACGGGAGGGTACCACGTTGTTTGCGGTCGCAGTCCAACTGGCATTCGCGAGGCCCGGCTGGCCAGTTGGCGATATCTGGACCTCCACCTCAACCGACTCCAGCGTGGACAATTTTTGTCCAGCCATGGCCTCGGCATCGGTGAGTCTCACGGTGAGCGGCCACTCAGTGGCTGCGCGCCGGACCACGGCAGTGGGCATGCGTGACTGGGCACCACTCGGGCGGGCGAGCACGAATACCGCGGCAGAGGGATCGACCTGGGCACCCTCTGGCAAGGAGACCGTGACGGTGATGCCTATGGTTTGCGCCGCCGCCTCGGTCGGCAATGCGTCCGCTTCAGTGGCCGCAAGACCGCCCCGCTGGCGCGCCTGCGCAATCACCCCGGCCATCATGTTGTAGGCGGGGGTGCCCGGGGGCTCCTGGACCAGCATTCGCTCCCAATACGAGACCGCCGCAGCGTAGTCCTGCGCCTCAAAAGCGGCCATGCCCAAAGTACCCAATGCAGCCCGCTGCTGAGGGTCGACCGCCAACGCGGCCTCCGCCCTACGCCGAGCGGTATCAGACAGTTGTCGCTCGTTCGCAAGAAATTCAGCCTGGGAGGCGCGACCCAACACTTCTGGATTTTCTGGCAATAACGCCAACATCGCTTCGTAAACCGGCAAGGCGCTCGCGTGGTCGCCACGGGCCGCGTGATACTCGCCCAATAGTGATAGGTAATCGAGATTTTCAGGGCGGTCCTGAACCCGAGCCTCGATGCGCGCAATGACTGCCTCGACGGCCTCTGGGGATTCAGGCTCCAGAGTGACCAGGTCGTCATTGATCAGGACATCTTCAAGATTACCCAGATAGCCATAGAGCCAATAGCTGGCTGCGAGTAACGCCAGGGGTAACCACCACAGTGGCAGGTCACTACGACGCTCCATCGGCTCGTGCAGCTCGCCCCCGCCTAAATCCTCCAGCGCCCGCAAATCGACTTCGTCGAGCAACTGGCCTTCGGCTCCCGCAAGTTCCCTGCGACGCAATCGCACCCAGTCAGCGGTGGATTCCCCTTTCTCTGAGCGGCGCCAAACCTTGGGCAACACAATAACAAAGGCAGCGGCGACGATGAGCATTGCACCGCAGAGCAACCAGAAATTCACAGACATCAATCAGTTTCGTCCATTTGTCTGGCCAGTGCGGCCCGCTCCGCGGGAGTCAGGGGTTGATCCACCGCCACCTTACGACGACGCAAGTGCATCAAAAGCCCCGCCGCACCCAAGACAATGAGCAATACCGGGGCGTACCACAGCACTGCGGTTCGGCGGTCGACGGCAGGCCGATAGCGGACAAACTCGCCGTAGCGATCCACCATGAAAGCCAGGATTTGTTCGTCACTTGCACCCTCTTCCAACTGACGGTGAAGCAACGCACGTAGATCTCTGGAAATCGGCGCATTGGAATCCGCAATGTTCTGATTCTGGCATTTTGGGCACCGCAGCTCCTGGCTGAGGCGGTGGTAGCGGGCCTCGAGTGAAGGATCGGAAAACTCGTAGGTTTCGATGACCGCCAACGCCGGCGCCACCCACAAACAAAGAATAGCCAGTAGCGCCCTCACGGGGTGTCCTCGGAGCCGGTTGCAAAAAACGGCGCCAACGAATTTTGCCAAACGGCTTCGTCGACCACCCCAACATGGCGATAACGCACCACGCCCTCAGCATCCACCACATAGGTTTCCGGGGCACCATAAACGCCAAGATCGAGGCCAAGGGTGCCATCCGCATCGACGATGGTTCGGGTGTAGGGATCTCCCAACTGCGCCAGCCATTCCTGTGCCTTGGCGGCTTCATCCTTGTAGTTCAGCCCGTAAATCGGCACTCCTTGCTCCGCCAGCGATAGCAGGAATGGGTGCTCTACCCGGCAGGAATAACACCAGGTGGCCCACACATTGAGCAGGCTGACCTCACCCTTGAGACTATCGGCGGTCAGCAATGCGTCCGTGTGCAAAGCCGGCAAACTGAAATCGGGTAGCGGATCTCCCAATCTCGCCGAAGGTAACGCAGTTGGGTCGAGCGACAGTCCACGAAACAGGAACCCAGCCAGCGCCACAAATGCTATCAGCGGCAGGAACAGCTTAAGACGCTGCATGCGCCACTCCTTGTGCCAGCTCGTCCTTGGCCACAGCGCGATAACGACGATCGACCGCGGTCACCATGCCACCGAAACCGATCAAAATAGCGCCGAGCCAAATCCAGACTACCAAGGGTTTGTACTGCAAACGAATCGCCCAGGCGCCCCCGTCCAGTGGTTCACCCATGGCAACGTACAGATCCCGCGTAAAGCTGGAATCAATCGCGGCTTCAGTCATTACCTGGCCACTGGCGATGTAGCGGCGTTTCTCCGGCCGGAGTTCACCAAGCAGAACATCACCCTTGGAGATACGAAACACGGTGCTGTCCGCCCGATAATTCGGGCCGTCGGCATTCACAATATCTACCAGCTCAAAACGATATCCAGCCAGTTCCTCGGTGTCGCCGACCGCCATGCGCAGGTCGTGCTCGATGCTGTGCTGAGTCACTACCACGGCCCCGACGACGGCCATCGCGAACCCCAAATGGGCCAACTGCATTCCCCAGTAACTTGGCGTGAGACGGCGAAGTTTGGCGCTCAATCCTCGTGCCGTACGCGTCCGATGCCACGCGTCCCGCAGCAAACCGGCCACCAGCCACCCAGACAACAGAACAGCGAGGCTCACCCAGATGTTGAACTCATCACCCAGGAACGGCAGCACAAACGCCGCCACCAAGACCACTGCGCCGGGAACCAAAAGCTCGTGCCACCAGCGGGCCACAGTATCCCGCTTCCACCGTGACAAGGGACCGACGCCCATAAATGGCATCAGTAGGGCCATCATGGGTACGAACACTGCGTTGAAGTACGGCGGGCCCACCGAGTACTTGCCCTGCCCCAAAGCATCCATCAACAGCGGGAACAGGGTTCCCAGCAATACTGTCAAGGCGGCAATACTGAAGACAAAATTGTTGAACAGCAGCAACGCTTCGCGGGACACCGCCTCGTAGCGAATACGGCTCGCCACCGCAGGTGCTCGCAAGGCGTATAGGGCCAGCGACCCCCCGATCACAATCGCGAGAAAGGCCAGAATGAACAGTCCCCGTTCGGGGTCGGAGGCAAAGGCGTGGACGGATGTCACCACGCCTGAGCGGACAAGGAAAGTGCCCAGCAGCGACAATGAGAACGCAGCGATTGCCAACAGCACGGTCCAAGACCTGAACAAGCCGCGTTTCTCGGTCACCGCCAGACTGTGCAACAAAGCCGTGCCCACCAACCATGGCATGAATGAGGCATTCTCCACTGGATCCCAGAACCACCAGCCGCCCCAACCCAGTTCGTAATAGGCCCACCAGCTACCCAGCATGATGCCCAGCGTGAGAAAGCCCCAGGCCACATTGGTCCAGGGCCGCGACCAGCGCGCCCAGGCCGCATCAAGTCGGCCACCGAGCAGCGCTGCAATGGCAAAGGCAAACGGCACAGCGAAACCCACGTAGCCCATGTAAAGCAGCGGCGGATGAATGATGAGCCCTGGATCTTGCAGCAGTGGGTTAAGGTCGCGACCGTCAGCGGGTGTGCCGGGTAGCAGCCGCGCAAAAGGATTTGAAGTAAACAGCGAAAAGGCAGTGAACCCGCTGGAGACCAGTCCCATCACCCCGAGCACACGCGCCAGGACCTTAAGTGGTAATCCACGGCTGTAGACGGCAACCGCTGTCATCCAACCCGCAAGAATCAGCACCCACAACAGCAGCGAACCCTCGTGGTTACCCCATACGGCAGAAAACTTATAAATCGGCGGCAGCAGACTGTTCGAGTTGCCCGCAACCACCGCCAGCGAGAAATCATCCTGCAGGAAAGCCGCCGTTAAAAGCGCGAAAGCAGCGCCCAGGAACACTAAAATGCCCAGAGACAGCGAGGGTGCGAGATTCATCAGTCGCACATCGCCACGCCAGGCTCCCCAAAGGGGCAATACGCCAAGACTCACCGACAACACAAACGCGATGATCAACGCAAAATGGCCGAGCTCCCCGATCATGGTGAGGCCTCAGCGGGTGTTTTGCCCTCCAACGCGGCCGCAACCTCTGGTGGCATGTAATTTTCATCGTGTTTGGCCAGCACTTCACTCGCGACCAGCACACCATCTGCGCCCAACTGACCGGCGGCAACGACGCCTTCTCCCTCAGCAAACAAATCCGGAAGAATCCCCGCGTAAGTGATGGTGACTTCAGCCTCATAGTCAGTGACGCGGAACGAAGTGGTCAGGTCGCTACCGCTGCGCTCGACGCTACCCTCGACGACCATCCCACCGACGCGAATCGTGCGGTCCGTGGGGGCCAGCCCAGCGACCACATCGGCGGGCGGATAAAACAGGTTGATATTGCCACTGAGCGCCCAGGCGACCAGGCCAATGGCGGTACTGCTGAGCACCACGACCGCGATGACGATGAGTAGTCTTTGCTGGCGTTTAGGATGCATGATCCCCTCCCATATTCGCTGCCGCCTGCCGACGCTGCTCGGCCAGAATACGCTGGCGCAGCGTCCGGGCGCGGCGCCAGGGACTGAGCATGAGTCCCACCACGATTACCAGGGTAATGGCATAAGCGGACCACACGTAGGGGCCATGCCCGCTCATGGATAACGCGTCTGTCAGTGACTCGAAATACATCAGGATTTTTCCATCAGGGTCTGGCGCAACCAGTTGGCTCGGCTGTGCTGGATCATCAACTCAGCGCGCATATTCAGTAGTAAAGCCACCGTAAAAACGCCGTAAAACGCGGCGATCATCACGAGCAGTGGATACAGCATTGAGGCATCGATGGCTGATTCGCCTGTGAACTTGATCGACGCGGGCTGGTGCAGCGAGTACCACCAATCAACCGACTTGTAGATGATCGGAATATTGACGGTACCGACCAGACTCAGTACCGCGCACGCCTTGGCGGCCGCGGCTTTATTGTCGTAGGCGCCGTAGAGCGCAACAACGCCCAAATAGAGGAACAGGAGAATCAGCATCGAGGTGATGCGTGCATCCCAAACCCACCATGCGCCCCAGGTCGGCTTGCCCCAAATGGCGCCCGTGACCAATGCGATGAAAGTCAGCGCCGCGCCGATAGGTGCAATCGCGCGCATGGCGAGGTCTGCCATCTTGATCTTCCAGATCAGGCTGACCGCCCCGGCAATCGCCATGGCGTAGTATCCCGCCAATGCAACAACCGCGGCAGGTACATGAATAAAGATAATGCGGTAACTGTTGCCCTGGCGGAAATCCGGCGGGGCGAACAATAGCCCCCATACCGCACCCACCGTTAGCAGTAAGACAACAATGGGCACGAGCCCAGTCAGCAACTGGCCGCTAAAACGATAAAACCAGGGCGGCGAGCCCATTTTGTGCACGATTGACCACATGGCGAGATTATATCCGTAGCCGTTGATTCAAAAAACGAAAATCAGGCATCAATGGAAATGCGCAGTGCTGCGGCCACTGCCATCGGCACCAGCACCAGCCCTCCAGCCGCAAACGCCCCCAGCAGTGCCAGCCAGCGACCTGGCGACCCGTCGATGAGCGCCTCAGCGACCGCACTGACGCCAAAGATCAACACCGGCACATACATCGGAATCACGAGCAGTGAGAGCAGTAGCCCTCCGCGTCTGATGCCTACTGTCAGCGCGGCCCCTATCGACCCAATCAATGCAAGACAGAAACTACCCAACAACAAACTGGCCACCAGTACCGGCATGGCCGCGGTGGGCAATCCGAGCATCAAACCGAACAGCGGCGCGGCAACCGCGAGGGTGACACCGCTGATCAACCAATGGGCCAGGGTTTGTGCCAGGGAACTCAAGGCGAGCGGCTGGGGCGCCATGGCCAGTTGTTCCAAACTGCCATCCTCGAAGTCCCCGGCAAACAACCGGTGGCTGGTTGTCAGATTTGCAAGCAAAGCGACCACCCAAATAATGCCGGGGGCGAGTTCACGAAGTTGCGCCGGATCCGGCCCCAAACCCAAGGGAAACAGCGTAACGACCATGACGAAGAAAATCAGTGGGTTGGCCACCTCGCCCGGGCGACGCAGCCCACTCTTCAAGTGGCGCATGAACTGGCCGACCAAAAATGCTCGTAATTCAGTCACAAGCAAACGACTCCAGCGCGATCACGCGAACCCGCTCGCCAAAGCGATTGGGCTGATGGCTGGTGAACACGACCGCCCCGCCCGCATCGACATGGCGCAATAGTTGCTGCTCCAATAGCGCTACACCGTGCGTATCGACGGCGGTAAAAGGTTCATCGAGCAGCCAAAGCGGTTCCTCGGCAAGCCACAACCTTGCCAAGGCGACTCGCCGCTGCTGGCCAGCTGACAGGGTAATCAGCGGTGATTCCTCATAGCCTGTCAAGCCCACCTCGGCGAGCGCGGCACTGATAGCGTCATCATCGGCGCTCAGACGGCCCGACGGATGCCAGCGCAGGTTTTCCAGTGGGGTTAGCAGGGGTTTGGTGGCAGCGAGATGACCCAGGTAAAGCAGCGGTACACGAACGTCGATCTGACCGCTGACACCAAAACGCGCCAGGCCCGCGAGGCCGCGCAGCAGGCTGGTCTTGCCGAGGCCATTAGCGCCGGAGAGCTGCAGGAGTTCACCGGGATGGACATGCATGGCCAGATTCTGAAGCAGTCGACGCTCGCCGCGTTCAACGGCAACGTCCTGCGCAGATAGCAGCGGCTCGGTCACCTCAGAGGTTCACCACACGAATGTCTGGCAGATGCGGATCACTATCAATTTCAACCTTCAAGTCTTTGAAATTGAAGAGCTTCTGATCGGCCAGCTGTGACGGAGACACATTGCTGATCGCCTTGAAAATAGTCTCTACCCGCCCAGGATACTGGCGCTCCCACTCGCCCAGCATGCGTTTGATTTCGACCCGCTGGAGATTGTCCTGGGAGCCGCACAAATTGCAGGGAATGATCGGAAATGCCATGGCCTCCGCGTAGCGTGCAAGGTCACGTTCTTTGCAGTAGGCCATCGGTCGAATCACCACGTTCCGGCCATCATCGCTGAGCAGTTTTGGCGGCATGGCCTTGAGCTTGCCGCCAAAGAACATGTTCAGGAACAAGGTCTCGACAATGTCGTCACGATGATGCCCCAGAGCGATCTTGTGGGCGCCAATCTGCTCGGCAAACCCGTACAGCGTACCTCGGCGCAAGCGCGAGCACAGTCCACAAGTAGTCTTACCCTCAGGTATCACTGACTTCACGACCGAGTAGGTATCGCGCTCGAGAATATAGAACGGCACGCCCTTGGCTTCGAGATATGCGGGCAGCACCTCTTCAGGGAACCCAGGCTGTTTTTGATCCAGATTCACTGCGATCAGTTCGAAATTGATGGGGGCGCTGTCGCGCAGATGCATCAGGACATCGAGCATGGCATAAGAATCCTTGCCGCCCGACACGCACACCATGACCCGGTCGCCCTCTTCAATCATGTTGAAATCAACAATGGCATTGCCGACATTGCGACGTAGCCGCTTGCGCAACTTGTTGAATTCGGTCTTTCCGCGACGAGGATCCGTCGTGGCACTGCCGGCAGAGTGGTTCATGACCCGGACCATCCCAATGTGCGAGGCGGCGAATGATAGGCAAGTCCCCGCCCGTAATCAAAAAATTCGCCGGACCCAATATCCGTCAATGTCCTTCATTTCCCCGCCGGTCTTGTGTTTTGGTCGATGTGAATCGACAATCCGCCGCGCACAACTTCACGCTCTGTTCATTCCCTGGAGGAACACCTCATGAAAGCACCCGTTCGCGTTACCGTCACCGGCGCCGCCGGCCAAATCGGCTATGCGTTGCTGTTTCGTATCGCCTCAGGCGCGATGCTCGGCGACGACCAGCCAGTCATTCTGCAACTGCTGGATATCACGCCGGCCATGGATGCCCTTGAAGGTGTTCGCATGGAGCTCGACGACTGCGCATTCCCGCTGCTCGCTGGCATCACTTGCTCCGATGACCCGAACGTAGCGTTCAAAGACAGCGACTACGCACTGCTGGTCGGCGCCCGCCCTCGAGGCCCGGGCATGGAGCGCAAGGATCTGCTCGAAGCCAACGCAGCGATTTTCTCGGTGCAGGGTAAAGCGATCAACGATCATGCCTCCCGCGGCATTAAGGTGCTGGTCGTTGGCAACCCCGCCAACACCAACGCGCTGATCACCCAGCGCAATGCACCCGACATCGATCCGCGTCAGTTCACCGCGATGACCCGCCTCGACCACAACCGCGCCATGACCCAGATCGCTCAGAAGACCGGCAAGACGGTCAATGACGTGAAATGCATGACCATCTGGGGCAATCACTCCGCTACCCAGTACCCCGACCTGTTCAACACGCTGGTCGATGGTACCAAGGCGACCGACCTGATCGATCAGTCCTGGTATGAAGATGACTTCATCCCGACCGTGCAGCAGCGCGGCGCAGCCATCATCAAGGCTCGCGGTGCTTCATCTGCCGCCTCTGCAGCCAATGCGGCTATCGATCACATGCGCAGCTGGGCGCTGGGCACCGAAGGCGACGACTGGGTCTCTATGGGTGTTTACTCAGACGGCTCTTACGGCATCGAGGAAGGACTGATCTACTCCTTCCCCTGCCGTTGCGCCGACGGTGATTGGTCGATTGTTCAGGGTGTCGAAGTGGGCGAATTCAGCGAAACCAAAATGCGCGCCACCGAAACCGAACTGCGCGAGGAGCGCGACGCGGTCGCACACCTGCTGGGCTAAGCGCACAGGCATTCACAAAAAAGGCGCCCAATGGGCGCCTTTTTTGTTCAATCCTTCCTCACAGTTCGCGCAACACGGCCAGCGGCGGTACGTTGACGGCCTTGCGGCAACTGGCAACGCCCAAAACCCCGACGACCAGACCGCCCGCTGCAATACCCAGCGGCCATAGCTGCATACTGGGCTCATAACGAAGATCCAGCGCCTGGGTCTGCAGCCCCCACGCGGCAGCTTCTGCCCCAAGCACGGCCAACAGCCCAGCCATTGCCCCGAGCATGGTGAATTCAATCCACAAGGCTCCCAGTAATCGACCCGAACTGGCCCCGAGGGCGCGCAATAGCGCACTTTCACGCAGACGAACATCGACACTGGCCTGAACCCCCGCAATCAGCACCAGTGAGCCGGAAAGCAATATCACGCCAAGCACCAACTCAATCGCGCTGCCAACGCGGGCGACGATGCTCTGTATTTCACTGATCACCACATCGATCTCAATCACCGACACGGTGGGGAATTCACGCACCATACTGTTCAGGGTTGGCTTACGATCCGGCGGCAAATAGAAGCTGGTCATGTACGTACGTGGAAACTGATCGAGCACACCCGGCGGGAAGATCACAAAGAAATTGGGCTGCAGTGATTGCCAGTCGACCTCGCGAATGTTCGCGAGACGCACGTCAAACGTATCTGCGGCAATGCGTATCGAGAGACGATCACCGACCTGCGCACCGACGTCTTCGGCGAAGCCCTGCTCAAGAGAGACCAGCATGTCGCTGGTATCCGGGTCCCACCACTCCCCAGCGATGATCTTGTTCTTGCTGAACAGGGTGGCTGAAGAGGTGAAGTTGGCTTCCCGTTGCCGACCGCCCTCGCGGACCTGCTGCTCGTCGTCATTCCGGCCGTCATTACCCGCCAGGGCTTCGCCATTGACCGCCATGATTCGGCCCCGGGTCATTGCGAACAAGCGCTGCTCCTCGAGGCCCTGCTCGCTGATAAAGCTGGCGAGCGGCGCGCGCTGCGCATCGGTGATATTGAGCAGGAAATGATTGGGCGTGCCGGGGGGCAATTGCGCCGCCCACTGCCCGATCAGCGAAGTGCGTACGATGGTCAGCACCAACAGCAGCATAATCGCGATGGCAAAAATCGTCATTTGCAGCGCGTTGGCAGCACCCCGCCGTTGTAGTCCTGCCAACGCCAGCCTCCAGACCGATCCCGCCTGGGCGCCGATCGACCGCCCGCCCATTAACAAGGTGCGCGCCGCAACAAAGCCCAATCCTACCGTCACCAGCAGACCGGCCAACAAACCACCCGTCATACGGATATCGCCGCTGTACCACCACATCAGGCCGGCAATCGCGCACCCTCCGAGCAAATAGTCGACGGGACGCTGTGCAGCACCGGCATCGATATCACGCCGTAACACTCGCAGCGGCGGCACCAAACCCAGACGCCGCAGTGGGGGCCAGGCAAACAGCAACAGGCAAACCAGGGCCGTGGCGGTACCAATCAGATAAGGGGTCACCCCGCTGCCACCGGGCGCCACGAACATCTGATCCTCGATCAAGGCAAAAAAGACGGCCTGAATGCCCCAGCCCGCTGCGCAACCTAGCACCGTGGCAACGAGCCCCAGCAGGGTCAGGCTGGTTCCGTACAGCCGCGCAATGGTGCCGGAGGAAGCGCCCATGCTCTTCATCACCGCCACATAGTCAGTGTGTCGCTCGCTGAAACGCCGCGCCGCGAGCGCGACCGCAGCGGCGGCCAGTACCACGCCCAGACTGCCGGCCAGCAGCAGGAAGCCCCGCGCCCGATCCAGCGTCTGCCCAATACTGGGCTGGGTATCTTCGACATCGATCAGGCGCTGCCCCTGAACCAAATCGGGCTCAACCTCGGCCCGAAAGGCGTCCAGCGCCGGCTGTTCGCCACGCAACAGCAAGCGATAAGCCACGCGACTGCCCGGCTGCACCACATTGGTGGCCGGGATATCGTCGAAATTCATCATGAGTGTCGGATCGACACCGAACACAGAGGTCACGGCATCGGGCTCACCGCGCAATGTACCGCTGATCGTGAGCCCCAAATCCCCAACGTAGACCGTATCTCCAAGCGCTACATCGAGCATCGAGAACAAGCGCTGATTGATCCAGGCCTCGCCGCGCTCCGGCACTGCCGCAGTGGGTCCCGCCGGGTCAAACGGCGCCACGCTGTAAAGCAACTCACCGCGCAGCGGATAGCCCGGCGTTACCGCCTTGATGTTGGAGCGAGTCATTTCATCGCCATCGGAAAACGTCATGGACGCAAAGGACAGGGTCTGCGCACGACGGAGATTGTGTCTGTCGGCGGTTTCAAACCAGTTGCTCGGTGGTTCACGGCTGCTTCTAACCACCATGTCCGCCGCCAGAAACCGCGTGCTCTCCGCCTCCAGGGATGACTGCAGTCTCGCCACGAAAACACTGATGCCCACGACCACGGCCACCGCCAGCACCACGGCCACGATCAAAATGCCCAGTTCACCACCCCGCCAGTCGCGCCACAGCAAGCGCCGCGCCGACGCCATTGTCGAATTCGCTGCTGACATCAGGCGACTTCCAACCGGCCACTATCCATTTTGAAGCGGCGATCACAGCGCGCCGCAAGCCGATCATCGTGGGTGACGAGCACCAGCGTTGTTCCCTCACGGGCGTTGAGGTCGAACAGGAGGTCGATAATGCGCGACCCCGTGGCCGTATCAAGATTACCTGTGGGCTCGTCGGCGAATAGAATCGATGGACTGGCGGCGAAGGCACGGGCAATCGCCACACGCTGCTGCTCACCCCCGGATAGCATGGTGGGGTAATGGCCGAGCCGCTCGGCCAGACCTACATGACTGAGATACTCACGAGCACGCGTCTCGGCGCCTGCATGACCGGAAAGCTCCATGGGCAACATGACGTTCTCGAGAGCGGTTAGCGCCGGCAAAAGCTGGAAGGACTGAAAGACAAAGCCGACCTTCTGGCCTCGGAGAGCCGCCCTGGCATCCTCGTCCAGACCCGCCAACGACACCCCGTCGATCAACACATCTCCACCAGACGCCACATCAAGCCCGGCGAGAAGCCCCAGCAGTGTCGACTTGCCCGAGCCCGATGCACCCACAATCGCCACCGACTCACCGGGCTTGATTTCGAGATCTATCCCTCGCAGGATTTCGAGCTCCCCATCTGCCACTGGCACGGTTTTCAGGAGATTCTGGGTTTTGATCATGCTGTGTTACCTCCGGCGTCTGTTACGCAACATCACGACCGCCGGATTGTGTCTGCTTATGACACTGCTCGCCAACTCTGTGCAGGCGGATGCTGAGCGTCCAGCGGTCATGGTGTTGGGCGACAGTATCAGCGCTGCCTATGGAATGACGCTTGAACAGGGGTGGGTCAATCTGCTTCAGAAGCGCTTGGATGCTGAAAATTTCGACTATCAGGTGGTCAACGCCAGCATTTCGGGGGATACCACCGGCGGTGGACTCAACCGGCTACCCGCTCTATTGGAAAAACATTCACCAAAAGTGGTCATTCTCGAGTTGGGTGGTAATGACGGGCTGCGCGGTTACCCCATCAAGACCTTGCGCGACAATCTCAGCGCGATGACCCATCTCTCCCGTGAGACGGGCGCTGCGGTACTGCTGCTACCCATGGAAGTGCCACCCAACCTCGGCAGTCGTTACACGCGCATGTTCCGCGAGAGCTTCCCGATGGTCGCCAGCGAGCACGACGCGCGGGTCGGGCGGTTCCTGCTCGATGGCGTAGCTACCCATCCTGCGCTCATGCAGGCTGACGGGATTCACCCCACAGCAGAAGCCCAAGGCCGGTTGCTGGACAATGTCTGGCCTGACCTCGAACCCCTGCTCTGAGCGCAAGGCCTAGATCCATGGCTGACGACAATTCCATCTCGGTCAGACAAAGAATCGAGCGCATCATCTTTGGCACCGGCACGGTTGCCGGACGCTATTTTGATATCGCGCTACTGCTCGCGATCATCGCCAGCGTAGCCGTAGTGATGATCGACTCCGTGGCCGATTATCACCTGCGTTATAGCCACCTGCTATTCCGCCTTGAGCTGGCTTTTACCGCACTCTTCACCGCTGAGTACCTCACCCGTATCTGGTGTGTCAGGGCGAGAGTCAAATACCTCACCAGCTTTTGGGGAGTTGTCGACCTTTTGTCGATCTTGCCCACCTACCTGGCGTTGCTGATCCCCGAAGCTGAACCGCTGATGGTGGTCCGCCTGCTGAGGGTGTTGCGCGCTTTCAGGGTGCTCGGCATGTTCGAGCTCTTCCACGAATTCCTCGAGATCCAGAAGGTTCTGCGCAGCACGGCCAAATCCATTCTGGTCTTTGGCGTGCTGGTCACCGTGCTAATGATCATATTTGGCAGCCTGATGTACGTCGCAGAGGGACCAGAGCACGGTTTCACCAGTATTCCCATGAGCATTTACTGGGCGATTGTTACAATCACGACCGTTGGCTACGGCGACATGATCCCCCAGACGCCTCTGGGGCGGGCGATCGCCAGTGCCGGTATGTTGGTCGGATATTCCATCATCGCCGTACCAACAGCGATTATTACTGCGAAGCTCTGGGAGCGCCTCAACGACCGCAATCGGCGCGAGGTACTTCGCTGGAACTGCCCGGTTTGTGCCGGCGCGGACCACGCGATCGACGCCGAGTACTGCAAGCATTGCGGTGCGGCTCTTGATTGCCCCGAGGAGCTTCGCCACCCCGACTAGATACCCAAAGAGAAGAGACAGACGTGAACGCCGCCGCCAAACCGTTGTTCGGATATCGCAAGTACTGGGCGGAGTGTCTTGGACCCGCCCCCTACCTGCCCATGAGTCGCGAGGAGATGGACGCCCTCGGCTGGGACAGCTGCGACATCATCATCGTGACCGGCGATGCCTATATTGACCACCCGAGCTTTGGCATGGCCGTGATCGGCCGAGGACTGGAAGCCCAGGGGTTTCGCGTTGGCATCATTTCTCAACCGGACTGGCACAGTGCCGATGCATTCAGAGCTCTCGGCAAGCCCAACCTGTTCTTTGGGGTGGCTGCGGGCAATATGGATTCGATGATCAATCACTACACCGCAGACCGTAAGCGCCGCAATGACGATGCCTACACCGCGGGTGACGTCGCGGGTAAACGCCCTGATCGCGCCGTGACGGTATACAGCCAGCGTGCGCGCGAAGCCTACCGCGATGTGCCGGTGATTATCGGGGGTATCGAGGCCAGTCTGCGACGCATCGCCCACTACGATTACTGGAGCGAAAAAGTACGTCGCTCGGTGCTCTTGGACAGCAAGGCAGACATGCTCGTCTATGGCAACGCGGAACGCGCTATCGCCGAGATTGCCCATCGCTTCGCCGCCGGCGAGGCTGTCGAGGAGATGCGCGACATTCGAGGAACAGCGTTTGTGATCGGCGATGTTCCCGCCGGGTGGCGAGTGGTGGATTCAAGCACTGTCGATGAACCCGGCGTCGTCGAAGCACACCTCAATCCTTACGAGGGTATGGAGCCCGCCAAGTGCGACGAGGCCGACAAAGCCGCGGCACCCGATGGCGTAGTGGAGGTGGCTCCGATTCGCTTAATGGCCGCCAGCGATCCCAGCACACACGTGATTCGTCTACCGTCATACGAAGCGGTGCGCGATGACCCGGTACTCTACGCCCATGCCTCACGAGTACTGCATAAGGAAACCAACCCCTACAACGCATTACCATTGATCCAGGCCCACGAGGGGCGGGATGTCTGGCTCAACCCACCCCCTATTCCGCTCGAGACCGACGAGCTTGACGGCGTTTTTGAACTGCCCTACCAGCGCCTGCCTCACCCCAGCTACGGTGACGCAAAAGTACCCGCATTTGAAATGATCCAGCATTCGGTCAACATCATGCGCGGCTGCTTTGGCGGTTGTACGTTCTGCTCCATCACCGAGCACGAGGGACGCATCATTCAGAACCGCTCGGAGGACTCGATCATTCGTGAGATCGAGGCCATCCGCGACACCAGCCCGGCCTTTACCGGTGTGATTTCAGACCTGGGTGGGCCCACGGCAAATATGTGGCGACTGGCCTGTAAGAGCCCCGAGATTGAGTCCAAGTGTCGCAAGCTCAGCTGTGTGTTCCCCGGCATTTGCAAGAATCTCAACACCGACCAAACACCGTTGGTACACCTCTATCGTCGAGCCCGGGCGATTCCCGGGATCAAGAAGGTGCTAATCGCTTCGGGACTGCGCTACGACCTTGCAGTGGAAACGCCAGAATACGTCAAGGAATTGGTAACCCACCATGTGGGCGGTTATTTGAAGATAGCTCCCGAGCACACCGAGTCCGGTCCGCTGTCCAAGATGATGAAGCCGGGCATCGGTACCTACGATCGCTTTAAAGCGATGTTCGAAAAATACAGTCGGGAGGCCGGTAAGAAGCAGTATCTCATTCCCTACTTTATCGCCGCTCATCCCGGCACCACCGATGAAGACATGATTCACTTAGCCCTGTGGCTCAAGCGCAATAAGTTCAGGGCAGATCAGGTGCAGACCTTTTACCCGTCACCCATGGCAACTGCGACGGCGATGTATCACTCCGGTAAAAACCCCCTCAAGCGGGTGACTCGGCAAAGTGAGCGCGTGCCGGCCGTGCGAAAACTCTCGCAACGTCGACTACACAAGGCCTTTTTGCGCTACCACGACCCGGAAAACTGGCCGCTGTTGCGCGACACGCTCAAGAAAATGGGACGCCGCGATTTGATTGGCAACGGCAAAATGCACCTGGTGCCCTCGCGCCAACCCCCAAAGCGGCACCGAGTCGTCAGAGGCGACAGCCAACCCTTCGCCACACAACACAACGGACTGCCGCGTACCCCACGCCGCAAGCCACGCGGTTGATCAATCAGCCGCAGTGGCAATCCCGCATGAACTCGCCCAACAGACGAAACTCCTGCCTGCGCGGCGTTTTTTTGCGCCACATCAACCCGATGGAACGCTGCACGTCCTGTTGCGCAAAGGGCTGAACGACCAAATCAGTGCCGGCGGTAATCCCCGCCTCGATCGCCATTTCTGGCAGAAGGGTCACACCAATACCGTTGGCCACCATTTGCACAATCGTCGATAGGCTGGTGGCCTGATACGGAACCGCGACCTGGCTTTCTTGTAGCTGGCAGGCCTCGAGAGCGTGATCCCTGAGGCAATGCCCGTCCTCGAGTAGCAAGAGGTCTTCATTCTCCAGATCCTGGGTGCTCAGCGTGGTTCGACCCGTCAGTGGATGTTCGGGCCGGCTCGCGAGACAGAAACGGTCCTCCAGTAGCGGCATCACATCGACATTGTCAGCGTTAAAGGGCAGCGCCAGCAGCAATACATCGAGTTCACCCGCTTGTAGGGCCTCCACGAGAGGCGCACTCAGGTCCTCACGGATGTAAAGCATGAACTCGGGGTGTGCCTCGCGCAGTCGTGTGAGCAATTTGGGTAGCAGGAACGGTGCGATCGTTGGGATCACCCCCATGCGCATCTTGCCGTGGAACGGCTTGCCTGCAGCCTCGCAGAGAGTCACCAGATCCTCCACCGACACCAGAATCTCCGTCGCACGTTCGACAACATCGCGTCCCAGTGTGGTCAGCAACACGTTGCGGTGATTTCGCTCGACCAGCGTACCGCCCAGCGTTTCCTCGAGTTCGACAACGCCGGCACTCAGCGTGCTCTGACTGACATGACAGGCCTTGGCGGCATGACCGAAATGCTGGTGTTCAGCCACTGCACAGAGATATTTCAGCTGTTTCAAGGTCGGCTGGCGAGACATACTGCCTCCTGACGATAAAAACCAAGGGTAACGCAGCGGAACATGAAAAGACTCGGTTTGATCGGTGGTATGAGTTGGGAGAGTACCCAAGTCTATTACGATGCACTGAACCGCGGTGTAAAGGCGCGCCTCGGGGGGCTCCACTCAGCTGAGCTGCTGTTGGCCAGCGTAGATTTTGCACCGATCGCAGCAGCACAAGCGTCGGGTGAGTGGGATGCGCTGGCCCAACAACTGTCAGTACTGGGCCGGCAGCTCGAATCAGCGGGTGCGGAATTGTTAATGATCTGTACCAACACGATGCATAAAGTGGCACCAGAGGTGAGCACAGCCATTGACATACCGCTGTTGCACATTGGCGATGCCAGCGGCCATGCACTGCGTACGCGGCGCATTGAGAAAGTAGCGCTGCTGGGCACGCGTTTCACCATGAGTGAACCCTTCTATCGGGAGCATCTGGAACAACACTTCGGTGTCGGCGTTATCACGCCCTCAGTGGCCGACCAGGACTCGATACATCGCATCATCTTTGAGGAATTGTGCGTAGGAACAGTATCCGAAAGCTCTCGGCTGGCGATAAGCGCTATTATCGACCGCACGGTCGCTCGAGGCGCGCAGGCGGTGCTGCTTGGCTGCACGGAACTGGGCTTGCTGGTGCCCCCACAGGAGGCACCACTGCCGATTCTCGACACCACGCTGCTACATGTGGACTACGCCCTTGACGCAGCCCTGTAATTCCTAACCCCCTCGGAGCCTCTAGTGCTGGTTGTTTTTGATATGGACGGTACCTTGCTTAGTGCCGACTCAACGATTTCCCCCTACACGGGCGAGACGCTCGCCCTGATGCGCGAACGTGGCATTGCCTATACGGTGGCCACCGGGCGCACCTTGCAGGCTGCGCAAGCCCCCATCAAAGACCATGGATTTAACCTGCCCCACATCATCAAGAACGGCGCTGTCATCTGGAATCCGGTTGAAGAGGCCTACTCGCACCGCTACCTGCTAACACCCCAGGAAGTGTGGCATGTACTGGCCACGTTCTCGATTCACGACATCACCCCATTTGTGTTCACGCTCGAAGCGAATGGTGTGCACGCGGTTTACCACCCACCCCTGCACCGTGACAGCGATCGCAAACTGGCGCTGTTATTTGAATCCGAGCGCGAATTGCCCTTGCTGCCGCTCTCAGAGATGCCGGATGAAACCCACGTCATCAACGTCAGTGCGATGGGCCCCTCAGACGCCATTGGCGCCGTTGTCGACAGTATTGGCAACGAACCACACCTTGTGTCGTACACCGGTACTGCCATCCAACGCCAGTCATTGAGTTGGCTCGACATTCATCACAGCCAGGGCAGCAAGGGAAATGCCATCAACACCTTGCGCAGTACCCTGTCGCCCGAATCGGTGATCGTTTTTGGGGATGGTGACAACGACCTGAGCATGTTCGCTTGCGCCGATGAGTCCTACGCACCAGAAAACGCAGATGCAGAGGTCAAGGCCGCAGCCAACGAAGTGATCGGCCATCACGACGAGGATGGTATTGCACGGTTCCTGCGGCGCCGCTTTGACCTACCCGGCTGAGCCCATCTTCAGGCCGGATGGCGATGCTGGATCAACCAAACACCCAGCAGAATGAGAAGCAGCGCAGCAATCTGAACCACCCCAACGGGCTCCGCCAGCAACACAACCCCCGCCAGGAAAGCAACACCGGGGATCAGGTAATTGATGGTAGACAAGAATCCGGGGCCACAATCGCTGACCACAGCGAAATACACCCACGTGGCGATACCGGTGGCAAAGACACCGAGGACGAGCAGCGCCAGCCACGCGCTGCCCAATCCCGCCAGCGCCCAATCCGGTTGCAGCCAAAACGCGACCGGTGCAAACAACACTGATCCAGCGAGTAGAGACCCCGCAGCAACGGCGACCGTGTCAAAGCGAGGCAGTGACTTGGCATAAATACCGTTGAAGGCGTAACACAATGTCGCACCCACGGCCGCGAGTTGTCCGGGTAGTCGGCCTCGCTCGGAAAGGTCAATCAATTCCCCGCCCATCAGCAGTGCCACACCAGCAAAACCGAGTACCACGCCCATGCCACGAACCCGCGTCAGCTTTTCGTGTTCCAGGAAATAATGCGCCAATACCAGCGTGGTGATCGGCATCAAGGCCATCAACAGGCCGACTTCGCTGGAAGGCACCGACTGTTCAGCCCAACTGATGAGCGTAAAGGGCAGTAAATTGCCCGTTATTGCGAGCAGGGACAGCCTACCCCACCATTTGAGCGACATTGGCAACCGACCACCGCGCCACCATAGGTAAGCGAGCAATACGACCGCGCCCATGGTTAATCGGCCCCAAACCAGCGCGACAGGCACAAAAGCTTCCAGGGCAATCACGATCAGGTAGAACGCCAAGCCCCAGAAAATCACCAGATAGGCGAGCATCGCCCAATGTTTCAGTGTCGGTTGCTGCATGGCACTCAGGGGCTTTCCTGGCTGGGGTGTCACAAAAGGAGGAGCTTTATCTGCTAATCTCGACGTTCTGACAACCCCGGATCCGTAAACATGCAGGCGCAGCGCCTTGGTTTTCCCGATCCTCGCGCCGAAAGCGAGGACTACGTCGAGTTCATTCTGCGTCAGCGCTTGCCCCGCGGCCCACAGGTTGCCGCCGCAGCCGCCCTGATCAAACGCTGGTTCAAGCCGACCTTCCGCGGATTGGAAAGACTGCCCAATGGTCCTGCGTTGTTTGTTGCCAACCATTCGCTACTGGCGATCGACGCCGCCGTTTTTCACTTACTGTTCCAGTACGACCACAATCGCTTCCTGCGACCGCTGGGCGACAAGACGCTGTTTTCCCAGCCGCAGTATGCCCAGATCTGTCACAGCTTGGGCGCCGCCTGCGGCTATGGCGATGTCGTCCGCGGTTTGATGCGCAACGGCACCGACCTGCTGCTCTACCCCGGCGGCACCTGGGAAGCCATCAAACCGCCCGAGGAACGCTACCGCCTGCAGTGGAAGGAGCGCTTCGGCTTTGTTCGCCTGGCCGCAGAGATGGGCTACACCATCGTGCCCTTTGCATCAGTAGGTCCCGACGAGTACTACGAACAGTTTATGACGGGGGAGCAAGTCCTGCGCAGCCCTCTGATGAAGCTGCTGATGTCGGCAGGTATCGTACCCGCTGACCTGCGCCCGGACATTGTGCCCCCCATTCCACAGGGAACACTGGGCAGTCCGATGCCCAAACCCAAAGCGACGTTCTTTGGTTTTGGTCGACCGATTGATCTGCAAAGCTATGCGGGCAAGACGCTGACCAAGCGGCAGCTTGGCAGTATCCGGAATCGAGTCGCCGCAGAGATCGATGAACAAATCAAGGAACTGCTTCTGTTCCGCGAGCAACAACGCCACACCGACAGCCTGACCCGCAGGATTTTAAATCTATGATGAAGAAACTTACGCTTGGACTGATCGCGGGACTGAGCTTGATTTGGTTGCTGGGTGGTTTGTATTTCGGGGCCACCACAGTACTTGGCGCGGCCGACAATCCAGTGACTGTTTCACCAGCTGATGTCGGCCTCGATTACGAGGAGGTTCAGATCGAAAGCGATGGTCTGTCCTTGCCGGGCTGGTGGATGCCCCATTCGTCACCGCGCGGCGTGCTGGTTTGGGCCCATGGCGGCGGGTCGAATCGTCACTCCACCTTCTGGGATAGCCTGGGCTTCTACAAAGCCCTGCATGATCGCGGTATATCGGTACTGACCTTTGATCAGCGGGATCACGGTGACGCGCCTCGCGACACAGGCAAGATTACCCTGGGTAAAGATGAGTCTAGAGACGTCGCAGCCGCGGTAGGCTGGGCCCGCGAAAAAGCGGGCCGATCGCAGCCGCTCTTTCTGATGGGTGTGTCCATGGGTGGCGCCTCTTCTATTTTGGCGGTGGCAGATGGACTCCAAGTCGATGCACTGCTGCTCACCGACCCCGAGCTCAGCGCCGAGGACGTGCTGAATCAGGGGGGGTGGGTAGCGACGGGCATTCCCGGACCGCTCTTCAACTCCATCACCTGGGGCGCCGTACTCTTCCAGAACATTCCAAGCGGCGATCGCAGCCCGTTGACCCTGGCCAAACAGCTCACGCTGCCCACGCTCATACTGCAGAGTCCCGACGACCCGGTCACCCGCGCACCCTTTGCACGCGAACTCGCGGCCGATAACACTTATGTCAAACTCGTTGAGGCGCCGCCGGTCGATGCTGACGATCCTTGCATCAACTTCAAGGGTCGCTGGGGCAGCCACGCCTCCGCTTATCTATGCCATCCCGAGTGGACCATGGCCAATCTGGACGCATTCCTGACACCCTGGTTGGGCGCGACACCCTAAAAGAAAATGCCGCCGCCAAGCCACTGCCGGCCATCCAAAAGTCGGCGGCCCACGTAGCAACTCAAAGGCTTCCCTCTTTAACCGTTCTCACCAGGAGATTTCGATGAAACGCCTTGCCACCCTGATTGCCGCAACCGCCATGACCTATGCCGGCAGTGCCGCAGCCGCCTGCCCCGACTACCTGAACACCAGCATGCGCAAGCTCCATTCCAAGGAGACCGTGAATTTCTGTGAGGCCTATGCGGGCAAGCCGATGCTCATCGTCAACACCGCCAGCAACTGCGGCTACACACCGCAGTTTGAGGGGCTTGAAAAGTTGCACCAGGACTACAAGGACAAGGGATTGGTCGTGATCGGATTTTCCAGCGACGCTTTCTTCCAAGAAGAAAATGAAGAAGGTGAGGTTGCGAAAGTCTGCTATGAAAAGTACGACGTGAGCTTCCCGATGATCGCCACCAGTCCGGTTCGCGGCGACAAAGCCAATCCTGTCTTCAAGGCCCTGGGTGAAGCCAAGGGCCAGCCCACCTGGAACTTCAACAAGTACCTCGTTGATGGTGAAGGTAACGTGCTTGAGCACTACAGCAGCAAGGTGACGCCCGAAAGCGACGAGTTGCGCAACGCAATCGACGCCGTCCTCTAATCGGCTGGGCTGCCCGGTGAGCGGGCAGCCCGACTTCTCAATGAAAGCCCCGACGGGTCAGCCCTGTGCCACCTGCCACCGCGTTGTACCGCTCACCTTTCACCATCTGATCCCACGCAAGGTCCACCGAAGGGCACACTTTCGCAAACACTACGACCGCGCCGAGCTCAATCGGGGTGTTTATGTCTGCCGTCGATGTCATAAAGGCATACACCGCAGCTACGACGAAATGGCGCTGGCCCAGCGGTTCTGCTCGCTGGAATCGCTACTGTCAGACGATGCGCTCGCAAATCATTTCCGCTGGGTCGCCAAACAGCGCGAAGCCTGAGTCATCAGCCATGCTGTGTGGTATTCAGTGTCGCCTGAATTGCCGACACGCCTTCAGCAGTCGGCGCGGTGCCATCTACCGTTAGCTGTGCTCGGGCGCGTGCGACCTCACCAAACTCGAGGTACATCGGTAACACCCTCTCGAACCAGAAACTGCGAACCGAAGCCTCATCGCGCCCCCGACTGACGCGATCCCGCTCAATCCGTCGAGCGAGGCACAGATCCAGAGGCGCTTCAACGAACACACTGAAGTCATATAGCGATTCGGGAGAGTCATCTGCAAGGGCCAGAATGCCTTCGACAATGATGATCGGCGCCGCCTCAATACGTTGGAAATTGTTGGTGCGTGTATGGGTGCTGAAGTCATAAACCGGCGCGTCCACGGGCTGGCCCTGCTTCAATTGACCGAGGTGTCTGGCGAACAGATCCAACTCCAGCGCATCCGGGTGATCAAAGTTCTCGCGATCGCGTTCTTCAAACGTTTTGTGGGATAGATCGCGATAATAGGCGTCGATGGGCAAAGCGACAGCCTGGGCTGGTTCGGTAGCATTCAGGGCGCTGAGCAAGGCTGTTGCCAGCGTGCTCTTACCGCTGCCGGATGCGCCGGCAATCGCAATGACGAAAGAGGACGTTGCCGACATATCAGGGCAAATCCGCGGAGCCGTATTCGGCGATCAAGGCGCCGCGAATCGCGGCCTTGGCTGCGGGAGCATCAACGGCGGCACACTCACCGCCATTCCATTTCCTGTACTGGTCGTAATCGGGCTGGCCAACGGCGGTCAGGCTTTCCCAAACCAGGATACAGCGCTCGTCGTCCTTGAGAGACTGACTCGACGCGACCTCATTCAGCAACCCGTCCATGGTCTCAATGCCCTGTGCGAGGCGGGGTTGCTGGGCCCCGGCGTCTAGCACCATGAAGTTCGGCACCTGCGCTGTCCATGCAGGCCAACCAGGTCCATCTCCCCGGGCAAATCCACCCCAAGCGGACATCATCGTGTCCGTCATATCGCGGGCGCTGTCGCTATCGGGGTACATGTAGTGCCCCACATAGCCGTAAAACTCTCGACCCATCACAAACGCGATTTCGCTGGCATGCGCCGCGCCAAACAAAGTGGTAAAAGGGAAGAACCAGCTATCGGTCTGCTCATCCCAGTCGAAGCGGTAGGCGTAGAGTTGCGAATATCCCGCAGCCTCAAGTGATGCAAGCGGCATATCGACCCCGCGAGCCTTCCATGCGCGAGAGCGGATACCAACCCAGAAGTCGTACAAAGCTTCATCCCGAATGCGTAGCTTGGGAGGCAACAAGCGGGTCAGCGGATAACTGCCGTCGACAAAATAACGATTGAGACCCAGCCACAATCCAACTTCATCGCGATTACTGCCCACCATGACAGGCACTCGCTTCGCATACTGCGGGTCGGCCAGTGCTGCCTTGAGTCCAATCGCAGGCACGACAATGTCATCGGCGATAATCGCAGGCTGGATATGTTCTTCCGGCAGTTCGTAGTAAGCGGACAGCAGCGAGCTGGTACTGACGCCGCGCAGCTGTGACGCCGTTGGTGCCCGCCCCTCGAAGCCCAGCGCATTGGCGACTTCCCAGGACCCGCGGTCCACAAACGGATCTTCGCGATTGGCATTGTGCGCCTGCTCAGGGGTCAGACTGCGGACATGCCCCGACTGCACAATTGCCCGATGAAACAGCCCCTCGCTTAGCGGCGATGCCAACAGTGTAAACACGTTTCGCCCACCGGCACTTTCGCCGAACACCGTGACATTGCCGGGATCACCACCGAATGCCGCAATGTTTCTTTGTACCCAGCCCAGGGCGGAGATGATGTCGAGGCTGCCGAAGTTGGACGACGCCTCCACATCAGTGCCGGATTGCCCCAATGCTGGATGCGCAAACCAGCCGAAGGGGCCGAGTCGGTAGTTGATGGTAACAACAACGACCTGCTCCCGCTCGGCCAGCGCCGAGAAGTCATAGGTCCCTTTGGTGCCGGTGGTATTGCCACCACCGTGAATCCAGAACATCACCGGCAGCGGTGATTCACCCCTCGGTGTGGGGGCGACCACATCGAGATACAAACAGTCCTCACGGCCGGCATAACCATCCCCATCAATACCCGCTGTTTGGCTGGCCGGCTGCGGACACATGACCATGTCCTGCTGAGCGGGGATCAGGGTGTCCCGGGTAGACAAGGGCTGCGGTGCCCGCCAGCGCAGGTCGCCCACGGGTGGCTGAGCATAAGGAATGTCACGCCATAGCAGGGTATTCCCTGAAGTTGCAACCGGGACCGAACGACCGGATTCCGTGGCTACCGATGCGCTCTCCACTGTCGGCAGTGACGGCGAGGAGCAAGCGGCAAGAAACAACAACGCGATGGGCAAGGCGCGGGCGGCAAAGGCAAACATGCGGATCTCTCTGTGGCTGAGTCAATGCTGTCATGGGGCAACAGTGTGCTGCAGCTACCATGCCGGCCCGTGGGCGCTTGTGCAACGGCTGTCAGTGTTGGGTCCAGCTATGACAGGGGCGCCCTCGGCGCCCCGCTCAAGCACTTACCAGATTTTGACGCGATCTTCAGGTGCGAGATACATCGCCTGATCTTTCGTCACATTAAATGCCTCGTAAAAGGCGTCGACATTGCGAACCGCACCGTTGGTCCGATAAACCGCCGGTGCGTGTGGGTCGGTCGCAATCTGGCGCCGGAGCGCGGCCTCGCGATACTTTGAGCGCCACACTTGGGCATAGCCAAGAAACAGCCGCTGCACGCCGGTAAACCCGTCGATCACGGGGGCTTCTTTTCCATTCAGCGATTTTTCATAAGCCAGTAGGCCAATGGACACGCCACTGAGATCACCGATGTTTTCACCGAGGGTGAATTCACCGTTCACATGCAGGTCCTCGAACGGATAGAAACCATCGTACTGGGCCACCAAGGCCCCCGTGCGTGCTTCAAACTCGGCCTTGTCGGACTCGGTCCACCAGTTGCGCAGCACACCGTCACCGTCGGTTTGGCTGCCAGAGTCATCAAAGCCATGTCCAATTTCATGACCAATCACCGCGCCAATCGCACCGTAGTTCACAGCCTCATCCGCTTCGAGATTAAAGAAAGGGGGCTGCAAAATCGCGGCGGGAAAAACAATCTCGTTAAGCGCGGAGCTGTAGTAGGCATTGACCGTCTGAGGGGACATACCCCATTCATCACGGTCAACGGGACCACCCTGTCGCTCGACCCGGCGCTGGTGATTGTACTCACGCACACGGGCAAGGTTGCCAAACAGGTCATTGGCCTCTATCTCGACCGCGGAATAGTCGCGCCATTGATCGGGATAACCAATCTTGGGGCGAAATTTCGACAGCTTATCTAGCGCCTCGAGCTTGGTGGCTTCACCCATCCACTCCAGCTGTTCGATGCTATCGCGGTAAGCAGCAATCAGGTTATCAACCAGAGTCACCATGCGGGCCTTCGCCGCGGGCGGGAAATGCTTGTCAACGTAGACCTTGCCGACCACCTCACCCAGCGCGCCACTGACCGTATTGGTGGCGCGTTTCCAGTCCGCTTGTTGCTCTTCCGTACCACTTAATACCTTGCCGTAAAACGCGAAGTTCTGGGCGTCGATAGCCGCGTCCAGCCTGGACGCGGCGTCATTGAGCACAGCCCACTTGAGGTACACCTTCCAGGTGTCAAGGTCAGTATCACGGATGATGAAGTCCAGCGCCGCCATGTAGCTGACCGTCCTGATGACAAGCGCATCGAGTTTGTCGTAGCCGCTGGCCTGCAGAAACACCTGCCAGTTGAAGCCCGGCATGACCTCAGCTAACGAGGCAATCGCAAATTTGTTGTAGGTCTTGGTGCGATCACGAAGCTGCTCTTTGGGCATGTTCTCGGTGGCCAATCGGGTTTCGAGCGCCATGATCTTCGCCGCTGCGTCTTCTCCTGCATCGAGCTTCGTCAGTGCAAACATCTTGTCGATGTGCGCGACGTATTCGGCGCGAATTTCTTCAGAACGCTCGTCGTCCTTGAGGTAGTACTCGCGATCGGGCAGCCCCAGACCATCCTGCCCCGCATAGATGGCGTAAGCAGTGGGGTCCTTGTAATCCGGGTACTGGTAACTGCCGATAGGCACGTCGTAGCCCAGTCGCATGGCGCGTCCAAAATAGGCGGCCAGTTCATCGTAATCGGAAATGCTGTCAATCAGCGCAAACTCCGGGGCGATCGGCATCACACCACGGGCATTACGCGTGTCCATATCCAGGTAGGATTTATAGAGGTCACCCAGCTTCTGTTCGTCGCTGCCCTTGGGATGATCACCCTCAGCAGCTGCCTCAATAATGGCCCGGACTTCCCCCCGAGCCTTGTCGCGCAGCATATCGAAGGCACCGAAACGGGACTTGTCAGCAGGTATCTCCGTCGCATCCACCCACTTGCCATTGACGTAGCGGAAAAAGTCATCGCCGGGATGCATGCTGTTGTCCAACTGACTGACGTCAATGCCGGATACAAGCACCTGAGCTTGCGCCTCAGCAACCGTGTCGGATTCCTGTTGGCCGCAGGCAGCCAACGTCAAGGCCAAACCAGCCCAGACCAGTTTTTTCAATATCATGGAGTTACTCTCAGCGTAGTTCCGTCAATCAACATCTGCACAGTCTCTGCCCTGTCAGGAGCGAAACAGGCCGCGCAGACTACCGTGTCCACAAAATTCAGGCCAGTACCGCTGGCAGCAAGGTTGCGCTGGCTTCGCCAAATCCAATGCGCACGTCACCATCGCACCACCCCTTCAAAATGATGCGATCGCCGTCTTCGAGGAATCGACGGGCCTCACCGTGACTGAGTGTGATGGGATTTCGGCCACCGTCGGTCAACTCGATCAAGGCACCGGCCTGCTCGGGTAAGGGCCCCGATTGGGTACCGCTACCGAGAAGATCACCTGGCCGAAGATTGCAACCACTCATACTGTGGTGTGCCAACAACTGCCCAATTGCCCAGTAGGAGTGCTGGAAGTTACTCACCGCCAGTCGCTCAGGTGGCAATCCCTGATGGCGCATTGACGCCGTCTCAATAAGGACTTCAAGTGCCATGTCTATTGCTCCCCGCTCTCGAATCTCGGGGGCATCCAAATAGTCCAATGGCTGAGGATCCTCTGCGGCGCGGTGCCAGGGCCGCCGATAAGGCGCTAGTGCTTCGAGGGTCACCACCCATGGCGATATCGTCGAGGCAAAATTCTTGGCGAGGAACGGCCCCAGCGGCTGATACTCCCAGGCCTGAATATCCCGAGCAGACCAATCGTTGAGCAGACAGAGACCAAACACATGCTGCTCCGCAGCTTGGATGGGGATGGGTACACCCTGGGCATTGCCCTGCCCGACAAAAACGCCAACCTCGAGTTCGAAATCCACCCGCTGCGAGGGCGACACAGTGGGTGCTACCGCATCAGCGCTCTTTACCTGCCCCTGAGGGCGCGGAAAGCTGTGACCAGAGACATCGATAGATGAGCTCCGGCCATGGTAGCCCACCGGCACCCAACGGTAGTTGGGCAACAACGGATTCTCAGGCCTGAACAACTTGCCCACGTTGGTCGCGTGATGGATGGAGGTATAGAAATCAGTGTAGTCACCGATGCTTGCCGGCATGCCTAGTTCGACCGATGCCATGGGCACGAGCCATTCGCGCACTGCGGGTTCGACCGGGCTACCTGTCGCCAACCAACTGGACAGCGTTGCGCGCAACGCTGTCCAGTGAGCAACACCCAGCGCCATCAGCGGATTAAGCGTTGCCCCGGCACAGTGCGTGAGCGCCTCGGCCGCCAGCCCGGTCGCAAGCGTTCCTTGCCCGGCCAAATGCAGGTCCAATACCTGATCACCGATGCCGACCCCCACACGCCAAGCTTCACCGGGTCGGCGGAACACACCGTAGGGCAGATTTTGGATTGGGAAATCGCAACCTGGCTGATTGGCCTGGTTGACCCAGCTTCGCAGCGACGGGTCATGGGTCGCATTGAGCATCGGGGAGTTCACGATGTGGGCTCAAATTCCTTTTCATGCAGCCATGCTGCATGGCGGGGCGCCTTGCGAGTCACACTCCATTCTTCGAGCATTGCCGGCGCAACACGGTGCAATTCTGCCATCTCCTCGGCCGTGCAGGTGTCACATGCCAGTTCGACGCGATGTCCGCTCGGATCGCGGAAGTAAATGGACTGAAAAATACCGTGATTGACTGGTCCCAATACCTCGATGCCCTCGGCTTCAAGCCGCGCCTGTGCCTGGGTCAATGCGGTCCAGTCCGCCACCTTAAGCGCGATGTGCTGCACCCAATCCGGGGTGTTGGGATCACAGCCCATCTCCGGAGAATTGGGCAACTCAAAAAACGCGAGTATGTTGCCGGCCCCGGCGTCCAAAAATACGTGCATGTAAGGATCCGGCGCCTTCGTTGACGGGACCTGATCCTCGGCAATCGCCAACACAAAATCCATGTCGAGGTGCTGCTGGTAAAAAGCAACCGTCTCTTTGGCATCCCGGCAGCGATAGGCAACGTGATGCACCCCCTGCAGCTTCACCGATGCCGCCATGATCAGGCCGACGCCTCCGACTCCGGATTGAGTACACCACGCCGAATCTGATCGCGTTCCATGGATTCAAACAGCGCCTTGAAGTTGCCCTCGCCAAATCCCTCGTCGCCCTTACGCTGAATAAACTCAAAGAAGATGGGACCAATGACGTTCTCGGAAAAGATCTGCAACAACAACCTTGGATTGTCTGCCTCAGTCGTACCATCGAGCAGAATGCCTCGCGCTTGCAGTGCATCGACATCCTCACCGTGGCCGGGCAAACGCTCTTCGAGCATCTCATAATAGGTTTCCGGAGGGGCTGTCATGAACTGGGTGCCGCGCGCCTTTAGGCGGTCGAGGCATGCCGGCAGATCATCGCAGATCAAGGCGATATGCTGGATGCCTTCGCCGTTGTACTTGAGCAGGTACTCTTCAATTTGGCCGCTGCTACCGGACTCCTCATTGAGAGGAATCCGGATCTTGCCGTCGGGTGCGGTCATCGCTCTTGAAGTCAGGCCGGTGTATTCACCTTTGATATCGAAGAAGCGGATCTCACGGAAATTAAACAGCCGTTCGTAATAACCCGCCCAATAGTCCATGCGGCCCTTGTAAACATTGTGGGTGAGATGGTCGATGACATCGAAACCACAACCCTCAGGATGCCGGGGCACGTCATCGAGCCATTCAAAATCGATGTCGTAAATGGACAGACCGTCCTCATAACGGTCGATGAGATAGAGGATCGCCCCGCCAATGCCTCGGATCGCCGGTAACTTAAGCTCCATGGGCCCGCAGGGAATCTCAACCGGTTGCGCACCCAACTCGAGCGCACGCGCATAAGCCTGCTTGGCATCTCGCACCCTGAACGCCATGCCGCAGGCCGAAGGGCCATGTTCTTCTGCGTAATACCAAGCCGGTGACCGCGGTTCGTAATTGGCAATCAGGTTGATGTTGCCCTGACGCCAGAGATCAACCTCCTTGGAACGGTGTCGCGCAACCAGCGTGAAACCCAAAGCATCAAACACGGGTTCAAGCACACCGCGCTCCGTGGCTGCAAACTCGATAAACTCAAAGCCATCGAGACCCATAGGGTTGTCAAACAGATCAGCCATGCAGAAGCTCCCTAAAGCGTGTTGTATGTTGGCGGTCATTATTTTTGGTTAGTGGTGAAAAACACCAAGCCCGCAACATAGAGGCGTTAGCCAGGCATTTTCTGCCTTTCGGGACTCCTCTGTCGATTGATCGGGGAAAAATATTTCGAGGAATACACCATGTCGGGCGCGCTGAGCCAATCTGACATCATCAACGGCCTACCGGTGCATCTGCGGCCTTTTGTCGCGCATCAAAGCACCGATCAATACACCCCCAGGGACCACGCGGTCTGGCGTTTCCTGATGTACCGCTTGCGTGCCCAGCTTGCGGATTCTGCACACCCGGTCTATCTCGAGGGACTCGAGCGGACTGGCATATCCACCGATCACGTTCCGTCGATCGATGAAATGAACCAGGCGCTGCAACAACTTGGCTGGCAGGCGGTCGTCGTAGATGGTTTCATTCCGCCCGCGATTTTCATGGAGTTTCAGGCCCGTCGCATTCTGGTGATCGCGCTCGACATGCGCAGTGTCGAACACGTGCTCTACACACCTGCACCCGATATCGTGCATGAATCGGCCGGGCATGCGCCCTTTCTCGTTGACATCGACTATGCCGAATTCCTGCAACGCTTTGGCGAGGTCGGCATGCGAGCGATTGCCAATCAGCACGATCATGATCTGTACGCGGCAGTCAGGGCACTGTCCATCATCAAGGAGTCACCGGATGCGACGCCCGACGCCATCGCAGCAGCAGAGGCCGAACTCACTGCCCTTGCCCAGGCGCCCGTAGAACCGTCTGAGGCGGCATTACTTACCCGATTGCACTGGTGGACTGTGGAGTACGGACTGGTCGGCAATCTTGAAAACTACCGCTTGTTCGGCGCGGGACTACTGTCATCGCTCGGTGAAAGTGCCCACTGTCTCGACGATAACAAGGTCAAGAAGGTGCCGCTGACGGTCGACGCTGTGCGGCAAGCCTACGACATCACCAGTGAGCAGCCACAGCTGTTTGTCACTGACAGCTGTCGTCACCTGAGCCAGGTGCTCGAAGAATTCGCTGAGGGCATGGCTTTTCGCAATGGCGGCGGAGACTCACTACAGAAAGCCATCGACGCCGGAACAGTCTGCACAGCAGAGCTGGATTCAGGACTGCAAATCAGCGGTCGCTTTACGGCCATGCGTCTCAACGCGGTGGGAACGCCAATCTTCCTACAGACCACCGGCCCTACCCAACTGGCGCACCGCGATCAGGAACTGCTGGGGCACCATATCGATCATCATCCCCACGGCTTCAGCTCTCCGCTGGGCGGTGTGCGAGGATTCAGTCGCAGCTTATCTGAGTACTCGGTGGATGAACTCGCCAATCTCGGCATACGACGGGGGCAGATAGTCACTCTTCCCTTCCTGTCGGGTATCGTCGTGCACGGTAGACTCAACAGTATCCTGCGCGAAGATCAGCGAAATCTCATTCTTAGCTTCAGCGACTGCACGGTCACCGATCCCGACCAGCAACTGCTATTTGAACCCAGCTGGGGTGTCTTCGATATGGCCGTGGGCGCGCATATCACCAGTGTTTTTGGTGGCGCCGCTGACAAGGCACGCTACCCGCTGTTTGAAGCGCCTGCCAGCACGCATACGATACCCACCGACATTGAGCCCGCGCTCATGGAGGCCTATGCGAACATCTATGCCGGGACGGAGATCAATCCCGAACATTGGCTTGAGCTGTGCGAACGCTGGCCCGACGAATGGTTGCTGCGCGAAGAGATGCTGCGTTGCTTGCAGCGTCAGGGTACGGCGACTTCTGAGCTTGCCGAACAACTGTCAGCAGATCTCGTCGACATACTGGGTGCCGACAGCGACATCTATCGAGCGCTCAATCGCCTGACGGCAGCGTGATTCTCGAAAACTGACCTGCCGCAAAAGCCAACGCGTCGCCAGCCTGGCGGGTGAACTCAGCGACTTCGCCGACGATAATCTGATGGTCGCCGCCATCGTAGAGGTTCCACCGACGACAACTAAACGTCGCCAGTGCGCCCTTCAGCACCGGTACGCCGTGGCCGTCTCTGTCGAAATGGGCCGGGTTGATGGGATGGTTGTCGCGGCGTGCGTAGTGACCACAGAGTTCCTGTTGATCCGCATGCAAGACGGACACTGCGAAGTGCTCGCACTCGGTGAAGGCCCTGAGATAATGCGCACTGTTCTGGATACTCCACAGCACCAGTGGTGGCTCCAGAGAGACTGAGGCGAAGGAGTTAACCGTCATTGCCAAATCGCCCGATTCGGCATCGGCAACCGTAACCAGGCAGACACCGGTGGCGAACTGCCCCAGTGCATTGCGAAACTCGCGGGAATCCATTCTTTTTCTGACCTCAGAGCGACTGCGACCTGCATTGTGGCATCAACAGTAGCCGATTTCTCCTCCTGACGCGTTATGCTTGCCCGCCCAGAATTTACCGGAGTTCCCCCATGCTGCCGTTCAGCGAAAAATCCCTCACCCTGCAAGCATCACTTGAGGCCTTCATGAACGCTCATATTTATCCGAATGAGCAGCGCTACCGGGAAGAACTGCAGGCAATGCCAAACCGTTTCGGCACGGTCCCCGTGATGGAAGAGCTCAAGCAATTGGCCCGCGAGGCGGGTCTTTGGAATCTGTTCATTCCTCCGTCGCTGGCCCAATGGGGGGATGGCGAGGGCCTGTCCAACCTGGATTACGCGCCGCTCGCGGAAATGATGGGTCGTGTGCTCTGGAGCCCCGAGGTGTTCAATTGCAACGCGCCGGACACGGGTAACATGGAGGTCTTCATGAAGTACGGTGACGCTGCCCAGCAGGCACGCTGGCTGGAGCCGCTGCTCGCCGGTGAGATCCGCTCCTCCTACGCGATGACCGAGCCCCAGGTCGCGTCAAGCGACGCCACCAATGTCGAGTTGCGCATTGAGCGTGATGGCGATGAATGGGTGCTCAACGGGCGAAAATGGTTCATCACGGGGGCCATGTACGAGCGTTGCAAAGTATTGATCGTCATGGGCAAATCTGATCCAGAGAACCCCAACCGTCACCTACAGCAAAGTCAGGTGCTGGTGCCCGCTGATCATCCTGGTCTCGAGCGTGTGAGGCCACTGACGACGCTCGGCTATGATGACGCACCGCTCGGACATGCCGAACTGCGATTCAATAATGTGCGCGTACCGGCAGAGAACATGCTGCTCGGTGCAGGACGAGGATTCGAGATTGCTCAGGGCCGGCTGGGACCGGGGCGAATTCACCACTGTATGCGACTGATTGGTGCCGCCCAACGCACACTGGAGCTGGCCTGTCAGCGTGTCGCAAGCCGCTCAACCTTCGGCAAGCCGCTCGCTAAGCATCAGTCCATCCGCGAAGGCATTGCCGATAGCTTCGCCGACATTGAAATGGCACGACTGCTGGTACTCAAAGCCGCAGGCGCCATGGACGCTCACGGTACCCAGGGGGCCCTCGACCTGATTGCAGCCGCCAAGATTTCGGTACCGAGAATCACTCAGACCGCGATCGATCGCTGCATGCAGATGTTCGGTGCCGGCGGTCTCACCGAAGATTTCCCCATTGCCGAGGCTTTCAACTACGCACGGTGGTGTCGCCAGGCCGACGGCCCCGACGCAGTACACCAGATGTCCCTCGGCAAGATGATTATCAACCGGTACAGCCAGTGACTGCGGAGCGGTCCTTGAGCGGACCGCAACTCATGCTCATGAGCGCGGCGGCGTTCGCCATCATGGGCAGTCTGGTGAAAGTCGCTGGCGCTGCGGGAATCCCGGTGCTTCAGATTATTCTCGCCCGAGCTATCGTTTCCCTGAGCATCAGCCTGGTTGAGGCGCGTCGAGCCAAGGTTCACCCACTCGGCACGCATCGCTGGTTGTTACTCGCGCGCGGGTTATCGGGCTTCGGTGCCCTGACCTGCGTCTATTACGCCATGGTCACCCTGCCCTACGCCGAAGCCACTGTGCTGCACTACATGCACCCAATTTTCACTGCGGTGCTCGCCTATTTCATCCTCAGTGAGCGGCCCACAGAAGGCACGCTTGCCTGTGTCTTATTCAGTGTCGGTGGTCTGTTGGTGATGATGTGGCCCACGCTACAGGCCGACCAAGGCGCCTTGCCCACGCTCGGCGTTATCGCGGGCCTGGTCGCTGCGGCAGGCAGTGGCCTCGCATACACCATCGTGCGCAGACTGGCCCCCCACGAACACCCGGCCGTTATCGTGCTCTACTTTCCCCTAGTTTGCGTACCCGCGACGGTTTTGCTCGGCTGGCAGAGTTTCGTCTGGCCTGAACCTGCGATGTGGTGGGTACTGCTGGGTGTGGGACTGTTCACCCAAGTGGGACAGGTAACCCTGACGCGCGCCATGCAACGGGATTCGGCTAGCCGAAACACCAGCTTGAGTTACGTGCAAATTGTCTTCGCAGCAGTGCTCGCCGTGGTGTTCTTCGATGAAGCGCTCACACTGTGGACAACGGCTGGAGCGGCATTAATCATCGGCGGCGCCATTCTGAACGCCCGGTGGCAAGCGCTCACCGGGCGCGCAGGCTAGGCCCATGACATCAGCAAGCAGACCGCGCCGCGGCGAAGGCTGAGAGCACTTTTTCCAGATCATCATCGCTGAGAGCCGCAGACATTTGCGTACGGATTCTTGCCTTGCCTCGCGGCACGACGGGGAAAGAAAATGGAATCGCGAGCACGCCGTTTGACCAAAGGCTCTCAGCTACTGCCACCGCTTTGTTCGCGTCGTGCAGCATGACCGGCACGATGGGGTGTTCGCCAGGCAGCAACTCGTAACCGAGCGCAGTCAACCCCTCGCGCAACACGCGCGTGTTGTTAGTGAGGCGCTCGCGCATGGCGGCACCATCGGCAATCAGTTCAAGCGCCTTAATGGCGCCACCGACCACCGGAGGCGCCACGGTATTCGAGAACAGATAGGGTCGTGAACGCTGGCGCAGCAACTCGACGATAGGGCCGCGGGCGGCTGTAAATCCACCACTACCACCACCGATCGCCTTACCGAGGGTGCCCGTCACAATATCGACCCGATCAATACAGCCGTGGTACTCGTGGGTACCGCGTCCGGTTGCACCGACAAAGCCGGTTGCGTGGCAATCATCGATGTGAACCAACGCCCCATAGCGCTCGGCAAGATCGCATATATCCGCCAGTGGTGCGATGTAGCCATCCATCGAAAACACACCGTCAGTGGTGATCAGTTTATGACGAGCGCCGGCCGCATCAGCGGCCCGCAGCTGACCCTCGAGATCCGCCATGTCGCGATTCTGGTAACGAAAGCGCTGGGCCTTACTGAGGCGGATACCGTCGATGATGCTGGCATGATTGAGTGCATCGGAAATCACCGCATCTTCTGGTCCCAGCAGCGTTTCAAACAGGCCACCGTTGGCATCAAAACAGCTGGGGTACAGAATCGTATCTTCGCTGCCAACGAACTCAGAAATTTTGCCTTCCAGCTGTTTGTGCAGCGCCTGGGTACCGCAGATGAATCGCACGGATGCGAGTCCATAGCCCCAGTTTTCCAGCGCTTCGGCCGCCGCTCGATTAACCTCCGGATGCTGCGCCAAACCGAGATAATTGTTAGCGCAGAGGTTGATCATATCCCCAAGCTGCTCGGTGTTGACGTGGCTACCTTGGGGCGTGGTTATCACACTTTCGCGCTTTGTGAGACCAGCAGCCTCAATGTCCTCGAGCTGCCCTCGAACGTGGTCAAGAAATGCCTCACTCATATCACTCGCTCCAATTGAGGATCACTTTACTGGCAACGCCCTCGTTCATAGCGGCGAAGCCTTGCTCCCAGTCGGTGTAGGGCATGCGATGCGTAATCACGGGGGTGATATCCAGTCCCATTTCGATGAATACCGACATCTTGTACCAGGTCTCGTACATCTCGCGGCCATAGACACCTTTCAAGGTCAGCATGTTGAAAATCACCAGGTTCCAGTCGATTGCGGCGGACTCGGGCGGAATACCGAGAATGGCAACCTTGCCGCCATGACACATGTGCTCGAGCATCTGGTTGAAGGCCTGACCGTTCCCGCTCATTTCAAGACCGATATCGAAGCCCTCGCTCATATGTAAGTCTCGCTTCACGTCCTCGAGAGACTCGCGAGCCACATTCACCGTTCGGGTCGCGCCCAAGGCAGCGGCACGCTCCAATCGACCGTCAAGAACGTCGGTAATGACAACGTTTCGGGCGCCTGCAAAGCGGGCGACGGACGCTGCCATCGCTCCAATCGGGCCCGCACCGGTAATCAATACGTCTTCGCCGAGCAGGTCGAACTGCAACGCCGTGTGGACAGCGTTGCCAAAAGGATCAAACAGTGCAGCGACGTCCAGATCAATGCCTTGCCGATGCTCCCAGACGTTACTCATTGGAACGCTGATGTACTCGGCAAAAGCGCCCTGACGGTTTACCCCAATCCCGCTGGTGTTCTTACATAAGTGGCGTCGACCGGCCATACAGTTGCGACAGCGCCCACAGACAACGTGCCCCTCGCCCGAGACGATCATCCCCGGGCGAAAATCGTTGACGTTACTCCCAACCTCGACCACTTCACCGACGAACTCGTGACCGATCACCATCGGTGTCTTGATGGTAGATGCGGCCCATTTATCCCAATTGTAAATATGCATGTCGGTGCCGCAAATTGCCGTGCGTAACACACGGATCAGCACGTCGTTGATGCCAACCTCGGGTTCAGGCACATCCTGCATCACCAGCCCGACACCGGCTGCCTCTTTGACCAATGCTTTCATCAGATTTCCATATCGAGGTGGTGGGCCAACCACGCCCAGAGGTCCGCGTATTCACGGATACGCATCGAAGTCGGCTTGCCAGCGCCATGGCCTGCGCGCGTTTGAATACGGATCATCACGGGGGCGTCACCCTCGTGGGCCTCCTGCAAGCGCGCGATGTACTTAAAACTGTGCCCCGGCACCACACGATCGTCCGTGTCGGCGGTTGTCACCAGCGTGGCAGGATAAGCGACGCCGTCACGGATGTTGTGATACGGCGAGTAGGCATACAGCGCTGCGAACTCTTCGGGATTGTCGGCAGACCCATAGTCGTCGGTCCAGAAGCGACCGGCAGTGAACTGATGGAAACGCAGCATATCCATGACACCCACCGCAGGCAGCGCGGCAGCGAACAAGTCCGGCCGCTGGTTGATGGTTGCACCGACCAGCAAGCCACCGTTACTGCCTCCCTGAATCGCAAGCTTCGATGCATTGGTGTAGCCCGCATCGATGAGGTACTCGGCCGCCGCGATGAAGTCATCGAAAACATTCTGCTTCTGCAGTTTGGTGCCGGCCTTGTGCCAGGCCTCTCCGTACTCACCACCACCTCGCAGATTTGCCATGGCGAAAATGCCACCCATATCCATCCAGGCCAGCCGCGTCACGCTGAATCCCGGACGCAATGAAATATTGAAACCGCCATAGCCATAGAGCAGCGTCGGGTGTGCACCATCGAGCTCAACACCTCGCTTGTGGGCGATAAACATGGGAATCTTGGTGCCATCTGCCGAGGGATAAAAAACCTGCTTGACCACGAAGTCATCCGGATTGAACGCCACCTGTGGCTTCATCACGGCTTCGGACTTCCCCGTATTGACATCGTAGCGATAGATGGTCGAGGGGCGATTAAGCGATGAGTAGCTGAAGTGGGTCTCACTGCCCGTAGATGCCCCCGGAAAGCCGCTCGCAGAACCAATGCCCGGCAGTGCAACTTCATGCTGCTTCTCGCCGGCGAGGTTATAGGCCACGACGCGGGAGTGGGCATCTTCGAGATACTGGAGCACCAGCGCGTCGCCTACCCTGCTTACCGACTGCAAGACTTGGTCGCTCTCGGACACCACCTCCTGCCAGGTCGGCTCGGCACTGCCGAGGTCGATTTTAACGATTCGGCCCATCGGCGCATCCAGCGTTGTGCGGAAGAAGAGTTCACTACCGACACCATCGATCAGCTCGAACCCCGCCCGAAAAGCATCTTCGATGACTTTAACGTCGGCTGTTTCAGCAGTGAGGTCTAGGTACTCAAGTCGATAACGATCATCGGTGCCGACCCAGGTCGTGACGACCAGCCAGCGACCATCACTGGTCACCTCGGTACCGAAGCCCCAATCAGGCTGATCAGGCCGTGCGTGCACCGGCGTATCCGCGAACTGGGGCGTGCCAATCTTGTGGTAGTAGACCGACATGTTCTTGTTGAGGCTTTGGAACTCCTCACCCACCTTGGGTTCGGGATAGCGGCTGTAATAGAAACCCTGCTCGTCCTGACGCCACGCGACGCCGGAAAACTTGACCCAGCGCAGCTCATCCTCAAGGTCTTTTCCTGTCTCGGTATCGCGCACCCGCCAAATGCGCCAGTCGGTCCCCCCGTCCTGCAGACTGTACGCAACATAGCGGCCGCTATCGCTGATCGCATATCCACCGAGCGCCACGGTACCGTCTTCGGACCAATTGTTGGGGTCCAACACGACCTCTGCTGCTTCACCCAGGGTTTTGGTGCGATAAACAACGCTTTGGTTCTGCAAACCATTGTTATGTGCGTAGTAGAACCAATCGCCGCGTTTGATGGGCACACCGAACCGTTCGTAATTCCAAAGCTCGGTCAATCGCGACTGAATCGCGTCGCGCTGGGGCAAGCCGTCAAGGTAACCAAATGTCAGTGCGTTTTGTTGTTCGACCCAGGCCGCAACCTCGTCTGAGTTGCGAACATCCTGCTCGAGCCACCGGTAAGGGTCGGCGACCTCCGTACCGTGGTAGGTGTCTCGTTGATCGACCTTCGCTGTGACGGGGTATTCGATGTCCGCCGCAAAAAGCGGCCATGAAACCAACAAGCTAACCGCGGACAAAAGGAGTGAAACACGCATGGTTTTCTCGCGACAAAAAAGAACCGCAAGTTTAATCGGACCGCGCGGTACGTCCAGTCGTGTCCGCGACCGAAATCCGTCAGGCGTGCGTCGCTGATGTGGGGCTGTGCACGAACCAGCGCAGATGATCAAATTCGCCAAAGCAGCCGTCGCTGTTAAGGTCTGCGTCGCGCGAACCACGACTCAAAACCGCATCAGCGAACACTTCTCCGGCTTGTTCAAGCACTGTTGACAGTGCAGGCGGCGCGCTGGGCATCGTGATCTCTGTGCCACTGAGCGTGTCCGCCAAATTGAGAATCTGCGTTGTTTCAACGTCATAGTTCCGGTGCCGCCAGACACCACTGCCAGGGTCGACCTCGTACTGGCTGAGTAGATGCGCACCAAAACGCGCGACCAGCTGCAAAGCACTCAGCAGGAACTCGAACTCCTCATCACTGATGAACCAGTTGAAATTGAGCCGCACCCAGCCTGGGCGCAAAGCACCGAAGCCCGCACCGATCGCTGATGCAAACTCGTCTGAACGATGCTCATCGATCGACAGTAACTCGTGGCCATAAGGACCCGCACAGGAACAGCCGCCCCTGACCTGGATCCCGAAGAGGTCGTTGAGCAATGACACGACAAAGCCATGGTGTAGCCAGCTGTCACCACAATGGAAACGCATTGATACGATACCCAGGCGGTCCGCCTCAAGGTCACCGAGCACATCGATGCCTGGCTCTGACTCAAGCACGTCGAGCGCGCGTTTAACACGAGCCCGCTCGATATGCTCAATCCGGTCAGTACCAACCATTTGTTGAAGCTCGAACACCAAGCCTGCCCGGATCGCTTCGATAATCGCGGGCGTACCGCCCTCTTCCCGTCGCTCAATGTCGCTGACGTAATGATGGGTGTTGGCCGACACCCAGGACACGGTGCCGCCCCCCGAGAGCGCAGGCTTGTCCAGCGCACACAGCGCTTCCTTGACCAGCAAAATACCCGGGGTACCGGGACCGCCTACGAATTTGTGTGGCGAAATGAAGACGGCATCCAGCGGCGTATCACCGTTCATATCGATACCCACGTATGGGGCGGCGGCGGCGTAGTCCCAGCAGGTAAACGCGCCATGCGACTTCAACAGACTGGCCACAGCCGCGACATCCGTGCGAATACCCGTGACATTGGAAGCCGCGGAAAAGCTGCCCAGCTTTCGCGGACGATCGGCAAATCGGAGCAGCTGCTGCTCAAGATCAGCGAGACACAGCAGGCCGCGATCATTCATGGCAATACGAATCACGTCGACCTCGGCCTCACGCCACGGCAGCTCATTGGAGTGATGTTCGTAGGGCCCGATGAATACCACTGGACGGTCATTGCCTTCGCGGACCTCTCGCCAGCCCAACAGTTCAATCAGGCGATTGATGGCGCTGGTGGCTCCTGAGCCACAGAAAATCAAGCGATCTTGTTCGCCGGCATTGACGGCCTTCCGGATTGTTTGGCGCGCACGCTCCCGGTGTCGAGTCGTCATTGCACCGGTGTGAGATGCCTCGGTATGCGTATTGGCGTAGAGGGGCATCACCTGCTCACGCACATAGTCCTCAATGAAATCGAGACAGCGACCAGACGCCGTGTAATCCGCGTAAACCAGGGGCATTTGGCCAAAGGGCGTGGCAATGCTGGCGTGACCGCCGATGACACCGTTCCTGATGCGTGTGAGCAGATTTTCCATGGCAATTGGGTCCGAGGGCAGTGAATGGGGTATAGCGTAGCCGCACCCATGAGGAACATGGGACCTGAAAATCCCAAAAATAACGGACAATACGAAACCTTTACCCATATATGTGGCACAATTCGAAACACTATCTCTTATAGAGAATTTCCTATGGGACAGGAACTCGACAGTATCGATCGGGCGCTATTGCGCAGTCTGCAACAGGATGCGACGCGTTCGGTCGCGGCACTCGCTGAAACGCATCACTTATCGAAGTCGGCCTGTTGGCGCCGCGTCCAGCGGCTTGAAGAAGCGGGTGTGATCACCGCCACCGTCGCACAGGTCGATCCCCAGGCGGTTGGCCTGGCACTCACTGTCTTTATCCGGGTCCGCACCCGCGAGCACACCGAGCACTGGTCCCGCCAATTTCGAGACAATGTTGAAGCGATCGACGGTGTCATGGAGGTCTACCGGATGGGCGGAGACATTGACTACCTGATCAAGGCCGTTGTCGAGGACATGCCCGCCTACGATCGCCTCTACCAGAAGCTCATCAAAGTGGATTTGTTTGATGTCACCGCGAGCTTTGTAATGGAAGAAATCAAGAAGAGTTACGCGCTCCCTTTATAAAGATAAAGGTTCCATCTACTCCACATTGAAAAATGGCTGAGTGTCGGCACCGATAGCGGCATTGATAGGCAGACTTGGCAGGTGAAATACACAGCGATGTCGGGTGCCATGGTCAGCGGTGTTGTTGGCCGACGCCAGCGGCGACACCACTTGCAAATCATGGGTCCCTCCCAATGCAGCGACCCGGTCCCTCACGTTTCGCAGCCCCATACCATCGTTGGCACTGTCGGGATCAAAACCCTGCCCATCGTCAGCGATTTCCAGACTCAGCAACTGCTGATCAACACCGATGCGCACGGTGAAGCAGGAGGCCCGCGCATGCCGCACCGTGTTGTTGGCACACTCCTGCACGATGCGTAAAAGATTGAGGGCGACAGATTCGTGTAACGGCGGCAGCGGCGATCCAATATCCAGCAGGTACTCGATACCTTCTCTCTGAAGAAAGTCGCTCAACTCATGGCCGCGCAGGGCCGCAGCCAGACCGCCATGCCGAATGGCAACTGGCGCCAGTTGCTCCATGATCTCGCGAGAAGTTGCGTAAGCTCCCTCGATAATGCCCTCGACTTCGACGATGAGTGCATCCCGTTCGGCAGACGCTGGCTCCATCGACTGTGCAGCTGCGAGTCGAATCCGCGCCGCGGAGAGTACCTGCCCCAGCCCGTCATGTAGCTCGCGGGCGATACGGCTGCGTTCACGCTCTTCGGCATTCATGAGGCGATTGGCCAATCGTTCGTAGTCACTGTTGGCCAGGTTCAACTGTTCGACGAGCTGTCGAAGGCGATCATTTTGCCGCTGCAGCTGCTGATTCAAGAGCCGCTGGTCATCGTTGGACGCACCGAGGGCGATACCACCAAAACAAACCGCAAGCAGGAAGAACTGATCCTCACGCATGTTGCCCCAGGGAACATCGATCAGGTGACCGGTCACGATCATGCTGTTGATGCTCAGCAAAGCGAGACTCACTCCCCACAGCCCAAAACGCAGCGCAGCGAGCACGATCGGTAACAAGCACAAAAGCTTGGTGAAATAGGCTTGCCAGGCGAGCAGATCAGGCAGCGATAGCTCCAGGGCAACCGCCGCCACAGGCACAATGGCGTACCTCCAGCGCCACTCACTGACGGCGGCCGGTGAGCGGGCGCCAAAAAAGACTCCAGTCATGCTGCCGACCAACGCCATGCCGACAAAATCCCCCAGCACAAAGGCGGGCCACAGCTCACCGATCCGGCCAGGTGCCACGACGCCCGACAGGGTGAAGCTGATACTCAGATAGGTCGCTGTGAGCGAAGCCCCCAACAACGCAGCCAGCGCCGCTCGCGTGACGAAGTCGAGGCTGACAAGGCGATTGCTCGCGGGGCGTCGCCAATGAATCAAAAAGTAAACGGGAATTGCGGTACAGACCCAGGGAAGCGCGCTATCACCCGCCGCCTGCAACGCAGTGGTGTAGGAATAGTCCAGGGACACAAAAGCTGCTATCGCAATTTGCTCGGCCAGCCAGAGCAGAAACCAGCGTCCAGGCCTCAGAACCAACAGGGCAATCAGGCGTAGGCCTGCAGGCAAGAACCATGACACCAGCCCAGGAATCACCTCCAACCGTGCGGAGATGCGCCAGGCGGCCCAATAAAGTAGTACGAAGATCAACATCCACAGCAGAAAAGAAGGCCAGTTGGCCTGCTGCCAATGGAGTGGTCTGAGAGACTTGTACATCGCGGCCAGCCTTCCCTCCGGTCCGCCGCGCATCACGGGATTCACAGGGGGGTCAACTGGGATATGGGGTTCTGAAGCCTGATCCAAGGTAAAGTGACCAATCTTTGAACGTCACGGATAACCTTAACCCATGCTCTACCTTATTCACTGCATCGATAAACCCGGACACCTGCAAACGCGCCTGGACAATCGTGAAGCCCATCTCGCTTATGTCTCCGAGCATGCTGAGCAAATTCACGCCGCGGGACCGCTCATCAGTGAAGAGGAGGCCATGCAGGGATCGGTGCTGATCATGGACTTCCCTGATCGCGCTGCCGCCGACACCTTTTGCGCGAATGACCCATACCAGCTTGCGGGCCTGTTTGCGCAGGTGCATATCTCGCGTTGGAAAAAAGTGCTCCCCGCGGAGTCCTGATGCTAGGCGGGCAACTCGTTGACAGCCCTGAAAGCCTCATCGATAGCCACGTGTGTGTAGGCGCTGGCACCAGCGTCTGAATTGGCAATGCTGATGGCGCCAAAGGGACGCCGGGCAATTTCGTTGGGTGCTTCTCCCGGTGCCCAGTCCTCATCCCAGAGATCGAGATATTCGTAGGCATATCCGTGGGGCCAGCGGTTGACGGTAATCGCCAGGACATCTCGTGTCACATCGAAGCCCGCCGGGCCCAGCAGCCCCTTTAATACCGTGCGAACCTCGCGCTCGTAGTCCTCAAAACTCATACCCAGCATCATGCCTCGGGATGCACGTAGCTGACTGTGCACGTCAACCGCTTCGGGGGGTGGAGAAACCATCCCCCACATGACCAGCGACACCGGGCCAGTGTCATCGATCGCGTGCTCGTGCCCGCCGTTGTTGAGACCGCGAAAGGTAAACATCGACTGATGCAGACGACCCGGACAGTTCAGGCTGTCGATGCCCAGCTTGTCGAGCGCGTCAGTGTTGCGAATCAACACGTTGGTCAGCACCAGTGGATGTTTGACCTGGTACTTCATGGCCGCTTTCTGGGCTTCAGGCAGTTGCTTGGCCAGATGCGGAATGATGACGTGATAACAAGCGAGTACGCAGTGGCGGCTCTGTATTCGCGACACTTTGCCATCACGAATGTAACTCACGGCGACATGGCCGCCGTCATTGTGCTGCACGTCGACCACTGTGGAGCTTAAACGCAGACGTACCCGCTGACCCTCGCGGTCGAGTTTGCTGTAATCAAACCGCGCGACAGCGACGTTGTCAGCGGTGGTCTCCGGGGCTACCTCGGGAATGAGGCGGGCAACCTGTAATCTCGCGAGACTGGCGTTGCCATCGGGCCACATTGCGGCGGGATAGTCCCAACCCCTACCGTTCCAGCCCTGGCCCAGTAAATGCGGGCCGGGAAATCCCGATTCAAACGCCTCCACAGCCGAGAGCGCACGCATCTCCAGCCCCCAGCTCCCGTGCGCCTCTTTGTCGAACAAACCCGCGGCATCCTCAGTCAAACCACCGTACTCCCGCAGAAACTCGGGATAGGAAATACTGCGCAGGTAGCCTTCAAGTGCATCGGGATCACGCTCGGGAAACAGATGCGTGTCGGCGGCATAGAAAGCCTCCAACGAAGCGCGACCCGCCGGTGAAATTGGAATCTGCGCAATTTGCTCGGGCTTCAACCGCTGGCTCAGTGAAAAGTCTGTAATGAGACGGTCGACCCCATACGTCTGCTCGTCGAACCAAATGGCCGAACTGCCCTTGTCGTTTCGCCCGTAGTCGAAGTCCATGCGTTCACGCATCGCCTGGGGGTCGACCCCATGCTGCGCCATAAAAGCGTTAACCGTATCGCTGAACTCCCACCACTCCAGATTGTGAGTACCCCCCAAAGAGAGCACCATGCGGCCGCCCTGGTGAAACTCGTTGCGCTTGGCATGGCCCCCGAAATCATCATGATTGTCGAGCAACAGAATCCGTGCGTCGTCGCCAAATCGTTCACGGTAGTAGTGCGCGGCTGCCAAACCAGAGATGCCCGCACCCACGACGACCAGATCGTACTGCTCGGCCAAATCCTCGGGCTCAGCAAAAGAACCACCCTCGCGGCCAATCACGTGGGCTGATTCGTAGGATCCCGGGTGCGAACCGCGCATGCCTGTGCGCACGGGCGGGTAATCGACTGGCTGTGGCGCTTGCGAAGCCGCGCTTGCGTGGGAAGTAGGTACTGCACCTGCGACTGCCAGCGCCATCGAGCTCAAGGCGACATCGTGCAAAAAATCGCGGCGACTGATAGAGGCACCCATGCCCAGCGCCAGGTCCTCATCGCACAAGGTGTTTGCGCTTTTGTCTTTGCCCATGTTCTGCACTCCTCTCCCGTTACCGCATTGACCTGGAGTTATCAGCCAGCCCCGTCAGGGACAGCTTGTATCAGCGTACTCGGTGATCTTCCATTCACCCGCAGACAAATCAGCAAGATACCAGCCGCAAGACACCTCCGTCGTGCCGTTCGCGTAATAGTCTTTCCAGGTCGCCATGAAGCTGGCAGTCGAGGCGTTGATCACCCGGGTTTCGAGGTCGATCATTTCTGCTCGCAACCAGCCCTCAGCCACCCATTCGGCCATTGGCGCTGCCAACCAGGCGCGCTGGGGATCCCGTGAAATGGTGCCATCATCTGCATGAGTCACAACTTCATCGGCGTAATGGGCAAGAATTTTGTCGACGTCCTGTGCCGGCGTGCCGTTCCACAGCGGCGCGTAGGACTCGCGATACCACTGCTCAGCGGACAGCGCAGCGCCCTTGTGGGCTTCTGTATGGTGCGCATCCGCCGCTAACGTACAAGCCATCAGCACCGCAGCACATCCCTTATCCAGCCATCGATCAAACATGCTCAGGTCCTCCAAAAGGTCACGAATCGCCAGCATCCTGCCCGGGCTCAATACCTGTCCAGCGGGCCTATAGGACGCGAGGCGCCATTGTGCAGGCATGAACCATCACCACGCCTCAAAAGGACCTGCGCGCTTGCGTGTAGACCTGCAACAAATGACCTTTATCACACAGCCTCACTAACAAACGCCATGCTTCAATAAAGCGCGACGCTTCATCCACGCCGAGCACCTGGCGCAGGCTGTCACCCAGGGCGCCCTGCATCCGGGCATACTCGACGCCAGCCTGCTTGCAATACCAAGCCGATTTGTCGCGTTGAGCCACGCATTCAAATCCCGCGGACTCAAGCAGCACATGGTGCTGCTCAGGGGTCTGCAATGCATACGTCAATCCCTCAAGATCAAACCACTGCAACATTTCTGGACCGGGACTACCGCCGGGCGTCATCCAGTCATAGCAGCTGATTGCGCCGCCGGGCTTCAGCACACGGAAACACTCAGAGAGCATATCCAGCTTGTCTTCTATCTGAGTCAAGGCCCCCGATATCGTGACGATATCGAAACTGTCATCAGCAAACGCCAACGGTCCTACGGTGACATGTTGAAACTCGACGGCGCCTTCGAGGCCCAAGCGTTGCGCGCGTGCTGCGGCTCGCCGCACCAGATGCGCCTCGAGATCAATACCCATGACGGTCGCGCCGTGCTCGCTGGCCATCAAGCACGCTGGGGCGCCCTGACCGCATCCCACATCAAGCAGGTGACGCCCTCGGGTCTCCAGACCGCGAAGCATTTGCGAGACATTGCCAGGACCGCCGGGGGCCATGAAACCCTCACCCCAAACAAGATCCATTGCGGTGAGCATCGCGTCGGAATACTCGTCGACATGCTCCATGATCGATTCCCCCCAGGTTGGTATCGCCCAGCGAGTCTAAAACCTCTATGCTGCTGCCCTCTTTTTGTCCTATAGGCGGAAATCATCGGGTTTCCAACCCGGGCTACACTGGACATCATCTGGACCCCAAGCACATAGGTAACCCCATGAACATGAGCGCTACGCTGCAAAAGGCCCCGCTTTTCATCAACGGTGAGTTTGTTGAAAGCCGCGGTGAAACCACTTTGCCCGTCACCAACCCGGCTACCCAGGCGCTGCTGGCCAACGTCACATTTGCGACCAGCGACGAGGTCGATCAAGCCGTTGCCAGCGCCAAGCAGGCTTTTCACAGCTGGAAAGAAACCCCGGTACCGGAACGCGCGCGCCTGATGATGCGCTACTGCGCTCTTCTGAAAGAGCATCATGACGAACTCGCTGAAATCCTGGCGCAGGACACGGGCAAGGTTTTTGAAGATGCCAAGGGCGACGTCTGGCGCGGCATTGAGGTGGTTGAGCAGGCCGCCAACATCCCTGCGATGCTGATGGGTGAGACCGTAGAGGGCGTTGCGCGTGGCGTCGACAGCTACAGCTACAAACAGCCATTGGGCGTCTGTGTGGGCATTACTCCCTTCAACTTCCCCGCCATGATTCCCCTGTGGATGTTCCCCCTGTCGATCGCGGCAGGTAACACCTTTGTGCTCAAGCCATCTGAGCAGGATCCGCTAACACCGGTCCGCCTCATCGAACTGTTTGTCGAAGCGGGCGCACCCGCCGGTGTATTGAATATGGTGCACGGTGGTCCCGACGTCGTCACGCAATTGATCACACACCGTGACGTCAAAGCGGTTTCCTTCGTCGGCTCCTCCAATGTGGGTCAGATTGTGTATGAAACCGCCACAGCTGCTGGCAAGCGCGCCCAGTGCATGATGGGCGCGAAGAACCACATGGTCGTCATGCCCGACGCCAACAAGAACAGCACACTGAATGCTTTGGTGGGTGCGTCAGTAGGCGCTGCCGGTCAACGCTGCATGGCTATTTCGGTCGCGGTCTTTGTGGGAGATTCAGCAAACTGGATCGATGAACTTGCGGAAAAAATGAAGGCCGCCAAGCCCGGTGCCTGGGATGACGAGCATGCCGCTTACGGCCCTATTATTTCCGAGAAGTCACACAAGCGCGTGCTCAAATTGATCGAAGCCGGCAAACAGGAGGGCGCAACCTGCCATCTCGATGGCTCGGATATTCAGGTTGAAGGTATGCCCGATGGCAATTGGGTAGGCCCGACGCTGTTCAGTAGCGTCACTCCAGACATGGCAATCTATCGGGAAGAAATTTTTGGTCCGGTTCTGTGTTGTATGCAGGTTGACACCCTCGACGAAGCGATCGAGCTGGTGAATCAATTGGACGTGGGGAATGGCACCTCAATTTTCACCGAGTCAGGGGGAGCAGCTCGCAAGTTCCAACATGAGATTGACGTGGGTCAGGTGGGCATCAACATACCCATTCCCGTACCCCTGCCCTTCTTCTCGTTCACCGGATGGAATGGCTCGTTCCGTGGCGACTTGCACGCCTATGGCAAGCAGGGCGTGATGTTCTATACCGAAACCAAGACCATTACCGCGCGTTGGACGCATAGCGACGGCGGCCCGAATATGAGCATTGCGCTCAAGTAAGCGCACCATCCGCTGACATGACTTGACGAAACGGGGCCTCGACGGCCCCGTTTTCGTTAACGTCAACGTCGTCTCAAGCGGTGATAAAGCTGAAAAGACAACATCATGCTGACCCCAAGCAGGATCACCGAGGCCAACGCACGATATGGCGCATCGGGCGTCCACACCTGCGAAACCTCCAGCCAGTAGAGCAAGAAGGTAACCCCCGCCCAGGGCAGCATTGACACCAAAATCGTGACGATAGATCGAAACGGGTGCAACCAACGCGAGGCCATCGGTCTACTCTCTCCAAACCCAAGTCTTGAAGCCTACGGTCGCCAGTGTAGCCAACTGGGAAAGTGACACATGTCGCCCCCTACCCGTTCGAAAGATAAGGCTATCCGCCGATGTCACTGTATGTTGGCCTCGTGACTATGAATACCGGAGTCGCTAACTAGCGCTAACCCATGTCGTCTGAGCAAAGCAGCTTCTTCAGAAATCCCTGGATCAACGGCTGGCCTCTGTTCTGCCTGCTGAGCATTCCGATGCTTGTCTCAATACTGATCGAGATCAGCAAGCACAGCTTGAGCGATCCCAACGATCTCTCTGAGCTGATTGCCTATTCCGTACGCTGGGCAGTGCCCTTCATCTTTTGGATTGTCGCTGCATCCGCCATGCCCGTGCTGTTTCCTGCGCCATGGTCACTGTGGTGGGCGCGCAATCGACGCTACACCGGGCTTGTATTCGCGCTAGCCATGGGCTTCCAGGGCCTTTTCATCTTCATGGTCTCCACATTTCATAGCGATCATTACTACGCCGATATCTACTATCTGCGGGATGAAATTGAGGGGAGTACCGGCTACTTGCTGCTCGCAGCCATGGTCATGACCTCCTTCGACATGGGCCGACGACAGCTGTCTTTTGCGCAATGGAAAACCTTGCATCGAGCGGGTATCTATTTCCTTTGGGCCTACCCCTTTAGCGTCTATTGGTGGAATCTTTTTTACTATCCATTCCAGAGCAACGCCTACAACGTCCAGCCCCATGACTATGTCTTCTACGGACTGGGCCTCGCCGCGATGATCCTGCGAATCGCGGCTTGGGGTAAGCAGAGACAGATCCAGCGCCGTCGCGCCGCCGCGCCTTCAGCAAGCCGCGCCACCCAGGCCTGTGCCGGTCTGTTGATGTTCATTGGCGCCGTCGCCTCTGTCACAGGGCAGCTTTGGTTTCCCGCGGTCAACAGCTTTTTCACCGCCCCCCTGTGGCCACAAGCGGTGGTCAACCTGCAGTTGTGGCTACCTTTCTGGCCACTAGAGCCATTTTTACCACTGCTATTAATAGCACTGGGGGCCTCGCTTTTTACTGGGAGTCGTCACACCATTACCCAACCGCTAGCCGACCCACGAATTCTGTGAGTTGGCCTGAAAATGCCCTGTCAGCAACCCCCCCATGGACACTGGAACCTCAATGTCACCGTCTGAAAATCTCCCCAAGCAAACTTTGGTCATCTCCTGCCCCGATCGCCCAGGACTGGTTGCTGCAGTGGCTGGCTGTATCGCAGACCACGGCGGGACTTTATTGGAAAGTCACAACCACACGGACCAGCAGCATCAGTGGTTCTTTATGCGCAACGAAATTGGTGGGACACCGGCATTTGATGTGGAACGGTTTTCGAAGACGTTCGGCGATCTAGCCGCCGAAAAAGATATGGAATGGTCGATCCATGGCAGTGACGTACCTGAGCGGGTGGTCATTCTGGCAAGCCACGCCTCGCATTGCCTTGCTGACCTGTTGTATCGGTGGAAAAGTGGTGAACTGCACTGCACGATCCCCTGCGTTATCTCCAACCATGAAAATCTGCGCAGTATGGCCGAGTGGCACGGCATCCCCTTCCATTACGTGCCGGTTCCCAAGACCGACAAGCGTGAAGCCTTCGAGCGGGTCGAAGAGATCATTGACCGCCACGATGCGGACTCCATCGTCCTCGCGCGCTGGATGCAGATCATGCCGCCTCATCTGTGTGACAAGTACGCCAAACGACTGATCAACATTCACCATAGCTTCCTCCCGTCGTTTATTGGCGCAAACCCGTATCAAAAGGCTTACGACCGCGGTGTCAAACTCATTGGTGCGACCTGCCACTACGTCACCACCGATCTCGACGAGGGGCCGATCATCGAGCAGGATGTCGTCCGGGTGGACCACAGTTGCGACAAGGACGATCTCGTCAGGCTTGGTCGTGATGTCGAGCGGTCGGTGTTGTCGCGGGGGCTGCGCTACCATCTTGAGCGTCGCGTATTGGTGCACGGTAACAAGACCGTCGTTTTCAACTGAGGGACCACCATGGACGCTACGAGTGACGCCACAGCCCCAACTGAAGTCAAACAGACGGTCTGCCCGCTCGATTGCGCCGATACCTGCTCCATCGAGGTCACCGTCGCGTCCGACAGCATTCAATCGGTGCGAGGCAGCAACCGAAATCCGTTTACGCGGAGCAAGCTGTGCGCAAAGGTGGTGAATTCATTTCCCGCACAAGTCCACGGTGACCAACGTATTCAAACGCCTCTCATCCGAAGAGACAGTGTCGCGGGTAACCACTTTGAGCCCATTGGCTGGAGTGAGGCGATCTCACTCATTCACGAGCAATTCAGCAACATCATTGATCGCTGGGGCAGTGAAGCCATCGCACCCCTGTTCTACGGGGGCCCGATGGGGTTGCTCGCTGGAAAGTCCATGGATCGGCGCTTCTTTCACCGGCTAGGTGCGACCCAGGTCGATGCATCAACACTCTGTGCAGGGACCTCGAGTGCTGCCTGGGAAGCCGTGTTTGGCGACGCCGGTGGCATTGACTTCGAAGAACTGTCCCATTCCCGCCTCATCATCGTCTGGGGCAACAATGTCACCGCGTGCAATTTGCACGCGACCAAGATCATCAGAGACGCCCGCAAGACTGGCAGTAAACTCGTTGTCATCGACCCCAAGCGCACCCGAATTGCCAGAGATGCGGACCTGCATATTCCGTTGATACCCGGTTCGGACGTGGCGCTGGTCTACGGTGTCGTCAACCTGCTTGCCGCCAGCGGCGACCTCGACAATGCCTTCATTGCCGCGCAGACATCAGGAATCGAGGCATTCCTCGACGAGGCCGCGGCGTTCCCGCTTGAGCGTGCGGCGTCGCTGTGCGGGGTCGAAACCTCTGCCATTGAAGACTTCGCTCGATTGCTCGCCACAACCAGACCTGCTGGCATGAGCATCGGTGTGGCGCCCGAACGTAACCGCAACGGCAGCGCTGGCGTTCGCGCGGCGCTATCGCTGATGGCGGTGACGGGAAACATTGGTCCTCTTGGTGCGGGCATTTGCGATACCTCTCGCTATTTCCCCATCGGGGGGGATCAATTGACTCGACCGGACCTCGCCCCGCGACCGGTCCGGCGCATCAACGTCATGGACATACCAAAGCTGGTCACGGACCCGGGAAATCAGTTGCCCATCAAGGGGCTCTTCATCTACAACCACAACCCTGTCGCTGTGCACCCACAGGCGGGGGCAATGCAGGCCGCATTGCTGTCAGATGAGGTCTTCGTCGTCGGTAGCGACGTGAGCTTCACCGATTCGATGCGCTGTTGCGATCTGGTGCTGCCGGCACCGACTCACTTTGAGTACGGAGATGTCTACAAGGCCTACGGGCACCGCTATCTGCAGCGCTCGCAGCCAGTCATTCCCTTGCAGGGCGAAGCCATCACCAATATGGAACTGTTTCGCCGACTAGCTGCCACATTCGGATTCACCGAATCGTGCTTTCGCGACTCCGATGAAACCTTGAGCCAACAGGCGCTCGAAACCCTCACGGACCCATCGATTCACACTCGAAGTCTGGAAGGCGCAGTAGATATGGCAGCGCATGCGGAGCCCGCCATGCTGAGGGGCGCAACCTTCGATACCGCGAGCGGACGCATTGAGTTGTTCAGCGCAGCGATGGAAGCCCATTGCGGCCAGGGTGTACCCAAGTATCAGCCGCTTGATAAACAGGGTGAGTTTATTGTGGTTTCACCGGCATCCGAGAAGCGAGTCAATTCCACTTTCGGCGGCATCAAAGGGCAAGCGGATGATCTGCTGTGTGAGATCCACCCAGAGGACGCTGCCCGCTGTGGTGTTGTCGATGGTGCCCAGGTGCTGTTGAGCAATGACGCCGGCAAGCTTGCGCTGACCGCAAAAATTACTGACGCCGTCAGGCCTGGGACTCTGTTTGTTCCCAAGGGTGCCTGGATCACCGATTCGCCAACCGGAAACACGATCAACGCGCTGATTCCCGGTCACCAGGAGGCAGCCATTGGCGGGGCGTGCTACTACGATTGCACGGTTGATTTGCGCCCTCACTGAAAGGCTTTAGGCCGAGCCGACCTTAAGAGGTCCGTTCGTATAGGCGCGGTCGCCCCTCTGCCACCCGGGGCTTACAGTCCGCCGACGTTTCTGTAGACGGTGCCCCCGTGAGCCAATACGACACCATAGTCATCGGAGCCGGACACAACGGACTGATCTGCGCCACGCTTCTCGCGCGGCACGGTCACCGCGTCTTGCTGGTCGAAGCCAACGAGCATCTTGGTGGGCTCGCTGCCGACCGGGAGTTTCATCCAGGCTTTCATGCGCCCATCGCCCAAACTCTGTATGCGCTTCCAGCGCTCATGGTCAAAGAGTTAAAGCTGGCCGACTACGGCTTCGAGCCAGCCGATGACCCCCTGCCACTGGTGGCCCTTTCACCCACTGAGGCACCAATCACCGTCGGCGACACTGACCTGATTGGCGCCAGCACAGCGGACACCGCGGCGTATCGCCAGTTCCGCGCCATGCTCAATACGTTCAAAGACGCGCTGGCCCCTTTCTGGTCCAAAACCATGCCAGCGATGAGCGACCGGGACATGACATCGCTGATGACCTTTGCCCAGATGGGGATGAAGCTGCGCTTCATGGGCCGAAACGACATGCTGGAGTTCTTCCGTGTTGCGACCTTACCGATGCGCGATCTGGTCGATGAGCATTTTGAAAGTGATGCCCTCAAAGCCGCACTCTGTTGGGATGGCATGGTGGGCACAACCATGGCGCCACGCTCGCCCAATCAGGCAGTGCTTACACTGCTTAACCGCATGGCAGGGAGCCATGCAGGGCAGCACGTTCTGCCCTTGGGGGGTATGAAGCACTTCATCGATACCCTCGAGCGAGCCGCCAACGCCGCAGGTGTTGAAATCAGGACCTCCTCTCCTGTCAAACGCGTGGTTGTTGACGGCAGCGAGCAGGGTTTGCGTGCACGCGGTATCGAAACGGCTGATGGTGAGATCGTCGAGGCTACGCGGGTCGTATCGAGCGCTGACCCGAAAACGACGTTCCTCAACCTGGTAGGCGCGCCACAACTGGAGATCGAATTCTCGAATCGCATCCGCCGACTGCGCACCAAGGGCTACGTTGCCAAGCTGAATCTGGCGCTGGGCGGTGAGCCCCGGTTCAAGGGATTGGAACGCGCCGATGGCCGAATGATCCTCGCAGGCCACATGGATGACATCGAATTTGCCTGGGACGACGCCAAATATGGCGGCGTCCCAAACGAGCCGGTGATGGAGGTGACCATTCCCAGTCTACGCAGAGCGGGACTGGCTCCTGCCGGTCAACACGTACTCAGCGCCAACGTCATGTACGTGCCGGGCGCACTCAAAGGCGGCTGGGACGATGTCAAACGCAACACACTGGTCGAAAAACTGATCTCGCAACTGGAAACCCACGCACCCCGCCTTCGTGAACTGGTGCTGCATTCAGAACTGCTGACCCCGGCTGATCTTGAGGTGCAGTACCACGTTAGCGGCGGCCACTGGCATCACGCCGAACCCGCGATAGACCAGCTGCTAATGATGCGCCCCACCTATGAAGCTGCCCAGTATCGGACTCCGATACCTGGCTTATTCCTGTGTGGGGCCGGCAGTCATCCTGGCGGTGACATCACCGGTAACCCGGGCCGCAACGCCGCACGGGAGATCCTGTCATGAGCAAGAAGTACGACGCGATCATCATCGGCGCGGGCCACAACGGACTCACCAACGGTGCCTATCTCGCCAAGGCAGGCCTGGATGTACTAATCGTAGAGAAGAACGACTACATCGGGGGCGCAGCGGTCACTCGGGAGATGCACGACGGCTGGTTCTACTCAAGCTGTTCTTACGTCTGCTCCATGATGCGACAAGCCATTCACCGCGACCTCGACCTGACTCGACATGGTCTGCTCCTGGTGCCCTACCTCGGGACAGTCAATTTCAGTCACAGCGGCGATCGCGTGCTGGTGGACTACACCGAAGAGGAAGCCGCGTATCTCGAGCTGCGTCGGCACTCGATACACGATGCCGATGCGATGTCCCGCTTTCAGGCAGATCTGGGACGCTACGCACAACTCATCCGCAAAACACTGATGCGCACTCCCCCCGACCCCAGCTCATTCAAACCGCGAGACATCATGGAAACGCTTTGGCTCGCCAAGCAGTTCTGGAACTTGGGCGAACGCGAGCTCTATGAGTACATACGATTCTTCACCATGAGTGCGGCTGACTTCCTCGAAGACTACTTTGAGGACGACTTGATCAAAGCCGCAATGGCCAGCCCCGGCATCATTGGCACAGCATTGGGTGTGATGTCCCCCGGCTCGGCCTATATTTTGCTGCACCACGTGATGGGTGACGTTGACGGCAACGTCGGTGCCTGGGGATTGGCTCGCGGCGGCATGGGGGCCATTTCCAACGCACTCGCAAGTGCGTTCCAGTCATTTGGCGGCGACATTCGCACCAACGCAGGGGTCGAGCAGATCCTCGTCAAGGATGGTGCGACCGTTGGGGTTGCACTGGAAAACGGCGACGAACTCTACGCGGACATCATCGTTTCCAATATGGATGCCAAGCGCACCTTCACCAAAGCGATGGACAGAAAGGACGTACCGCCAGACATCCTCAAACGCGCCGAAAATTTCAAGATTCGTGGCTCGTCGGGCAAGGTCAACATCGCCCTCTCGGGCATGCCAAAGTTCAATAACGTACCTGATAACCGCTACATCAACCGCGGTGGGCAGGGTTTTACGGGCACCCTCGAAGTGATGGAGCGTGCCTACGATTGCTGGAAGCGCGGTACTTGGTCAGACGATCCATTTATCGAAGCCGTCATTCCATCAGCCTGGGAGCCGACGGTCGCGCCACCGGGCTGTCACTGGATGTCGACATTCATCCAATACTGCCCTCCCAGACTGGCCGATGGTCCCTGGACGCCCGAGAAGCGCGACGCCTTTGGGGATACGGTCATCAACAAGATTGAACGCTATGCACCGGGTTTCAAGGATTTGGTCGTACACAAGGAAGTTCGTACTCCTCACGAAATCGAAAACGAAGTAGGCCTCACCGAGGGCAACATCTTCCAGGGGGAACTCACGATCGACCAACTGCTTTTCAACCGCCCGTTCCCCGGATACGGGCAGTATCGTATGCCACTGAAAAACATGTACATGTGTGGCTCCTCGACTCACCCGGGAGGCGGCGTGTCCTCGGCCTGCGGTGCCAACGCAGCCCGCGAGATTCTGATGGATCTCAAGAAACCCAACACCGTGCCTGAGGATGACTGTTACGATGAGTAATCCGGATCGACTTCGAGAAAACCCCAACGATCCTTTCGCTGGAGAGCGACTCAAGCTGTCTCATTTCCACGAGCGTCAGGCACCCCTAAACCTACGTGACGCTTGGTCGTCCTGGAACGGATTCAAGTTCGCCGATTACTACTACGACGATCATTACGAATACTTTTGCATTCGCAATACCTGCGGGACCTACGACATCTGCCCGATGCAGAAGTACATGGTCGAAGGTCCGGACGCGCTGGCCATGTTGAACCGCATGATCACACGGGACCTCGCCAAGATGCGGGTCAATCGAGTGATGTACTGCTGCTGGTGTACAGACACCGGGCGCATGATCGACGATGGCACAATCTTCCGCATCGCCGAGGACAAGTACATGGTGACCTGCGGCAGCCCCTGCATCGCCTGGCTGCGCAAAAGTGCGCTGGGGTTTGACAACCTCACCATCACCGAGGTCACCGAGGACTTTGCAGCGCTGTCCCTGCAAGGGCCTACCAGTTTCGCCGTGCTCAAACAGATGGGCTTCGATGCACTCGCCGAACTGAAGCCGTTTGGCATCATGCACTTCGATTTCAACGGCACCAATCTGATGATTTCACGTACCGGCTTTACCGGTGATCTCGGCTACGAACTCTGGATCGACCCTGACCAGGCCATTGCCTTCTGGGACGCGCTCTATGCCGCTGGTGCCGACTATGGGATTCAACCCTACGGCGAATCAGCCACCAACATGGCGCGGCTCGAGGCCGGCTTCCTGATGCCTTACATGGAATTCAACGAGGCACTGAAAACCATCAACTTTGAGTACGACCATACGCCGCTCGAACTGGGTCTCGATTGGCTGGTAGATTTCAAAAAACCCCATTTCAATGGCCGCAACGCGCTGCTCAGGCAACGGGAAGAAGGACTGAAATGGAAACTGCTCAAACTCGATATTGAGGGTAACAAGGTCGCTGAGGAAGCGATTCTTTGGGACAACGAAGACTGTGACCACGAGATTGGCTACATGACATCGGCAATGTGGTCACCGGCCGTAAAAGCGAATATCGGTTTCGCCATGGTCAAAGGTGAGTATCTGGGCGGTGATATCTGGGCAGAAATCTACTACGCCAAGGAACTGCGCCAACACCGCAAGATGGCCAAATGCACCATCAAGGACGGTCCGTTCTGGCCCAACACACGCCTGAGGCAGACCCCGCCCGGTCTCTTCTGAACCAACTGCCCCCGCGGCGGGTGAGCGTCTGCTAGGCAGCGCTCGCCCGCCCCTCCTCGGCTTCGGCGTCGATCTCATCGCGCCATTCGGACAGATTCATGCCGATGACCATAAAACCGATAATCCAGAGCGCCTCATCCCAGGCGAATACATAGTGACCCAGTGCCGCCCAGTATCCTGAGATCGCCCAAAGGACCAGATACAAGGTCGCGTTCAGGGATTTGGCAATGTTCATCACTGTCCCGGTTGTCACGCCACGATCCTGCAAGCGAACCATCAGCTCGATCATGCCAAGAATCAACAGCCATACGACGACCTCAACAAAGTCAGCCCAGGCCAAACCCCTCTCGTTCTGCCAGCCGTCAGAGTCGGTGATGAGTTCACCCTTATCAAACTGATAAAACTCGGTTCCCGAAGACAGGACGCCACAGTTTTCCGGCCCCAGATCCCAGTACTCCAAGTTACGCGTAAAGGTCAGCTGTTGCTCCGAAAAGGCGCAGAGATGCACGTTGCTGTGGTGGATGCTCTCGCTATCGAGCTTGAGTAATACATCACCGAAGGCAAAGACCGTATGTCCTATAACGACGACGCAGACTATCCGCAGCGTATGCATCAGTCGCACTCGCTGGCGGGTAAATGCCTCGTCCGATAGCAAATAGGTCTCAAGCTCCAACAACAATAGCAAGAGGAACCAAGCGGATTCATCCAGCGTGGTCGCAAAAGCGGAGGTCCAGTCAAACCAGGTCCACGTGCTATTGAGGGTGTGGGTCATACGGACGAAATCATTGATCACATAATGAACAAAGTTCACCAGCAGCAGCGAGTAGACGACAATCTTTACCCATTGGCGCAGAGGTACCCCAGCGAGCCCGCCAGTATCTGCAGCACCATCTGGGTCAGGAGGACTCATTGCCTGCAATAGCGTTTGCCTCTTTCTGATTGAACGGGTGGGATCTGTTGCATCGAGTGCAGTACATTAGTCTTCAGTCACTGCACAACACCTTCGCCCCTATACGCAAGAACCTATCACTGGGAGAGAACAATGACTTCACGCAAATTCGCCCCGGCGGCGCTAGCCGTGACCCTGAGCCTGTTGACTGGGTCGGGTATCGTCAGTGCACAGAACCCGTCTCCACAGCCACAGAAAATGAGCGCCGACGGTCTGACCGGCAAACTGTTCAGTGAGCAGGGTATCGGTGAGACAGAAACCCCTTACGGGACCGTTCAGGACTTCACATCGCTGATGTCCAGTGACAAAAAATTCGCCTCGGGACTTTATGTGGCGGGCCCATCACGGATCGAGATCACCGAGCCCTATGGCGTGGACGAATTTATGTACTTCCTCGAGGGTGGCGTAACCCTGACTTCATCGGACGGTACCGTGACAGAGATTCGCGCAGGTGATGCGCTGACTATTCCGAAGGAGTGGACCGGCGTTTGGGAGACCGAAGGCTATCGAAAGATATGGGTCATTTATTCCGCCGACGGGTCCGGATTGGAGTGATCGGAAAAACGTAATGCCAGATAAACCACCCGTCCGCACCGCGCCCTGGATGCAGGACACACTCCGGCAGGGCTTCGCCTTGCTGAATCAGGGGCAGGTCAACGAGGCCGCCCATTGTGCCCGTCGCTTGCTCGGCGCCAAACCCGATCTCGTTGAGGCTCATTTCCTGGTGGGCCTCATTGCTCTCGAGATGCGCGATACCAAAAACGCCGTCCATGCATTTGGGTCGGTGACGAAGCTCAAACCCGATCACGCTGCCGCCTGGGCCAACCTCGCGCGACTGTTCGTCCAAATGGGGCACAACGCGCGCGCCGACCAGGCGCTTCAGCAAGCCGTTGTTCACAACGACAATGTGCCCGTTGTGATGGACCTCATCGCCACAGTGCACGCGAGACTAGGTGATCAACAGGAGGCGGCGCGCTGGAACCAAAAAGCCCTGGACTCGCAGCCCGAGCACATTCCCTTCTTGATCAACATGGCTAACAACCACATGTTTTTCGACCGGCTAGACGAAGCCGACTCGCTACTGGGCAAGGTCTTTAGCCAGGTGCCGGGCCACCCCAATGGACACTGGTTGAAATCCGGCCTGCGCAAAGCACGGGACTACAGCCACGTGGACGAGATGCGCGCGTTGGTTGCCGATGAGGCGCAGCATCCTCGGGCGTTGGCTTTTCTCTATTACGCGCTCGGCAAAGAGCTCGAGGATCTTGAAGACTGGCATGCGGCATTCAATGCCTTCGCCCATGGGGCAGCCAATCGACGCCGCACGCTGGATTTCGACGAGCAACGTGAAATCGATATGTTTCACGCATTCGAGGAGATCTTTACCGAGGACTGGTTGCAAGACGGCCCGGCGGGCAACGAGAGCTGCGCGCCTATTTTTGTGGTTGGGCAGCCCAGAACGGGCACTACGTTGGTGGAACGCATCATGACCGCGCACTCGCAGGTGCATTCCGCGGGAGAACTGCAACAGCTCGGCCAATGTATCCGCAGACTGAGCAACTACAGCGCCGAGACGCAGTACGCCCCCGAGCTCGCCCGGGCTGGCAGTGCTGTCGACCCCAGGCGTCTCGGCGATGCCTACTTGCAGACCACCCAGAAATTCCAGGGCAGCACGCCCCGATTCGTCGACAAACTCCCGCCCAACTACCTCTTCATCCCCCTGATTCTGAAAGCGTTGCCCAACGCGAAGATCGTGCATCTGCAGCGCAACCCCATGGATGCGTGTTTCGCCAGCTTCAAACAACTGTTTGCCGACGCCTACCCCCACTCTTACGAGCAGGGCGAAATGGCTCGGCATCATGCTCGCTACTTCAGACTGATGGACGTATGGCGACAGCGATTTGGCGACCGTTTTTTTGATATCAGCTACGAGCAGACGGCGGCGAACCTCGAACCCAATGCCAGAGCATTGATTGAATATCTGGAACTGCCCTGGGAAGACGCCTGCCTTGACTTTCACAAGCAGGACACAGCCGTCACGACCGCGAGTGCGGTTCAAGTGCGGCAACCGGCGCACACGCGCTCGATCGGCCGCTGGCGTCGCTACGAGACGCAACTGGCGCCAATGCGTCAGGCGCTCGATGCCCAGGGCGTGCCACTGGAACTGTGAACCCCGAAGCGCTGACACCTCAGTATCCGGCGCCGGTCCAACGCGCACCAATATCGCGCGCTCGCGCCCATCTTGGTGCGCAAATGTTGAGCGTGTAGGGAAAGAGGCAAAGCGTTGGCAACAAATTTTACGGTGACGTTGCGCTAAGTATTATTTGTAGATAGTTTCAGACAATCCGCCTTTTGCGTTTGTGAGACAGGAGATCTTCAATGGCTGGACGCATAAAAGACCATAAACTGGCATCCCCACCCACGCCCATGCGTCGCTCCCGCCTCGCTCAGGCGGTATCACTGGCTCTGGTGGCCGGGGTGACAGCACCTGCTGGCGCCCAGCAGTTGGAAGAGGTACTGGTCACCGCCACCAAGCGTTCCGAATCGGTACTCGACGTCTCCGTTGCCATGACAGCGATGTCCGGCGACGAATCCCGCATGCTCAATCTTAACGACATCAAAGATCTGATTTCGTTCACCCCGGGCATCAGCGGCAATTCCAAGGACTCGTTCCTCGACACGGTTGCGGTTCGCGGCATTCGGACCAACCTGTTTGGTAACGGCGCAGATCCCTCCATCGGCATGTATGTGAATGGTATGTACCAGGGGCGTACCGGTTCCGGTGTCACAAGCCTCTTTGACGTTGAGCGGTCAGAAATTCTTCGCGGCCCGCAGGGTTTCCTGTTTGCCCGTAGCGCGGTCAGCGGTGCCTTCAACGTCATTACTGAGAAGGCCAGCACTGAAGGTGTGAATGGTTATGCCGAAGTCGATATCGGTGAACGCGGCGTGTTTGTTTTCGAAGGCGCAGTCAATGTGCCGCTCAGCGAAAACCTCGCCATGCGAATCGCCGGCTTCCACACCGAAGAGGATGGTTACGTCGAAAACCTGTTTGGTGGCCCGGACCTGATCTCCCATGACAACGACTCGCTGCGGGTCAGCTTCCGCTACGAGACAGACAAGTTCACCGGCGACCTGATCATCCAGACCGACGACCGCAACCAGTATGGCTCGGTGTATCGCGTGACCGGCCAGGGACCCAACTTCACCAGTGACCGCTCGCTGCTGCTCAGCGGTGGTACGCCCTGGGAGGTTGGCGGTGGTCGCACGACTAACAGTAACAACCAGGTGGGCCCCAGAGATGACGCGGAAATTTTTTCCGTCGGGCTCATCATGGAATACGACCTGGGTTGGGCGGGTCTGACCTCGGTCACCAACTACAAAGACCACGACTATGAGTACGGGGAAGATTTTGATGGACTTCCCATCACACTCTTCGAATACGACCAACTCCAGTCGGGTGATTACTTCGAACAGGAAATTCGCCTGACGTCTCAGGGGGATGGTCCACTCAACTGGTACGCCGGTGCGTCCTACTACCAGGAAGACATCGACACCACCTTCACCAACACCCAGTCAGAGGACGTGTACTGCGACCTTTACCTGAACTACTACCTGTATGCCGGTCAGGCCTATCGCGGCTGTCAGGCTTACTACGACTACGCAGGCTATGAATTCACGCCATCCACAAATGGCCTGATCAACGATCGTAACGAAACCAAAGGTCAATATCAGGGCTACTCTGCCTACGTGGAACTCGGTTACGACTTCAGCGAGAGCTTCGACATCAGCGCCGGTGTGCGCTACTCCTGGGATGAGCGCGAGTACTCCAACGAGCGACTCGCCGACATCGGCGGCTCTCAGTTCTCAGGCGGTGTACAGGGTGTAGTACCCACCCCAGATGGCGCGCTGTCCGACACCCAAAGCTGGAGTGAAGTGACCTATCGTCTGGCCGCCAACTGGCGACCCATGGACGACACGCTGATCTTTGGGTCGATCGCCACTGGCTACAAACCCGGCGGCTACGATACCTACGGCTTTGAAAACATCGCCACTGGCGAAGCGAGTGACGGCGAAGCCCTGGCCGGCCGGGATCGTCCCGCTGACTTTGACTCCGAGACCGTCACTTCATTTGAGTTAGGTTACAAGGGCCGATTGCTCGAAGGTCGCATGCAACTGTCTGCCACCGCTTTCTACTACCAGTACGAGGACCTGCAGTCCTTCTTCACGGAAACCAACCCCAACGGCCCAGGCTTCATCACAACGGCAGGTAATGTCGGCGAGTTGGATGGCTGGGGTAGCGAAATTGAGCTGACCACGGCGCTGACCGAAAACGTCACCTTGCGAGTTGGCGGTTCGTGGTTCGATTCCGAAGGCAAGAATGTCCAAGCTTTCTGTGGTGCGGCTGCAGATCTCGGTGGTGATGACGATTCCTGTGAGGGCGAGTCCATCCCGCTATCTCCAGAGTTCACGGCCTTCGCTGTGCTCAATGGCGGCTTCCAGCTCGGCCAAGGCGAAGTGTTCGGCAACCTATCCTGGTCCTGGGAAGATGACGCCCGCGGTGACTGGATCCCCACCCGGCTGGCAGAGCAGCGCATCAACTTCCTCGACCAGACCGATATTGTGATTGGTTACCAGACCGATAACTGGGTCATCAGCGGCTACGTTGAAAACGTGTTCAACAACATTTGGGAAGACGGCACGTTTGGTGAGGGCTTCGACCTTTCACCCTACCCACAATATGTCTTTGGCCCCTCTCGGCCGCGAACGGCCGGTGTTCGAGGCAGCTACAGCTTCTGACCAACACACCGACACAAGCCCGGC
>CAYZWL010000006.1:88158-97296 GCA_964482195.1 uncultured Alteromonadaceae bacterium | reverse complement strand
GGACTTGAGAGTTAAGTCCTTGTAAGATATGGCGCGCCTGGCACGATTCGAACGTGCGACCGCCTGATTCGTAGTCAGGTACTCTATCCAGCTGAGCTACAGGCGCGAAGGGGGCGAATTATAGCGATGCGGCGGCGCAGGTCAAGCACCCGCACCGCCCCAATGACTCACAATTCGTAGCGAATACCCACGGTGGCGTTCAGCGGGCGACCCACGCTGATGTTGTTGTCGTTATGCGCCGCTGGGAAGTACTCCTCATCGAACAGATTTTCGATGTTCAGCTGTACCGCGAGGTCGCTGTTAATGTCCCAGAACAACGCCGCATCAACCCGGGTAAATGCAGGCAACTCCACATTATTGCTCAGCGAGGCAAACTGATCCGCCTGGTGGATCACACCCAGACCCGCGCGCCATGCGCTGTTCATGCGGTAGTCACCCCAAAGGGTGAACTTGCTCTCGGGCAGCTGCGCCAATGTACGATTCGCCAGAACGCCACCCGAGAAACGACCCAGCTCTTCACCATCGAGGTAGGTGTAGCTGGCGTTGATATTCAGGTTTTCCATCGGCGATCCGTTCAGCTCCACTTCGAAACCGCGGGTTTCGGTACCCGTCAAGATCGAACGCTCGGGATCATTGGGGTCGACGGCAGTGCCGTTCTCACGCGTCAGTTCGAAGATGGACGCAGCGAGGCTCAATGCGTCACTCGCATTCCACTTGAAGCCCAACTCCTGATTCTCAAATTCCTCAGGTGCCAGTGCCGCGGTAGTGGGCGTCAGAGTGAGGAACTGATCGCCCGAACGCGGCAAAAAGGACCGGCTGAGACTGACATAAAACGACAGGTCTTCACTGGGCTTGTAGATCAGACCGGCCCGAGGTGACACCTCGGTATCACTGTTACCCAGCAGGCCATTATTACCGTCGGCAGCACCGTCATTGACCTCGATCTGATCCACCACATCGATTTCAAAACGGTCGACACGCGCGCCGAGCACCACAACCCATTGCTCGTTGACGGCGATCTCATCCTGAATAAAGGCCGACGAGAAGGTCACGTCAGAAGCGCGATCCCTGACAGGGGCCGTAAATTCATAACCCGGGATGGACAGCGGGTCACTGAATCCAATGGTGATTTGGTCATCAGCGCTGTCGAAAAAGAAGGTGTCACGGCGCGCGTTGGCGGTGTCCTGCGTGCCGTATTCAAAGCCAGCAAGCAGGGTGTGGCCTATGCCACCCGTCTCGAACTGCCCCACCAAATTAACCTGGGCAAGCAAATTTTCGCGCTCGGTCGTGTCCAGGTAACCATCGAGCGACGTCGTCAACGCCTGATCGTCGAACCCGATCGGATAGAGATTCTGATAGAGCTTGTCGTAGTCCGCGTACTGCAGGGTGCCATTGGCACTCCATACATCATTGAAGCGGTGGTCCAGACGCAGCCGAGCAATCTGCCCCTCAAAGGTGGTTTGGTTGACGTTCGGATCACCAAAAAAGGTCTCATCAAAACCGCCCAGCGGGCCGCCATTCAGCGACGGTACACCGCGGTCAACCACGCGGTCGTCGTCAACGTACTCCCACGAGGCGACGAGCTGCGTCTCGTCAGAGATCGCCAATGTATAAGTGGGATTGATGGCCCAACGGTCACCATCCTTGAAATCGCGGTGATTTTCGATGGACTCGGACATAGCGTTAAGACGCAGGCCCTGACGGCTATCGATACGCAGGTTGCTATCGAGCGTGACCGTTGCTGCACCAAAGGTATCCACGTTGGCACCGAGGGTCGTGAAGCTCTCGCTCAGATCCGCCACCTTGGTGACACGATTGATCACACCACCGCCGCCACCGCGGCCGAACAACAGCGCATTGGAACCGCGTAGAATCTCAACCCGCTCGAGGTTATAGAGCGGTCGAAAGTACTGCACGTCATCACGAAGACCGTCGATGAAGAAGTCAGCGGTGGTGTTTTGACCACGCAGGGTAATCTGATCCCGGTGATCTTCACCCTGCCCCAGACTAACGCCCGCGGAATACTGCAGTACTTCATCCATACCGGTCATCAACTGATCGTTGATCTGCTCGGCGCTGAAGATGGAGATGGCTTGCGGCACGTCTACCAGCAGCGTGGGCGTTTTGGCACCGGTGGCCACTCGCTGGCCAAAATACGCACCACGCACCAGGACCTGTTCAATCTCGGCATTCTGGTCAGGTGCTTGAGGACTTTGCCCGTGGGCAACACTGGCCACTGCCAGTGTGAGAGGGGCAATGAGAAAACGGCGCATACGGACTCCAAATAACAACAACGCGTTTGACGAGGCCGCAGATGATACCGAGACTAATTGTAAATTAAAATAAAATGCGAACTATTATCATTTAATAACAAAGAAAGGGTTATTGCTCAACGTCGCGGCACGATTTGTTCAAAGCCGCCGAAGATCATGCGCGAACCGTCGTACGGCAGTGCCATCGCCGACAACTCGGGGTCGGCCATCAACACATCCCAGGCGGCATCGCGCACGGCTTTGGAGGGCCAGGTCATCCACGAAAACACCACCGTTTCGCCGGGCTCACATAACACCGCTGATCGCAGCGAGTTGACCTTCCCCTCGGGCACGTCATCACCCCAGTTGTCGACAACTTCGATGGCCCCCTGGCGAAGGAATAAATCGGCGACCTGCGTCGCAAACGCGATGTAGTCTTCCCTTTTATCACTGGGTACGGCACAGACAGTGCCATCGACATAAATTGGGCTGTTTTGCTCATCCATTGGCTGAACCTCCCTGTTGGCAGGTGAGTGTGTCACAAGGCGCAACCCGACGTTAGTCGCAACGAATCGCCAACCCCGTCGTGGCAACATGCCCGAGCGCCGCCAGAAACAAAGCGTCACTGGTGACAATGGAAAATCTGTTTCATCCACAAGCATTTAAAGGTTATCTTTAGCGCTGCTTCGGGCCCAGAGAACGATAACAATCGGCGCCCGGCGAGTCGGGATAACCCCGACGCCATCGCGGACGATAAGGGGGATATCGCCATGCGAAACCGAGACGTGGCTGAGCTGCTCGGCAGACTCAAAGGCCGCTCAGACGAATTGGGGGTGGTTTCCAAGCAATTGTTGCGCGGCTCAGAACGCGCATTGGATACATCACTCAAGCTCGGTAGCGAAGCGCGAAGCAACGCCCGCTCAGTCAGCGAGATCAGCGACAACCTCACGGCCATGTCCGCCGCAGCCGAAGAATTCAGCGTCAACATGCAGCACGTGCAGGCTAGCGCACGGCAGTCTGAGGACAACATCCGCGCGGTATCCAGTTCGACCCGCGAGTTGTCACAAGCCTCTGACGAAGTCGCTCAGAACTCCGAACGGGCCCGCCACGTCAGTCATGACGCGGTGGCCAAGGTCGAAGCCACCCGCGAGAAAATCGCCAGCCTGGAATCCGTCGCCGCAGAGATCTCCGCTGTGACCCAGGTCATTCACGATATATCCGAACAAACCAAGGTACTGGCCCTCAACGCGACGATTGAAGCCGCGCGAGAAGCCGAGCGCGGTCGCGGCTTTGCGGTGGTTGCACGCGAGGTCAAGGACCTCGCCGCAGAAACGCGCGAGGCCACCAACTTTATCCGTGGCCACGTGGACACCATTGAGTCGGCAATTGGTGCCACGATTGAAGCCATCCAGGATGTCGCTTCGGTCATCGCCGAGGTCAATCACGCGGTTAGCAACATCGCCGCCGCAGCCGAACAACAGTCGGTGACCACCCGCCAAATTGCCGACAATGCCAACAGCGCCAACGAGCGTTTCTCACAGATGACCAACGCCATTGAAGAGAGCGGCGACGCCATTCAAGACGTTAATCGTCGACTGGCCCAGTCAGCGCTCAAGGCCAACAAAATGGCAGAGGTGAATCAAGGCATTGCCCAGGAAGCGGAGGCCCTCGCCAATAGCTCGACCATTGAGTTCGCCCGAATCCTCGATGTCAGCGAGCGCACCGACGATATGGTCGCCGAATTCGACAATTCACGTTTGCGCATCACAGATTCGAACCACAGCGAGACCGGATTGTTCCGTTTCTCGCCGCGTTTCAGTGTGCTGGTTGAGGATATGGATGCCGACCACCAGCAAATCTTCGACTTCATCAACCGTATTCACCTGTCGATCAAAAGTGGTGAGGCTGCCAACAGCCAGGCCAAGGTGTTCCGCGAAATGGGCGACTTCACCCGGGAGCATTTCGCGCGCGAGGAAGTCATGATGGAAAAGCACGGCTTCCCAGGACTGCCCGACCAGTTAACCGAACACGAGAAGCTGCTCAATCGGGTCGATGGCTTTGCCGCGGCACTGGAATCGGCTGAACCCGTTAACTTGGTAGCCGCGCTGAATTTTCTGAACAACTGGCTCAAGACCCACATCCTGACCATGGATCGCCAGTACGGTGAGTTTTTCAAAGAGCGCGGCATCCGTGTTTGAAACGACCGATAACAAACATCGAAGGGCGAAGATGAACGCAGTGCGTGGACGTCTGCCCAAACAGCCAAGGAGCACCCCGTGAAGGAATCATTGGTTCGATTTGAAAACGAACGACTGCGAGATGCGCTCAGCAACATCCAGGGCGACCTCGCGGGTTGCGTTAGCGGCAACGACGAAGCGGGCGCACAGATCGCCGCCAGCCTCGATCAACTCCGGCAGTTGGTCGCTGTGTCGACCGAGATCAAATACGACGCCGCGCTGCTGGCAGAACGCACCACCTCTTCACAGGCGACTTCCGACGCCTTGCGCAGCGTCACCGAGGGTATCGATCAACTGATCCGCAAAATTGCGAGCGTGGCCGAACAGACCAAATTGGTCGCGCTTAACGCGTCAATCGAAGCCGCGCGGGCGGGCGAGGCCGGCCGTGGTTTTAGTGTGGTTGCCGACGAGGTCAAAGAACTCTCGCAGGAGATCAAGGAAGCCACCCAGGAAATCACCACTGCTATTAAAGGCATTGATCAGCAATCCAATTCGCTGAATCGCGAATTGAACGCATCCATGGAAGACGCCGCGAGCATCGTCAGTCGCATCGAGCTCTTCAACCAAAAGCTCGACGAGACCAGCCAGTCCGCCAACGCCTCCAGCGATAGCCTCGGCAATGCCAATGCCGGCGTGTTTATGGTGCTGGCCAAGCTCGACCACATCCTGTGGAAGGTCAACACCTACCTGTCGGTCGTGAACAAAACACCCGGATTCGAATTTGTCGACCACCGCAACTGCCGCCTGGGCAAGTGGTACTACCAGGGCGCCGGACGCGAAAAATTCTCGCAGGTCCCCGCCTTCGGTGAACTCGAATCCCCACACGCGCAAGTGCATAACCGGACCCGCGAAGTCTTCGACATGCTCGAGGCGGGGCTCGATGAAAACGACGCCGACGCCCTCGAAACCGCGCTGCGGCAAATGGAGGAAGGTTCCGATGGCGTCTTCCGAATTTTAGATAAAATCCTGCAACAAAAGCTGGGCTAAGCGCTATGCTGGTCAACGATCCGGGGAGGATTTGAGCTGCATGATGTTTGATGACGACACCGTACGCCTCTACGTCGACGAGGCGCAGGAACATCTGGGCGGTATTGAGGATCTCTTGCTCCAAATCGAGGCTGGCGGCGCCGATGCCGACCTCGATTTGGTCAACCAGGTCTTTCGTGCGATCCACTCGATTAAAGGTGGCGCTGGTTTCTTCGGGTTAAACAAGATCAAGGATCTTGGGCACGATATGGAAAACGTGCTCAACATGATCCGCAATCAGGAATTGGTGGCCACCAAAGAGGTTGCCAATGTCCTGCTTCAGTCCGCTGACCTGCTGAGCCAGATGGTCAACGACATCGACAACAGCAACGATGTCGATATTTCAGCCCTGCTGACCCAACTGCAAGCGGTGCAACCTGGTGCCGCGGCTGGTGCGACAGCGGTGCCCTCGGAACCAGCGCCAGCTGAGCCCGAACCGACTGCTGCAGCCGCCAGTGAGCCTGCCACACCGCGCAAGACGCGTCGGGAAGACTTGCTCAGCCCCGAGGACCTCGAAGACGCCAAGGGGCTATATCCGTCAGTGTTCCGGGTGGACATCGACGTACGCGAGGATCTGAAGGGTAAGGATCGCAGCTTCCGCGATTTCGTCACCGATCTCGACGGACTGGGCACGATTATCGCGAGCAGTACCGATCTGCATCGTAAGAGCGAACCCCGGCGCGGCATGATCAGCTTCGTATTGGGGACCACCAGCGAAGCCTCGCAATTCCTCGACACACTCGAGATTAGCCCCGAAAAATTGGTGGCCTTGCACGACGGTGGCACAACAGCCGATGCCGCGCCTTCCCCCGCCTCCGCACCCGCCCCGGTCCTGGAGGACGCGCCCACTCAGGTCCCGGCGGACCCGCCCCCCTCGCAGCCGGCGAAGAAAAAGGTGGTGGCCAACAAGCCCGCCGCCGAAAGCAAGCTGCGCGTCAGTGTCAGTCTGCTCGACAAACTGATGACCCTGGCAGGAGAGCTGGTACTCACCCGTAACCAAATGACCCTGGCAATCGCCAGCGCGGACATGAGTCAAACCCACCAGGCCTCCCAGCGCCTGGACCAGATCACCTCCGAGCTTCAGGAGGCGATCGTCTCCACCCGCATGCAGCCCGTCGGCGTGGTGTTCACCAAGTTCCGCCGCATCGTCCGGGACATGGCACAACAGCTAGGCAAAGACATCGACCTGGTGATCGAGGGAGAAGAGGTTGAACTCGACAAAACCATTATTGAAGGCCTCTCGGATCCCCTGACCCACCTGGTGCGCAACGGTATCGACCACGGCATTGAAATGCCCGCCGATCGTGTCGCCGCCGGTAAGCCCGGCGAAGCCACCTTGGGCCTGCGCGCTTTCCATGAGGCCGGGCAGGTCATTATCGAGGTCGCCGACGACGGTGCCGGCATCAACCCTGAAAAAGTGAAAGCCAAAGCACTGGAGAAAGGCCTGCGAGATAAGTCGGTGCTCGACGGCATGAGCGACGCCGAACTGGTCAAGCTGATCTTCCTGCCAGGCTTCTCTACCGCCGGCGAAGTGACCGATATTTCCGGGCGCGGTGTCGGCATGGATGTGGTCAACACCAACCTTACCCAGATGGGCGGTGTCGTCGACGTGAAGTCCGCGGTCGGCAAAGGCACCACTATCCGCATCAAACTGCCACTGACCCTGGCGATCATTCCCAGCCTGATCATCGGCCTTGGCCACAAGCGCTACGCCGTACCGCAGGTCAATGTTCAGGAGTTGGTGCGGATTCCCGCAGTGGATATCGCCAAACGCATCCAATCGATCGGTCCTTCGGAAGTCATGCGTCTGCGCGGCGAGTTACTGCCGATTATTCGCCTGAGTGAAATCCTCAGCCAAGAACCCGTCTATCGCTGTCGGGAGACCGGCGAGCTCAAACGCGACCGACGCAACCGACTCGCAGATCGCCGCGCCATGGGTGCCGCAGCACTCGAGAACGCCAGCGACGAGCGCCGCGAGGACAATGGCAACCGACGCCACAGCTTTGAAAGCGCGGTCAATATTGTGGTGGTGCTGGCAGGATCCCTGCGCTACGGCGTGGTGGTTGACCAGTTGATGGACTCCGAAGAAATCGTCGTCAAACCACTCGACAAGCACTTCCAGGCCCAGAAGATCTACGCCGGCGCTACCATCCAGGGTGATGGCGGCGTGGCAATGATTCTCGACGTGGTTGAGCTGTCCAAGTTTGTCGAGCTTGACCCGTCGCGGGCCGAATCGCTCGAAGTGGCCAAGCGCCAGCAAGCTCAGGCGGATAGCAATGTGGACAAGATGTCGCTGCTCATCGTCCGCAGCGGCGGCGACGAATCCTTCGCGATCCCACTGCCGCTGATTACTCGCATCGAAAAAATTGAACGCGACAAGGTCGAGATGAGCGGCCGCCGCCGCAGCATGATCTACCGCGATGGTTCGCTGGTGCTGTTCACCATCGATGACGTCGCCAACGTCGCACCCATCGACCAGGTCGATGAGATGTTTGTGGTGGTGTTCAACGTCAACCGGCGCGAGGTTGGCTTGCTGGTCTCGTCGATTGAAGACACCGTCAATGTCGCAGTCGAGTTTGACCGGGAGACCTTCCGGCAGCCAGGTATCTTCGGCTCGGCAATCATTCGCGACCGCACGACCTTCCTGGTCGACCTGATTGGCATCGTCGAGGCCATCGAACCCGAGTGGACACAAAAAGCACCCGAGGCCGTCGACCAGAACACCGGCAACACCATCCTCGTGGTCGAAGACTCCAAATTCTTCCTCGGCCACCTGCAGAGCTTCCTCGAAGACTATGGATTCCGTGTGCTCACCGCTGAGGACGGTCAACAAGGACTCGACCAGCTGGCGAAGCATCTTGGCGAGATCGACCTGGTAATGACCGATATCGAGATGCCGGTGATGGATGGCTTCGAATTCACCCGCAAAATCCGCGATGACAGCAGCTTCCGTCACCTGCCGGTGATTGCTGTCACCAGTTTGGCGGGCGACATGGACAAAGCCCGGGGCTTCGATGCCGGTGTGAACGAGTATTTGATCAAGCTCGACAAGGAAGAAATTATCCGCAGTCTCAACCGGCATCTGCACGGTGACGACGCGCAGGCAGGAGGGGCCAGCTCATGACAACCGCCAACGCCGACCTCGCTCATAACCCAGAGCAGCAACTCGAGCTCATCATCTTTGTTGTTGAAAATCTGGTCTGTGCGCTGGACATCGCCCACGCCCAGGAGATCAAGGGGCAACTCGACATTATCGAGGTGCCCGAAGCCGCCATGAATGTTCGAGGCGTCGCCAACCTGCGCGGTCAGGTCATCACGGTGATCGACCTGCGTATCGTTTTTGGCATCGAGCCTAAAGCCATCGACAAGGAGAGCCGCATTGTGGTGGCGCGGACTGACCAGGGTGTTGTCGGCCTGCTGGTCGATTTCGTGGACGACATCATCACTGCTGACCGCGGTGAATTGCAGCCGCCGCCGGCCAATGTCTCTGGGGTTCGCGGTGAATTTTTTGAAGCGGTGTATCGCCGCGAGCAGGATCTCGCCTGCGTGATCAATGTCGACAAAATCCTGCGCAAGGACTGAAAAGTGCTGCGCCAACCCAAGGATATCGTGAGCCCGGGAGT
>CAYZWL010000006.1:85462-88058 GCA_964482195.1 uncultured Alteromonadaceae bacterium | reverse complement strand
TGCGCAAGGACTGAAAAGTGCTGCGCCAACCCAAGGATATCGTGAGCCCGGGAGTCTATTGACGTGATGAAACTCAATCTGCAGATCAAGTTGACCGCATTACTACTGCTGTTCGCCCTGCTGCCGACGGCACTGGTGGGCTTTAGCCTGTGGCGGGCAACCAAACAACAAGAAACCCAAAGCCTTGGGATCTACGAGATTTTTGCCAAACAGGTCGCAGATGCTATCGATCGCAACCTGTTTGAACGCTACGGCGATGTACAGGCCTTCGGCTTGAATCGCGCTGTCGAAAGCGTCGCAGCCGACAGCGCTGACAACGCCGCATTGACTGCAGCAATGAATGGATACGTTTCGAAATACGGCCTGTACCCATTAATGATGTTCGTCGACGTCGCCGGCAAGATCAGAGCAGTCAACACGCGCGATGCGGCAGGACAAGCCATAGATTCCAGCTTCCTTGTTGGACGAGATGCGAGCACAACAGATTGGTTCAAAAAAGTCAGCACAGGCCGATACACCACGCGCCAACCCTTCACAGCTCGGGGAGACGACCAGTCAACCGGGACCACGATCATCGACCTGTACATTGATGAAAATGTAAAGGCAACCAACCCTGGGCACTCGGGTGCCGTCATTGGGTTTGCGGCACCAGTAATCAGTGAGGGACAAACTATCGGTTATTGGTACAACATGGCGGATCTCGCCACTGTCGAGGAAATCTTTGAGGCGGCGTACCAACGACTGAAGGCGGCAGATCTGCCGACCACTTCGATCACACTACTCGACAATGCTGGCACCATACTGATTGACTTTGACCCTACGAATACCGGCAGCGAATCGGTTGTTCGGACAGACGCTTTCTTGAATCGCAACTTGGTTGAAGATGGCGTGGAAGCGGCTGCCGAGGCCGTGGCAGGGCAGACAGGGTCAATGTACAGCACCAATTCGCGGACGGGCGTAGTTCAGGCCAGTGGCTACAGTCATCTGGTGGGCACCATGGGCTATCCGGGTATGAATTGGGCTGTGCTCGTTCGTACCACACGGGAGGAGTCTGCAGCGATACCAATCGCTCAAAGAAGAGTGCTTCTCATCGAGGCACTGGTGATTTCACTGGTGGCGGTTTTGGCCGGCATCTTCCTGGCCAGGAGCATCACCGCTCCACTTTTGGCGACAACCCAGGTCGCGAGAAGAATGGCACGCGGCGAGATTGGAGCCAGAGCTATTGTCAACTCCAAGGATGAGATAGGCCGGCTGGGCACGGCGATCAACGATATCGGAAACTATCTCTGCGAAACTGTGAAAGTCATCAACACAGGCGTCAAGAATCTCGAAACCAATATGGTCGCCGCCACTGAAGCCGTTGACGGTGTACGCACCAGTTCCTCAGAAACCAGCCACCGAGCGCGCAATGTTGCTGCTGCCGCAGAAGAACTCAGTGTCACCATGTCCCAAGTGTCCGATGCAGCCGGTCAGGGCAACGCATCGCTACAATCAGTGGCGGGCGGCTCGGACGAAATGGCCAAGACCATTCGTGAAATCGCACAGAACACCGAGCGCGCACGCGGTATCACTCAAACCGCAGTTGGCAACGTCGAACGCGCCAGTGAGCGGGTATCCGACCTCAGTCAGGCGTCCGCGGAGATCAGCCGGGTGATCGACGTCATCCTCGAAATTGCCGAACAAACCAAGTTGCTGGCACTCAACGCCACCATTGAGGCAGCGCGCGCGGGTGAAGCCGGTAAGGGCTTCGCCGTCGTGGCCTCCGAGGTCAAGGACCTCGCCTTGCAGACCAACAAAGCCACCGAAGAAATTCGCACCAGCATCACCGCCATTCAGTCTTCCACCGGGCTGACAGTGGACGAGATCGGTCTGATACAAACGACCATTGGCGAGGTGAGCAACATCGTCTCGGGCATTGCTGCAGCCGTTGAAGAACAGTCGGTCACCACCGATCAGATGGCATCCAACATCGCCAACAGTGCTGAATTGGTGTCGGAGATGAACGGCAACTTCACCGAATCCAGCCGCACCTCGGGCGAGATCGCCCATGACATCAGCGAGGTTACCCGCTCTATCGGTGAGATTGATGCCGCGATGGCCATGATCGAGGATTCCGCCAGAGAAGTGTCCGGTTTGAGCGAGCAACTCAAACAGGCCACTACCAAATTCAACGTCTAAGCGATGGCACCCACGTGGGTGCCAAGACTTCCATTCACCGACAACGGGAGCGGTATGCGCAACCCTCAGGCTGATTCCGATCCGTGCAAGGTGCTCGTCGTTGACGACACGCTGCTCTACCGATTGCTGGTCAAAGAAGCCGTCGGCAAGCTGCCAGGCTTTGAGGTGGTCGGCATGGCCGAGAACGGTCAGGTCGCGCTGGAGAAAGTGCGGACACTGTCACCCGACGTAGTCTTGCTGGATATCGAGATGCCAGTGATGAACGGCTTGCAATTTCTCGATGCCCTGCGCCAGCGTAAGCTCGATATCCCCGTGCTGGTGGTCAGCTCAGTGACCAAAGCCGGCGGTAAAATCGCGCTCGAAGCGCTCGACAAGGGCGCCGTCGACTTCATCACCAAACCTCAGGGCGACTCAGCGG
>CAYZWL010000006.1:83303-85362 GCA_964482195.1 uncultured Alteromonadaceae bacterium | reverse complement strand
GCGCTCGACAAGGGCGCCGTCGACTTCATCACCAAACCTCAGGGCGACTCAGCGGAGGCCTCGCGCCAGCAACTGTTGCAGGAGCTTGAAAGCAAACTCTCGACCATCAGCCGCGGGCGGCGACGCGGCAGCGCTGTGGCCCGCACCGAACAACGCATGGTCAGCGCGGCCACGCCAGCGGCGGCAATGGGGGACGCCTCTCATGACACCGCCCTGGCAAGCACGGCCATGCGCCGCCAACGCTTTGAACTGATCACTATCGCGGTCTCTACGGGTGGTCCTCAGGCGCTGTCTGCCCTACTGCCCAAGCTGTCAGGAACACTGCCACCGATCGCCATTGTTCAACACATGCCTGGCCCTTTCATTTCCGCACTCGCTGAAAAATTGAATCAGACCTGCCAGGCAACGGTGCTTGAAGCCCAGCACGAAATGACCTTGAAACGCGGCCACATCTACATCGCGCCCGGCGGCTGGCAAATGCGCGTCGGTAAACAAGGCATGCAGTTGCGCATAGAACTCCACGACGACCCGCCTGAGCATCACTGCAAGCCGGCCGCCGACTTCCTGTTCCGTGGCGCTGCCGAACAAATGGCCCGGCAGACATTGGGCGTGGTGCTGACGGGTATGGGGGCCGATGGCGCTCAAGGGCTTGCTGATATTCGTGCCAATGGCGGAATCGGCATTGCGCAGGATGAGGCAAGCTCAACGGTTTACGGAATGCCCAAGCAGGCGGTCCGGCTGGGTGGTGCCAATTTTGAACTGTCGCTCGACGCAATCGCCGACACCTTGCAGGTACTCGCGCTATGAGCCTCGGGACGCAGAAGATCGACGACGCGGCGTTCCGCGAGTTGTCACAGTTCATTCACTTCAAATCGGGCATCGTGCTCGATGACAGTAAAAAGTATCTGATCGAGACACGGCTCGGCCCGCTGCTGCAAGAAGTCGATGTCGACTCCTACATGGCGCTATGCCGCCGAGCCAGCAGCGATCGCGCGGTGCTCAATCGTCTGATTGATGAAATCAGCACCAATGAAACATCCTGGTTCAGGGATAAGTCACCCTTCGATTTGCTCAAGTTCAAACTGATTCCCGACTTGATGGACCGGCTCCAGGGCCAGCCCGACAACATCAGTATCTGGTCTGCGGCGAGTTCGACTGGACAAGAGGTTTACAGCATCGCGATGACCTTGAGCGAGATTCTGCCACCGACGGTGCTGCAGCGCGTTCGCATTGTTGGCACCGACATTTCAGACGCAGCAGTCCGTCGTGCCAGTGCAGGGGAATACAGTGATTTCGAAATGGAGCGCGGTCTATCAGCCGCCCAACGCGACAAACACTTCCAACGGCAAGGCAACGGCTGGAAGGTCCGTGACAGCTTGCGCTCGATGGTGCTGTTCAAACAGTTCAATCTGCTCGACCCGCTCGTCACCCTCGGCTCGGTGGATATCGTGTTCTGTCGCAATGTTGCCATCTATTTCGACCTGGCCACTCGCAAACAATTGTTTGAACGCATCGCACGCCAGATTCGCGCCGGTGGTGCGCTGGTGACTGGCTCATCAGAGACCCTGCACGGGGTCACCGACCATTTCGAACGCCATGAACACATGCGCTGCACCTACTACAGCCCCAAGCCCTGAGGCACTCGCAACATGAGCAATGACACCATCCTCCAGGAACTCGCGGACAACTATCGACAGCGCGACCCGCTCAAGGCGAGCGTGGTCGTTGAATCGGTCGCAGGCGCCAGCGAAGAAGTACAGGCCGCGGTGGTGGAGCTGCTTTCTGGTTACGCACCGGCGTTTGCCGTGCCCTTACTCGGTACCCTACTCGACCTCCAGTTGCGTGACTTGTCCATCAACCGTTTTGACATCGCTCGGCATGTGGCCCGCCAGCTCATGGAAGAACCACAGATGATGGTCATGCTGACCCGGGATGCGCAAATTCACGCGATCACCGCGCTGGGGGAAATGGATGACGAGCGCGCGCTCAAGCCCTTGCGCAGCCTATTGGTGAGTGAACCGGTTTCACCCAATGTGCGCTTCACGATCTACGAGAGTCT
>CAYZWL010000006.1:0-83203 GCA_964482195.1 uncultured Alteromonadaceae bacterium | reverse complement strand
TATTGGTGAGTGAACCGGTTTCACCCAATGTGCGCTTCACGATCTACGAGAGTCTGAGCAAGCTGCCCATGCAAGCTGGCGGTTACATGCTTGCTGCCGGACTGGAAGACGACGACGCCCTCGTGCGCGTCGCCGCCGCACGAGCTATCGAGAAAAACCTCAGTCCGGCACTGGCCGCTGGCATTATCAACATGATGGCCGAGCCAGAACCGCTGCCGTCGCGCATTGTTGAAGCGGTCGCCCGGGCCGGTGCCCTGGACAGCATCGAAGCCCTGCTCGCCGACGATGCGTTCGCCAGGCTGCTCGGGGAATACCTGGAGCGGGTCAATGAGGCCGAGTTCATGGCCAAGCTGAGTCCCATTCTTTTCAAGACTGGCCGGCAAAGCCTGCTCGCCCAGGTCGGTGCCGCGCTCAGCGAAAGCGACGACAGCCACCTACCACTGATCTACGCCGTCGACGACTCCAAGACCGTGCTGAGGATGTTCCAAGCCGCGCTCGGCCAATTGAGCTGTCGGATCAAGTTGTTTGAGAACCCCTTCGAGGCCATTGAGTGGGTGGACCAGTCACCACCCGACTTGCTGTTTACTGACCTCAACATGCCGGAAATCGACGGCATCGAGCTGACGTCTACCCTGCGCAGCAACCCCAATCACACCGATTTCCCGATCGTGATGGTGACGACCCAATCCTACGGTGAGGACATCGAGCGGGCCTTAAACTCTGGCGTAGACAGCTTTATCCAGAAGCCTTTCACCGCAGAAGCGCTGGCCGAGGCCATCAATGAACTGACCGAGTTTACGGTCTGAGCCAAAAACTCAGTCCAGCGGTGTGGAGAGTGCTTTCCAGTCGTTCATGACGAGTCTGGGTGGCAGGGTCGAACAGCCTGAGAGCCGCGCGGAATGCCGCAACGAGGTCGTCAATGCCGTGGCCATCATGCGCTGTTGATAGGGCAGACTCGCCTCGTACTCGGGCAGGGCTTCAACCAGCGAGTCAGCGCTGGAAACCTTGTGCTCAAAGCCCTCCAGAAATCGTTGTAACGCCTCCAGCACCTCAGGCTGCTCGGCCAGTGCATCAGCAAATACCACTGACCAGGTCGCATCGCGCTGCAGTTGGCACTGGGCGACAAACACGCCCGGGCAGCGTGAACCCCACTCATCGGGTGCAATCAGAGAGAGCAGCCAGCGTTCACCGTGGTAGAGAAAGTACTGCTTATCGGGCACCACCCGGAAGCTGAAGTCCGCGCTCAACACCAGCGTGGACTGCCAGTAGTCGCTGAGAATCGCTTCGATGGGCTTGGCGCGGACGCCAGTGGGGGCGAGTCCTGCCAGTCGCTCAAGCACCAGAGCCAGTCCCTTGCCCTGGGGATTACCCCCGGGATGCAGGGTCGATTCTGTCGGTTGGTCAGTATTCGTCATGAGCGCTTTACGCACCGAGTGCGGGCGCGGATGTCACTCAGCCCAAATCCGGCTGCCGGGCGACAATCGCCTCTCGGAGGAAAGCGGGAATCGGGCAGCTGGAACGGCTTTGCTTATCGACGAATACGTGGGTAAAGCTGCCCCTGGCCGCGATTTCGCCACTGCGCTGGTTGAACAGCTCAAATGCAGTATCAGCACTGCTGTTACCGAGTCGCGAAAAGCCAACCCGTACCTGCAACTCATCGAAAGCCAGGCACTCACTGACATAGTCGACGTTGGCATTCACCGCAAAAGTATAGGTCGGTGCATTTTCCATGTCCTCGAATCCCCAACCCAGCTCTCGCCAGTAGGCACTCATCGCCTCGTCGGCAAAAACCAGATAGTTCGCAAAATACATATGACCCTGCGAATCCGTGTCCCGATAACGCACAGACATGGTGGACTGGTGGGGGAATTCCATGACAACACTCAACAGCAAAAAAGGAGGGTCATGATAACCATGTGGCCGTGAACTGCCGCAAGTCATCGCACTTTGCGCGCCCGCAACGCAACCGCTAGGCTAGTGACATCAGGGCACGCTCCTGCGTCACGAGTTTGTCCATGCCAATACAGCCACTGCGGAGCAAAAGGTATGACGAGTATCGACATCGGTATTGAGGCGGGTGACCGCGAAGACATCGCGCGCTCACTGCAGGCGCTACTGGCAACCACCTACACGCTCTATTTGCAGACCCACAACTTTCATTGGAATGTGACCGGCCCCCAGTTTCGGGAACTGCACCTGATGTTCGAAGAGCACTACACCGAGATGGCCACGGCCGTCGATGAGATCGCTGAGCGCATCCGTACACTGGGTGTGGCCGCTCCGGGCACCTACGCGGCTTTTGCCCAGCTCAGCGCCATTGACGAAGTCGACGGTGTCCCGAGCGCGGAGGATATGGTGAGTCTGCTACTCAAGGGCCACGAACAGATTGTACGCAGCTGCCGCGAGGTACTCGATTTGTCCGGGGAAGCCGGGGACGAGTCCACCAGCGCACTGGTTTCGGACCGCATGCGGGTCCATGAAAAGACGGCTTGGATGCTGCGCGCCACCCTCGCCTGAAAAAAAATCGGTCGACCCCAGCTCTCTTAACCTGGGCGCGAGAACTTGTATAATCCGCGCCTGAATTTTCGTGTGCTCGTGGAGTAATTAATGAACAGCAATGTCATTGGCCTGGGATTTATGGCCGTCGTCGCAGGTGTGATCTGGTATGCCATGGGGACCAACAACCCCGAATGGACTGGCAACCAAAACGCCTGTGTGGGTGAGTGTTACGAGGCCTGGCAGGCTGACAACGGCGGCAATATCGCCGAAGTCGAAGCTGAAAAGCAGGCAGCGCTGGCTGCGGCCTCCCCGGAAGCCCTGGGTGAAGCCTACTATGGTCAGTGCGTGGCCTGTCACGGCGGTGGTGGTGAAGGTGGCATTGGCCCGATGCTCGCCGGCCAAGCCAGCGAAGACATTGTTGCCAAGCTGACCACTTATCGTGCTGGCGAGCCTCGCGGCGCCCAATCCGCCATGATGTGGCCGGTTGCCAAGCCGATGAGCGACGACGATATCGCCAATCTGGCCGCTTACGTCGCGACCTTCTAAGGCTGAGTCGTCACGCCATACCCGCATCGCCAGCCGCGATGCGGGTATTTTTTTGTCCGTCGAATACCAGCAGCGCAAGACTGACCAGGGACATTGCCGCTACCGACATCATCAAGACGTTGGCATTGGCATGCGCCAACATCCACAGCGCCAGCCCCGTGCGAACCACGTCGAGGCCCAGCAGCCAAGTACCACCACGGGCCTCAAGCCACCAGGCGCCGGCCACACCCGTCCAGATAATCAACGCCCAAACCGCCCACAAGGGCGTGGTGGCCGGCGCCAGTAATTGGCCAAAAGTCAGCAGCGCCGTAGCGATGAGTAACTGCAGGGCGACCGACCACTGAACCAGTCCTGAGACCTGCGGATCAAACTTCACGAAGTGGCTGAGGTCATTTTTCTCGCGACGATACTGCGCCGGTGTCGAGTCCGGTTGCCAGCCCGTGCGGGCAAACAAAACCCACAGGCGTTCGCGCCAGGAACGCGCACGCCACATATCCTTGATCATATCCACGTAGATGTGGGTGATAGCGACAACAGGGTTAAAGCTCTTGATAGGCCCACGAATACCGTAAATGCAGGGTTCATCGGGCAGCTCTCGTTGATAGGTGCCAAAAAGACGGTCCCAAAGGATAAATACCCCACCGTAGTTACGGTCCATGTAGCGGTCGTTTTGGGCGTGGTGCACCCGGTGGTTCGAAGGGGAGACAAACACGTACTCAAACCACCCCAATTCACCGATGTGACGGGTATGCACAAAGAACTGATAAATGAGGTTGAGGCTGCCTACCGTAACCACCACTTCCGCCGGGATACCGATCACGAACATGGGGATGTAGAAGATCCAGCCCAACAACCACCCCGAGCTGGTCTGGCGCAGCGCGGTCGACAGGTTGTATTCCTCGCTTTGGTGATGCGCCACGTGGGCGGCCCAGAGTATCTGTCGTTCATGACCCAAGCGGTGCAGCCAGTAGTAGCAGAAGTCATAGAGCACGAACGCCACCACCCAGGTCCACCAGGACGATGTGCTCCAGAGCGCCAACGAAAAATACTCGGTGATCCAGTGATACACCAGACCGCCCATGCCGAGCGTGAGGAAACGACGAGCCTGGCTGAGGTTGCCCATCATCAGACTGGAGAACATATCGTTCAGGCGATAGGTATTGGCACCACGCCACCACCCCCAGAAAAACTCGAGGGCAATGGAGAGCAGAAAAACAGGCACAGCATAAGTGATCAGATCCATAGGGATATCATCACTGGGCAAACCGGATGAATCAAGCGGCGCGCCGACGCGCCGCTCGGCTCACGGCTATTTGAAGGAGTAGGCGAACTCGATCTCAAACTGGTCCATGCCAAACTGCACGGTCTGGGTGGGGTCGAACAGGTTAGCGCCGCTCACTTCGTTCTCCGGGGCATACATAAAGGCCAGTGACATGTGGTCACCATTACTCAGCTCCTGGCAGATACCAAAAGTAAAGTGCTGCTCCACGGTCGCAGGCGCCAGAATATTCACTGTGGCACTGTTGTCGGGAATCGGTTGTTCACCATAGTTGTAGCCGGCGCGCAGAGTGACACCGTCAAAAGCATCGGGCACCCACTCAACACCGAACTGGTAGACCGTCACATCATCCCAGCCAAAGCCGAAACCCGCGTTACCCCCGGCGCAGTTTTCGATATTGCTGCCCCCCTGCCCGGCGGTCGGACAACCGGCCACGTTGGTGAGCGGATTACCCACCGAAGCAATCCCGCTGTAATCGATGTACTCGATATCGAAGTGCAACTTGAGGTTATCTCTGGCCTGGAGGCTGACACCGACCCGGGCGTTGGCAGGAATATCGAATCCGCCCTGCTCTGCGAACAAGTCGCTGTACTGGCTGAATTCGTCCATGTCCATTTCGGTCTGGTAAGCGGCGAACAGACTGACATCCTCACTGGCACGCCAGGTAACGCCCGCCTTCAAACCGTAACCAAAACTGTCATCGGCACCATTGTTGGTGAGGTTGCGCGGAAACTGAGTGCCACCGCTGGCCGCGAAGGTTCGAGTAAATGGCGCGAACGCTGCCAGGCCTTCGGCCTCGAAGGTTTGATAGGCGACAATGGGCGCGACACCAATCGCGACGTTGTCGCCAGCCATAAAGCTGTACGACAACTCAAGAAACGCCTGATTCAGGTTTACTCCTGCGGTTCCCCCACCAAAAGTACCGGGGAATTCCATCGCCGGCGCAGGTCCAGGCCCATCTGGATCAAAGGTGGCACTGCCCGATGTGTAGTCGGTATTCATGCCACCACGGCCATAAAATGCAACGGTGACAGCGCTGTCATCATCGAGACGCCAGTTCTTGGCGATATAGGGAATCGGAAACCACTCGTTGTCACTCTCGACGGCGCCATCGGTGTTCAGACTGAACGCACCAAACTGACCATTGAGTTGACTGTCTGAGACTTCATAGCTGCGCCGTGGTGAAAACACCGCCAGACCCAGATCGAGTTGGTCGCCAATCAGTACGCCAGTGGCCGGGTTATTGGCGATATCGATGGCCATTCGCGGCATCGCGTCTCCCGCCCCCGCCATCGACTTGCTGTGGGTCCCCACGCCATGAGTGAAATAGCCATTGGTGGCCAGTGATGGCGCGCTCACAGTGGCGGCTGTCATCGCCGCCACGGCCACTGCCAAGGTGTGCTTAGTGCGCATTCGAAACTCCCCTGCTGGTTCAGGCCGGCTGTTCACCCGGCGCTGGTGTTGGGTGCCGCCGATGGCTGGCCCCTCATTATTCTCTTCAAGGATCGGTTACCGCTGACTGAGCTTACCCCAATTTAAGAACTTTTGCTTATGAGCATATAACTAATTTTCATCCGCTAAAAATCCCCGCTTGAGGCGGTGAACGGCTCCCTTTTGTTGCCCGCAGCGAATGACAGCTTTATGTTGTTTGGCTTGGCACCCCACCCAACAAGCGATAACAAGAGGTTCTGTCATGCCCCTGCCCCCACTCCGTGGCCTGCTGATCGCAGGCGCAATCATTTGTGTGGCCAACGTTTCGAGCGCCAATGCTGAGACTTATGCCGCTGATATTGAGCGCGACATTTACGGGGTGCCGCACGTGCACGGAGCAACCGATGCCGACGCCGCCTTCGGATTGGCCTATGCCCAATCTGAGGACGCCTGGCCGGTGATCGAATCATCAATCCCCTACTACCGCGGTACCGCCGGAGGCTACTTTGGGCCCGACGCGGCCCGTTCAGATTACCTGGTCAAATGGCTGGGTCTCTGGGAAGACATCGATGCCCGCTACCAGTCGGATCTCAGCGATGAGGCACGGCGATACGTCGAGGCCTTCGCAGCAGGGCTCAATCGCTACGCCGCCGATCATCCCGAACAGGTCGAACACGATGACCTGTTGCCCATCACCGGCCAGGACATTATTGCGGCGCACATGCTCAGGCATTTGCTGTTCTATGGCTTCAATAAAGCGGTGACCGAACTGACCGGGGATACCCGGGCACGCCCGATCAGCGCGCCAGCGCTGGCGGGTCGCAGCGCGGAACCGACCGGTTCAAACGCGAGCGCCGTGGCACCCAGTCGCACCGAGGATGGTTCTACGCTGCTGATGATCAACTCCCACCAACCGCTGACGGGACCGGTAGCCTGGTATGAAGCCCACATCTCCAGCGATGAAGGGCTCGATGTCATGGGCGGACTATTCCCGGGAGCACCAACCATGGGGGTTGGCTTCACCGCCAATCACGGCTGGGGCGCCACGGTAAACCAGCCCGATCTGGTCGATACCTATGTGCTGGACATGAATCCCGAGGACGACAACCAGTACCGCCTCGATGGCGAATGGCACGACCTCGAACACGAAGAGATTGAATTGGATGTACTGATCTGGGGCTTTATCCCCTGGTCAGTGAGCCGCGACATCTATCGCTCTGAGCATGGCCCGGTGATGAAGACCGACCACGGTGTCTACGCCGTTCGTTATGCGGGAATGGGTGAACTCCGGCAGGTCGAGCAGTGGATGGCGATGAACAAGGCCAAAACGCTGGATGAGTGGAATCAGGCCATTCGCCTTCGTTACATCCAGAGCTTCAACTTCGTCGCTGCTGACCGTGAGGGCAATATCCAGTTCATCCACAACTCCCTGACACCCCGCCGCGCCATTGGCTGGGACTGGGAGCAGTATCTGCCGGGAGACCAAAGCGCCTTGATCTGGCAGGACTACATCCCTTTTGAGCAACTCCCCCAGGTGAGTAACCCGCCGTCGGGCTTTGTCCATAGCGCCAACCAGACGCCTTTTCTCATCAGCGCGCAGGGCAGCAATCCACTGCCCAGTCGTTCCCCGGTCGAATCGGGCTGGCAAACGCGGGTGACCAACCGCGCGATCCGCGGTCTGGAACTGTTCGAGCAGTTTGGCACTATTTCTTTCGAAGAATTCGCGGCGCTGAAACACGACAACGCCTACTCCGAGAACTATCGCGGCATGGCCTACCTCAAGCAGGTCAGCATGCTGGATCCTGAGAACGATCAGCAGGGTGCAGCCATCGACATTCTCAAGCAGTGGAACCGCGGTACTGACAAGGGCAACCGCAGCGCGGCGCTGGGTGTTTGTGTACTGCGCGCTGAATGGCAAGCCGAAATCGAATCCGGCAGTGTGCCCGATCCCAGGGACACCCTGGATGACTGCATTGATGAGGTGATGGCATTCGCGGGCCGACTCGACCCCGAATGGGGCGACGTCAATCGTCATGGCCGCGAGCAAACCTACTATCCGGTCGCTGGCGGCCCGGACACGCTGCGCGCTATTTATGGCCGCCGGGTCGACGACCGCCCGCACCTGACCGCCACTGCCGGCGACGGCCTGTACTACCTGATTCGCTGGGATGCAGAGGGCAAGCAGACCGTATCGGGTATCCATCCCTATGGCAGCAACATGTCAGATCCTTCATCACCACACTATCTCGATCAGGCGGAAGACTTTGCCAACGAAAAGATGCATCAGGCCCTTTTCTCGCAAGCATCACGAGACCCCTTCATCGAAAAGCGCTATCGCATTGAGTAAGACTTTTTTGCGAACCCAATGACCACCACCCAGGAGACCCACCCATGAATGGCGCTGAATCGCTGATCAATGCCCTGTCCGAACATGGCGTCGACGTCTGCTTCGCCAACCCCGGCACATCCGAGATGCAACTCGTGGCGGCCATCGACCAGACGCCGGCCATGCGCGGCATTCTCTGCCTTTTCGAAGGGGTGGTGACCGGTGCTGCTGACGGCTATGGCCGAATGGCTGACAAACCCGCACTGACCCTGCTGCACCTCGGGCCCGGCTTCGGCAACGGCACCGCCAATCTGCATAACGCCCGACGTGCATTCTCACCCGTCCTGAACATGGTCGGTGATCACGCGACTTACCACCTACAGTACGACGCGCCGCTCACCGCGGATATCGAGGGTTTTGCGGAGCCAGTATCGAGCTGGGTCGGTGTTTCGGATAGTCCCGATGATCTTGCGGCCACAGGTCTCGCCGCACTCAGCGAATCCCTGCGTTATCCGGGACGAGTGAGTACCTTCATCGCCCCGGCCGACCACGCCTGGGAGAGCGCGGGTGAAAACAACATCCCATTCAGCGTACCGGCGACACCAGTCGTGAGTGATGACGCGCTCGCCATCGCAGCCGAAGCCTTACGAGCCCCTGGTGAAAAGATCCTCTTTCTTGGCGGCATGGCGCTGCGTGAAGAGTCACTTTGGCAGGCGGGTCGGATTGCCGCGGCCTGCGACGCCCGGCTGGTCACGGAGACCTTTTGCACGCGACATCAGCGGGGCGCCGGGCGGGTGCCTGTTGAACGCCTGCCTTACTTCGGTGAACAGGGTGCGGAGTTTCTCGCCAACGCGACCCAGCTGGTCTTTGTCGGCTGCAAACCACCGGTTTCATTCTTCGCTTATCCAGACAAGCCCAGTTGGTTATCCCCTGCATCCGCCCAATTGGTGGAACTCGCCGATGCCACGGTCGACGCACTGGATACACTGAGCCGACTGGCCGACGCCCTGGGCGCACCCGCGGAGCCGGCCACACTCCAGGCCAGAGCCGAACATCCACTGGAGACCGGGCCCATCAACCAGGTGGAAATGGGCAAAATCATTGCCAATCGACTACCTGCCAATGCCATCGTGTCTGACGAGGGTGCGACGAATAGTCTTGGCGCATTTCTGATGACGGGTTCGGCCGAGCCACACGATTGGCTGATGCTCACCGGCGGCGCGATCGGACAAGGGCTGCCCGTGGCCATAGGCGCCGCCGTCGCCTGCCCGGATCGCAAGGTACTCGCGCTGCAAGCGGATGGCTCCGCCATGTACACCGTCCAGTCCTTGTGGACAATGGCGAGGGAACAGCTCGACGTCACCGTGCTGCTGCTCAACAACAATTCCTACGCCATTTTGAACATCGAACTGGCCCGGGTTGGCGTCGAAAAGCCAGGCCAGACTGCCCTGTCGCTGCTCGATCTCAGCAACCCCAACATCCAGTGGTGCGACATCGCCCGCGGCATGGGCGTCCAGGCCGAGCGGGTCACCACGATTGAGCAACTGGACACAGCATTTGCCGACGCTATGGCGGAGCGCGGCCCGCGCCTCATCGAAGTCATGATCTGAATCACACATTCCAAAGACTCATGAATCCAATACCCCGGTGTTGGCGTATAGTCGCGCAACTTTGACATTTGCGCGGCCTCGAGCAGATCTGGCAAGGCGCGCGCGGGATTGACAGGAACGCGATGGAACCGCTACCCGGCGCTGGACGCGCCACCACTCCGATCACCGCCACTTTGCTGGCCACCCTGCTGGTCCTTTCGGGCTGCAGCAAATCGACGCCAGAAGCGACAGCACGAGGCACCAGCTTCAGTCGCGCTGTGCCTGTGGTCACGACGGCTATTGAAAGCGAAACACTGCGCGATGAGCTCAAGGCGGTGGGTACCGCACGGGCACTCAAAAGCGTCACGCTGTTCCCTGAGTCAGCCGGCGTCGTCACTGCAGTGAACTTTACCGCCGATCAGGCCGTCGAGGCGGGTGACATACTGCTAACCCTGGACGACCGGGATGAGCAACTCGCACTGAAACTGGCCAGGGTCCAGCGCGATGATGCTGAAGCCGCCCTACAACGCTTTGAATCGGCCAATCAGCGTTTCGCCAATGTACCTGAGAGCGAACTGGACACCGCCCGCACCGCGCTGGCCAGCGCTGAGATCGCTATTGAACAGGCCGAAATCGCTCTGGAACGTCGAGCCATACGCGCCCCCTTTGAGGGTCGGGTAGGCATCACCGACATCGACGTCGGAGACCGCATCGATACCGCTACTACGGTCACGACCCTCGATGACCGCAGCACCTTGCTGGTGGACTTCCCGGTTCCCGAAAACTTCGTCACCCAAGTCGCCCCGGGGACGGGTGTCGCCGTGCAGCTGTGGGAGAGCGCCTCCAGCGCCACCCAGGGCGAAATTGTTGCGGTCGATTCACGGATTGACCCAGCGTCGCGGGCGTTTACTGCCCGGGCGGCCGTACGAAATGAAGTCGACGCCCTGCGCCCCGGCATGGCTTTCGAGATTGCCGTACCGGTCAGCCGCGGCGACTATCTCGCGGTGCCCGATGTGTCCGTACAGTGGGGTGCCGACGGCCCCTACATCTGGATTTCCGACGAGCAAGTCGCCCGGCGGGTGGGCATCAAACTGATTCGCCGGCTCTCCGACAAACTGCTGATCGAGGGTGACCTATTTGAGGGCACCGAAGTGATTGCCGAAGGCGTGCAAGCCGTGCGCGAAGGCCTGGCCCTTCGCGTGCTCGACGCCAGTGCACTGGATCGCGACGTACGCCTTGAACTGGCGGGGCCGCGCAAGGCAGGCGACAAGACTGGCACATCCAGTGACTGACAAACTGCGCGAACAGCTGATCCGGGGGCTGCCCGCACTCGGTGTCCAACGACCCTGGCTGGTCGTCGTCATGAATCTGATGATTGTCATCGCAGGCCTCGCTGCGCTGCTGGCCATTGAGGTGCGCGAGCTACCCGATGTAGATCAACCCATCGTGAATGTACGCGCCACGCTACCCGGCGCCTCCCCCGAAACCATGGACGCCGAGGTCACGCGCTTGCTCGAGGGAGCGGTCGCCCGGGTCTCGGGTGTCAAAACCATCAACTCCTCCAGCGAGGAAGACGCCGCTCGCGTCCGGGTCGAGTTCCGCCCAGGCGTCGATATTGACCGCGCAGCCTCCGATGTTCGCGAAGCGGTCAGCCGCGTGGAACGGGAATTACCCGAAGCCATCGAACAGGTCTCGGTCTTCAAAGCCGACGAGGATGCCGAAGAAATCGTCCGCATCGCCGTTCTCAGCGATCAGTACAGCGAAGAAGCCCTGACCCGCATTGTTGAACAGGACATCGTACCCGCCTTCATCTCCCTACCGGGTGTCGCCGACGTCCCCTTGTTCGGCACCCGCGCACGGGTGCTGCGCGTGATCCTCGATCCACTGCGACTGACCAGCTACCAGCTCACCGTTGGCGACGTCGCTGCCGTGCTCCGAGGTGCACCGCTGGACGTCCCAGCGGGCAGCTTCAGAGCCGGTGACCAGCAGTTGCTGGTCCGCGCCGATGCGGCTGTCACCAGCGAGGACGACATCGCAAGCCTCGTTATCCGCGACGATATTCGTATTGGCGACGTCGCCCGGGTGGCCTTCTCACCGGCCGATGCCACTTCGATTGTTCGTTTGAATGGCGAGCAGGTCATCGGCGTAGGTGTGGTCCGGCAGGCGGGCTCAAACACCATCGAAATCTCAGACGGGGTCAGCGCGGCCATCGAGCGTATCAATGCGCGTTTTGAAGACATTGAACTGGTCAAGATCACCGATGACGCGGTCTTCATCCGAGGTGCGGTCAAGGAAGTCGCCAGCACGCTTTTCGTCGCCATCCTGGTGGTTGTGCTGACGATCCGACTGTTCTCCGGCAGTTGGCGGTTGACGCTGATACCCGCTGTCGCGATTCCCGTGTCATTGCTCGGCACCCTGGCTGCAACCTGGATACTGGGCTTTTCCATCAACATTCTGACCCTGCTGGCGCTGGTGCTCGCAACCGGGCTCATTGTGGATGACGCCATCGTGGTGCTGGAGTCGGTAGAGAGGCGCGTCGCCGAAGGCGCAGGCCGCAGCGCCGCGACCCTGCTTGGCACCCGGCAGGTGTTCTTCGCGGTGATCGCCACGACCATCGTACTCGTCGCGGTGTTCATACCCATTGCCTTTTTGCCCGGCACCGCGGGGCGACTATTCCGGGAATTCGGGCTGGTACTGGCCGTCGCGGTGGCCATCTCCTCTTTCGTCGCCCTGTCATTGGTGCCTGCCGCCATGGCGCGATTGCCGGTCAAAAGCGACAGTCGAACCTGGTTCGCTGGTACCGGGCGGGCGCTGCAAGCTGCGTATGAATGGCTGCTCGATTGGGTACTGCGACGCCCACTATTGGCAGCGGCGCTCTGCGTCGTCGCTGCCGGCGCGGCCACGGCGTTGTACCCGCAGCTCGATAGCGAGCTGTTGCCTACCGAAGACCGCGGTCGGATCAATGTCTTCGCCCGGGGCCCTGATGGCGTCGGTCTTTCCTATGTCGAGCGACAGGGCGACCGGATCGAGAACATTCTTGTGCCGCTCATGGATCAAGGTGAAATTGAATCCCTCTACACGATCGTCGGTCGCTGGGATCCCAATATTGTTTACGTCGCTGCCAGTCTCGCACCGTGGGACGAGCGCGAGCGTAGCCAACAGGCGATTGGCCGGGAACTCAGTCCGCTGTTTTCTGACCTGCCCGGCATGACCGTTCGCACCTGGTCCGGCAACAGCCTCAATCTGCGCGGTGCCTCCGGCGGTGGCTTGCGGCTATCGCTGCTGGGGACCGATTATGAGCAAATATTTGCCGAGGCCCGCACTTACACCGACGCCATTCGCGAGCGCCTGAAGTCCGTGGCCCGCCCACGCATTGCTTACTCGCCCTCCAAACCACAACTGTCGGTGCAGATTGATCGCCAGCGGGCGGCAGATCTCGGTGTACCCCTCGATGCGCTGGCCCAGACACTGCAGGTCATGGTCGACGGCCAACGCGTTGTCGACCTCAACGCCGACGACCAGTCGGTGCCGATCATGCTCGAGGCGGGCAGTGAGGCCATCGATGACCCGAGTGACCTCGTGAATCTCTATGCCCGCACCAATACGGGTGCGCTGGTGCCGCTCTCCAGTGTCGTGACCCTCGAAGAGCGCGGCGTGGCGGATCAGCTTGACCGTCGTATGCAACGGCGTGCCATCGATGTGGACGTACAGACAGTTCCGGGCGTCGCCATGCAAACCGCCATTGATGAGCTCATGGCGCTGGCCGATGAAGTACTGAGCGATAACATCACGGTCATCACCCAAGGTGAGGCCGCCGCGCTGGATGAAACCCGCCGGGATACGGCCGTGACCTATGCCTTCGCATTATTGATCGTTTTCCTGGTGCTGGTGGCCCAGTTTGAGAGCCTGACGTCGGCGCTGGTCATCATGACCATTGTGCCGTTTGGCCTCGCGGCGGCGATCTTCGCGCTCTTCCTCACCGGCACTTCGCTGAACATCTACTCGCAGGTTGGTCTGGTGATGCTCATTGGCCTGATTGCCAAGAATGGCATTCTGCTGGTGGAGTTCGCAGATCAACAGCGTGACGACGGTGCCAGTGTGCGCGATGCGGTGGCCGAGGCGGCCAAGGTTCGTCTGCGGCCGATCGCCATGACCCTGATGTCGACGGTGCTGGGGGCTTTGCCGCTGATTATTGCCACGGGCCCCGGGGCAGAAGCTCGCACGGCGGTTGGCTGGGTGGTCTTCGGTGGCTTGGGGCTGGCAACGTTCTTTACGCTGTTCCTCACCCCGGTGGTGTATTTGGGCGTGGCACGCTTCGCCAAACCCCGTGCCGCCTCACAGCAACGCCTCGCCGCGGAATTGGCGGAGCTTTGAGCACCGCCGTCTTGACCGATACGTCAAGATAGTTTGACGCATCTTATGTAAAGAACCATCATCGACCCGAGCTTAAACGGCAGGTCGATGATGGCAAGAACGGTGCTGCTCACCTTGGGCCGCCTCCCGGTGGCCCTGACACTCGCCCGGGCACTGGCGGCCAGGGGCTGCCGTGTGATTGTTGCTGACCCGTTCCGTTGGCACGTCAGCCGTCCATCGCGTGCCGTTCATCGCTGCGTCCGCGTTCCGCCACCCAACAGCCAGCCAGAAGCTTACCGGCATGCCATGCTGGCACTGATCGACGAGGAATCGGTCGAGCTGATCATTCCGGTCTCTGAGGAAATCAGCCACGTGCTGGGTCTGCGTGCCTATCTCCCTGCGGGTGTGACCGTCTTGGGTCCCGATCTGGAGCGGTGCCTGCGGCTCCAGGACAAAATCGCCTTCGCGCACGATGCCGAAGCGCTGGGTCTCGCGGTACCTACCACCGCAGTGGCTGGGTCGCAGGCAGCGCAAATACTGGCCAACACTACCGACACCATCAGCAAACCTGTAGATGGCTGTTCAGGACTCGGCCTCAGTTTCCACAGCGCCGGCGAAACCCTGCCGCCGCTCGCTCAGAATATGCTGGTGCAAACCGCCATTCGTGGGCAAAGCGTGTCAACACTCAGCTACCTGCACAAAGGCGATGCCATCGCGACGACACTCTACCGGGGCCGTGTATTCAGCCACACCGTGGCGATCTGTTTCGAGTCGGTCCCAATGGAGCCCGCAATCAGCGAATGGGTGCACCGCTTCATCGCACCGCTCAGTTTCACAGGCTTCCTCGCCCTCGACTTCATTGTCGATGACTCGGGCCAACCCTGGGGTATCGAATGTAATCCCCGCGCTACCAGTGGCTTGCACTTCTTCGATGAAGCGGCACTTGGCGAGGCCTTGCTATCAGCGGCGCCGCAGCAAATGGCTGCGCAAGTGTCTGCCACGCGGCAGTGGGCCTACACCACCCTCACCGAGGCCTGGGCCGCCTTACTGTCAGGACAACCCCAGCAGGCTCGCACCATCCTGACGCAGCTGTTCAGCACACGTGATGTCGTTTGGGATTGGCAAGACCCACTGCCCTTTTTACTGATGACACCCCTGTCAGCCGAGATCCTATGGCCGGCCATGCGCGAGGGCATCAGCCTGGGGGAAGCGAGCCAGCGCGACATCGCCCCGTTATTCAGCAACGCCAAAGGCGACGTACCCGCCGAATTCCCGCCCGGTGCTCAGCCCCTGTCACGGGAGCGGACGTAAAGATGGATTTGCTCGGTCGGGCGGGTGGTCAGCCGGGCAGCGGGTCGTACCTGCCGATCATCGCTGCGCTCAACGTCAAAAGCACGGATCAAAGTGGCGATGATGAGTATCGCCTCCACCTGCGCAAACCCGGCCCCCACACACAGATGTGGCCCCTGACCAAAGGGGATATATGCGCCCGGCGTCAGCTGAGCCTCGTTCTCCGGCAGAAACCGCTCGGGAATAAAATGGTGGGGATGCTGCCAGTAATCGCCGTGCCGATGCAGGGTCCACGGGGCGATCATCACCAACGCACCACGCCGCAGTTTACGCGGCCCGACCTGCGCGGCACGCAATGCCACCCGGGGCATGAAGGTGATGGGCGGATAGAGACGCAGTGTTTCCTTGAAAACAGCCTTCACCAGCGGCAGCTTGCGGGTGTGCTCGTAGCTGATCTCGGCGTCGCCCACAACGCGATCGATTTCTTCACGCAATCGACGCACCCAGTCAGGCTGCTGGGCAAGTATGTAGAACACCCAGGTCAGCACGCTGGCCGTGGTCTCATGACCTGCGAGGAAAAACACACCCAACTGATCGATCAATTCGTCGCGACTGAACGGCTCGCCCGTATCGGCATCCCGAGCAGCGATGACGGCGCTGGCGATATCGTTGTAGTTGGCATCAGGATCGAGGTGGGTGTCGACCAATGTGCCCAGATGCTGTCGGATACGGGCGCATGCGGCGAGCACCTCTGGCGACTGGGGCGCATCGCTCCAGGCCGGCTGGAAGATCAGCCGCATGATGTCCACCTGCGCCACCGAGCGCTCGAACTCCGTGAAATCCTCAAAGACCTCATGCGCCACCTGCGAGTCCAGGGGCAGCGAGAAGGTCGTGCGGCAAATGATGTCAGCGGTGAGCTGACTCATGGCAAGGTCCAGGGAGAACGGCTCCCGCGTTTGCGCCTTGGTTTCGAGCAACAATTGATAATCGCTGACCGCTGCCTGCATGGCACTGAAGGCAAGTCCAATGCGCATATGCGAAAACGCCGGATCGATCATGGCGCGCTGACGCCGCCACTTTTCACCGTCGGTCACAAAGATGGACTCACCGATCAACGGCTCGAGAGCGCTGACCATCAAATCGCTCTTGGGAAAAATGCCTTCGCTATCACGCATGATTTCGCGCACCAGCTCCGGCTCGTTGAACAGCACAGTCGATCGTCTCGAGTAACCGAGATTACCGACATCAAACCGATAGGCAGCGGCCGGCAACAGTTCGAGAAGATTGCCATCCCCGTGCCAGAGCGCGCGCACCAGCGAGGGCAACGCAGGCATGGGGCGCGGGTGTGGCGGCAGGAACGCAGTGGTCTCGGTCATGCTTTGGCCAGGCAACAACTTGTTAACCAGTATGGTGGGGGGTACTCATGCTGTCGACCCTGATTGTTTTCGAAGTCTTCGTGGCGCTGCATATTCTCAGTGGCAGCGTCGGGCTGGTGAGCTTCTGGGTACCGGTCGGTGGCCGAAAAGGCGGTCAACAACACCGACGATTTGGCAACGTGTTCATCAACACCATGCTGATGACCGGATGCGCGGCCATCGCCATTTCGAGCACAACGCTCTACGACCCAACGGGCACCCACCCTCATCTGGCGACGCACGAGCTGTTTTCCGACCCCCGTATGATCGAGGGCATCTTTGGCTGGATGATGCTCTACCTGGCGACGCTCACGATCAATCTGGCCTGGCAGGGCCGGCTCTGCCTTGCCAACCGGCGCGATCACAAAGCCAATGCAGCCTGGCACAACCTCTTGCTGCAGGTACTACTGACCGCAGCCGCAGCCAACTGCGCCTACCGCGGTCTTCAGCTTGGTCAACCCATGATGATGGGTATCAGTATGGTCGGCTTCGCGACGGTGGCCACCAATCTCTGGTACATCTACAAGCCTAATCCACGCCCCCTGGATCGCATCAAGGAACACATCAAAAGCCTGGTGGGCGCTGGCATCTCGGTTTACACCGCGTTCTTCGCCTTTGGTGCTGTCCGACTCATGCCTGAGCTGGCGCTCACCCCGGGGCTTTGGGCGGTACCTCTGGTGACGGGCATCGGCCTCATCGTGTATCACCAGCATGCGGTGACCCGGCGCATGAGCCCGGCAAGGATGGCCACGACATGAGCGCACCACGGGTTGTTGTGATTGGCGCCGGCGCCGGCGGCTTGGCTGCCGCCGCCGATCTGGCGCGCCAGGGACTGCGTGTCACACTGCTCGAAGCGGCCGACACACCGGGGGGCAAAATGCGCCAGCTATCCGTCGCCGGCTCCGGTATCGATGCAGGCCCTACGGTGTTCACGATGCCCTGGGTATTCGAGGGCCTCTTCGGCGATGCGGGTGTCAACTTTGGCGACGCAGTGACAGCTCGACGAGCCGAGATTCTGGCTCGCCATGCATGGACAAGTGGCGGCGCACTCGACCTACACGCCGACATTCACACCAGCAGTCGAGCGGTGGCTGATGTCTGTGGCGAGACTGAGGCCCAGGGTTTCCTGCAGTTTTGTGAACGCAGTGCGGGCATCCACGCCACCCTGCGCGATACCTTCATGAACGCCCAGCAGCCCAATCCATTGGAATTGGTCCGCCGGGTGGGTCTGCACAAACTCAGGGACCTACTCGCCACCTCGCCCCAACGGACCTTGTGGGCTGCGCTGGGTGACTACTTCCGCGATCCGCGGCTACGCCAGTTGTTCGGTCGCTATGCGACCTATGTGGGCTCATCACCACTGCAAACGCCGGCGACGCTCATGCTCATTGCTCACGTGGAGCAGGATGGCGTCTGGCTGCTGCCCGGCGGCATGTACTCACTGGCCCAGGCCATCGCCGATCTGGGTACACGAGCGGGCGTGACCAGCCACTACAACTGCCCTGCGAGTGTGATCGAGTGCAACGCTCACGGCGCAGTCGGCGCAGTGATTGCCGGCGACCAGCGCTTTGCCGCCGACGCCGTTGTCTTTGCCGGCGATAACGCAGCGCTCAGCGGCGGCCTGCTCGGCCCGGCCGTGAGCACTGCCGTGGCGCCAGTGGCGCGCAACGACCGGGGCCTGTCAGCGATCACCTGGTGCGTCAAAGCCCGCACACGCGGCTTTGCACTGCACTATCACAATGTCTTTTTTGACAGCGACTACCCCGACGAATTTGATCACATCTTCCAGCGACGTCAGGTAAGACAGCGTCCTACGGTGTATGTCTGCGCCCAGGACCGAATCGATGGTACTGCCCCCGACGGACCCGAGCGCCTTTTGATGCTCATCAATGCCCCACCCGATGGAGATCGCGATGACTGGCACCCGACCGTTGTCGCCGACATGCAAGCCCGTGCACTCGCCGTCATGGCCGCTTGCGGTTTGCAACTGGATATCGAGACCAACGCCTGCACTGCCACAACACCCAGAGACTTCGCGCTGCGATTTCCCGGTGGCGGTGGCTCGCTGTATGGGCGCGCGTCCCACGGCATGATGTCGAGCTTTAATCGTCCCGGGGCGCGCAGCCGGGTGGCTGGTTTGTACCTGGCTGGTGGCAGCGTGCATCCGGGACCCGGTGTCCCCATGGCAACCCTGTCGGGTCGGCTCGCCGCCGCAGCACTCATGCAAGACCTGTCACAACAAAGACGTATCAGCCAGCCGGCGGCACTCAAACAAGGAAGCCATCCAAGGTACTGAAGGTCAGCTCGGGCTTTTCCCAGTGCGGCAGCCCCAGCGTGCCAGGAATACGCTGCGCGCCGACTGCCGGGTTGGCGGCCAATAGCTCGGGCAGCCGCTCAAAATCGATGTTCGGGTCCTCGTCGTAAAGCACCAAGGTGGGAGTTCGCAATTTGCCGTACAAGGCATCGAGCGCGTCGCCGCTAAAGAGCCGCATACTCAAAAATGCAAAAGGTCCGGCACTGGCACCGGGTTGTCGTGCGGTTCGCCAAGCGTAGTCCACCAATTCCTCGGGGGGCGCCCCATGAAAAGCCTGGCCGAGAAAATAGCGAATACTCGGGTAGGAAGTGAGCCCGCGGAACAGGCCCGCCGGTAACAAAGGCAAGGACAAAACCCGGCTGATCCGCTCACTGGTCTCGGCCCCCGGGGGTTGGCGCGCCGACAGACCCGTGGGTGAAACGAGCACCAGCCGATGACAGCGGGCGTCGTGCTCCACCACGGCTCGCGCCAGAAATTCCGCGCTCAGCGATAGGGCCACCACATCTGGTGGCTCGCCCGGTAAACCCGACAGAAAGGCTGCGATGACCCGCGCAAACCAGTCAGCGCTGTAGCCCAGCTCACCCCGCTGGGACTGACCAAAGCCGGGCAAGTCCAGCGCGTAGACGGGTCGCGACTGCCGGTAATAGTCGAACAATGGCTTCATTTCCATTGCACTGGGCGCCGCATTGATGCTGTGCAACAACACCAGCGGCCTACCCGCCGCGGTGTCATCGGCGTAGTAGGCGACATCGATATCACCCAGCAACGTCATTTGGATTAACGGCGCATCGACCGCTCGCGGCAGATCACCTATTCGAGAACCCATCACCTTCCTCACACTTGCTCTACACGCTCGCCAAGCGCTTTCAGCGCACCACCGTGACCCAAAGTGTCAGGTTTATGGTGCGCACAGGGCGTTCAGGCTAGTTTACACTGGTGATAGACCGCAGCGATGGAGTGTTGAACACGATGGCAATCGCCTACCCATTTACCGCAATCGTCGGGCAAGACGATATGAAGCGAGCCTTGATGATTGCAGCGGTCGACCAGGATGTCGGCGGTGTGCTGGTCATGGGTGATCGGGGCACCGGCAAGTCCACCGCCATTCGCGCACTGGCCGCGCTGCTGCCCAAAATGGAAGTCACCCAGGGCTGTGGATTCAATTGTGCGCCCGACGCCTCCCCGGCTGATTATTGCGCGCTGTGCGGAAACGGCGCCGACAAACCCAGCCTCAAGCCCGCCAAGATCCCCCTGCCGGTCATCGACTTGCCGCTTGGCGCGACCGAGGACCGGGTCATCGGCGCACTCGATATTGAGAAAGCGTTGCACGCGGGGGAAAAAGCTTTCGAACCGGGGCTGCTTGCCCGGGCCCACCGGGGCTTTCTCTACATTGATGAGGTCAACCTGCTGGAAGATCACATCGTCGACGCGCTGCTCGATGTCGCGGCCTCTGGGGAAAATGTGGTGGAACGCGAAGGGTTGAGTGTGCGACACCCGGCCCGTTTCGTGCTGGTGGGCAGCGGCAACCCCGAGGAAGGCGAACTGCGTCCTCAGCTACTGGATCGCTTTGGCCTCTCGGTAGAGGTCGCCACCCCGAAAGACGTGCCAACACGGGTGGATATCATTCGCCAGCGGGACACCTTCGAGCGCGATCGCGAGGCTTTCCGCAAGAAATGGCAGCGCAAAGAGAGCGCACTGCGGCGCAAGATCGAGTCCGCTCGCGCGCAAGTGGCCACTGTCGACACACCCACGGAACTGCTGGAACATGCGGCCAGGCTCTGCATGGGTCTGGGTACCGATGGGCTGCGGGGCGAATTGACACTGATTCGTGCCGCGCGGGCTGCGGCCGCCCTCGATGGACAAGACACGGCGACGCTCAACCACTTGCGATCTGTGGCGCCGCTGGTACTCAAACACCGCCTGCGCCGGGACCCGCTGGATGAATCGGGCAGCGGGGTTCGCATCGAGCGGGCGCTTGAGGAAGTCTTCGGCGCGTGAGTGCCAACGCCACCAGTGCCGATGCGATCTGGGGCACCGCCAGTGAGGTCGCCGCCCTGCTCGCGGTAGACCCCCACGGTCTGGGTGGCGTCAACCTGCGCGCGGGGCCCGGCCCGGTCCGCCAGCTCTGGTTGGAGCAGTTCGAATCCATGCTGCCAGCGCCCAAGCTGCGTCGACTGCCCCTGCATATCACCGAAGCCCGACTGGTCGGCGGCATTGACCTCGCTGCCACACTCGCCGCCGGTAAGCCCATCGCCGAACGCGGACTGCTCACCTGCTGCGATGGAGGCTTTGCCATTCTGGCCATGGCGGAGCGAGCCCAGCGCCAGGTCATCGCGCACCTCTGCGCCGCGTTGGACCACGGTCAGATCAGAATGGAACGCGATGGCCTTCGCGACCTCTTGCCCGCGCGGCTGGCCGTGATCGCACTCGATGAGGGATTGGCTGACGAGCACCCCCACCCCGCACTGCTCGAGCGTCTCGGATTGCATCTGGACTTACATGGACTGAGTATTCGCGACGCCGGAGCACCACTTCACGACCGGCGCGATGTCGAGCGCGCCCGCGATCGCTATCGCACTCTCGAACTGTCAACAGTCCAGCAGGAAGCCCTCGCTGCGACCTCCTTGGCACTGGGCATTGATTCCCCCCGGGCGTGGCTGCAGGCTTCGCGGGCCGCCCGTGGACTCGCCGCATTGAGCGGCGACTCAGAAGTCACCGATGACCACCTGGCCCGGGCCATGCGACTCTGTTTGAGTCACCGCGCTACCCAGTTGCCCGAATCCGAGTCTGAAACCCCACCACCCCCGCCCGAGCAGCCACCCGAGGATAGCGAGGGAGAGAACGCTTCAAAGCCATCATCTGAGCAGGAGCCGCTGCCCGATCAAATGCTCGAGGCGACTGCCGCAGCGATTCCAGACGCGTTGCTGGCACGCCTGCAGTCAGACCTGCGCAGCAACGCGAGAGCAACCCAGTCGGGGAAGGCCGGCGCCATTCAGCGACAGAACCAGCGTGGCCGCCCCATTGGCTCAGTCGCGGGAGACCCGCGCCGTGGCGGGCGCATGAGTGTGATCGACACCTTGAGGGCCGCCGTTCCCTGGCAGCGGCTGCGCGCCATGGAGCATCAGCATAAAGGCCCGGCGATTGATATTCGTCGTGAAGACTTCAGACTCATTCGCTTCAGTCATCGCAGCGAAAGCACAACCATTTTTGTCGTGGATGCATCAGGCTCGGCAGCACTGCATCGGCTCGCCGAGGCCAAGGGTGCGGTCGAGCTATTGCTGGCAGATTGCTATGTACGCCGGGATGAAGTCGCCCTGATTGCCTTTCGCGGTGAAACAGCCGAGCTTTTACTCCCCCCCACTCGCTCCTTGTTGCGGGCCAAGCGCTGTCTCTCTGGCTTACCCGGTGGCGGCGGAACACCGCTTGCCAGCGCCATCGAAATGGCCGAACGCCTTGCCGAACAAATCCAACGACGCGGTGCGAGCGCCGGACTGGTGTTCCTCACCGATGGCGTCGCGAACATTAGCCGCGACGGTAGTCGAGGTCGCGAGGCGGCTGCCGAAGACGCCCGACGCGCAGCCACTGCGCTGCGCGCCCGCGGCGTCAAAAGCATCGTCATCGACACGGCGCCCAGAGCACAGGACCGTGCACGAAAGCTGGCACAGGCACTCGATGCCGCCTACCTAGCCATGCCGCATGCAGACGCCAACCGGCTCAAGGCCGCGGTGGAACATGCCGGCGTCAATCGCTGACCATGAAACTGCCACCCCATTGGCCGCTGCGCGAGTACAGCACGTTCATCGATGTCGATGACATGCAGTGGCATTACCAACGATTGGGTGCCGGGCCCGCCCTGTTGCTGCTCCACGGTACCGGTGCGTCCAGCCACTCGTTTGCGCCTCTCGCCGAGCGGCTCGCCACCCGCTACGAACTGCTCATTCCAGACTTGCCAGGCCAGGGCTTTTCCTCAAGTCTTCCCGAAGCGGAGACCAGCATGGCGGGATTTTCGGCGCGCTTGTCGCGCCTGTTGGCGGCAACCGAATTCCATCCTGACTACGCGGTCGGTCACTCGGCAGGCGCAGCAGTACTCGCATGGATGACGCTGGATCAGCTATTGCCCCTACATGGCCTGATATCACTCAACGGCGCATTCTTGCCTTTTGGGTCGGTTGCAGCGCCCTTGTTCAGTCGCACCGCCAGCCTATTGTCTCGTTCGCGCATCATGGCCTGGGTCACAGCCGCACACGGTGTTTTTGAACGCCCGATTCGCAACCTGATCAGCGAGACAGGATCCCACCCCACGCCAGAGATGCTCGCCTGTTATCAGCAACTGCTGCGCAGGCCCGAGCACATCTCAGGCACCCTGCGCATGATGGCCGGCTGGCGGCTCGATCTACTCAAAGAACGCCTGCCGTCCATGCCAACGCCGATGCACTTGGTGGTCTGCGAGAATGACCGCACGGTACCCAACTGGCAAAGCGAGCGACTGGCTGAACTCATTCACCGCGCTGACTTGCATCGGGTCCCAGACCTCGGGCACTTGGGCCACGAGGAGCAGCCTGACACCTTTGCGACGCTGATCAGTCGCCTCTGCACCGGTTAATACTTCGAAGGCATCAGGGTCTGTGCAGGCCCGGCTTTACTTGCTACGCTGTCAACTTAATGAGACACAAAGGGTGTCTGATTTTATGAACACAGCGGCAAACATCAGCGATTATCTGCCACCTCGAGACCAGGCGGATGATCGACCTCATGCAATTGTGATCGGCAGCGGCTTTGGTGGATTGGCCGCAGCCATCCGCCTCGGTGCCCGTGGTTATCGGGTGACTGTGCTGGAAAAGCTAGATGCCCCCGGTGGCCGCGCCTATGTCTATCGGCAAGATGGATTCACCTTCGATGCCGGCCCGACCATCATCACGGCACCGTTTCTGCTCGAGGATCTCTGGCGTCTATGTGGGCGCGATTTCCACGAAGACGTGGATCTGCGGCCAATGGATCCGTTTTTCCGCATTCGTTTCAACGACGGCAAAATTTTCGACTACAGCGGCGATCGGGAGCGTAACCTAGAACAAATACGTGCCTACAACCCCGGGGACGCCGAGGGCTACCTCAAATATCTGAAGGCCAGCGAGGAGCGCTACCACGTTGGCTTCGAGCGGCTGGGATTCAAGTCCTTTGACACCCTCTGGCAACTGATCGAATACCTGCCACAGCTCATCCGACTGCGCAGTGATCGCAGCGTTTACCAGCTAGTTTCGAAGTTCATCAAAGACCCCTATCTGCGCCAGGTGATGAGCTTCCATCCGCTGCTCATTGGCGGCAATCCTTTCTCTGTCACCGGCATCTACACACTGATCTCTTATCTGGAACAGCAACATGGCGTTTGGTCAGCCATGGGTGGCACTGGCAGCCTGGTAACAGCCATGGTCAAACTGATCGAAGGTCAACGAAACCAGGTTCGTCTCAACGCTGAGGTCCGCGAAATTACCGTTAACGAGGGCCGCGCCACCGGTGTCGAACTCGCCAGCGGGGAGCGCATCGCCGCGGAGGTTGTGGTCTCGAATGCCGACGCAGCCTGGACTTACCGTCACTTGGTACCCGAGCAATGGCGCACTCGCTGGACCAATCAGAAAATCGACAACGCCGCCTATTCCAATGGTTTGTTCGTCTGGTACTTCGGCACCCGCAAACGCTACGAAGACATCCCCCATCACATGGTCATGCTCGGCCCTCGCTACCGAGAACTGCTTGTCGACATCTTCAAGCACAAACGGCTGGCAGAGGATTTCAGCCTCTATCTGCACCGCCCCACTGCGACGGACCCCTCGCTGGCCCCTGAGGGCTGCGACACGTTCTATGCCCTGGTACCGGTGCCCCACCTGGATGCCGATATCAACTGGCAAGTGATGGGCGAACGTTTTCGCGAGGCGGTACAGGCCCGGCTGACCGATACGGTCTTGCCGGACTTACCGAGCCAGATCGCCACCTCTCGCATCCTGACACCGCTGGACTTCCAGAACCGGCTGCTGTCCTTCAAAGGCGCTGGTTTCAGCCTGGAACCCCGTATCACCCAGAGCGCCTGGTTCCGCCCGCATAATCGCAGCGAGGAAATCGACGGGCTCTACCTTGTTGGCGCCGGTACTCACCCGGGTGCCGGCGTGCCCGGCGTCATCTCGTCAGCCAAAGTCCTTGACGAAATCGTGCCCCATGCGAGTCACCATGCCGTTGGGCGCTGAACTACCAACGCCTCATACGGACATGGCGCAGTGTCGCGAGAAACTAAGCGGCGGCTCGCGATCGTTCTGGTTCGCCTCCAAATTGCTGCCGAGCACGCTGCGCAACGATGCGTGCGGCCTTTACGCGTTTTGCCGGGAGGCTGACGACGCCATTGACGAGGGCGACGACCCGAGCGCCGCACTGGTGACACTGCACCAACGGCTCGACCGGGTCTACGCGGGAGAGGTGGACCGACATCCCACGGATAGGGTACTGGCCAGGGTCGTTGCCGAGACCGGCCTGCCGCGAGCCCTGCTGAATGCCCTGCTGGAAGGTTTCGAATGGGATGCCGCGGAGAAGCGCTACGACTCCCTGTCGGCAGTGTATGACTATAGCGCCCGGGTCGCCGGCGCAGTGGGTGTCATGATGTCGGTGCTGATGGGGATCAGGGACCCGGCCGCCCTGGCGCGCGCCGCTGACCTCGGGGTCGCCATGCAACTGACCAACATCTGCCGCGACGTCGGCGAAGATGCTCGCGCCGGGCGTGTTTATCTCCCTCTGAATATGCTCGACGATGCCGGCATCGACCCGTCGGCGCTGATCGCCAATCCGACTTTCAACCCGGCACTCGGTGAACTGGTTCACACCCTGTTAAATGACGCCGATCGCCTATATCGGCGCGCCGAATCGGGTATTCCGTCGCTGCCTGTTGGATGCCGACCGGGGATCTATGCCGCGAGGTTGCTCTACGCAGGCATTGGTACACGCCTGCGGGCGCTCGGCTATAACTCCATTGATCAGCGCGCCGTGCTGGGTACGACGGGCAAGTTGGGTTTGTTGGCGGCCACAGTGGGTGCTTTTACCCTGAACCAGCGGGAACTGCATACCCCGGCATTGCCGGAGTGCCAGTTCCTTGTGGATGCCGCGCAGACCGCGCCCCAACCCGATACTCATCGCCACGGTGCCTCGACCATCGGCGACTTTTATGGCCGCATGGTGTGGATGCTGGAAATGATCGCCGCGCTAGAGCAACGTTCCGTCCACACCCCAAGCACCCGGCCCAATCAGCGTCGCTAACCGGGACACTCAGCAGCGGCTACCAACCGGCACGGCGCGGCATTCTGAAGGGCAACAGCGTACGCACCCAGGCCTGGCGAAAGCGATCGAGATCCAGGCTCTCATGCATGGCTGACTCAGCGCTCCCCTGCTCATCACGTGTTACCTTGGAGCGGGCGTAGAACGGCGTGTCCTCGAGCGTGCTGGCTTGGGCGAAGCCACTGCCGGCGCGTATCGAGCGGTGAATACGCCATACCGGGGTACTGGCGACATGGGACTGCGCCAGTAGAGGTTGCTCTTGCGTTGTCGTGAAACGACCACTGGCATCGTGCTCGACGGTGATCGACCGGCCCTCGCCCTCGCGCGGCCGGGTATCGTAATGAATCTCTCCGCCATGCGCTGACTCGGCACGCAGCCAGTGCCAACCCCGAAATGTCTGCTCCAGCGGGACAACGCCTGCGTTGCAATCCACATAACCCCTACCCCGCCAAGACAGACCCGGAGAAGTCATATCCACGCTCACATCAGCTACCGGACTGATGGGCCACCACCGATGCTGCCCAGGTGCATCGAGTGCAAAGCAGCGCGCTCCCAGGGATTGCATTTGGACGGTGATTTGCCCGCGTAGACGGGTCGGCAGCGGGACGCACCATTCGTTGACATCAATGACGAGGCGACTGCCCTGACGGATGATGGCACTGGGCCCAACGCGGAACACGTCCCGACTGCGCTGTAACTCACCTCGTCCGCGCTCGGTCAGCGCCCAACGCTTGCGATCTGGCCCATAGAGAATCACGTTCAGACTACTGAAATCTTCGGGATCCGCGGGGCCCCGCTGCCGAGCACGGGCGTAATAGGGCGAAAACACGCTGCCCACAAAGGCAATGATAGTCAGTCCCGCCAGACCGTCTTCGCTGAAGGCATCGATGTACCACCAGTGGTAGCCGTTATGCGGAATGGCCGCATCGAAACGCAAACCACGGGCAGCCAGTTCGGGTTGCCCAGCACCAAAGGCCCCGAACTCAGTCACGCTCGCCACCGCATTTCAGGCACGTCATCGCACAAATGTGTAAACCCTATTGCACACTTATTATGTCTAGCGTAGCTTACAGTAAGACGTGTCACTAGGGGAGGCAACCGCCATGACCCAGGAACGACTCAATTGTGAACACGCGCTGGAAAGCGCAGTTCGCGACCTCACCGGGCCCGACTGCCCACCGCTGCTTGCACAAGCACTGCACTATGCGGTCTTTCCGGGGGGCGCACGGGTTCGGCCAAGGCTCTGCCTCGCTGTCGCGCTCGCCAATGGCACCGACGACACACCGCTTGCCGCTGCGGGCGCCTGCGCGATTGAGCTCCTGCACTGTGCTTCACTCGTCCACGATGATCTGCCCTGCTTTGACGACGCCACCGAACGGCGCGGCAAACCTACCGTACACGCGACCTTCGGGGAGCGAATCGCCGTTCTGACGGGTGATGCGTTGATCGTTGGCGCTTTTCAACAGCTCAACCGACAGGCCATCCACGCGGCCCATCCAGAGCGCAATGGCATTGTCACAGGCCTTGTCGCACGAGGTGTCGCCTCGCCATCGGGCATTTGTGCGGGGCAGGCCTGGGAGTGCGAAACAAGAGTCGACGTGTCCCGTTACCACCAATCCAAAACCGGTGCTCTTTTTGTCGCTGCGACCTGCGCGGGTGCGGCAGCAGCGGGCGTCGATCACGAACCCTGGCGAGCGCTGGGTGCAGCGATCGGAGAGGCCTACCAAGTCGCCGATGACATCCATGACGCGACCGCCGAAGATGGCGCACTCGGCAAACCTACCGGGATAGATATGGCGCTGGATCGCCCCAGCGCGGTTCGCGAACTGGGTCTGGAAGGCGCTGTGAAGCGACTGCAGCAATGCGTGCAGGACGGGCTGGACGCCATTCCAGACTGTGAAGGGCGTGATCTGTTGGTGGCTATCGTCCAGAAGCAGTCAGAGCGCTTCTTCCCGGCCGGCACCGGACGCTCAGCGGCCTGAACCCCTCGTGTCGAGCCCTTCCAGCAGCGGTCTACACGAGACACCATTACCCTCAGCGCCGGGCTCGGGCTCGCTTTGGACCCGACTGAGAAAACGCTGGCACCGCCTTCGCAATCGACTGCTGTGTGATCCGCGATTCCAGACCTACGCCATGCGCCTGCCTCTGGGGCGCGGCATTGGCCAACGTCGGGCCCTCGCCCTGCACCATATCACCGCCGGCTTCGTCTACTCCCAGGTACTGGCGGCCTGTGTCGAAATCGACCTGTTCGCCGCCTTGCAGACAGGCCCAAAAAGCACCCGCTCGCTCAGTGAGCGCACTCATCTGGCGCAACCTGGCTTGGAACGGCTGTTGCTGGCGGCCACCGCCCTGGATCTGATCGAGAACTATGGCGATGGCAGTTGGGGACTGGGTGAACTGGGCGCGGCGATGATCGCCAATCCGGGTATTGGCGCCATGGTGACCCATCATCAGCACCTCTACCGGGACCTGCTCGACCCGGTTGGTCTGCTGCAAAGCCGCCAGTCGACTCACCTCTCCCGCTATTGGCCCTATGCGCGTAACGAGACCGAACACGGCGGCCACGACGACTACAGCGACCTGATGGCGATTTCACAGCTCATGGTGGCAGGACACGTCATCCGGGCTGCAAAGCTCACCCACTCAGCCCATCTGACCGACGTAGCGGGAGGCAGCGGCGCCTTTGCCCGAGCGGTGTTGGCAGCCAGCCCGAACACCCGCGCAACAGTGCTCGACCTGCCCGAAGTCGCCAGCAGGGCCCAGGCCGAAAACCACGACCAGCGCCTGACTTTCGTCGGCGGCGACATGTTTGAGGCCAACATCGCCCCGGATTGCGACACGGTCAGCCTCATCCGAATTTTGCATGACCACGACGACGAACCCGTGATGCGGCTGCTGCGAAAACTCAATCAGGTCATGCCCGCCAATGCGCGCCTGGTCATTGCCGAGCCTATGGCAGAAACCGAGGGTGCAGCGGCAATTGGAGATACCTATTTCGGCATTTACCTGTGGGCCATGGGCAGCGGAAGACCACGCAGCCGGGCCGTATTGACACAGATGCTGAGCGACGCCGGATTCCAGGGAATCCGCGAGCGGCGCTCCGACATGCCCTGTTTGGTGCGGGTCATAGAGGCCTACCCCAGCAAAGCGTAAGTTTTTCTTGACAGTTTATTTTGTCTTCTTAAACTGACATTAACGGTGTCCAAACGATTTAACTGGACAACACCCTGAATATCGCGGGGAAAACCCCGCAACTGCCTGGAAGAGAGTGAACGTCATGCTTCAAACCTCGACAGCAGTGGTCTTCGAGTCCCCGGGAAACCTCTCCCTGCGAGCGGTGGGTTTGCCCGAGTGTGACGCGGCCGACTGCGTGGTCGAAGTGGAGTGGACTGGCGTGAGCACCGGCACCGAACGACTGCTCTGGGACGGCCGCATGCCCCCCTTCCCCGGCCTTGGCTATCCGCTCGTACCGGGCTATGAAAGCGTCGGTCGTGTCATCGCGGCGGGGGCCGACAGCGCGCTGTCCGAGGGCACTCGCGTCTTTGTACCCGGCTCCAGAGGCTTCAGCGATGTGCGTGGCCTGTTCGGTGGCGCCGCAGAGCGCCTGGTCGTTCCGGCTGACCGATTGATCGCACTGCGTGAAGAAGATCAGGAAGAATCCGTACTACTCGCCCTTGCTGCGACCGCCATGCACGCGGTGCATCGCCTCGAAGATCACGGTCTACCTGAACTGATTATCGGTCACGGCGTTGTGGGTCGGCTACTCGCTCGCATTGTCTGTGCAGGCGGAGGAAAGCCGCCTACCGTCTGGGAAACCAACAGTGACCGCCGCGACGGCGACTGGCCCTACCCTGTACTGCACCCGGAGATGGATGAGCGCCAGGACTATCGGATCATCTGTGATGCCAGTGGGGACGCCGGCTTACTCGACAGCCTGATCGGCCGGCTGGCGCCTGGTGGCGTGCTGCTGCTCGCAGGCTTTTATCACCAACCGATTCAATTTCAGTTTGCGCCTGCGTTCATGCGCGAACTCAGCCTGCTGATTGCTGCTGAGTGGCAACCCGAAGACATGCAGGCGGCGTTATCGATGGTGCACGCCGGCGATTTATCGCTGGAAGGCCTGATTACCCATCGTTTTGACGCCCTCGACGCCGAGCCCGCCTATCGCACGGCGTTTAACGACCCCTCCTGCCTAAAACTCATACTCGATTGGAGGTCGCTATGACATTTAATGGTGGTGCTCAGGTCTACGATCCCGGTCTCGCAGAGTCTGGTGAACGAGCCGACGTCCTTGCTACATCGAACGAAGCCGCACCCAAGACCCAGATCATCGCCATCTATGGCAAAGGCGGCATTGGCAAGAGTTTCACGCTCTCCAACCTCTCCTACATGATGGCCCAGCAGGGCAAAAAAGTACTGCTGATCGGGTGCGACCCCAAAAGTGACACCACCTCGCTGCTGTTCGGTGGCAAAGCCTGCCCCACCATCATCGAAACTGCCTCGGCCAAAAAAGCCGCTGGTGATGAGGTGCGCGTCGAGGATGTTTGTTTCAAGCGCGACGGTGTATTCGCCATGGAACTGGGTGGCCCGGAGGTCGGTCGAGGCTGTGGCGGCCGGGGCATCATTCATGGCTTCGAAACCCTGGAAAAACTGGGCTTCCACGACTGGAATTTCGACTACGTACTGCTCGATTTTCTCGGTGATGTGGTCTGCGGCGGTTTTGGTTTGCCGATTGCCCGTGACATGTGCCAGAAGGTCATTGTTGTCGCCTCCAACGATCTGCAGTCGCTCTACGTCGCCAACAACGTCTGCTCGGCGGTTGAGTACTTCCGCAAATTGGGTGGCAATGTCGGCGTCGCCGGCATGGTGACCAACAAAGATGACGGTACGGGCGAGGCGCAGGCCTTCTGCAAGGCAGCCGGCATTCCCGAGCTCGCCTCCATCCCAGCCCACGATGACATCCGCCGCAAGAGCGCCGCCTACGAAATCATCGGTCGGCCCGATGGCGAATGGGGTTCCCTGTTCGCTGATCTGGCGACCAATGTGGCCGAGGCGCCCCCCCATCAGCCATCACCCCTGAGTCAGGACGACTTGCTCAGCCTGTTTGATGGCGATGCGGTTGGCAGAGACGTGGTGCTGGAGCCAGCAAAGCTCGACGACATGTGCGATGCCAGCGCGATGGACAAGCCTTCACTGGAGGTGGTCTACGACGATGTCTGATGCCGCCGCCACGACCGACCGCATACCGGTGACGCAGATCGATGCGTCAGCCACCGGTTGTCACGGTGGCGCCGATCGGATGGACGCCGCCGCGCGTGCCGCAGGCAAGAGCGAACAGCTCGATCAGTTCGCCCAGGACTACCCGAAAGGTCCCCACGACCAGCCCCAGAGCATGTGTCCTGCCTTTGGCTCACTTCGGGTCGGTCTGCGCATGCGGCGAACAGCCACTGTGCTCAGCGGCTCAGCCTGCTGCGTCTACGGACTGACTTTCACCTCCCATTTCTACGGCGCGCGGCGCACCGTCGGTTACGTGCCCTTTGATTCCGAGACCTTGGTCACTGGCAAGCTTTTCGAGGACATACGGGACGCCGCGCATGATCTGGCCGACCCGGAGAAGCACGACGCGATAGTCATCATCAATCTCTGTGTGCCGACCGCCTCAGGTGTGCCGCTCGACTTGCTACCGAAAGCGATCAATGGCGTGCGCGTCATCGGCATCGACGTACCCGGATTCGGCGTCCCGACCCACGCTGAGGCGAAGGACGTGCTGGCCGCCGCCATGTTGCGTTACGCGCGCCAGGAAATCAGCGACGGCCCGGTGGCGCGACCCGGCAATGCCGATGCCACGGTGGGCAAGCCCAGCGTGGCACTGATGGGAGAAATCTTCCCGGTCGACGCCATCATGGTCGACCGCCTGCTGGCGCCGCTGGGCGTGGCTGCAGGCCCGGTCGTGCCCACCCGGGAATGGCGCGAACTTTACGCTGCACTGAACAGCGACCTTGTCGCCATGCTGCATCCGTTCTATACGGCGTCGCAACGAGAGTTCAGCCAAGCCGGCAGGCCTGCAGTGGGCTCTGCCCCCGTAGGCGCCGAAGGGACAGCCGACTGGATCGATACCATCGCCGATGCGCTAAACATCAAGGCGTCGGTCGCGCACCCACATCGCGACGCGATGCGCGCAGCAATCAGTGGTGCACTGACCGCGAATCCGATCAATGCGCGAATCACACTGTCAGGATACGAAGGTTCAGAGTTGCTGGTCGGTCGCCTGCTGGTGGAGAGCGGCGCGGACTTGCGTTACGTCGGCACTGCGTGCCCGGCAACGCCCTGGAATCGCAAAGACAAAGCCTGGCTCGAGGCCCACGGTGTCACGGTGGTGTTTCGGGCATCTCTGGAGCAGGACATCGCGGCCATGGAAGCCTTTGAACCCGATGTCGCGATCGGGACCACGCCCGTGGTGCAGCGCGCCAAGGAGTTGTGTGTGCCGTCCCTTTACTTCACCAACCTCATTTCGGCACGCCCCTTGATGGGACCAGCCGGCGCGGGCTCCCTGGCGCAGATGATCAACACCGCCGCCGCCGGGCGGGAGCGCTTCCGGGCGATGGAAGCATTCTTTGCCGACGTTGGCAGCGGTGACAGCGCCGGCATCTGGACGCCCGACACAGCAGTGGCAGCAAAACTGACCGCGGTTGGAGGGCAAGCCTGATGCTGGTGCTCGACCATGATCGCGCCGGCGGCTACTGGGGCTCGGTTTATGTATTCACTGCCGTAAAAGGACTTCAGGTCATCATCGACGGACCCGTCGGCTGTGAAAACCTTCCGGTCACATCGGTATTGCATTACACCGACGCCCTGCCCCCCCATGAGCTGCCCATTGTGGTGACGGGCCTCGCGGAGGAAGAGCTCGGCCAGCACGGCACCGAAGGTGCCCTGCGGCGAGCCCATCAAACCCTCGACCCCAAGACACCCAGCGTCGTCGTCACCGGCTCTATCGCTGAAATGATTGGCGGCGGTGTGACACCAGAAGGCACAGGTATCCAACGTTTCCTGCCGCGAACGATCGACGAGGATCAATGGCAGAGCGCAGACCGTGCCATGGTGTGGCTCTGGGAACAATACGGCGCCAAGAAGGCGGCCAAACGAAAGACGCCCAGCAGTGAGAAACCGCGGGTCAACATCATTGGTCCCGCCTACGGCAACTTCAACACCTGGTCAGACCTGGCTGAGATACAGCGCCTGATTGAGGGGATTGGCGCGGAGGTGAACCGGGTGTTCCCCCTCGGCTGTCATCTCGACGACATCCCCTCCTTGGCCGATGCCGACGTCAATGTCTGCATGTACCGCGAATACGGGCGCAAGCTGTGTGAAGTCTTGGATAAGCCCTATCTGCAGGCGCCCATCGGACTACACAGCACCAGCAAGTTCCTCGAGACGCTAGGCGAATTGCTTGAGTTGGATCCCACACCATTCATCCAGCGCGAGAAGCTCACCACCATCAAACCCATTTGGGACCTATGGCGCTCGGTGACCCAGGACTTCTTTGGCACCGCCACATTCGCCATCGTCGCCAATGAAACCTATACCCGCGGTGTTCGCCACTTCCTTGAAGAGGAACTGGGGCTGCCCTGCGCCTTTGCCGTGCCTCGCAAAGCAGGCGCAAAAACTGATAACGCAGGTATTCGTGAAGCCATCGCCGAGAAGCAACCGCTGATTGTGTTTGGTGGCTACAACGAGCGCATGTATATGGCTGAAGCCGGTAGCCGCGCGGTGTACATCCCCGCATCGCTACCCGGGACGATTATTCGTCGACACACCGGTACGCCCTTCATGGGCTACGGCGGCGCCTGTTATCTGCTGCAGGAAGTCTGCAACGCGCTCTTTGATGCGCTGTTCAACATTCTGCCCTTGGGCAGCGACCTCGACCAGATCGCAGCCACACCCGTGCGCGCCACGCTCAGTTGGACTGAAGAAGCCGAGCGCGCCCTCGAACGACTCGTTGCACGCCAGCCAGTGCTGGTGCGCATCAGCGCGGCCAAACGTCTGCGCGATACGGCCGAGGAGTTGGCCCGCAACAGCGGTGCCGAAGCAGTGCGAACCGAAGATGTGGAGCGAGCGGGCTTTTCCGTCGCTTCCAGTGCGGCATAGCCCGTCAGGAGGAAGAACCATGGTGGGAATCACAGAAAAATCGAGCACGCCGAGGCAACAGACTGAAACCTGGCAGTTCCGGCTGTTGATCGCCATCGCTTTCAGTTGGTTCTTCGCGGCTGCGGTGGGTAGCAAGTTAATGCTGCGTACGCCCGAGGGATGCGCTGTCGGTGAGAGCTGCTTCAAGGCAGCCAAGCGAAATGCCTACAACGCCGTGCCGTATGCGTTTGCGCGCATCTGACAGCAGTTTTTGAAACAGGGGCGGTGCTGCCCAACAGCATCGTCAAAAGAGCAAGACCAGGACCACCAGGAGCGTGGCGAAGAGCGCGCCCCGTCGGGGAGGGAAGATAAATGTCACTGCTAAGCTTTGAACAAAAATATCGTGTCAGGGGAGGCACGCTGTTAGGAGGGGACCTGTTCGATTTTTGGGTCGGCCCCTTCTACGTCGGCTTCTTCGGAGTGACAACGGCATTCTTTGCCATCATCGGTACGGGATTGATCCTCTACGGTGCCGCCATCGGACCGACGTGGAATGTCTGGCAGATCAATATCGCGCCGCCCGACCTCTCTTATGGGCTTGGGCTCGCGCCGCTCAAAGAAGGCGGGCTGTGGCAGATCATCACGCTGTGCGCTTGCGGGGCATTCGTTTCCTGGGCGTTACGACAAGTGGAAATTGCCCGCAAGCTCGGCATGGGCCTGCACATTCCCTTCGCCTATTCCTACGCAGTGCTTGCCTACGTCACGCTGGTGGTGATTCGCCCACTCCTACTGGGCGCCTGGGGCCACGGCTTCCCCTACGGCATTCTCAGTCACCTCGACTGGGTCTCCAACGTCGGCTACCAGTTCCTGCACTTTCACTACAACCCAGCGCACATGATTGCCATTACGTTCTTCTTCACGAACGCCATGGCCCTGTCGATGCACGGCTCGCTGGTGCTTATGGCAGTCGATCCCGCGCGGGGCGAACCGGTCAAGACCGGGGAGCACGAGAACACCTTTTTCCGCGACGACATCGGCTACTCGGTCGGTGCATTGGGCATCCACCGTCTCGGCCTCTTCCTGGCCCTGGGTGCGGCGTTCTGGAGTGCGGTGTGCATCGTGATCAGCGGTCCCTTCTGGACCAAAGGCTGGCCGGAGTGGTGGAACTGGTGGCTTGAACTGCCGGTGTGGAGCTGAGGAGGACTGACCCATGATTGAATATCAAAATATCTTTACCACGGTTCAGGTCGATGCTCCGGATTACCCCGGCGTACCGATCGGCAAGGACGAATACAAGCGACTGCATATCCCTGGCGGCTATCACAGCTGGCTGCTCGGAAAACTCGGCGATGCCCAACTGGGCCCGATCTATCTCGGTCCGACCGGTGTGCTCTCGCTGATCTTCGGCACCATGGCGTTCTTCATCATCGGCCTCAATATGTGGGCCTCGGTGAACTGGGATCCGATCGAGTTTGTCCGTCAGCTGCCCTGGCTCGCACTGGAGCCGCCGGCACCCGAGTACGGGTTGGGTTTTGCGCCACTGAGCGATGGCGGCTGGTGGTTGATTGCTGGCGCCTTCCTGACCGCAGCTATCGTCTGCTGGTGGATTCGCACCTTTACCCTGTCGCGCCGACTGGGTATGAGCAACTACCTGGCCTGGGCCTTTGGCGCTGCCATCTGGTTGTATCTGGTGCTCGGCTTCTTCCGCCCCGTGTTGATGGGCGCCTGGAGTGAGGCAGTGCCCTTCGGCATCTTCCCGCACCTGGATTGGACCGCGGCATTCTCATTGCGCTACGGCAACCTTTTCTACAACCCCTTCCACATGCTGTCGATCGCCTTCCTGTATGGCTCTGCGGTGCTGTTCGCCATGCACGCAGCGACGATTTTGGCCGTCAGCCGCTATGGCGGTGACCGGGAGATCGACCAGATCACTGATATCGGCACCGCCGGTGAGCGCTCGATGCTGTTCTGGCGCTGGTGCATGGGCTTCAACGCGTCGATGGAATCTATCCACCGCTGGGCCTGGTGGTTCGCAGTACTGACCGTGATTACCGGCGGCATTGGCATTCTGCTGACCGGCACCGTTGTCGACAACTGGTACTTGTGGGGCATGAAGCACGGCATTGTGCCGAGCTACCCGCCCATGGAAGCAATGCCGGTCGTTGATCCGGCGTTGGCGGAGGGTTAAGCCATGACACGTATAACAATGATCCGTACCGCGCTGATAACGCTTTTGTCCACGACATTGCTCGCGGGCTGCGAAATCGGACCGAAGGAAACCAAGCAGAGTGGCTATCGTGGCCTTGCAGTAGAGCAGATATCCACGCCCGCCTCGCTGGCTGCAGCTGAAGCCAACAATCAGGTTCCCGCCCCACAGCCCCCACTGCCTGCAGTAGGCCCCAAGGCGAGGGACGTATATCAAAACGTTCAGGTGCTTGGAGATCTGTCGGTGGGTGAGTTCACTCGCCTCATGACGGCAATGACCGAATGGATCGCACCCGAGGAAGGCTGCAATTACTGCCACGTCAACGAGGGTTTCCACCTCGACACGCTCTACACCAAGAAAGTAGCACGTGTCATGACCGCGATGACGCAGCAGGTTAATGCTGAATGGGGCGACCACGTCAAAGGCACGGGAGTCACCTGTTACACCTGCCACCGCGGCAAACACATCCCAGAGAATCTGTGGGCTGAAGACCCCGGCCACCCACATGCGCCAGGGGTTGCCACGGCCATGCAAAACCTGGGTAGCAAGACCACAGCGTACACGTCCCTACCCTACGATCCCTTTACACCTTTCCTCGATGACGAGGCTGAGATCGGTGTCGCCGGTGATTCAGCGCTGCAGCAGGGCAATCGCAAATCCATCAAGCAGACCGAGTGGACGTACGCTCTGATGATGCATTTCTCCGATTCGCTCGGCGTGAATTGCACCCACTGCCATAACTCACGAGCCTTCTATAGCTGGGAGGAGAGCAACTCGCAGCGAGTCCAGGCCTGGCACGGCATCCGCATGGTGCGTGACCTCAACAACAACTTCGTCGACAAGACCACTGACTGGCTGCCCGACCACCGCAAAGGTCCGCTGGGTGATGCACTCAAAGTTAACTGCGCCACCTGCCACCAGGGTGCCTACAAACCCCTGCTGGGCGTGAGCATGCTGAGTGACTACCCGAACCTCGGTATGCAGACAAACAAAGGCCCTGAACCCGCGATGCAAGAAGTGACCGCGCCCACGGTAGAAGAAACCGAGGAAGCCGCAGCGGATATGACCGATGAAGCAACAGCGGGCAAAGCTGCCGTGGGTATTCAATGAATCAAGACCGACAGATCGGTCACCGCCCTCCCCTAAGGGAGGGCCAACAAATCTCGGCAAGCATCGCCTCGGTGTTGCTCGCAGGGATCGGTACCGCACCGCCTAGTGTGGAACGTGCCGTGAAACCGTCGCACAGACGCCGAAGGGCTTCACTGCGGCATTCGTTAGACCAAACATGGGAGGTACTACCATGAGTGAAGGGGACTTTCTGAGCTCCTCGGGACTGACAGACAACGAAGCCAAAGAATTCCAAGCAGCATATCTGCAGGGGGTTTTCGGGCTGTCGATGTTTGCCGGTACCGCGCACACCTTGATGTGGTTCTGGAAGCCCTGGTTCTGAGAACCCGGTCTTTCACCACAAAACTGTGATCAAGGCATTCGTGCTGAGATCACCTCAACCCAAGGAGATTCACTATGTATCGCATGTGGATGATCTTTGATCCGAGACAGGTGATGATGGCTCTGGCGGCGTTCAACATTGTGCTGGCGTTGCTGATCCATTTCATCCTGCTCAGTTCATCGACCTATAACTGGATCGACGGACCGTACAGCGAGCAAGTCAAGCTGAACGAATCCGCTCACATGTCAGCGCTGCCGCCTCAACGAGGCTAAGCACTGCCACCATGTTACCCCCCGCAAGGGGGGACCTTTTTTGACCCGTGGGCGACATCATTGATGTTGACCGCAGACCAAGGTGAACGAGTTTGATCCCTTCAATGTTACCCCAGAGACAGGATCAACCACTCAGGCCTCGTTTCACAGGACTGTCCTTTTGGGGCGGGTCTTTTTTCCCTACCCTTACACGTACATTGGCCATACGAGCCGACTGATATCACCATGTCACAACCTTTACGCGCATCCGTTTCCTTTGCCGATGAACTGCTGATTCTTGTCGATGCCGACGACAACGAAGTCGGTTACGCCGACAAACTCGAGACCCATCGCGGCGGCGGTATGCTGCATCGGGCTTTTTCGATTTTCCTGTTTGATGGCCCTGATCGCGTACTGCTGCAACAGCGCGCCGGAGAAAAACCGCTATGGCCTGGATACTGGTCAAACAGTGTCTGTAGCCACCCCCGCCAGGGCGAGTCCTACGCCTATGCCACCGAGCGCCGGCTGCGAGAAGAACTCGGGACTGCGGCGGCAGAACTGCATCGCCTTTATCGGTTCCAGTACCACGAACACTACGGTGATCTCGGCTCAGAACACGAGCTGTGCACGGTTTATGCGGGTAACTGGGATCGCGTTACGGACATCAATCCCCACAGCGAGGAAATCATGGCGTGGGACTGGTTCGACTGTGTTGCGATAGATCGCTGGGTGTCGCGCACACCAGAAGCTTTCACACCCTGGTTCAAAATGGAGTGGGCGATGCTGCGTGGCCGTTATCAATCCACGCTTTCGCAGAAGCTCAGCTGATCAAGCTGAACGGCCGTTGTTCGGCCAACGCTTCTTCCCAATGTTCATTCAAGCGATAACGACCGTGCGAGGTCAGGGCCAACTCAGCCCCCTGCCGGCTCACCAGACCCTCTGACTCGAGATTGTCGAACACATCACTGGACTCACCGAAAGGTGCTCTCAGGTTAGCGCCCAGTTGCATGACGGCGTCGCGCACCTCGGCTTGCTGATTCGACAATCGGGTACCGACCAGGGCCGCAGGCAGGCCTTCATCGATACGATCGTACCAATCTTGAAGCTGTAGGCTGTTGCGCATCATCAGGCCCGGCAATTCGCTGGTCGCACCCAGACCGAAGCCCAACAGCCACGGCTGCGGTTGCGTGGCATATCCCAGCCAACCGAGATAGAGCTCGCCCCGTTCTTGGGCCTGCAATAGGGGATCGTCCTCCCGAACGAAGCAGTTGATACCCACCCAGGTATAGCCAGCAGTCTCCAGGGTATCGACCATGGCGGTGAACAAACCCATTTTCTCGCTGGCACTGGGCACGGTGTCTGCACCAATCAGCTGCTGATGCGGGAAGACATCCTCTCGCCGGAAAAACGGATGACAAACCACGCGATCGGGTGCCAGTTCGGCGATGTACTCGGCCGCGTCACGCACAGAACCATGGGTGTGGTCGGGCATGCCGTAAACGTAGTCAAATTGCAGATAATCCATCCCGCTTTCGCGGGCGGTCAGGAAGACATCCTCGAGCAATTCCGGCGTACAGGAGCGCCCCAGCGCAAACTGGCGCGAAGGGTCAATCTCGCGCAACTCAAAATGCAGGCTGCGGAAACCGAGGCCGTAGAGCAACTCGAGCTGCGATCGAGAGGAGCGCTTGGGGTTGATATCAATCGCGACCTCGGCGCCCGGCGCCAGGGTGAAATAGCGCTCAAAGATATCCATGACTCGCGCGAGATGAGCATCGGTCAGATGATTGGGCGACCCGCCGCCCACCAACAACTGGCGCGCCGGCACCGCGGCACCCAAATGTTGAACCGTGGCTGCAATTTCACGCTCGAGGTAATCCAGATACCGGTCGACGGTTTTCGGACTCGAGGCCACCGCCGCCGCCCTGGCACAACTGATGCACCGGGTGGGGCAAAAAGGCAGGTGCAGGTATACCCCGACCCCTTCGCTCTGGAGATCATGACGCTGGAGTTCGGCCAGCGCCGTACTGACATCGGCGCTACCAATGCCCGATAGCCGCTGATCGACAACACGAATGCTATGCATGAGCGGCCCCCTTCGGGATAACCGACTCAACAGACCAATGCTTAAAACCACCAACCATGGCAAACCTCCCCCGGATCAGACCACCGGTGTGCGGGCTTACCGTCCGTACCGCAGGGATGTCTCCACCCCTTTGGCGGCAGCCGACGCTGTTGGACGTTTTTCTTGGTTTTGTGAACGTCTCGCTGAAAAGCGCCTGTCGCATACTTCTCTTCACTCTCACTGTAAGCCCGGGGCACCCGCTTCGCCAAGACTTTCTGGTGTTATACCGATAAATGCTTATTGCTTTCCCGGCTATGGTTTTTTATTAGTCACCCGGCACGCTCACTCACCCCGCCGCGCAACAGCGCGGCAGCAGGGTCGAGCTTTTCCTCACGTGGCGCGGCCCATTGCCACAACACCGCGTCGCGCAGCGGCATCATCAGAAAAAGATGCTCGAGGGTGCCAAGGGCAGCGAGGGAGGCCACCAGCACCAAGCTGATGCGCTCGGTCATGCCCACAGCGTCACCCGCGGCACCGAACAGCCCAGCCGTGAGCGCAAAACCACCCAACAGCGAAAGTGGAAACAAGGGATTGATGCGTCGTCTGGGAATATAGCTATCCAGATACTCAAGATGATCGGGCAGCCAGTTGCGATTGTAATTGCGCACACCCAGCACGAGGTTCAGCTTGGCACTCCAGCGCATGACCCACAGTACCGAGAATGCCCAGAGCGCGGTGGGATTTGGCTGATCCCAGGTCGTCAGCGCCAACAAGGCGCCCAGCGTCAGCAAGGCCAGTTCGTGGTAGAGACACGTGCCCAGCCCCCTTGCCATTCGCTCAAGCGTCGACACCCCCTCTGGACAGGGCGCGCTGCTGGGTCCGGTTACCCAGCCGATGAGATAACCCATCTCTAACCAGCCCCAGATCACCAGCGCCAGCGTAAAGCCAATCACAGCGGTCACCGGCGTCAGCGTTTCAGCATTGATGATTGCACCGATCAGCGCCACCGGCATTAGCAGCGTCCAGGTGATAAACACCTTGCCGTGGTGTGCTTCAGATTGGTGTACCAACCAGAGGATAACGCCGGTAAAAAACCACCACCCGGACAAGGCGACGACAACTGCCAGGGCGAAATCATCCACAGTCAGCGACTCTCTAGCGTAACTCGGCAAGCGAGTCGCGGTGATACCCGGGCAGCATCGCCTCAAAATTGCCCGCGTTGGTCGGACCAAAGGCCTGCAGTTCGATCCCCTGCCCGGTCACCGGATCGGTGAGAATCAGGCGACCGTCATCGTAGCGGGTCAGCAGAAAAGGAGAACGCGCTGGGCTGCGCGCCAGATTGCGACTCCGGACCAAACTGCGCACCACACCGCGAACAAAACTACCTTCACCGCGCGGCAATAGCGTGATGGACTCGCCGGTCTGCGCGTCGCTGATCTGGATGCGACCACCGCCGATGTCCTGAAAATCCAGCTGTCGCTGGGCAATGACTTCGCCAGTGAGTGGCGCCGTACTGATACCCTGCTGATTCAGTCGAGCCAGCGACACTGCACCCACGGTAAACAGCAGGCCCGCCATGATCAGCGCCATCAGTTTGTCGCTGACCCTGCGTGGGCCAACGCGCCCGGTCAGAGGCTCAACTCGCAGGGATGGGTTGCTCATTGAAATCCTCTTCCTGATCACTATCCGCGGCAACCGGTGATGGCCGCAGTGTTGTCGCTTCCTCACGCTCCTCGCGGATGACCTCGGCCAGGCGAGTAGCGACCGCCTGTGGATCGGCAATTCCGCGCAGCAAGGGCTGCACATAGGTGAAACGCCAGGGTCTGACATAGGGCCACAGGAGCGCGTAGTAAAACTGACGATCGTTCTTGGGGCAGATGAGAATGTCACCGGTGTCATCACCGCACACGCGCAGGCCAGCCGACTTCACGTTCTCCCAGGGAATATTGACCATCATTGGCAGCGCGACGCCGGAACGAACCACCAAACGACGATTGGTAAACGTATAGAGCGTACTGCGCGCATAAAGCTTGGCCGCACCCGCGAGCAGTCCCAGCGCAATCGCCGATAGCGTGATGTTCCAACTGACACTGAGCAGGACCTCTTGCCACGGCTCCTGGTTCATCAATTGAAAAACCAGGTGAATGACAATCAGCGCGGCAAAATAAATAAACAGGGAGCGTGTGTGGAACACGCGCCGAGCCAACGCCTGCCATTCGGGTGCGCCCTGCCAAACCACATACTCGCCGTCCGGGAGTTCCTCGGGAAGCCCCGGAATCGGCTCGTACTCGTATTCCTGCATACTCACAGGAGCGGACCCATCCGGCTAGGCACGGCATAGAGTGTGCCGCCGCCATAGAACGCCGCCACTTTGTCCTCTTCCTGCAGGGTGACCTGATCGGGATTGGCAAGCTTTGGCACCTGCTTGAACTGATCACTGCGGATCGACTTCACTCGAACCGAACCATCCTTGCTGACGCGCGCCATGGTCATGGGCAGCAACCGTGTGCCATCACCCACGTCGACTTCCGCGTAGCGGAAGAAGGGTTCAGCGCGGTCCACCCAAAGGTCTGTGACCGTGCCACCCACCTTGCCATCGCAGCCCGTTACGGGCTTGCCACGCGGGTCAGGATCTCGCTTGTTGACGTTGTGATCCGCGTCGACACGCAGCGGTACGATGCGCGGCTCTCCGTCGATGGTGAGATCTGGCTTTTCCGGCCGAATGGCGTAGGCAGCGGGGCCCAGACCATCCACCATCGGATCACCGGTGGGGTGAAGAGGATAGTCTGCAGACGGACCGGTCGGTACAGCATTCAGCGTATAGCCCTCGGGGGCAGGACCCGGTTGCACACGCGTGCCCTGATCGTGGGCCAGTACCTTGGTAATGGGCGGTGGCATACCACCCACACCACCTGTCAGGCGGCCACCGTATTTCTCTTCGAGCGGCCAGCCCTCGCGCTTGCCTTCCCGGTGGAGATACAGCACCAAACCGAAGAAGAACAACCAGAAGACGTACAACAGCACCTGGGGCACATCCAAGTAACCCGTAATTGCACCTGTACCCATAGCATTACTCCTTTTGGCTTACCGTTAACCGGGAAAATCAGCCAGTTGTGGTCCCGATTGTCTAAACACCTGCTCATCCGGCCTGCGCACCAGTGGACCCAGTGCCGCCAATCCGGCAAACAGAATAAAAATTTCCAGGTAGTACACGCCGCCATAGGCGGTCGCTGGCCCCGACCAGGCTTCGAAAGGCGAGCCCTCTCCCAGCCAGAGCACAAAGAAATCGCGCAGCGCACCGCCGACGAACACCGCCACGCCGGTGGCAGTGGTCTGCACGGCACCCCAGGCGCCGATCGCCATGCCGCTGTAGTCCTGCTGCCCCAGCAACATTGCCGCAGTCAGCGTGCCAACCGCGAACAAGCCGTGGCCCAGTCCAATACCGACGGTGCCAACGCGAAATAGCATCGATGATTCAAAGGGTGCGGCGAAGATCACCGCCGCAAATGCAAAAGTGCCCAGCAGCGCGCCCGCGCCGGCAATGCGAATCGGGTCGGAACCACCACCCAGCAAGCGCGAAGACAATACGAACGCCGCCAACATGCCACCGGCAAACAGTGCCGTCAGGAAGGTCGTCTGACTGACCGACCAACCCAATACCTCTGCGCCATAGGGCTCCAGCAGCACGTCCTGCATGCTGAAACCCATGGTGCCCAGGGCGACCGCCACCAACAGGCGCTTGGCACGCCCCTGTCGGGAAAACGCATCCCAGGCTTCCATGAAGGGGGGGCGCTCACGATCGTGTCGGGTCAACTCGGGTCGTCTGGGTTCCTGCTTCCACAACGCGACGAGGTTGAGCACCGCCGTCACCACCGCCGATCCTTGTAGCACCTGAATCAGCCGGGAATAGCTGAAATCCTCGAGCATCGCAGCAAATCCAAAACTGGCAGCGATCATGCCAACCAGCAACATGACGTAAAGCAATGCCACGACACGGGGTCGGGTATCCTCGTTGGCAAGATCCGTGGCCAGCGCCAGCCCCGCGGTCTGGGTGGTATGCATGCCGCCCCCAACCAACAAGAAAGCAAACATGGCGGCGAGCGGACCGAGAATGGCAGGACCGTTGTGCGGTTCTGTCAAAACGATCAACGCAAAGGGCATGACACCCAAACCACCCCATTGCATGATGGTGCCGATCCAGAGGTATGGCACTCGCCGCCATCCGAGGAACGACTTGTGGTAATCCGAGCGAAAGCCAATCAGTGCACGCAATGGTGCCAGCAGCAGGGGGATGGCGACCATCAGCGACACCGCCCAGGCGGGCTGGCTGAGCTCGACGACCATCACGCGATTGAGCGTTCCGCTCAGCAACACCGCAGCCATGCCTACAGACACCTGAAACAGCGACAAACGCAGCAGACGGAACAGCGGCATCTCATCCGTTGCGGCATCCGCAAAAGGCATCCAGCGATGGCTGGTTCGCTTGATGAGATCGATGAATCGCTTAGGGGCCTGGCTCATCGTCGACGCACCTCAATCCCGTGAGAGATGTAAAAACCACGGTGCACACGGTGACGACGGCCTAGCTGCCAGTCCACAAACGCGGGGGAGTGACTGATTCTATTTGCGAGCACCTGCTCTGATACGGGCACGATGGCTGGCGAGCGGTCACCCCGGGGGAACCACTGGCCAATCGCGTGCATGGTCGCCAGCAACGGTGTCTTCGGCGCGAAAGTAAACAGCACGCTACAGCCCACACTGTCAGCTAACGACTCGAGCGTGCGCATACCGTCACTCGGTGAGTAGTGAATCAGTGAATCCATGGCCACCACATGGTCGAAGTGACCCAGGTCCAAGTGGCGCATGTCGCCGACCTCAAAATCAATGCGGCCGGAAAAGTCGTGCTGGTCGATCCGTTGCCGGGCAAACTCAATCAACGTCGGTGAAAGATCAATGGCCACCACTTCGGCGCCGCGTCGCGCGGCCTCAAGCGACAGTGCGCCGGTACCGCAGCCCGCATCAAGAATCCGTCGCCCGGTGAGATCTTCAGGCAGCCAACTGAGCAGGGTTTCGCGCATTTCGTCGCGTCCCTCTCGCACGGTTTGTCGAATACGACTCACCGGCGCATCCGAAGTCAGCTTCGCCCAGGTATCGGCCGCCGTGCGATCAAAATAGTGTTCGATCTCGGCGCGGCGCTGTTCGTAGTTGACGACGCTCATTAATCGAACCCCAGGAAATCGAACAAATCTCGATCGCGCATGGGCGTCACCGCCAGAGGGTCAGCCCCATTCCAGAGCTGCTCAGCCAGCGCCATATACTCTTCCTGCGCCTGCTTCAGGCCGGGGCCGTCTTCCATTTCAAAGAGGGTCGACTTCTTCAGGCGGCTGCGGCGAATGATGTCCAGATCTGGAAAATGCGCCAGACGCTGCATGCCGGTGGCCGCATTGAATCGATCGATTTCGTCGGTGTCGCGGCTGCGGTTGGCAATAACACCGCCGATCCTGACCCCGTAATTTTTGGCCTTGGCATTAATGGCTGATGCAATGCGATTCATCGCGAAGATGGAATCGAAATCATTGGCCGTCACAACCAGTGCCCGCTCGGCGTGTTGCAGCGGCGACGCAAATCCACCGCACACCACGTCACCTAACACATCGAAGATGACAACGTCTGCGTCATCCAACAAATGGTGTTGCTTGAGCAGCTTGACCGTTTGCCCCACCACATAGCCGCCGCAGCCTGTGCCCGCCGGCGGCCCACCTGCTTCAACACACTGCACACCGTTGTAGCCCGAGTGCACATAGTCCTCAGGGCCCAGTTCCTCGGCATGGAACTCCACCGACTCGAGCACATCAATCACTGTCGGCAGCATGGCTTTGGTCAAAGTGAAGGTGGAATCGTGCTTGGGGTCACAGCCAATCTGAATCACCCGCTTTCCCAAATGGGAAAACGCGGCCGACAGATTGGAAGACGTCGTACTTTTGCCAATACCGCCCTTGCCGTAGATGGCGAACACCTTCGCCTTGTCGATTTGAATGTCGCCATCCAAGTGAACCTGAACGCTGCCATCGCCATCGATTGGCTTGCCCTGGTCGTCGACCTGGGTCACCGGTATCTGACTCTCGTGTATGTTCATGCTGCCGCTTCTCCCCCAGTAACACCCTCGATCCAGTCTTCGAGGTCTTCTCCTGCTGATCGCAGTTTGTCGAGGCATTCATCGTCAGGCTGCCAATAGGACCGCTCCTGGGCCTCCAGCAATCGATTAACCACTTTGGCCGCGGCAGTCGGATTGAGTGCTGCCAGTCTGTTCCGCATGGTTTCGTCGAGGATGAATGTCTCTGAAAGTTGTTGGTAAACCCAGGGAGCCACCTGGCCGGTGGTTGCAGACCAACCCATGGTGTTGGTGACGTGAGACTCAATGGCACGCACGCCTTCATAGCCGTGCTCGAGCATCGACTCGTACCACTTCGGATTCAGCACCCGAGTTCGGGTCTCAAGCGCCACTTGCTCTGCGAGGGTGCGCACCTTGTCGTTGCCACCGGTGTAATCGGCGATGTACACGGGCACTTCCTCGGCGCCCCCGCGGGCCACACCGATGGCTCTACTGATACCACCGAGCGTGTCGAAGTAGTGGTCGATCGTCGTGACACCCAGCTCCACCGAATCAAGATTCTGGTAAGCCAAATCCACGCCACCGAGCAGTGAGGTCAGCAGCTCGGTAGATTGGCTGGCGACTGCGCCATGCCTGCCATAGGCGTGACCTTTGCGGTTGGTGAAAGTGTCCGCCAGCTCAGACTCGTCCTCCCAGGCGCTACTATCCACCAGCATATTGACGTTGGAGCCGTAGGCGCCCTCAGCGTTGCTGAATACCCTGAGTGCCGCGGTCTCAAGATCACAACCGTGCTTAGCCTGATACGCCAGGGCATTCGCGCGGATGGGGTTGAGCGTCAGGTCTTCATCGGCGTTGGCAGCCAACCAGGCTGCATCAGCCAGTAGTCGGGTCTGTAGGGGTAACAGGTCACGGAAAATACCCGACAGAGTCATGACCACATCGATTCGTGGTCTGCCGAGCGCCTCGAGGCTGAGCAATTCCGCGCCTGTTACTCGCCCGTAGCTGTCGAGATGTGGGCGGGCACCCATCAGTGCCAATGCCTGGCCAATGGCCACGCCTTCGCTCTTCAGGTTGTCGGTACCCCACAGAACCAGCGCGACCGAAGTTGGCAACGGCTGACCGCCCTGGGTGTGCCGCTCGAGCAACTGCTCGGCCTGCCGCATGCCCTCTTCTACCGCATATCGGCTCGGTAAGCGGAAGGGATCAAAGCCGTGGATATTGCGCCCCGTCGGCACCGTCTCCGGGGCCCGCAACAAGTCACCACCGGGGACTGGTTCGATGTATCGACCATCGAGCGCCCGCATCAGCGCGGGTAACTCATGGTCCACCTCAAGGTTTGCCGCCAGCTCAGCCAACATTCGGGTCAAGTGCTGACGATCCTCCGCCGCCAGCGGCGCAAGCGCCGGGTCTGCAGCCAGTGACTCAGGCGGATCACCGGCAAGCAACGCCGACAACCAGGAATCCGGCAAGTCGATATCGCGGGAGGCGACGGCCACCGAACGTAACATCTCCCGCTGCTGCTCCGGCGCCATGGGCTGCCCGAGTACGTGTAGCCCAAAGGGAATCAACGACTGCTCGATCTCGTCGAGCTTTTCACGCAAGGCATCCACTGCCGCCTCGGCCACATCCAGAGACCAGGGCGATGGCGCATCGGAGAGCTCGCTCTCCAACGCCTGGGTATGGATCAGGTTTAATAAGTCTTGCTGCTGCTTGTCGCTCCACTGACCATCGCGTCCGCGCCACAGATCGATCGAATCCCGAAGTTCGGAGAAGCCCCGATACAGATCGGCTTGCGCCACGGTCGGCGTCAGATAGCTGATCAGCGTTGCGGCAGAACGGCGCTTGGCAATCAGGCCCTCGGAGGGGTTATTGGCGGCGTACAAATAGAAATTGGGTAAATCGCCGATCAGTCGATCTGGCCAGCAATCGCGACTCAGCCCCACTTGCTTGCCAGGCATGAACTCAAGCGCGCCGTGAGTACCAAAATGCAGCACTGCATCAGCCTGCCATTGGCAACGCAAATAACGGTAGAACGCCGAGAAGGCATGGGTCGGAGAGAAACCGCCTTCGAACAGCAAGCGCATGGGATCCCCTTCGTATCCCATCGACGGCTGTATCCCTACCAACACATTGCCGAGTTGGGCACCCAACACAAACAGCGAGCGGCCGTCGGTGAGATGGCGTCCGGGCGCCGGCCCCCACTGGGCTTCAATCTCATCCAGCCAGGTCTCGTTGCGCACGTGATCATCCGCTGAAATCACCGCGCACACATTGGCATCGGTACCGTACTGCGCGGCATTACCTTGCAGTACAGCCTGCTGCAAGGCGCAGACATCGTCAGGAACCTCAACGCTGTAACCCTGTGCAGCCATATGGCGCAACGTGTTCAGCAATGACTCCCATACGCCCAGTCCGGCAGCGGTACCGGTCGCTCCCGCATTCGGCGGAAAATTGAACAACACCACGGCCACTTTGCGGTCGGCGCGCTCGCTACGACGCAGCGCAACCAATTTCGCGACACGATCAGCGAGGCAACCGACTCGCTCAACGTGAGGCACCATGTCGTCAGGCCCGCCGGTCGAGCCGGCTTCTTCACGCCCGCCAAACACCATCGACCCCGTCGCCCCATCGAGTTCAGGGATCGACACCATGATGGTGGACTCGATCGGCATCAGACCCATGCTGGACTCCGTCCAGGCTTCCAGACTCTGAAACTCAAGCGCCTGCACCGACAGGTAAGGCACATCGAGCTGCGCCAGAATTTCACGCGCCGCCTCGCTGTCGTTGTAAGCCGGCCCACCAACCAGTGAAAAACCAGTCAGTGAGATGACTGCATCTACCTTGGCACCGGATTCGTCGAGGAAGAACTGCTCGATCGCGGGCCGGGAATCCAGACCACTCGCAAAGGCGGGGATCACCCTGAGACCGCGCGCCTCCAGTGCCCGAATCACGCCATCGTAGTGGGCACTGTTCCCGGCCAGGGCGTAGGACCGCATGAGCAAAAGGCCGACCGTACCCCCATGGGGGCTCTTGCTGCGCCGCCGCGGTAGCTGACTGACCTGCTCGGCAATCGGCGTTTTCATATCGGGGTGATACACCCCAACATCGGGATAATCGATAGGGCCGGGAGGTTCGGGCAAGTCACGCAGAGCCGCCCGGGGTCCATCGGCATATCGATGAACCAGCAGTCGTACCATGCGCTCCAAATTGGCCTCGGAACCGGCAAGCCAGTAAGCCAGTGTCAGGAAGTAAGCACGTACATCCTGCGCGGTTCCGGGAATGAACCGAAGGATACGCGGCAGTCGACGCAACATCTTCAACTGCTGGGCGCCGTTGTTTTTGCCATCGTTGGATTTGCCGCGGAGCTTCTTCAGCAACGCCACCGCACCGGTGGGCTCACTGCCCATATCGAATCGACCCATGCGGGTCAGCTTCATGATCTCGCCGGCCGACATGGCACAGATCATGGCGTCGCACTGATCACGACGGGCTTCCAGGGCCGGCAAAATGGCCTGAATCTGTGACTCGAGGAACAGCATGGTCACAACCACAATATCGCCCTGCGCAATCGCCTCACGGCAGCGGTCCACCGCATCCGGATGACGATCCCAATCCGCCGCCGCATGCACGGACAGGGTCAGCCCGGGAAGATCCCTGCGAAGCTGTTGTTCAGCGCGCTCAAAAGCACCCGTGATATGCGCGTCCAGCGTGACCAGCACCACCCGGATCGGTGTCGACATCTTGCCGCTGGCGTCAGCGGCTGAAGTGCGCTTTCGCTTCATACAAGGTCTCGATATCAATGGTGTTTATGCCTTGCGCCACCGCGAATTGCTCGGTGTTGCGCCTCGCCTTACCACGCACGAAGAAGGGGATTTTCTTCAGTTCTTTTTCCGCATTGCTCTCCCACGTGGGACCCGTGTCATTGACCGCAGGCCCAGACTCGACCGCCTTCAAGGTGGCCTCCGCGTGATCAAGGTGCGAAGGCACCGCGGTGTCATTGAACTCAAAGTCATCGCGGAACATGGTCAGCAGATGCTCTTCCAGCCCCATAATCAGCGGGTGTACCCAGGTATCGAACATGACGTTGGCACCCTCAACGCCCATCTGGGGGGAATAGCGTGCCGGGTAGTCCTGTACATGCGCAGGGGTGGAAATCACCGCGCAGGCAATGCCCAGACGCTTGGCGATATGCCGCTCCATCTGCGTACCGAGCACCATCTCGGGCTGCAGCTCGGCGATCGCGCGCTCCACTTCAAGATAGCTGTCGGTGATCAAGGGCGTGAGGCCCAACTCCTGGGCCGCCGCCCGCACCAATCGCGCCTGCTCCCGCGCGTAGGTGCCGAGGCCAACCACCTCGAAACCCAGCTCCTTGGCCGCGACACGCGCCGCAGCGACCGCGTGGGTGGCATCACCAAATACAAAAACCCGCTTTCCGGTGAGATAGGTCGAGTCAACCGAGCGTGAGTACCAGGGCAGTCGGCTCTGGTCGACAACCGATGCATCAAGATCCACACCCAGCGCCACAGCCAGTTCTTCAAGGAACTCACGAGTCGCGCCATAGCCGATAGGCACCGTGCGAACAGTCTTTTGACCGAAGTTGCGCTCCAGCCAACTGCAAGCCTGCCCCGCCACTTCCGGGTAAAGACAGACGTTGGCATCGGCCTCGGGTAGCCGCAGCAGGTCCAGGGGCGATGCATTCAAGGGCGCCACCACATTGACGCCTACACCCACGGATGCCAGTAAACGGGTGACTTCGATGACATCATCACGGCAGCGGAAGCCCAGCTTGCTGGGGCCGAGCAGATTGACCGTCGGCTGACTCGCGTCGCCATTACCACGGACATCACCCGCTTTTACCCTGGCGTTAAGCAGACCCCGTACAAGTTGAAAGAAGGTTTCGCTGGCACCCCAGTTTTCCTTGCGGGAATAGGCCGCCATCTCAAGTGGAATGACCGGTACGTCGAGGCCAGCGCCCTCCGCCAATGCACCAGGCTGGTCCTGCAACAGCTCCGCAGTGCAGGAGTCTGCAACCAGTAATACCTTGGGCCGGTGGTACGCCACCGCGGCACGCAGAGTGTCGATCACTTTTTCTGCGGTGCTGGCACCGAGGTCACGCGCCTGAAAAGTGGTGTACGTGACCGGGGGACGCCGGCCTTCACGCTCGATCATGGTGAATAGCAGATCAGCGTAGGTATCTCCCTGCGGCGCGTGTAAAACGAGATGTACGTCGCGCATCGACGCCGCCACCCGAATCGCACCAAAGTGTGGGGGCCCCTCATAAGTCCACAGGGTCAGTTCCATGTGCCCACCTCAAGCATCGCCTCCCGACGCAGGGGGCGCATGAACAGTTCGGCGAGATCCGCCGCTTGCTCAAATCCCTGAATCGGCGAAAACAGCAACTCTATGGACCATTTGGTGCGCAAGCCCTCGGCCTCAAGGGGATTGGCGATGCCGAGCCCGCACACCGTGAGATCAGGGCGAGAAGCCCTCACCCGATCGAGTGCCGGGTCGAGGTCCTGGCCTTCAAACCAGTCGACTCCGCTGGGCAACAACGCCGCTTCGGCCTGCATCAGCTGAGCGTCATAGAACGGTGTGCCCACCTCAATCGGTGACATGCCACACTCGTTTGAGAGAAAGCGCGCCAGTGGAATTTCCAGCTGCGAGTCCGGCAAAAAGCTGATGCGCTTACCGGAAAGCTCCGCTCGGGCGTGGTCGAGCGCTTTTTGAGCGCGCCTGAAGGGTCCTGCCAGCACCTGCTCGATATGTGAATCAGCGATACCAAACGCGCGCGCAGCCGCGACAAACCAGGCCCGGGATCCCTCTGCACCATAGGGAAAAGGCGCCGATACCAATGCCGCACCGCGCCCCAACACGGCGCGAACACTGTCACCCAAGTACGGTTGGGCGGCGATCACACGAACACCGGGCCCCACGGCAGGCAGGTCGGCCGCTGAACGCGCCGGGAAGAAGCTCACATTGGGCACACCCAGCGCGGTGAACAGCCTGCGGAACTGTTCTTCCACAATATCGGGCAGTGTGCCCATCACCAAAAGCCCGGGTTCTCCGGTCGCCGGTGGCATAGCGGGTACCAGTTGCGCCAGGCAACTGTCCTCCCCTTGACTAAAGGTGGTTTCAATCCCACTGCCTGAGAAGGACACAACCTGCAGACCACCTTGGTGCCGGCGGGCGAGCCGCTCCGCCGCATTGGCAAGATCCAGCTTGATCACCTCTGAGGGGCAGGAACTCACGAGGAACAAGGTGCGCAGTTCCGGCCTGCGGCTCAGCACTTGATCAACAACCCGGTCGAGTTCTGCGTTGGCATCGGCGGTGCCGGCGAGATCCTGGTCCTGGAGCACCGCAGTGCCAAACCGCGGTTCCGCAAAGATCATGACGCCGGCTGCCGACTGCAACAGATGCGCACAGGTCCGGGATCCGACCACCAGAAAAAAAGCGTCCTGAATCTTTCGATGCAACCAAACAATCGATGTCAGCCCACAGAACACCGCGCGCTGCCCACGCTCCTGTACGGGTGCGAGATCGACAGCGCGATCCAGGTCAGAAGCGATCACCGCGTTATTCATCCACCAACTCCCGCCAGCGCTTCGGCTGGAGATGCGGCTAGGCGCGCCATACGGAACTTGAGTAGAAACTGGGCGGCATTGATGACGTACGCGAGATAGGCGGCAAGCGCCAGCCACATGAGCTCGTTGGCCGGTAGCCAGTCCAGCATCAGCGCCAGCACATAGGCCGTATGCAGTGCGATCACCGCCATACTGACGACGTCTTCCCAAAAGAAAGGTCCGGCGAAGAGATAGCGGCCAAAAACCACTTTCTCCCAGATCGCACCCGTCACCATGATGGCGTACAGGCATGCCGTCTTGACCAGAATCGACAGCGTTGCTGCTGAATAGCCCTCGCCGGTGGCCAGGTAATTGATCACCAGGCCCAAACTGACGGCAAACACCAAAAATTGCAGCGGTGCCAGCACCCCCTGAATCAGCGTCCAGTGAGTGGTATCGCGCCGCTGCCGCTGCTCTGGCGTGTAAATGTCAGCAGATTGCGGGCCTTGGCTGTTGGGTGTTGCCATGGGGGGTGCCTCCCCTATACCAGATGGCAGTTGTCCAAACTCAACCCGAGAGTAGTCCCGCACACTTAGAAGTGTCAATCTTAAATGACACATTGGAAGTTTAGTTAGATTTACATATACTCATCGGATCGCTGCATACCGACAGACGCCTGGGGTCTGGGCAGCGAACGGGCAAGATTGGAATTGGTCGCAGTGTCAGGCCTGTGAGACAATTGCCGATTCGCTGCCGTCAGGCAGCCTCGACACTTTCTCCTTGAACAAGGCCAGACACCGCATAGAGCAGGAGCGGGCTACCCAGTGCTGACCCATCTCGACCCCAACACCATGGCCGCCACGCTCGAATCGATGGCGGACATCCAGCTGAGAATTGACAGCGACGACGTCGTCATCGAGTTCTCGGTGAGCAATCCCGAACTCCCCGATCTGCGTCGCGCCAACTGGCAGGGTTTACGCTGGCTGGACACGGTCACCCCGGAACACCGCAACAAAGCCGGCGACGCCGTTGCACGCAGCCGCGGCAAGCCCGGTGCGGCCGTGCGCGTCGATCTCGATCACCGGCTCAGCGGTATCGATGGCAACATTCCCATCAGTTACCGGCTGGTTTGTCAGGACAGCGATGGCCCGTTGTTCGCCATAGGCACCGACCTGCGGGCAGTCAGCAACCTGCGCCAACAGTTAGTGAACGCCCAGCAGGCGATGGAACAGGATTACTGGTCGACACGACAGATCGAGAACCGCTATCGACGTCTGTTCGAAATGGCCAACGACGCGTTCTTGGTCGTCGACGAACTCAGCGGACGCATTCTGGAAGCCAATCCGCGCGCCTCACAATTGTTGGCCGGCGACGCCCAGCGACTGGTCGGAAAAAGTTTTCCTGTCGGATTCACCGAGTCAGCTATTGCCGATGTGACCGGCGCAATCGCAGAAGCCCGGGCGACGGGCAACAGCGAGATCACTACTCATCTTGAGGTCTGGGACGTCAATGCACTGATGTCGGTGTCTTTTTTGCGCCAGGGTGCCGAATCCCGCTATTTGATTCGTGTCACCACGGCACAAGAACTGCCACGCACTGCCGATGAACAGTGGAGCGAACTCACTGAACACGCCGCCGATGCCATTCTCCTGCTCGACGACAGCGGCGTGGTGATGTACGCCAACCAGACCTTCCTCGACTGGACCCAAATCACCAATACCGACAGCATTCTGGGGCGCCCTGCCGATGAGTGGATTGGTCGCTCATCGGTGGATGTCACGGTACTGCTGAACAACCTGCGCCAGCATCCGCGCATTCGTCTCTACGCATCGACATTGCGTAGTGTGTTCGGCACCAGCAGCGACGTTGAGATCTCCGCTGCCCGCGTGGAGACCATGCACGGGGACCGCTTCGGGCTGTTTATACGTGAGGTCTCCCACCGGGTGACCGCCGAACACCCCATGACCGAACAACTGCCCCGCTCGATTGAGCAAATCACACGCCGAGTGGGCCGCGTTCCACTCAAAGAACTGGTGCGAGAGTCCACCGATGTGATCGAAGCGCTGTGTATCGAAGCGGCGCTGCAACTGACCAAGGACAACCGCGCCTCTGCCGCCGAGTTGCTGGGCCTGAGCCGACAAAGCCTCTACACCAAGCTACGCCGCTACGGCATAGGCGAAGCCGACTGAGCCGCGTCGGCCGCTTTGAATCGATCGTTTGGGGGCATCCTGGTGTCAATTTTAATTGACGCCAATGCGACCCCAACTTGTTGACGGTGTCACGGCCGGCTGACATAGTCATGCCATGCAGCATACCGGTCACATTGCAACCAGCACTGCCCGACCTCAGGCCGGGGCACTGCTGGAACTGCTAAAGCCCATCACCTGGTTCCCGCCCATGTGGGCGTTCCTCTGTGGCTCGGTGTCGGCCGGTGTCGCACCATGGGATCAACCCCTGCTGATTATCGCCGGCATCGCCCTGACCGGCCCCCTGGTCTGCGGTGCCAGTCAGGTCGTCAACGATTGGTTTGACCGCGAGGTCGATGCCATCAACGAACCTCAGCGGCCCATTCCCTCCGGCCGCGCGCCCGGCAATAGCGCCTTCTGGTTTGCCCTGATATGGAGCGCGCTGGCCATGGCCTGGGGGGCCATGCTCGGCACCAGCGTGGCGCTTGCCACCGCACTCGCGCTGCTGCTTGCCTGGGCCTACAGCGCACCACCGCTGCGTCTCAAGCAAAATGGCTGGTGGGGCAATAGCGCGGTCGGCATCAGCTATGAGGGCCTGGCATGGGTCACCGGGACCGCCGTCATGATGGGGGGTGAAGTGCCGCCTGCCGCCATTTTAGCGGTGGCACTGCTCTACAGCATTGGTGCCCACGGCATCATGACACTCAATGATTTCAAGTCGATCGAAGGTGACCTCAAGGTAGGACTTCGATCGCTGCCAGCCATGCTCGGCGCGGACCGGGCAGCAAAACTAGCCTGCGTCGTCATGGCCGTGCCCCAGCTCGCGGTGATCGGCTTGCTTGTGTACTGGCAGGCACCGTGGCAGGCCACCGGTGTCACGCTACTGTTACTGGCGCAGCTGTTTGCCATGGCGCGCATGCTGAGTGACCCCAAAGCGCTGGCCCCCTGGTACAACGGTACCGGCGTCACTGCGTACGTGCTGGGCATGATGCTCACCGCAACCGCCATGCCCGGGGTCATCGCGTTATGAAGCCTGCCGCTACTGTTTACGAACTCGGCTGGGCCGGCATCGTCCGACTGGGCCTGGTGCAGACGTCCCTCGGGGCCATCATTGTTCTCACAACCTCAACGCTCAACCGCATTATGGTCGTTGAGCTGGCACTACCCGCCATGCTGCCGGGTTTTTTGGTCGCCATCCATCACGTGGTGCAACTGGCGAGACCTCATATCGGTCATGGCTCTGACGTCGGTGGGCGGCGCACGCCCTGGATTCTTGGGGGCATGCTGGTACTCGCGCTGAGCGGCATTCTCGCTGCCGCAGGCACCGTACTCATGGCAGAGCAGGTACTGCTCGGCTCACTGGTTTCAGGCTTGGGATTCTTTGGGATCGGGCTCGGCTCTGGCGCCACCGGGACTTCCCTTCTGGTACTGCTGGCCAAGCAGGTCAGACCGGACCGAAAACCCGCCGCTGCCACTATTGTGTGGTTCATGATGATTGCCGGCTTTGCGGTCACCGCGGGCGTGGCAGGACAATTCCTCGATCCTTATTCACCCGCGCGCCTGCTCGAGGTCACCGCCACCGTCTCTGGGCTGGCCATGATAGTCACGCTGCTCGCCGTTCGCGGCCTCGAAAAAAATGCACCGTCGGAAGGCACAGAGACGCCCCGCGGCAAAATGTCTTTCCGCCGAGCTTTTGCGGAAGTGTGGACCGAAACGACAGCGCGCCGATTTACGGTGTTTGTCTTCATCTCGATGCTCGCCTACAGCCTGCAGGACCTGATCCTCGAACCCTTTGCGGGTCTTGCCTTTGGTATGACACCAGGGGAATCGACATCACTCGCCGGCACGCAACATGCAGGCGTACTGCTGGGCATGATCGCCGTAGCCGCGAGCGGGTCGTTGTTCCGCAGCGGCCATTTGCTGCGTTACTGGACCATCGGCGGGTGTATCGCTTCGGGTCTGGCGCTGGCTGGCATCGCCTGGGGCGGCCTACACCCTGACACCTGGAACCTATCGATCAACGTACTGCTGCTGGGATTCGCCAACGGCGCGTTCGCCGTCGCTGCGATCGCCACGATGATGAGCTTGGCAAGCCACGGCTCGGCTGGCCGCGAAGGGCTGCGTATGGGTCTGTGGGGCGCAGCGCAAGCCATCGCTTTTGCCATTGGAGGATTCGCCGGCACCGTCGCCGCCGACACCGCGCGCCAATGGTTCAGTGACCCGGCCATGGCATACAGCGCCGTATTTGTTGCCGAGGGGCTTCTGTTCCTGATTGCCGCGCAACTGGCCGCAGCCATTCCCCCGACCACCAACAACCACCGATCCAAACAGGGGCCCAGCTTTGGCGAGGTCGCCATGCAAGAGGTAATGGCCAAATAAGCGAGCTGCGCCACCAGGCGCACCAAGGAGACAGGCAATGACCACAACCAAGACCGACTTTGACGTCGTCGTGGTGGGCGGTGGACCCGCAGGTGCGACTGCGGCCAACGAACTTGCACTCTCAGGTGTCCGGGTCCTGTTGCTGGAGCGGGCGTTTCGCATCAAGCCCTGCGGTGGCGCGATCCCGCCCTGCTTGATCAGTGAGTTCGAAATTCCCGATCAATTACTGGTCGCCCGAATATCTTCGGCCCGCATGATCTCACCCTCCAACAAAACGGTGGACATGCCTATCGACGGCACTTTCGTCGGCATGGTCAATCGCGACGAATTTGACCCCTGGCTGCGAGAACGCGCGGGACGCAATGGTGCTGATGTCAGGATCGGTGCCTTCAAGCAGCTGCAGTACCGGGACGATGGCTCGGTTGAAGTTCGCTATCTCGATAAAGCCAATGACGGCGACCCCGTCGTCGTCACAGCTCGCGCCGTCATTGGTGCTGATGGCGCCCGCTCCCGAGTAGCCGATCAGGCGATCGCCTGCGCCGGGGAGTTGAAATGGGTACTGGCCTACCACGAAATTGTGGAAGCGCCACAACGTAGCGACGATGGGTATGACCCTAAGCGTTGCGACGTTTGGTACCAAGGGGAACTGTCACCAGATTTCTACGCGTGGGTGTTTCCCCATGGCGAACACGCCAGCATTGGCACGGGTAGCGAACAACCGCAATTTTCGGCGAAAGCTTCGGTCAAACGCCTGCGCATGCTCACCGGACTCGATACAGCCAGCACGGTGCGTTGTGAAGGCGCCCCCATCCCGATGAAGCCCTTGCGCCGCTGGGACGACGGACGTGGGGTGGTTCTCGCAGGAGACGCTGCTGGTGTTGTGGCCCCTGCGTCAGGTGAAGGGATTTACTACGCCATGCTCTGCGGCCGTTTGGCCGCGGGCGGCGTGCTTGCCTATCTCAATTCTGGCGACCCCGAGTTTCTGGGGCTGGCGCGGCGACAGTTTATGAAACTGCACGGACGCACGTTCTGGGCGCTGGGGTTACTGCAGCGCTACTGGTATGGCAGCGACAAACGCCGCGAAAAATTTGTGGCGATGTGCCGGGATCCCGATGTCCAGTATCTGACCTGGCAGTCGTACACCCAAAAGAAACTGGTTCGGCGTCGAAAAATGCAGCACTTGCGGGTATTCCTGAAAGATATTGCCCAACTCATGGGGTTGGCGCGCGCCTGATCCAGCGCGGCTGCCTCAGACAGGCAACCGCGAAAGCTTCCGCCGACCTACCAGGCCGGCGCCATGCGGATACTGCTCGGCAATTCATTGGATTGGGTAGGTAACAGATACAGCCGCCCGAAGGTCAGCGCGGATTGTACGGCTATCACCCCACGGCGCAGCGTATTCAGCAGCCCCCCCCGCTCGCGCAAAGCTTCGGCGCGAAGGCTCAGCACTCGCATACGCTCGAGACCACGGCGGAACCGCGGATCATCGGTATTCAGCGTCAGCGGAAAGACCTGTTTGGATATTTCTGTGGTGATATCGAACACCTTGTAGTCAAACTCGGTGACATCCATACCGAAGGCTTCATACAACGCAGGCCGGGTGTGGTCACGCACGTACATGGTCGAGTACACCGCCAACAAGAAGAAGCGTATCCACAGCTTATTGTGGCCACGCAGCAAATGGGGATTGGCGCGCATCAAGAGAGCAAAGGCCTCACCGTGTGCAAACTCGTCGTTACACCATTCCTCGAACCAGCTGAATATCGGGTGAAACTGAAACTCGGGGTGACGCTGAAGATGCCTGAAGATAGTGATGTATCGGGCGTAGCCGATTTTTTCGGAGAGATAGGTCGCGTAGTAAATGAACTTGGGACGGAAGTAGTGGTAGTCCTTTTCCTGCTTGAGCACACTGAGATCGACCGCTACCCCCATCTGCTTCAGGGCGTAATTGATGAAGCCAGCATGACGCGATTCGTCGCGCGCCATGTAACGCATCAGTGCGGCAATTTCCGGGTTTTCAACATTCTTCTCGATCTCCTGATAGAGCACGCAACCGGAATACTCAGCGGTAATCGAACTGACCAGCAAGTCGAGGAAATCTTCTTTTAGCTCGGGTCTGTCATCGAGCGCCGTCGGATCAAAATCATAGCGCTGCTTGAAGTGGCCGCGGTTTTGATCCGCCTCAAAGTCAGCCATCATGGCATCCCAGTCTTCGCGAACCGGCGCTATATCGAGCTTGTCCAGCGCCTCATAATTGGTCTTGTAGAAGCGAGGTGCCAACAATCGGTTCTCGAGCGCCTGCTGGGTGGAATCATTGACCGCTACGGCAGCTGCTTCACTCATTTCGTTACCCCCAACGCCCTGAAGACGCCATTTGCTGGATGGAAAAGCCCGCCTCTGATGCAAATCAGCAGCATGGCCGACATACACAAAGTGTCACTTATTTTTTATTTTTGCAATGTCCAGATTGATTGACTTGATTTTCTGCCTCAAGAGGCGCGCAATGGGAGGTATGAGTCGTGGACCGTGGCGTTCCCCCCCGCCAGCGGGCTATCGCACTGACTCACTCAACCCCCGGTAGAAAACAGTGACAAAAGATGATGACCAGGCCAGCCCCCAGGCCGCTCGACTCCCCGATCCGCTATACACGCTGACCTACGTCAGCACTTCCACCCAGGTCTTCAGCCAGGCTGAACTACTCGATTTGCTGGAGAAGGCCCGCCGCTTCAACGCCAAGTGTGGCGTCACAGGGCTGTTGTTGCACAAAGGTGATGCGTTTTTTCAGATTCTTGAGGGCCTGGAAGCTCAGGTGCAGGAGGTGTACGCCCGCATCTGTGCGGATCCACGCCACGAGCGTATCGAGACCCTGGTAGAGGAACCCGCCCGAGAACGGCAATTTCCAGATTGGCGAATGGGCTTCGTCGACCTCGACAAGGTCGATCCGTCGTTGCTGCCCGGTTACTCGGATTTTTTGGAGAGGGACGACAGCCCGCGGACGATCTTTCGGCGCATGACCAATGCCCAGCGCCTCGCGTATATCTTCAGGGATACCAACTGAAAGTGCTGGCGGGCGTGGCGCTAACCACTGCCCGACGCGAAAAGACCTCGCCCGCCAAAACGGGGGCGAAAGACAGCGAGTGCCACATTGGCGAGTGCAACCGCACCGATCAGCCATAAACTGGCGTACTCCGCGTCGAGCCTGAGGCCGAGCGTCGATAACTCGGCACCCGCGTCGACAACCCGCCGGGCGAGAATCGCCTCACGCTGGATTGGGCCCTGAACCCCCAACAAGGTGCCTTCAAACATCAACACCCCAGTGCCCAACTTCAGCCACGCCCAGCCCGCGTTCTGAAACACCCTGACGACGGCCATCGAGCCGAGACCACTGACCAACGTGAGCGCCATCGACGGCAGCAGCATCCACCGGGCGATGGCATCCATGACATCACGCTGTTGTAGATAAAACGTTCCACCATCCCGAGCAATGGGCGGCATGGTGGCGTGCAGAATCAGCAAGGCCGCAATGGCGCCGAGGGTGCCAATAGCACCGGCGGAGTGGCCGAACTTAATCCATCGTTGCCAGTTCACGAGGCAGGTCAGGGGTACCAGAGCGTTAGGTCGAGCACCGTATCGGCGCTGAGCACGAGGCTGTCTTTTTCAAATGTGGGTCGGTTGAGTGTCTGTTCATTCTTGCCACCTACGTAGCCCTCCATCGGCAAACCCAACCAATTCCGCGTCAAATCGCCATTGCCATCCTCATCGTGGAGCACGATCACGCCAAAGCGACCGCTACGGGGTAGGGGAAGGCGCACCTGCATGTCACCTGTGGCGGCAGGCAGTTGCACCTGCGCGAGCGCAAGATCGCGCTCGAAGGGGTAACCCAACTTGCCATGCAACGCCACATAGAGCCGGCCCTCCGCCGAGCGCACACCGTGCACCTGGACCGTCACCATCTGCTCACTCGCACTCCCAGTACTCGGACCAGTACCCACTGGCGTTCCAGCCGGAGGCTCGTGGCTGCGAGCGTTATCGACGCGCCAAACAGCGATGCTAAGCAGCAACCAAAAAATGACTCGCAAGACTCCCCCTGATAAGGCGTGGTTATTCGCCAGTGTACATCGGGCAGCTCACGGCTCCGCGGGGACAATCTGGTCGAAGTCTGGTCAAAGACACCGCCTCACAACGAAAAACGGCCGCAAATGCGGCCGTTGATCATCGATATTGGAACGCTTCAATCCTGCAACATGCGGCGGGTATCCGGCCCCATATTGAGTTCGAAGCTATCGGCTGCCAGTACCACGGCATCGGAAACCCGAACAATCTTGGTGGTGACGTAAACATGCTCTACGCCAATCGCATAAGTACCGACAACCACGGCGTCAGCATCGTGCATTTCACCAAGCCGGCTCACGTCACGCGACAGCAGGAACTCGCCCTCCATCTGCTCGATGGTTACTCGATCGCTGAGCAAAATCTCCACCACCTTGAAGCCATCATCTGAAATTTCAGCGGCATACTGCTGCGCAACGATTCGCCCGAATCGCGACGATACTTTGAGGTCATCGACGTCGGCAAAGCTCATCACAATCACACGCTGGGACGGCGACACAAAGTCCTCTGCATCGTTCATCAACTGGGAAGCTGAGCGCTCGACCTCATCGATGATGTCGCTATCCTTGACCTGACGATGGCCCGTGTTCTGGCACGCGCTCAGCGTGATGATCGCGGCAGCGGCCACAAGGATGCGCAAGAAGGCGGTTTTCATCTTTTAAAGTCCCCCATATGGACAGACAGTGCTCGAGTCACGTTGTCTGGATTATCACCAGCACCCGTGGTGCTGTCCACGCGGAATCGGTGCAAATTTCCCGAATTCCCTCACGTAAGCCTCGATAGAAGCTACAAAAATGGGCAAAAAAAAGCGGGCACATGGCCCGCTTCAAGCACGACTTCAAAACAATCAGGCGAAGGTTTCACCCGCCGCGACTTTTTCAGCAACAATGGCCGGCGCCTTGAAACGCTCGCCGTAGGTCGCCGCCAGCTCATCGCAACGCGCGATGAATCGCTCAAGACCATAGGTATTGACGAACTGAATCAGGCCACCGGTCCAAGGGGGCGCACCAATACCCATGATGGAGCCAATGTTTCCATCAGCCACGGAACGGAGCACGTTGGTTTCCAGGCACTTGAGTGCCTCGATCACCTGACGGAACAGCAGACGATCCTTAATATCCTGCTCGGGGATGACCACGTCGGGCTTGTGGAATTTCTCCAGCAGCGGCGGCCAAATGGTCTTGGAACCATCTTCGTGGTAGCTGTAGTAACCGCCGCCATGATGGCGACCGCCACGGCCATTCTCGACCGTCAACCACTCGATCAGTCCGCGCATCTGGCTCTGGTCGCCCCACTTGTCGAGCACGCCCATGTCCTTCCAGGTCTCTGACGCTTTACGACCCAGCTCCTGGCTGACCTCATCGTGCACTGTGAGCGGACCCACCGGCATGCCGATGGCTTTGCCCAAATTGTCGACTTTGATCGGGTTGATGCCTTCCATCATGACCCGCACACCCTCATCGATGTAAGTACCGAAGGTGCGCGAGGTGAAGAAGCCCAGCGAATCATTGACGACAATCGGCGTCTTGCGAATCTGCTTGGTGTAGTCGAAGGCCTTGGCCAGCGCCAGATCGCTGGTCTTCTCACCCATGATGATTTCGACCAGGGGCATTTTGTCGACCGGAGAGAAGAAGTGGATACCGATGAAGTTCTCGGCATTGGCGCTGGCTTCCGCCAACTGGGTAATGGGCAGGGTTGATGTATTGGACCCCCAGACACCGCCTTCGGCGAGCATGGGTTCCAGTTCTTTGGTGATCTTGCCCTTGAGCTCGATGTTCTCGAAGACCGCCTCAATGATCAGGTCGCAACCCTTGAGATCATCGTTCTCTGCAGTCGGCTTGATGAGATCGAGCACACCCTGCATTTTCTCAGCGGTCATGCGGCCTTTATCGACGCGCTTCTGCAGCAGCTTTTCGCTGTATGCCTTGCCCTTCTCAGCCGCCTCTTGCGAGATGTCCTTGAGAATCACTTCGATACCGGCCATGGCGGAGACGTAGGCAATACCCTGCCCCATCATGCCCGCGCCCAATACGCCGACCTTCTTGGTGACCTGGGGCTCAACGTCCTTGGGACGGGAAGCACCACCGTTGACCTTGTTCATCTGGAAGAAGAACGTCGTGATGAGGTTCTTCGCCTGTGGCGTCAATGCCAGTTGAGCGAGGCCACGGCTCTCGACCCGCATGGCAGTCTCGAAGTCCACCAGCATCGCCTGAACCGCGACATCGAGAATTTTCTCGGGCGCGGGCATCAGGCCACGGGTTTTTTGACGCAACATCGGCGAGGCGATCTGCACCATCTGAGCCACCTGGGGGTTCTTGATGGAACCGCCGGGAATCTTGTAGCCCTTGGTATCCCAGGGCTGCACCGCCGCAGCTTCATTGTCCTTGTTCTCGAGGATCCAGGCCTTGGCACGAGGCAGCAATTCATCCAGGCTCGCAACGGTCTCGTGAATGAGGCCCGAAGCCATGGCCTTGGATGGCGCGACTCGCTTGCCTTCGATCAGGTACTCGTTGGCCCCCATCAGGCCCATCAGGTAAATACCCTTGACCACACCGCCCGCGCCGGGCAGCAGTCCCAGTGTCACCTCGGGGAAACCGATTTGCACCGAGCGATCATCCCAGGCAATGCGGTGGTTACAGGCCAGTGCCAGCTCGAGGCCACCACCGAGTGCAGCACCATTGATCGCTGCGACGACGGGGACCGGTAGCTTCTCGAGCCGGCGCATGGTGGCCTTGCTCTCTTCGATGCCGTTGTAAAACTCTTCCACGGTGTCTTCGGTCACAGCCACAAGGCTGTTGAGGTCACCACCCGCGAAGAACGTCTTCTTGGCCGAAGCAAAGATGACACCAGTCAGACCTTCTTCGGCTTCCAGTTTCTCGATGGAATCGCGATACAGGGGTAGGAATGCCGGGCTCATGGAGTTGACCGGGCCTTCCATATCCATGGTGATGGTGACGATACCGTCAGCGTCTTTCTCGTAATTAAATCCGCTCATGATTTGTCTCGTTTCCTTTCGTTGGCGCCAGGTCTGGGTCAGACGCGCTCAATAATTGTTGAGATACCCATACCGCCGCCGACACACAGCGACAGCATGGCGCGCTTGGCGTCACGACGTTCGAGTTCATCGAGCATCGCGCTGACCAGGCAACCGCCGGTGGCGCCTAGCGGGTGACCCATAGCGATCGAGCCACCCACCACATTGGTGATTTCGTGACTCACACCGAGATCCTTCATGTAGCGAAGTGCGACCGATGCGAACGCTTCGTTGATTTCCCAAAGATCGATATCAGCAACAGTCAGCCCTGCCTTTTCGAGACACTTCTTGGCTGCAGGACCCGGGCCGGTCAGCATGATGATCGGATCGCTGGCGAGGACCTGGGTGGCGACCACACGGCCACGCGGGGTCAGGCCGAGGTCCTTGCCCGCCTGTTCGCTGCCAATCATGACTGCACTGGAGCCGTCGACAATGCCCGAGGAGTTACCCGGCGTGTGGACGTGGTCCACCTTGTCGTAGTCGTTGTACTTGGCGAGGATGACATCGTCGAAGCCCATGCTGCCAGGGACGGCGAATGAGGGTTTCAAGCCCGCGAGACCTTCCATCGTGGTCTGGGGCTTGATGAAATCATCGCGCTCAAGAATGGTGATGCCGTTGGCATCTTTGACAGGAATGACTGATTTGTCGAACCAGCCTGAGTCACGGGCGTGGGCCGCGCGCTTCTGGGACTCCATGGCATAGGCATCGACGTCTTCGCGGCTATAGCCATCGATCGTCGCAATCATATCGGCGCCGATCCCCTGGGGAACAAAACCAGTCTTCATGGAAAATGCCGGGTCGGAGCCCATCGCACCGCCGTTGGAACCCATGGGCACGCGGGACATGCACTCGATACCGCCGGCGACCACGAGATTCTCCCAGCCCGAGGCAACCTTTTGCGCAGCGATGTTGACAGCCTCAAGGCCGGATGCGCAGAAGCGATCCAGTTGTACCCCGGGAACGGACTCATCCCATTCAGCGTTCTGGACAATCATCTTGGTGATGTCTGATCCCTGCTCACCGATCGGGGTGACGCACCCCATGACCACGTCGTCGACGTAGCTGGTGTCGAGGTCATGACGGGCCTGCAGCGCGCGCAGCAGGCCTGCGCCCAGATCAATAGGCTTTACTTCGTGCAGCGATCCATCTTTCTTCCCCTTGGACCGGGGAGTGCGAACCGCATCATAAATGTAGGCTGTGTTTGGCATGGAACCACCTTTTGAGGGTCAGTTTGGCGCACACAGGGTGCCCAAGGTCCCTCGCCCCCGCCATGACGCCAGCGTTCAGCGAAATGAACCCGACCGGCCTTGCTTTTCCTCAATCGCAGCATGGCCATGACCATGGAATGATGCTAAGACAAGCAGGCGGTCATCCGACGCGCGCTCATTCGACGCCAGCGTCGCGATCACCTGACAACCGGAACCCCAGCAAAACAGGCAGCTATACGCATGATCAGCTTCGAATTGAACGGCGAGACCGTAGCGGTCGACGCACCGGGAGATACCCCGCTCTTGTGGGTCGTCAGGGATGAACTCGGACTTAAGGGGTCAAAGTTTGGCTGCGGTGCCGGACTCTGCGGCGCTTGCAGCATGCTGCTGGATGGCCAGTCGACGCGCACTTGCATTCTGCCTCTTGCTGCCGTCGCTGGCCGCTCGGTGACGACCATCGAGGGTCTCGGCACACCCGAGTCTCCAAGCCCGGTACAGCAGGCCTGGATCGATCACTCGGTGGCTCAATGCGGCTACTGCCAATCGGGGCAAATCGTTTCAGCAACCGCTTTGCTCGCGAGCAATCCCAACCCCGATGACGCTGCCATCGATGCCGCCATGGGCGGCAACATCTGCCGCTGCGGCACCTACAACGCGATTCGCACCGCCATTAAAAGCGCGGCGCTGAAGATCGATCCCGCCCAGTTTGAGGAGGTGCAGTCATGAAGACCAGCCGACGCGAAATGCTGAAACTGCTGGGCCTGAGTGGCGCAGGATTGATGGTCAGCTACACCCTACCTGCTGCCAGCACATCGGCTGCGGCTGAGGGATGGCAGGCTGACCTGTTCCTGCATCTCAGCCCCGAGGGTGAACTCAGCTTTGTCTTCCCGCGGGCCGAGATGGGCCAGGGGGCACAACACGGCCTGACCACACTGGTGGCCGAGGAACTCAGCTTTGATCCGCGCCGTATCAAGGTCATGCAAGCACCCGCCGATACTGCCTTTGGCAATCCGTTGGCGCCCGGCAGTCTCCAGGTCACCGGGGGCAGCAACAGCATGCTTGCGCACTACCAGCCCCTCCGCCAGGCGGGCGCGAACATGCGCGAGGCACTGCTCACGGCGGCCGCTGCCGAACTCAACGCAGACCCATCGGCATTGCTGCTTGATGAGGGATACGTTGTCCACGGTGCAGAACATCACCCGTGGGGTAAGTTCGTCGCCGCTGCTGCAACGGTCCCAATGCCCGAGAGTGCGGCGCTCAAGCCTGCCGATATCCATAGGTATTTGGGTAAGGATCTGCAGCGCACCGACGCTGTCGCGAAGTCGACGGGCACCGCGGGATTTGGCATCGACGTCGAATTCGAGGGCCTAAAGCGCGCCGTGGTCGTGCGCTGCCCAGTTGTGGGAGGCGCGCCTGCGACCTTCAACGGTGATGTCGTGGCCACGGAACCCGGTGTTCGCGCGGTTGTTGCGATCAGTAATGGAGTAGCCGTAGTAGCCGATGCTATTTGGCAGGCAAAATCCGCTGCCGCAAAACTGGACGTCGAGTGGACCTATCCTGAAGACCTCCGCACGGTTGATACCGCGACATTGCATCTGGATCTTAAGCGAGCCGCTGACGACAACGAGGGTAAGAGTGCCCACAGCGACGGTGACATCGAAACTGCGCTTAGCGATGCCGATCAGGTGATTGAAGCCGAGTACTGGGCGCCCTACCTGGCCCACGCCACGATGGAGCCCATGAATGCCACGGTCAAACTGGGCAGCGACCGCTGCGATGTCTGGGTAGGCCACCAGGCCCCCGGATTGATTCAGGGCACCGTCAAAACGCTGACCGACCTGGATATGGAACAGATCTTTGTCCACAACCAGATGCTCGGGGGCGGCTTCGGACGCCGGGCTACCGCCGATATGGTGTTCGAGGCGGTGGAGATCGCCAAGGCCACCGAACTACCGGTGCAGGTGGTCTGGAGTCGCGAAGACGACACCCGTAACGACTACTACCGTCCCGTCTCATTGATGCGCTATCGCGGCGCTCTGAAAGATGGCGACATGACCGCTCTCGCGGTACAGCGTACCGGGCCGAGCCTGATGCCCTACTTCCTGCGAGAAATGCTCGATGATGTGACAGCCGACATGCTGCCCGGTGGTCTCGCACGATTCCTCGGCGCGAGCGGTGCCTGGCTGATGAATAAAATGTCGGTTGATGAGTCCAGCGTGGAAGGTCTCGTCGAGGACTACCATGGTGTCGCCAACGTGGATGTACGCCATGTGCTGGCGGATCCCGGGCTGCGACTGGGTGCCTGGCGCTCGGTGGGCCACTCTTTCTCGGCTTTCGGCAAAGAATCCTTCCTCGACGAAATGGCCCACGCGGCGGGGGCGGATCCCGTGGCATTCCGGCTGGCCAAACTCGGGGACAATCCCCGCATGCGTGCCGCACTGGAAAAGGTTGCCGACATCTCGGACTGGCAGGTGCGACGAGATCGAGGTGAAGCGATCGGTGTTTCTTGCCACTCCTCCTTTGGCACGTCGGTCGCTGAGGTGGCCCGTGTCGAAATAGACGGCGACACCATCATGGTCAAAGAGGTGTGGTGTGCGGTGGATTGTGGTCGGGCCGTGAATCCGAACGTGGTTCGGGACCAGATGCAAAGCGGCATTATCTATGGCTTGAGCGCCGCGCTCTGGGGCGAAGTCACGCTCAAGCAAGGAGCAGTGCAACAGGGCAATTTCAATGACTATCGGGTGATCCGCATGCCTGAGGCACCGCGCATCGAGGTGGCCATCGTCAATGCGACCAACAGTGATGCCCCGTTGGGCGGAGTCGGCGAGCCTGGCACACCGCCGATTGCCGCGGCGGTAGCCAATGCCATCTTCGCGGGAACGCGTACCCGTCTGCGCGAATTGCCCTTGCGATTCACTAAAACCTGAGCGGCGGGGGGTTTTCAGTTGCGAGCCAATGATGAACAGGTGCTCGAAGCCCTGCGTAGCGCCATTGCGTCCGGCCAGCGCCCCTGGCTGTGCGCGATCGTCGCGGCCCACGGTTCCTCGCCGCGCCCCGTCGGTTCGCTGGTGGCCGTTTCCGAAAACGGCCACCAGACGGGGAGCGTATCGGGGGGGTGTGTTGAAGAAGCACTGATTGCCCGACTGTTGGCAGGGGACTTTGATCAACGCATACCGCAGTTTGTGGAGTACGGCGTCACCGCAGAAGAAAATGAAAAGCTGGGGCTGCCCTGTGGTGGCCGACTCAACATCGCAGTGCAACGACTCGATGAACGGGATCGCGATTGGATCGATACCGCGGCCCGACGCATGGCGGAACGGCAAACCACACAGCGTTTGCTGTCTCTCGACAGCGGGGAGTCGCGAGTGCAAGCCATCGAGCAATTCGCCAATCTTCAGTTGAACGAAGCACAGCTGGTGCAGTGTTTCGGGCCACGCTCGCGCCTGCTGCTGGTGGGCGCAGGACAACTCGCTGCCTGCATCGCATCGCTCGCTCTCGCCATGGACTATGAAGTGCTACTGACCGACTCTCGAGACTGGGCCCTCGAGCAATGGGCCGGGCCTGACATTGAGAAGATCCTGGGTCTACCCGACGACATGGTTCGGGAACACGCCAACGACCGACTCTGCGCTGTGATGACCCTGAGTCACGATCCCCGGGTTGATGACATGGCACTGATGGAGGCCCTGGAGAGCGACGCCTGGTACGTCGGCGCACTCGGATCGATGCGCACCACCGAAAAACGGGTGCAACGACTCAGCGCACTCGGACTGGCTGACAAGGACATCGCGCGACTGCATGCACCCATCGGCCTCTCGATTGGCAGCAAAACGCCCATGGAAATCGCCGTGTCCGTCATGGCCGAGCTAACCCAACTGCGACGGCGGGCCATGCTGTAAGCGTCGACAGCATAAGGCGGGAGAGACCAACAGTTCGAACTGCCAGATAACTCAGCCTGAACTTGCTGAGCCTGAACTTACTGAATAGTGGTCGACACGCGGGTACCCGCTGAGGACGATGCCAACCTCAGCTGCCATCCCTGGTGTTCACAGAGTCGGTTGACTATCGACAGTCCCACCCCAAACCCTGCGCTGTTCTCACCTTTGACGAAATGACTAAACACCTCTTCCTTGATCGCTGGATCGATCCCCGGCCCGGTATCTTCCACAATCAGGGTGTGGCCCCCTTCACTGCGGATAGTGACGCATCCCGCGGTCGTATGCTGAAAAGCATTACTAACGAGGTTGTTTAACAGAATTCGCAAGCGCCCCGGATCGGCCGACAACGAGATAGCAGGATCCACCGTGACCTCAACGGTTACTGGCTTGTCTTCCAACAGCCCGGCATGGTCGATGACGACCTGTTCCACCAAGGGTAGTAAACGCGTTGGTTCACCGGGCGGCGATTGCTGCTCCCTGGCAATCGCCAACAAAGTTTCGATGTTCTGCTCCATCAACAGGACTGCTGATTGCATTCGCCGCAGGGCTGCCTGCTGACCCGGTACCTCGTTGCTACTGAGCAGTTCGAGCGCACCCTTCATCACTGCAATCGGTGTACGCAGCTCATGGCTGACGTCCCGAGTGAAGCTCTGTTCGCGCTCGATAAACGCTTCGATTCGCTTCACCGCCTGTTCCATGGCGCGGGCGAGAACACCCACCTCATTGGCAGGATAGTGCGCAGCGAAGTCTGTGGGCAGATTGTCTGCAGGGGCGCTGATAAAAAGACCCGCCAGGGACTCAACCGGCTTCACCAGTCGGTTGCCCAGCCACCAGGCCAGTGCCAAGGCTAATAGCAACAAGATGAGTGTTGTGGTGATCAGCAAGGCAAAAATGCCACGGCGCATCTGCCGTACCACCAGGTGCTCGCTGACCTCGGCAACCAGAGTAAACGGCGGTTGTTGGCTATAACCGAGATGGTAGTGCCGCCCGTTCGCTCCGGCGTACTCTGGCCTGCCGGGCTCCTGAGCAAAAACCGCCTGCATATCTTCGGGCAAGGCGGCTGTATCAATAACAATCTGCATGAAATCACGACGGGGAGCCGGCAAGACGCCCTCTCGCTCCCAGGCAGCGATAAGGTACTGACGCTCTTCCTCAACCAGCCGCGCGAAAAATTCGTCTTCGACCACATACACGAAAAGAAAATTGAAAAGGCTGAACACCACGGTGATGAGTAACACCAAAACACTAAAACTCCAGAGGAGCCGGGTACGGATTCGCCACTGACGTCGATTCACGCCGCATCCTCCGACTGCAGCACAAAGCCCACACCATGGACGGTTTTCAGCATGCTGAACGCAAAGGGCTTATCCAGCTGCTGGCGCAACTGATAGACGTGCGAGCGCAGGGCATCCGAATCGGTACCATCTTCCCCCCAAATTCTTTCGACCAGCTCCGAGCGACTGACCACTCGGGGATGCGCCTCAGCAAGATGCAGCAAAATGTCAAAAGCGATCTGATTGAGCTGGATCGTCTGACCGGCACGAACGACCGCACGGGTCTGGCGGTCAATGACCAGCTCGCCAAGTTCCAGGTTGTGTTGCTGTGACAACCGATGACGATGACTGAGCGCCAGACAGCGATAACGCAGCTCCTGCATGGCAAAGGGTTTGGTGAGGTAATCATCGGCGCCGCTCTGAAAACCGCTGACCTTGTCCTCAGTGGTATCCCTGGCCGTCAACATGATGATCGGCACGTGCCGGCTGGCGCGCTCGCGAATCTCACGGCATACACTGATGCCGTCCAGCCCCGGAAGCATCAGGTCGAGAACTACCACATCATAGAACTGACCCAGCGCCAGTTCGACGGCGCGAATACCGTTATCGGCAAAGTCGAGCTGCCAATCGTCATCGGAGAAAAAGTCCGCCAGATTGCGGGCGATGTCTCGCTGATCCTCAACGATTAGCAGCTTCACAGCGTCTCTCCGGTTCAATCGGCTTCGAGTGAAGCCAGCAATGCCTGGGCTTTTTCATTGTCGGGCTGCGCATCCACCAGGGCGCGCGCTTTGCTCAAGGCCATATCGTTCTGCCCCAAAGCTTGATGCGCCTTGATAATGCCCATCGTCAGCACTGGGTGTTGCATGGTGTCATTGGCAGCGACCATGAGCGCGAGTGCATCAGCAAACTGCTGCGGCTGTTCCGCCAGATCGAGGTAGTAGTACCCGTACATGCCGATCAATTCAATCTGGTAGTCGTCGGGGTGAGTCACCAGCACACCCAATGCATTGGCGTCACCATCGAGCAGTTGTGCAACCAGTGCGAGGGTTTTTTCGTCACGGAACTCGCGCCGAGGCTTCGGCTCAATGCCCATGGCTCGCACCATCGCAAGCGCTGCGTCCGTGGTGGAGGACGGATTTTGGCCGGTGATCAGGCGCTCATCGACCGCCACATGACTCAACATCATCGGCGAACTCTGGAACTGCCCACCGCGCTCAATCAGCCGATCCTCAAGCATGAATGGAAACTGTGGCGCCCACTTTTTGCCGAAGGCTTTTTCTTCCTGATTGGTAAAACCATTCACCCGACGCCCATTGACCAAATAGTCACCGCTCGCCAGACGAACATCAACCAGTGCTGCGGGGCCATGGCAAACGGCACCCACTACCGCGCCGCGGTCGTACAAGTTACCGATCAACGATGCCAGTGCCCCGTCATCCGGCAAGTCAAACATGGCGCCTTTGCCGCCAACCACGAACACACCACCATAGTGCTGTGCGTCGACAGATGCGGTCGGCAAGGTATCGGCCAGCTTTGCCATGATGGCAGTGTCGGCGAGCACCGGTACATTGAATGGCTTCTCTGGGTCGAACTTATCGGCCTCAACGGGACCACCTTGCGGACTCGCGATATCAACCGAAAAGCCATTATCGCGAAACACCAAGTAGGCCTTCGCGAACTCATCAAACTCATAACCGGGCCGGACCTCACCACCACGCTCACCGTGGCTGCTCACCACCATCAGAATGCGGGGCGCTTCTGCGACCGCTACCGGCGACATAAACATCATGGCGATGAACACCACCGCCAATCGTTGAATCACTGACATGTCAAAACTCCTCTCCCTGGAATGTCAGCGGCAGCTTCACCAACGACCTGTGAAACCAATGTGAAATCACATAGCGATTGCCGGACCCGCATTTCACATCGCTTTCACAAGCTTCGCGTCAGCCTGCACGCCGGCAAGAGGAAACACCCCAATGACCAGTAAGACCCACAACGAACTGATCCTCGACGCGCTAACGCTCCGCTACGAGCGTGACGAGCAGTCCATCGCACTGTTCAGCAATCTGTCACTGCGCCTTCAAGCGGGAGAAAGCGTGGCCATCACTGGCCCCTCTGGAGTGGGTAAATCCAGCCTGCTGGCGCTGGCCGCGGGGCTCGAAAAACCGGTCCGAGGCCATGTCTCTTGTATTCGCGATGGAAAAAAATTGACCGGACATGCAGTACGCAGGGTCAGCGGCTTTGTTTTTCAACAGTTTCACTTGCTGCCCGAACTCAACGCCATCGACAACGTAGCGCTGCCCCTGCGCCTGCGGGGCGACCGGGAGGCGAACCCTCAAGCCCGACACTGGCTCACCAAGGTAGACCTTGCGGACCGCGCGCACCACGCGCCGCACCAACTCAGCGGTGGAGAGCAACAGCGAGTCGCGCTCGCCCGGGCACTGTGTACACAGCCCGACTGGATTTTCGCGGACGAGCCTACCGGCAACCTCGATGAGGCCAACGCAGAGCGGGTTTCAGACCTGATGTTCGCGTGTATCCGCGACGCTCGCGCTGGGATGCTGCTGGTGACGCACAGTGAAGCACTGGCGCAACGCGCCGACCGCTGGCTAACGTTGAGCCAGGGTCAACTGCGACCACATCCGAGGTCGCGCCTACCGAGCAACGAGTGCTCAATCGCATGACCGACATGACCCTCGCATGGCGAAGTTTCTGGCACAGTCTCGCGCTGCCCGAACAACGGCTGATCATCGCCGTGTTAACACTGATGATGGGCTTCCTGCTGGTGGTGGCCACACTCGGCGCGTCAATACAGCAAAAACTGGAGAACAACCTGCATACAATGCTGGGGGCAGACGTCGTCTTAACCCGCTCTCAGGCGCTGGACGATACCAGCATGGCGAACCTGCAGAACATCGTCGGGGCTATTTCAGACACCCGGTCAGTTGAGCTGACCCTGAGCCACAAAGAACACTGGCAGCGCGTTCTGCTCAAAGTCGTGGATGCGCACTACCCCATCCAGGGCCAGATGACGACCCTGCCCGAACCGGGCGCCCGTCCCGTCGTACGGGATGCTGGCCCGCCAATAGGCCAGATCTGGCTGGATCACCGGCTACTCATCAAGCTCAATTTACGCCTGGGGCAAACACTGTCGCTGGCGGATACCGAGCTCACTGTCAGCGCCATACTGGACCATGAACCTGACCGCTTACTGGAAGGGCACTCCACGCTCATGCGGGCCATGGTTTCGCGCGACTCCATGCCTGCTGAATGGCTCGCATCGGTCTCCGCCCAACACCGATACCTCATGATTGCCGACGAACCACAACGCCTTAACTTACGGCGCTGGCAACAAGTGCATTTTCCAGAGGCCGATTTGACCGATCGCCATGCCGACAGGCACCCACTGGCAGACTTCTGGACAAGGGTGGAAAACTTTTTTGGCTTGTCATCGGTATTGTTGTTCTTGATCGCAGCAGTGGCACTGTCCATGACGGGCCAGCGACGCACTGACAGCCAGCGCCAGCGCTTCGCGTTGTACGCCAGCCTGGGCGTCACGCGGGCGCGTAACCTCCGCATCGCCATCATCGAGTGGTTACTCGGATTCTCTTTCGCAATGCTCCCAGGTGTTCTGCTGGCGGGTCTGCTGCAGTGGCTCGGTATACGTGAACTTCAACCCATGCTCCCCGGTATTGAATGGGGCATTCATCCCCACGCGACTCTGACGACCCTCGGGTTGCTGCTGGCGCTCTTTTTTTGCCTCCAATTACCGGCCTTACTGAGCCTGTGGAGAACATCCATACAAACCCTGATGAGAGACAGCCGCACCTCTGCCGGTCGGCTGCTACCCGTAACGTGGACTGGCGTCACACTGACACTGCTAGCCGGCGTCTATTCTGACAATCCCTTGTTGACCGGTATGGTGCTTGGTGCGCTGTTGGCGGCAACGATTCTGATGCTTGTGGCAACCGGCCTGATCCTGTACTTCGGAGAGCGTCTATTTCGCGGCCGAAACGGGCTCTTGCCCATCGCGCTACTGACCATGCGCCATCGCAACCGTAGCAAGACGGTCCAGATCACCAGCCTCGGTCTTTGCGCAACCTTACTGCTGTTTACGCTCATGCTGATGAAAGATCTGGGCGACCAGATCTTCAGCCACACTCGAACTCACAACGGCAATCTGATGATCAGTGAGGCCATGGCGGATCAAGTCACCGATATCGAACTCTGGGCAAACAACACGGGCAGTGTCCTGCGGGATGTGCGTGAGTTTCGTCCGGCGCTACTCACCCACATTAACGGACGGCTGCCTGCTGACCACGCAGGACATCCAAGCGAAACCCTGTCGATTATCGATGAACCGATCCGTCTCAGTTGGTCCAAACACGTACCGAATAACAACCAACTGATCGATGGACGTTGGTGGACCGACGATGACAAAAACTGGCAACAGATTTCGGTTGAGAAAGAGGTGATGATTGATCTGGACCTGCAGATTGGTGATGAGCTGACCTTCTGGATAGCCGGACAAAGCTATCGATTTACGATTGCCGCCAGCCATGTCTTCAAATCTGGCGGCAGTTCCATCACCTTCTGGTTCGTTGCCCCGGAGGCGGCGCAGGCACACCTACCCGGCGCACTCCACGTCATGGGATCGATGGAATTGCCCGATCATGCATGGCCGCAACTGGCCCGCCTGCTCAATCAACACCCAACCCTTGCTGTTGTATCGCTTGAGCAGTTGACTCGGCGATTCGACACCATGCTCGGCTTGGTGACGCGCTTGACCGTCGCCTACAGCAGCATGATTTTGCTGTTGTCAGTGGCGGTTTTGCTGGCCGCCATCATTGCCTATGGCGCGGAGGACCGGCGTCGTCATGGACTGCTACAGAGCCTTGGGCTGCAACCTGAACAATGCCTGCGATTGGTCATGATGGAATGGCTCATAACTGGCGCCGTCGCAGGCCTCGGGGCAATCAGTGGCACCTGGTTGGCTGGACAGCTGATCTATCGATCACAGTTCCAACTCAATTATCACCCTGACCCTGCATGGATGTTGATGACCGCCGCGGGGTGTTGCACGGTCATGGTGGTGATGGGTGTCATCGCCGGCCGGCTGACGCTGCGCGATTCTCCACGCCAGCTGCTAGCGGCTTGAGGGCAGCGCGCTGCGGATTGCCGCCAGTGAGCGCTCTTGCTGTTGCCGATAGAGCACGTGGGAGTTCAATACCGGGCGTCCCAATGCCCTTTCGAATGCATCGCGGCTGGAGGGCGCAGACCAGCTACCGTCCTGCTCACCTCCCAGGTTGGAGCGGAATATCCCAGCCGCACTGACCGGCAGAAAATCCTCGTAGCGAATCGGCTCCGCATGCAACAAGCCCTCCCCAACTGCGGCAACAAGCGACGCATGATTATCGACGTCCAAATCGACCAAGCGGCATGTCTGCACGCCCGCCACCAACGAGAAACGAAAGTACACCAGGTCTTGCTCGAGCAGCTTGAGCCAATCGTCCGGGAACCCGGCGAAGGCATCGGCTAACGCCACGTCGTAGGCGATGCCCTCTGACTGACTGCGTTTCGTGGCCAATGCCAGGCAGTCGTCATATCGCGCTCGACCCGACGGTGTCAGCGCGGCACCCCGCTGTTCGACTTCGCCGAATCGCGCCGTGTGATCGCCGTACTGGCTGCTCCCGACAAACAGGACCGGCTCCGATACCGCGTTGAACGCTGTCTGACGCAACAAGATAGGGCAGCGCCGCTTGGGCGGCCCCTCAATCACGGCCTTGGCACTCAGGCCTGCGGGGGCAATCTGTGCGTGCACTCGATCAATATCGAGTGCACTGGGCGTAAGGTGGTTGATATGAGGGCCCTTGAAAGCGGCGATATCTGCAATCAGCTTGTGAGCGGACAGGTACTGCTCGTACGTCAAACGATCGACCTGGGCCTCTCCCGACCACTGAAACACGTCGAGTGTTAGCGATACCAGCTTGTCAGCTTCGTCAGCCGACACGCCACCGCGACTCTCGGCGCGCTCAACCAGTCGAACCAATTCGGCGCTGAAAATGGATCTTTCCTGCAAACTGCAGGACACGCTTTCGCGGACTGCCGCCGGCTCAATCAGCTCGGTGCGAAGCAGCGAACAGAAAACCCTAAACGGACTCATCTGCAAAGCTTGGGGGTCCACCGGTCGAAAAGCTGTCGAGAAGACGGGGAGACCGGCGGGAACCAGATCGTAGAAATCGACGGGTTCCATGCCATAGAGTGCAAACAACCGGCGCAACAGTGCCAACTCTGTAGCACTGCCGACGCGAATCGCGCCATGGCGCTGCGCACTCACCGCGGTGACTTCGGCGGGGTCATTACCACGAGGATCCTCGTGCTGGCGCATAAGGGCGGCATTCTCACGCTCGACCAATGCGAGCAAGATGCCGTATTCGGGAATTTCCGCAGTGTAGCGAGCGCTGAGCGCCTCGGAGAATTGCTGGCGCAGTGCGCTCTTGTCAGTCAGATCGCCCGACACCTCACCCATGCCTCTGAACTCAATCGTGAACGACTATGCCATGGCTTTGCAGCCAGGCCTCGTCGAGTCGCCATTGCACTCGCTCGATATCGGGGTGCTCCATGACCAGCTTGGCGGCCAGCGACTGGTGTCGAGCGAGGTCTTCCTGAGCGCTCATCATTCGATCTGAAACCGGGCTCTCATTTCTAAGCTCGGGATACATGGCGCGCAAACCCTGTATCGCTGAAAGCTGCGCCGAACGGGGACTACTCATCACCGCAATGCTGGCGTTGATCTCGATGACCCGGAACTGATACGGGTAGCTCGCGAGAAATTCATTGTCGTACAACATGGCATTGAGATCCCGGACCCGGCCGTCCAGCGAAGCCAACCACCAAAGTGAACCGGCAAGGACGAGAACCGTCATGCCGGTGATGTAGCGTTTTGTAAATTGATCCATGACCGCTTCTCGATGAGCCCGCGGTCAGGAGTATGCCTCAGTCAGAAGAACTTGGCCTTGGGTTTGGTCTCAAAGATCACCTCGAAGGTGTGTACTTCGGCGTCAGCAACGGCATCTGCGAGCGTAAAGCCCCAAACAACTTTGCCGTCGGGCCGGGTATTGCCGTTGGTCTCCACGACATGCGGCACATCGACCTCCCAGGTGATTTCGGCATTACCCAGGGCCGCCAACACCGCCTGAACGATCGTTCGCTCAAACACGCCTGCGTCTTCGTCAATATCCATGCCGTCATCGGTGAAGTCGTACTGTCCGACCAAGGTATATTGATCATCGTCCAGCTTCTGGATCAGTACGAAATCGTTGTCATTCTCGCGCGAATTGTAGTCTTCCAGCGCCGGAATCATATCGACCAGTGGGCCGGAAATGACGACGTCACAAAGCACATCCTCCCCATCGGAACGGACATTGGTGGTCTTCGAAAGCGTGGGGGGCAGGTCTTCTTCCTCGAAACCAAAATCGCCCTCGCAGTCTGCTCCGCTGGCGTCAATCTCGTCATCCAGTTCAGCGAGATCCGCATCGATGCGCACCGTTAGCATCAGATCGGCTTCACCACTTTCGTGAACGGTGAGCTTCTGGTGGATTTCAAAGCAGCCACTCAGGCCAAATGCGATCGCCACGGCAATAACACCGCGGCCTATGTCACGCAGATTCATGATCACTCTCCCTGTTATCTGATCTGCAGGTTAACCGATGGTCCACAGCGCCGGGACATCGTTCACCGAGGCCCCGATGGGAGCATGCTTTGCCGAGCCAGAAAAGGGGCACCCTGAACTGTGGCCCGGAAATGATGTAAATCGGCGTTTCCTTGGGCATCCCACGGCGGCGAATTGCCAGGTTTCGCTACGCAGCCGATACTGCAGCGGCTACGTTCTACCAATGCACGCCACTTCTTGCATACGAACCAGGAGTTACCTATGAAGACGTTCTTCCCCCGACTGCTCGCCATCAGCCTCGTACTGGGCGCACCGCTAGCTGCGGCGGGCCCCGATGACTTTGGACCGGGCCCCCTGATCAAGGGCTACGGCAATATCGCTGAAGTCGAGGGTGCCGTGCCCATTCCACCGGGCTTGGATCTGAAAATGGCCTACGACGTCCGGGAAGGTGGCGCGCACAATGAGGTCAATGGCACTTTCAATTCAGTCGCCAATCTCATGAACGTGTTGGTAGCGAACGATGTCGCCAAAGAGCGAATTCAATTGGCGCTTGTGATCCACGGACCCGCCTATAAGGACATACTCAGCGATAAGGCCTACGGCGGTAGCAACCCCAATCGCCCGCTGCTCGAGCAGCTACTGGCCAACGGCGTGCGCATTTATTATTGCGGCCAGGCGGCGGTTGCACGCGACGTGAGCAAGGCTGATGTCATTCCCGGCATTGAATTCTCGCTGTCTGCGTCGGCGGCCCACGTGACCCTGCAAATGGAAGGCTACGGCGTACGTCCGTACTGACATCTGTGCTTGGTGCCCTCGCGCACCCATAAAAAAGCCGGCACTGTCTTCACAGTGCCGGCTTTTAAATCGCTGTCGAAAATCAGTCGTTGGCGCGCTTCAGCGTCAAGTCACCTGAAACCGTATTCACCTCGATCCTGGCCGAAGCATCGCCGGTAGTGAACGCGAGGTTCTTACCAAAAAAGCGCTCGCTGTCAGCCTCAGCGTCGGTAATTTCGTTATCGAGATCACCGCTCATCGATTCAGCCTCGACGCGAATGTTGATGGGGTCGATCAGGCTGATCTCAAGATCGCCAGATACTGCGTCCGCCGTCAAACGGGCACCGTCAACCAATTGCATCGTTGTCTCGAGATCTCCACTGACGAGACTCACACTCATACGCTCGACCTCGGCCAGCATTGCCTCGATATCTCCAGCCACGGCCTCGACCTCAACATGGGTCGCCGTCGATTCGATCATGACGTCACCATTGACCGCCGACACATCGAGCGTGCTGCCGGTCGCATTGCGAATCGTGATTTCACCGTTCACCGTATCGACCTCGAGTTCCGCAGTGACATCGGTGATTTTGATCTCTCCATTGACGCTGCTGAGGTCGGTCGGCGCCGTGATATCGCTGGCCTCAATACTCCCGTTTACCGTCTCTGCCTCCAGTGATCCTGCGAGTCCGGAGACTTCCATTGAGGTGTTGACGCCCTCGAATGCCAGCTTGGCATTGACAGGTATATACAGTGTCAGGTCAGTGTCCGAGCGACTGCTCCAATCGCCATCCCAGTCACCGCCACCCCAACGGCCCTTGCGGCGCTCATCCTCGATCACGATATCAACCGCGTCCTGGCTGGCGTTGAACTGCCATTCTTCAACGCTGTCATCCAGCTCACCTTCGAGACGAACCATGTTCTTGTCCCAGGTCTCAACCTTGAGATAACCGCTGTCGACTTCAATCTCGACCGATGGGCTCGATGAGGTATTCGCTTCACGCTCGACCGACTCCGCCGCGAACGCGCTGGCACTACCAAGGGCGACGACGCCCGCTACTTTCATCCACTTCATGAGTACTCCTTTACACCTTCATGGATTGATTGACGATATCCAATTGCCGGCGATGAACGCTGGCTAACAGTTTGAGCAAGGCCGGGTTGTCGCTTCCTGCGTCGATGGCTTCGCGGATTTCCCGCTCAGCAGCAAGTAAGCCATCCATGGCTCGGTCGACCCCTGCTCCCTGGACTGCGCTGGAGACAGCACCAAGACCCGCTTGTTGCTGCACCTGCATAATTTGCGCCATCTGCTGCAACTCGGTCGGCGCAAAAGTCGCGACCTGCGGCGCTGTCATCATGGTCATGGTAGTGGTCAGCGCCAATGCAGCAGCGACCCCTACAGGGACCAAACGAAAGCGGCGGCGCCGGGGTTGTACCTGCGCCGCGATCTCCGGCCACAAGTCTCGCGGCGGGGTCATCGGCGCAAAGGCAACCGCAACTTCCTCATTGTTGAGTTGATCACTCATTCTCGAGCTCCCGATACAACTTTCTTGCCCTGAACAACTGTGCCTTACTGGTGCCAGGGGCAATGTCCAGTTGCTCAGCAATTTCCTCGTGGGTCATGCCGGCCATGTCATGAAGCAGCAGCACCACCCTTGCCCTTTCGGGCAATCGCGCCAATTGACGCTCCACATCCCGCACCATTGCGGGGGTTGATGTGGTGTCGGGGACGTCCATGTCCTCCTCCACCAACACCAGTGGGTTGCGCTTGCGCATGGCGTCCACGACCACATTGCTCGCAACCCGGTACAACCAAGTAGAGAACTTGCTATCTCCTTTGAAGCTCTCCAACCGCTGCCATACCCGGACAAACACTTCCTGTGTTAAATCCTCAGCAAAACGCCCATCGAGCGTCAGTCGTGCAGCCAGTCCATAGACCATGCCTACATGGCGTCGATACAGGGCCTCGAACGCGTCGACCGCTCCCGCCCGAACCGCACTGACCAGTTCGTCATCTGACGGTGCCTGATTCCCTGCCTGCAATGCCGTCGGTCCCTGCAAAACCGCTCATCCGTGTGCGTTTGTATTCTTTGACGGGACTCCGTCAAAAAAGGTTTGAATGCTTGGCACATTTTTTTTGAAAATGTTCATGAGGGCATTATTCCGCCGCATAACAGGGAGGCCAAGCACCGTATGCACATCGCACCACTCTGGCTGCCGGCGGGTTTTTACTGGCCCACGCTGCTGATGATCATTGCCCTGTTGCTCACGGCCATTCGTGGCGCCAACTGGCGCGCCTTGGCCCAGGTACCTGGCAGAGTTCATTTGCTCGCGGGCGGCTGCCTGGCGTGCCTCATGCTCTGGGCACTGAACATCCGCATGGTCGATGGTTTGGTATTCCACCTTCTCGGGGTCACAACGTTGACGCTCACACTGGGCTGGTGCTTCGCCCTCATCGCTGGCTGCGTCGCTGTGGCGGTGCTTTACCTGATGCAGGGATTCGAGCCCGCGGCCTTTCCTACATCACTGCTGTTAACGGTGATGTTACCGGCCAGTACCAGTTGGCTGTTCGCGCGCTGGTTGTACCGACCCAGCTTGCGTCATCCGTTTGTTTACATTCTGGGGGCAGGGTTTGTCGGGGGCGCGCTGGTAGTTTTGGTGTTGGCTGCGGTGGTCTATGCGGTCATGGCGCTGCAAGGACTGGAGGAATGGACACGCGCTGCCCGTGAGTACTGGCCGTTACTGCCTCTACTGATGTTTTCCGAAGGCTTCATCAACGGCATGTGCATTGCCGCGATGTCGGTGTTCTACCCCAATGCCGTCAAAACTTTCGACGATGATTTTTATCTGGGCAGCTGAAACGACCGTGTGACAGTAATGTGACCATTAGCCTATAAGCACAGCGACCAGTTTGGATGATTTGTGATCGCCTGTGATATTTGGCCGCTCGTCGACGATTCTCTGATACTACGCATGACGAAGCCACGGATTGGTTTCGTGCAGCCAACAACGTCGTATCAACAAGGAGTAGTTGAAGATGAAGCTGAAAACATTTGTCACCGGCCTGTCCCTCGCCGCCGCTACCGCACTGGTAGCCGTCCCCAGCCAAGCAGACGTGAAGTTCGAAGGTGACCGCGATGCGGTCAAGATCTGCAAAGCCATCATGGAAGACAACGGCAAAGATGTTCGTCGCGCCCTGCGCAACGCTGTGCCACGTCACCAGAAGACCCATGCTATGCGATTCCTGCGTGAAAGCTTCCAGTGCAACGGCCAGGATCTCGAAACCTTTGCAGCTACCGAGGGCTCATACGAAGCACTCGCAGCACTCGGTGGTGGAGATGTCGACGGGCAGGTAGCGACCCGATAAGCAAGAGCTACGCCGTCCGGGTAAGACGGCACAACGAGCGCAAACGGGGGGTCCTTCGGGGCCCCTTTTTTATTTTAGATACCCCAGCAGTGTGCCCGCAATCTTCCGCAACTGAATCTCATCCGACCCTTCGGTGATTC